>CAZIDP010000013.1:0-86494 GCA_964537975.1 uncultured Nitrospirales bacterium | reverse complement strand
ACTCCGATCCAATAAAATCAACCATTTACAAATATAACTGCGGAAGTTGGGTTAGTTCGGCAAGCTGTTTTTTGTGGACAGCAACTACCGAATTAAACCCCAATGTCCCATTAATTGTTCACATTGGTGGAGCGTTAAGGAATAATGTAGCTTTAGTCCCAAAGCAACACTACGTACGCCTTCTACAAGTGATATGTGTTTGGTGTGCTTTAACCCAACATGGCAATGATGATACCAGCCGCTACTGCGGAACCGATAACCCCGGCTACGTTTGGTCCCATAGCATGCATGAGCAAAGCATTGTGATGGTTTGCTTCCAGCCCAACTTTGTTTACTACCCGTGCGGCCATTGGCACAGCAGAGACCCCTGCGGCCCCGATGAGGGGATTGATATTATCTTTTGAGAAACGATTCATTACTTTGGCCAGGATGATGCCTGTGGCAGTGCCGATCGCGAAGGCAACCAGTCCCAGCAAGAGGATTCCTATGGTCTCAAAGGTGAGGAATTTGTCGGCTGCGAGTTTGCCGCCAACGGCAAGCCCCAGGAGTATGGTTACTATGTTGATTAATTCGTTTTGTGCGGTTTTTGAAAGGCGGTCTACAACGCCGGATTCTTTGAGCAAGTTTCCAAACATGAGTGCGCCTATTAATGGTGTTGCGCTGGGAAGCAGCATGATGCAGAGGAGTAACACAATGATAGGGAAGACAATCTTTTCCACCTGGCGTACATGGCGCAACTGCTTCATCTCAATTTTACGTTCTTCTTCTGTTGTCAGCAGTCGCATAATAGGTGGTTGAATGATTGGCACCAGCGCCATGTAGGAGTAGGCTGCCACCGCGATTGCTCCGAGCAAATCGGGTGCTATTCGGCTGGATAGAAATATGGCGGTGGGACCATCTGCGCCACCAATGATGCCTATAGCTGCTGCGTCGGACAGGGAAAAATTGATCTGTGGAAACAGCATGGTCAGAAGCAATGCGCCTATCAATGTTGAAAAGATACCGAATTGCGCAGCGGCACCCAATAGTGCCGTTTTGGGGTTGGCCAACAGGGGGCCAAAGTCTGTCATGGCACCGACACCCATGAAAATAAGCAGTGGGAATAGACCGTTATCCAGCCCCATTGCAGAAATGATGCCCAGGAAACCGTTTTCTCCAACATCGCTCATTTGAATCAAGGGTACATTCGCGAGGATACCTCCGAAACCGATGGGCAACAATAACAATGGTTCAAATTTTTTATGTACTGCCAGCCAGACCAACAACAAACCTACTGCAATCATGATAAGATTGGGCAAGCTGAAGTTATATATTCCGGTTGATTCCCATAACGTTGTAACCGTTTCCACGAGACAAATTCTCCCTTGTTTATATCTCCCTGGCTACTATGAATGAAGATTCATGCACCTGGCAATCGTTATCATTCACCAATCAGAACCAGAGTTACGCCACTGTTAACTTGATCACCAACTTTAACCTGCACGGCAGCTATAATACCGGCTTTTGGTGCCTTGATCTCCACCTCCATTTTCATAGCTTCGAGAATGAGAAGCACATCTCCTTCGTTAACAGAGTCGCCTTCATCGACCAATAATTTATTGATGTTTCCAGGCATGGGCGCGTTGACATTAAATGTTGTTTGAACAGTCACGCCGCCACCTTTATCCGCGTCGGTTCCTGTGGTTTCTTCTACGTTCACATCATATGATTTGCCATTGACTTTGGCCTGGTTGCCATCGAGCTGGACTTTGAATGACTTCCCATTTACCGACACCTTGAACATATTGGCAGATTGTGTTGTGCTTTCGACTTTAGGTGCTTCTTGTTCTTTAAGGCGAATTCCAATTTTGCCTTCCCCTTTTAAGAATGCAATCCCCTTGTCTTTACACGATGCTGCAATAAAGATGTTTTCGTCGGTTTGATCCAGTCCCTCTGCTTCGAGAATTTTCTTCATGGCTTCAATCCCTTTTTTGGGATCGGCATCATTCATGTCCAGTGGCTTTTCTGTTGTCGGCTCCAAGCCCATTTGTTCGGAGGCGATTTTAACAATCTCTGGATCGGGTGGAACCGGGGTCTTGCCGAAATAACCCAACACCATCTTGCCATACCCATCGGCAATTTTCTTCCAGGGACCAAAGAGTACATTATTAAAGGCCTGCTGGAAGTAGAACTGCGATACGGGAGTTACCGAAGTGCCAAATCCGCCCAGTCGCACTACTTCCCGCATTGCCCGGATTATTTCATCATACCTGTCCATGATATTGTTGTCGCGTAACATCTGGGTGTTTGCCGTGAGCGCACCACCTGGCATGGGTGACCAGGGAATCAATGGTTCCACTGTTGTTGCTTCCGGGGGCATGAAGTAATCTTTCATGCATTCTTTGAAGATGGTTTCTGCTTCCATGACTTTATCAATGTCAATACCCAAGTCATAGTCCGTACCGCGCAATGCATGCCACATCACGGCATAATCCGGTTGGCATGTGCCGCCAGAGCAAGGAGCCAAAGACAGATCGATACCGTCGGCACCGGCATCCAGAGCTGCTTTGTAACCCAAGACACTGATGCCAGCGGTCTCGTGGGTATGGAACCGGATTTCTGTACCTTCCGGTAGTAGTTTCCGGGCTTGTTTTATGGTTTCATATACTTTTGAAGGTACAGCAGTACCAGAGGCATCTTTAAAACACACCGAATGATATGGAATATCGGCATCCAGTATCTTCTTCAGTGTATCGATATAAAATTCCGGAGTGTGTGCGCCTTCACAGCCTGGTGGCAGTTCCATCAATGTCACGCACACTTCGTGATGAAGTCCTGCATTGGCAATGCATTGACCACTCCAGATTAAATTATCGACGTCGTTTAGCGCATCAAAATTACGGATTGTTGTCATGCCATGTTTTTTGAACATCTTCGCATGCAGATCGATGATGTCACTGCTTTGAGATTCAAGTGCTACAACATTGATACCTCTTGAAAGTGTTTGCAGATTGGCATCGGGGCCAGCCGCATTGCGGAAGGCATCCATGGTGTCAAAGGCATTCTCGTTGCAATAGAAGTAAAGCGACTGATACATTGCTCCACCTCCTGCTTCAAAGTGGGTAATACCTGCTTCTCGGCATGCTTCGACGGCGGGCAGATAGTCTTTGGAGAGCGCGCGGGCACCCAGAACCGATTGGAACCCGTCTCTGAATGCAGTGTTCATGACCTTGACGAGTTTTTTTGGCACTTTGAAGTTCCTTTCCTTGACGAAATTCTTTAGGCTGTAACACGTTCAGGTTTAATTTAAAATAAGAACCCGAAACAAAAATATCTGAATCACCAATTAAATAAACACATTCCAGCAACTGCTTATGTGTGCTTGACAGATTGAATTACACCCTGAGTTCAGAAAGCAAAAAAAAGACGCCACATTATTGTAAGCGTGCTTTAATGGCTGCCAACATAACGGCGACTTCTTGAAGTTCATTTTCCCCAGAGGTTTTTTTAGAAATGGTCCCCGGTGGAGGTGCTTCCGGAAAGTAATTTGCAAATCGATCAAAAAAGTGATGGGACAATTCGATTGTGACGACCAGCATGGAGAGAAAGATGAACACAACCACCATTCCCATGACCATGAGTTGAAAACCTTCCATCAGCATGGCATCATTACCTTCTCGTTTTCTGGATTATGCATTATGCCCCCCCATCAAGCAATTATTCTCTGCCTTTGCGTCTGGTAGTTGTGTGCCAGACCTGAACTGGATAAACTCGGTAAATTCATTGATATCGAAAAAATACCAATGCATATACTTACAACAAATTGCTTGTTGTCGTTTTGTCACTTCACATAATACCATCATGAATGGTTTGATTTCACTATTGACATCGCGTCTTTAACCTGAGAACCAACTTTTTCAGATTAACATACCAAGTGCATTTTTTGATATGGCTTTTTTAAGGCAGACTTTTTGTTATAATAAGATTATATTAAATATAATATTCGCGTTTACGTTTTCTAACAGTAATAAATGTTGACAGCACCGGATGGGTATGCTAGACTTCATCAGGTGAAATTAAGTTGGGCGTTTGTCGTCCACCGGAGATACGGAAGAGGGAGTGTTTAATATGCTTGGAACTGGCTACAATAAGGGTTTAATCTTAACCGTTGTCGTATTGTTAATCATGTCGATGCTGCTACAGATTAACCCGGTGCAGGCGCAGGTGTATGATCCAGACCTGGACCTGCCAAAACCGACTGGTTTTGAAAAGTCATTGACAAAATTGGGACGTGGTTTATCCAATATCATGTTTGGATGGGCAGAAATCCCCATGACATTTGACCGGAAACTCAAAGAAGGCAAGCCATTGGCTTACTTGCTTGGCGTAGTGCCAGTATTGGGTTCTGCCCGGGCTGTGATGCGTACAGGTACCGGTGTCTTTGAAGCCGTGACCTTCCCGTTCACAGACAACGATGTCAATTACGACGCAGTACTTGAGCCGGAATACATTTTTTAGAAAAGCGACATGAGCACATTGCTTGAACGGCAGTATCGGACGTTGTCGTGATACGCTGGAAGAGGCAAGGGCCTGCTTGGATAGGTGAGCTGCATCTTTTGGATGGTCGGTCTGCGTATGTGGTACTTGTTGGTCCCAGAAATGCGCATACCGGTGCTGTGTTGGTTTTGGCTGGCAAATCCGAGAGTGAACGTAAAACCGCATTTCTGGATGAATCCGTCCATCTGCTCCATCCGCTGCAAGTAGTGGATGTGCTTTGTTTACAGGAACGTGCATTTGGCGACAAGGGGCTGCCACTCCCGGAATTGACCTGAAATATGCAATCCCGCCGCTATGACATTGAAACCTTGCTGGATGAAGTTATTACTTTGCCCAGTATGCCTGTGACACTCGATCAGATTACCTGGCTTATCAATGATCCAGGTAGTGCATTGGGAGACGTAGCCAAAGTTATTTCACGAGACCCTGCCATTGCCTTGAAGACATTGCGTCTGGTTAACTCGGCTTATTATGGTTTGGGAAAAGAAATAAGCAGTATTGAACAGGCTGTTGTGCTATTGGGTTCAAAAGTGATTCGCAATATGGTGCTGACAGCGACTGTTTTTGAAACCATTCGGGGTTCAACAGAAAAGTTGCTGCGCCACAGCTTGGCATGTGGTCTTGCCATGCGGCTTTTAGTTGAAGAAGGACCCCTGGCCAAGCTGGTTGTCGCAGAAGATGAAGCTTTTATCTTTGGGCTATTGCACGACATCGGAAAAGTATTTATCGAGGAATATATATTTCAGGAAACGGCTGCGATTTCCAAGTTGATTCAACATGACGGTTACGCCTGTTTTCAGGCAGAAATGCAGCAGATTGGGGCCGATCACGCCATGATTGGCGGGTGCCTGGCAGAAAAATGGTGTCTTTCACCTGCTTTGATAAATGCAATTATGGGGCACCATGAACTTGATTTATGTGACGAAGAGTTTCAAATATTTGCCGCGACATTGCGCATAGCTGACTATATGGCGGCGTCTTGCGGTTATCCTTCCCATGATCATGGGGTATACCTTCTACCTGATCCAATCTGGCACTTGGCAAACCTGGATGGTTCCAAGATGGCAACCATTACTACCCGGTTTCTGGAATCACTGCCTTCCCTTGAAGAACTCATACAAATGAGCTGATGTAATATGGGTATTACATTCTCTGATACTTTGCCCAGAATCGATTCCTGTCATGCTTGAAAGATTGCCAAATGCACTTGCTGCGAATTAATTGTCAACGGTTTCGTTGCCTCGAATTTCTTGAAATGGAACCTGATCCAGGCATGAATATCATACGGGGCGGTAATGCGCAAGGTAAAACTTCGATATTAGAAGCAGTTCTTTACGCAGCCACATCTAAAAGCCACCGTACAACGCAAGACGTTGAGCTGGTCACACACAAACAGCAAGATTTCCATGTACTGCTGGAAACACAGCGCTGCGATCGTCAGGTCTCAGTGGAAGCGCATTGGTATAATGGAACAAAGCGTTTCAAAGTTAATGGAATAACCCAGCCGCGTATGAGTGATATTTTGGGTAGGGTACAGGTGGTGTTTTTTTCTCCAGAAGACATCGCGCTCATCAAGGGGAGTGCTTCACAGCGACGACGATTTCTGGATATGGAAATATCGCAAACAAATTCTGGATATTTACAAGCATTACAACAGTACAGGTTGGTGTTGCGGCAACGAAATGAATTGCTGAAAGCTTCGAATCCCGATGTTGACCTGCTTGCGGTATGGGATGTTCAACTGGCAGAATTTGGTGTTGTATTAATGCAAGAACGTGCAGCATATGTAGACGCACTGTCTATATGGGCTGAAAAAGCACATGCTGGAATAACTGGTAAGGAGCATCTGTCATTACAATATCGACCAGATGTTCACTTGGATGAAGCTTTCCTGGATGTGCTTAAACGTGGGTTGACACAAGACATACGGCAACGGACCACACGACATGGCCCACACCGTGACGATCTTGAAGTTCTTGTTGAAAACTATCCAGCGCGGCATTTTGGTTCTCAAGGACAGCAACGAACCGCAGCATTGGCTTTGAAACTTGCCGAACTTGATGTGATGCGGCAACAGATAAATGAATATCCAATTCTCCTGTTGGATGAAGTCTTGGCGGAATTGGATGAAATACGCACAGAAAAATTGTTTGAATATATTAATGATGAAGTTCAGTGTTTAATCACCACTACAGCAAAAAATCCAGTTCAAAATAGCAGTAACCGTGGTGCAACCTGTTTCAAAATAAGTGGTGGCCAAATTGAAAAAGAAACATGACCTGGTCGGCATAGACGACATCTTGAATACTATGCAGTCGAGTACTCCTTTAGGAAAGCAACTCGATTGCGCACAAGTTTGGGAGCGCTGGCCAGATATAGTTGGAGACAACTATTATCATCATTGTCGTCCACTGGGTTTGCGTGATAATTGTTTGCGTATTGAAGTGGATAGTTCCGTTTGGATGCACCGCTTGTCATTTCGTCGATGGGACATTATAAAAAAAGTAAATCAACTGGTGAAGAAAAACCTTATTTCTGATGTGTTTCTGGTGTTAACGCGCGAAGACGAGGCATAAAAATATGGAAAATCTCTATGCCCCGTCTATGAAACCAGTTATATATAAAGTGTTTAATTTCTCACGCCCTGTGCCAGAGTCCACATAATCGGCTTCAAATGATCATAATAATTTTCACCCATGCTGTAGCCACCTAGAGCGATGATCAAGTCCGATTCAGGGTCTACAATCAGCCATGCGCCACTTGCACCACCACGTCCAATGGGCGCTTCCTATGTGACTGGGCTAATATCCACAATACAATGATCTGATTTTCATACTTGTGAAGCCGTTGGACTGAAACTTTGAGCTTCAAAGTGATGTTTACGTGAAACAGACAGGGTTATTCGTGCTACAATACGTTCTGCGCATCAAAGATATGTGCATGGCGTAGTTAATGTAATAACAAGTATTAAAAATTAAGTCTGGCGGGGATGAAACAGCATTCACGCGGGAGTTTCTATTATGTTCCAGGGTTCATTTGTGGCATTGGCCACACCCTTTAAAGAAAATTATGAGGTGGATTTTGAGGCTTACGGACGGCTGATCGATTTTCATCTTGATCAGGGAACCAATGGTATTGTCCCTTGTGGCTGTACGGGTGAAGCCGCGACATTGACCCATGAAGAACAGAAGGAATGCATTCGTTTCACCATGGAACGGGTAGCAGGTCGTGTGCCAGTAATCGCGGGAACAGGCTCCAACAATACCAGAGAAGCTGTTGAATTGTCCCGTTGTGCTGATGAGATGAAATGCGATGGTACCCTTTCCATCACTCCCTATTATAACAAGCCGACCCAGGAAGGGCTTGTCGCGCATTTTACTGCCATAGCAGAAAGCATAAGCATTCCGGTCATGCTTTATAATGTTCCGGGGCGTACAGGCGCCAAGATAGAACCAGAAACCATCGCACGCCTTAGCAAGGTTCCCAACATCGTTTCAATCAAAGAAGCCTGTGGCAGCGTGGACCAAGTATCACAGATTCTGTCGTTATGCGATATCAATGTCGTGTCGGGTGATGACAGCCTGACTTTGCCAATGATCGCCGTTGGCGGCACAGGCGTTGTCTCAGTAGCCGCCAATGTAGCACCGAAGCTGGTTGCTGAATTGTGTGCCAAGGCAAATGCCGGTGATTATGAGGCTGCACGTCAAGTGCATTACAAACTGATGCCGCTGTTTAAGGGATTGTTCCTGGAGACGAATCCTATCCCGGTAAAAGCATTGCTGGCAGAGATGGGTCTGATCAAAAATATTCTGCGCCTGCCATTAATTCCTGCTTCACCCGGAACTCAGGCACAAGTACGAGCCATAGCAACTGAGATTGGACTGATGTAAACCAGCAAAGGAATGTAGACCTGTCAGGCTATTCAAACAACAATGTTTGTCTGGTGATACTTTTCGTGTTGATAATGAGCATTGCCTTTACTTAACAGACCAATCAGGAAAAAACGGTGGGCATAAGGGCATTCATAACCTGAAGCAATCAACATGAGGTGACTTCAAAGATGAATCGTAGAGATTTCCTGAAGGACAGTGCTGTGCTGGGTGCGGCTGTCAGTATAGCGCCACACATCGTTGCAAGTAGTGATGCCGATGCTGCCGATCAGAAAGTCCGGGTCGGTGTCATTGGATGTGGCAGTGTTTCGCGTAAGTATTTCCCCAACCTGAAGGCTTCACCCCATGTAGAGATTGTCAGTGCGTGCGATATCATCGAGGAACGTGCCAAACGGGCAGCAGAATGGTATGAAATCCCCAACGCGTATACGCATATAGATGACATGCTTGCTGGCGCCTCATTTGACCTGTTGGTTAATTTAACCGATATGCAGGAGCATGAACGGCTGAATCGGCAGGCACTGGAAGCGGGAAAACATGTCTGGACTGAAAAGCCGATGGCCAATTCGCTTGCCGCCGGACAGAAGCTTCTCACCTTGGCCAATGAAAAACAGCTTCGACTTTGGGGTGCTCCCACAGTAGTGGAAAGTCCACAATTCGCGTTCATGGCAGAAGCCATCACATCGGGAAAATTGGGAGCTCTTGCCAGTGCGCATGGAAGCTACGGGCATCTTGGGCCGAATTGGGCAGAATTCTTTTATGCCAGTGAAGGTGGCAGCCTGCCAGATCTGGGTGTTTACAACCTTACCTTTCTTACCGGTCTACTGGGCCCGGCACGCGCTGTGACTGCCATGACCAGCATAGTCACACCGGTGCGCGAGATTCATGGCAAAGGTTCCTATCAGGTTGCAGAGGAAGATAATGCCGTGGTGTTGATGGACCATGGTAATGGCGTTATTTCACAGGTGGACTCCAGCTTTAACTATTTCAGCCCCCATGAGCATCAATATGATCGCCAGATGAATCATACTGTTACGATAACCGGGCGTAATGGAGTGATGAAGCTGGTTGGCTATGATTGGGCTCCACATGGCGTAGACTTGGCGACCACCGAAGAACCTTCCTATAAACGCTTTGCTGATGCGCGGCATACCTATGTCTGGGAAGGTGGCGCGGTACTTCTTGCGGAATGCCTAGTGACAGGTAAAGAACCATTATTGACACCGGAACATGCCCTGCACGTGCTTGAGATTATCCAGGCTGCCCGGCAGTCACAGGCCGAAGGGCGGCGAATACAACTGGAGTCGACGTTTAAGTGGCCCGTTATTGATGGTGGCAGCCAATGATGACACAGGATTGATTTACATAGTCGGCTTATACCAGTTGTAACAGTTCCAGGGGATGATAGACCGGCAGACCAGTTCCTTCACGCAGGTGCATTGCGCAGACGCTGCTTTCTGAAATAATCGCTTCGATTTCCGCCGCCTTGAAGCGCTCAAAAAGCGGCTCGCCTACCGCATTGGCCAGTTCATACCCCAGTGGGCCTGTTTTTAGCCCGAAAGTTCCAGCCATGCCACAGCAGGTACCGGTTTCTACACGTATGACTTCTGCTCCGAGACTTTCCAGCCAGGTCACAGCGCCATTCGCTTTTCCCAGGGGACGCTGGTGACAAGAACAATGCATGCCGAAACGACGCCCGGCGAGGAGCTGTGCAGCCTGTTGGTCTGGTTCCAGGTCTAGAATGTATTCGAAGAACTCATGGGAATGTGCTGCCACATCGCTGACATGGGGATTCCAGGGCAACAGCTTGGGATACGATACACGCAGACAATAGGTCGCGGTAGGTTCCGTACAAACTATTTCATACCCTTCTCGTACATAGGGTGCCAGTCTTGCTACATTATAAACGCCAAAATCACGTGCTGTATTAAGATCGCCATACCCGATTGCTGGATAACCACAGCTTTTTTGTTCGGGCAGCACCACTTCGCATCCCAGTTTTTCCAGGTATTCCACCACTGCCATGCCCAGTTCGGGGGCATTGTAATTGGTGAAGATGTCATGAAAATAAGCAACCTTACGCCGCAGTCGGGCTTGTTGTTGCTGGGTCAATCCCTGAATTTCTTCTTGAGCAGAGGTGTCCTTCGGTTTTCGTGCCGCGAATTGATGGCGAAGCGTTTTCCGTGCGAAAGGGGGCAAGGTACGACGTCGATCTATGCCGACGGTTTTCTCCAGCAAGGTACGGAAAAGAGGGTTGCGCAAAGCCCAGTTGGACAAAGGTGCTGTAGCACAACCGATTTTGGCATTGTCCTCTGCGTGTATCAGTGCGCGGTTGATCCGGGATAAGGGGTGTTGCTCGCTGTCACGTTGCTTCACCTCCGAAATCATTGTGGGCATGTCGATCTGTGCAGGGCATATTTCTTTGCACAGCCCACAGGAAATACACAACTCCGCGAAGTTTCCGGCTTGCTCCAGCCCATGCACCGCAGCCGTCCAGGGTATACCGATAGGGCCAGGATAGATATGACCGAAGGTATGTCCGCCCGTTACGCCGTAGGTTGGACATATATTCATGCAGGCACCACAACGAATACAATGCAACGCTTCGCGCATGACAGGGTCTTCGCGCATCGCTGTTCGTCCGTTATCGAGTATGATGATATACGATTCGCGTGCTTCGCCATCATCGCCCAGGGGTGTACGCCCTGCCATCCAGGTAACATAGGTAGTGGGCATTTGCCCGCTGGCACTCACTGGATGGGCCAGTACCATCATCATCGCGTCTTCCACGGTGTCGACTATCTTTTCCATCCCCATGACACAGATGTGGCATTTTCCGATACTCGATACAAGGCGCGCGTTCCCTTCGTTGGTCTCGATGACTATGGCGCCATTTTCCGCAACCCCGACATTGGCACCGGTCATACCGATATCGGTGTTCAGGAAAATCGGTCGCAGGTATTGCTGTACAATACGCATGATTTCCGGTATATCATTCGGTACAGGTTTACCGGTCTCTTTCTCAAATATTTCGGCAACCTCATTGGCCATTTTGTGGATTGCCGGAAAGACCAGGTGAAACGGTTTTTCATGCACCAACTGCAGGATGAGTTCGCCCAGGTCTGTTTCCACCACGCGTAGTCCAGACTCCTCCATGAAGTCGTTCAGCTCGATCTCTTCCGTAGTTAATGACTTGGATTTGGATACGGTTTTATATCCAGCATCGTGGGCTATCCTGAGTACCTGCGCAATGCATTCGTTGCCATCACGGGCAAACAGTACTTTGGCTCCTCGGTCCTCCGCATTACGCGTAAACTTGGCTACCAGTGCTTCCTGCTCGGCGATACAACGTTCCTTGATAGCCTTAACTTCCTTGCGAAATGCTGTGCCACCAGGAAGAGAATCTAGACGAATCGCACGCTTTTCCCTGCCGCGCTCCATACAACTGAACAATGAAGTGCGTTTGTCTTTTTCCTGAATTGCTTTTCGAATGGCGGTGTAGAGATGTTGTTGACGTGGATTCCTGGTCATGATGATTCTCCCAATAATAGGGCATAAGCTGTTTCAGGGCCATGCACACCAAGCGTCAATTTCATTTCAATGTCACCTGTTCGACTGGGACCGGAAAGATAACTGACCGCAATGCCTGCGGGATGTTCATCAAAGATGCGCCGTAGCGCAGTGGATGACTCCAGTAAAGTTCCAACAAGGTCGGTAGTATGCAGTATTCCGATATGTGTTCGTGGCAGTGAAGACACCAAACGTATGGCATCATCCAAAGCTACTTCAGCAAGTGTTCCAGTCTCCGCAATACCAAAGGCACAACCAGTGATACCGATATCAACAGTATCAATCAGGCTGGGCAATTCAGAGGATTGATATGGAGGTTTTAAAACGGAGATGTTCTTTTCGGCACATAGTGCTGTAATCTGTGCCGTCAACTCGTCAGACAATGCCGCTAACGCTACAGTTGCGGGCTTTTCCTTTTCTAATATGGCTTCCAGGATTGAATTGACATCATCTCTTGTAGCTGCATAATGTGCCTGACCTGCCAGCGCCGCAAAAACTGTTTGAAAAGTTTCAATATCTGTCGCTGTTGCCATGTTGTCCCTTCCTCGCTCCGCATTAATGAATACACCATATCATACCGTTTTTTCAGCCATAAATACGACCTGATGAGGCAGATAGAAAATATGGTTACTGTTAGTTGTGAATTTATATATTAGTTATGATTTTGGAAGCAATTTATTTTAATTTATGTATTTACTTGTTATTAATTTCAAGTATACACGTTAAAAAATACTTTCTTTGTCGAATTTAACAAGGAATATTCCAAAACTACTACACTGGATTATCTGATCGGTGTGTATTTAAATTCAATGAATTGGCCGGGAAATTCAGCGTTAATTTTGTATTTTGCATATATAATATAATTAGTTTTAATTTATTAGTTTTTTTAAAAAATGGAGAACTAGCATCATGAAAAACAAGAAGCGTGGTTTTACATTGATTGAGCTGTTGGTTGTCATCGCCATTATAGGCATTCTGGCAGCCATTTTATTACCAGCACTTGCCCGGGCACGTGAGGCTGCACGCAGGGCTTCCTGTGCGAATAACTTGAAGCAGTGGGGACTTATTTTCAAGATGTACAGTGGTGAAAACCGTGCTGGGAGTTTTCCGACCAAGGCACAATGGGGCATTGGTCACATGCTGTTACTCCAAGGAGTGAACAGTGCGCAATTGTATCCGGATTACTGGAATGATCCGGCAATTGCCATATGTCCTTCTGACAACCGTGCCGGTGAATTCAACACACAACATTGGTGGTCTGGTTATGCCAACATACCAGGGCTGGAAGGACAAGACCTAGCCGATGCGGTGAATGCCATATCTGATAATGGTAATCCTGCGTTGACTGCTGTCGCCAATGGAGCGCGGCATACCTTGCTGTCACATCCCTACTCTTACATTTATAACCCCTACGCAACACGCACTGGCTCACAGTGGTTAGACACGGTGTTTGGTTATCAGGGCAGTGCCTGGTTATGGGTGAATGCACCTGAAGAAACTGAAGCGCATTTTATCGAACGCCACGGCGCAGCCAACATAGCAGCTACCGGAGCACCGAACTGGATTGCCATCTGGAAGTGGGCAGGAGTCGGTCAGATAGATATGGGTCCGACACAGTTGGTGGGTCACCCGCAATCCTGGGGGTGGATGGATGACGATGGCAGCCCTCTACCATCGTCTTATCCCTTGTTAAAAGAAGGTATTGAACGATTCTTCATTACCGACATCAACAATCCGGGGGCAGCAGCCCAGGCACAGAGCCAGCTTTTCATCATGTGGGATGCCTGGGGTATTCAATCGCATGAAGCGGACAACTGGGGTGAGAGCACGGGCACCATGGTCTTTAACCACATTCCCGGCGGGTGTAATGTGCTCTACATGGACGGCCATGTGGAATTTGTACGTTATCAAAGCAAACCTCCTCTTCAAAGTCCACCCAATGAACACATGAACCTGAACAGCCAGATGCGTTGGTGGACATCCCGCTTTGGTGGTGCTGGTTGATATTAACCGCTTAACCGGTTTCCGAGATAGTTGAATGGTGTAGTTGATAGTATGCAAACAATCGGAAAAGGTGCGGATGTTGGATTCAGTCCGATGTCCGCATATGTTTGTCAACAACCATAAATAAAGGAGTATGAAAACGCCGTGAATAAAAAAACTATAGGTATATTCGCCATAATCGCTATCGTTGCATTTGTAATTTCCCGATTGATCTTTTCGCCAGGGGGCAATGAAGTTGTTATTGAAATTACCCCTGAAGAGATGATGATGCAACAGCAAATGATGCAAATGATGGATGGACAGATGCAGGGTATGGTGCCAATGGCTCCCAATGTCCAGCAGTAAAATTTATGGTGTGAAGTATCACCCTTGTTTAAAGTAATGTTACTCAGACTTTTACTATCTATTATTTAATAGTTTAAATTTTAACTACTTGGTACTAAGTGCTTTTTGTAAAACTACTATTGTGGCAGTCTGCACCGAAAACATTGATGGAGGAGATATTAAATATGCGACAGGAAAGAAAAAACACGGGTTACAGGGCGTTTATAGCTGCAACATGCTTGCTATTCCTTACTTTGTCGGGAGACGCATCTGCCGATGTGTTTACCGTTGGCGCCGGAGGAGATTACACCGATCTGCCCTCTGCGGTTGCTGCGGCTAATGCGAATCCAGGTGAAGATATTCTGGAATTGCTGGACACCTATTATGAAACAGGTGATTTTATTCCAATCAATGAGTCGATAATAATCCGCCCCCACACGAACCAGACGGGTACGATCACCATTGAAAAAACCAGTGGTGTCGGACAGGTGTTACGGCTTACCAGTGTGAACAATTCGAATGATGATATGCCCTTTAATGCCAGGGCAACCGTAACGGGCAATTCACCAGAGAATCCAATTGTCATCCGAAATGCTGCTACGGCGCTCCCAATCATCAATACTGGTGCGGTGACAGGTGGAAGACAGAATTGGGTGCTTATAAATGTGGTTCTGGAGCGTCCGACCACCGGCAATGGAAGCACGGGTAATGCTTTTGCATTGTTTAATAATTCGGCCAATGCGGACCAACCTCATATACTGGATAATGTTGTTTTTCGAGGTGGAGACCCGGATGCAGCAAGTGGCACAGACACCGTACTGCGCCCGGGTTCGGCTATGACAAATGAGATATGTCATGTAATCGTTACCAATTGTGATTTTTCACAAGTTGCTGCGCCATTTACGCGTATAGGTATCAATGATGGCGGTAGCGTTGATGTAACGGTCAATGACTCAATTATCACTGAAGCCACCGGTGCTTCAGCACCAGGTATACGATTCTGGGGTACGAACACGCCACGACCGGAAATCAGTTTATGGGATTGTGAACTGGGTTCTGGTAATACACGTTTCCTGGCAATTGGGGCTGGCAATAGTCTGGCAACAGTTCGTTTTGTGCGCCCAGTTTTTGTATCCGGTTTGGGTGATGTGGCATTTGCCGTTGATAATCACTCACGACTGGAATTCTGGGGCAGCGATGATGAAGGCAGCCCGCTACTTGGAGGTGAAAAGTCTGACTTTACCCCCATGATGACCGGTGGTACGGTACAACCATTCCGTACCAAAGGTGATTTAATACTTGTCGATATGCGTATGGAGCAAAAAGGGGGTACCACCACATTTATGGATTCTGCGTTTATCGGTCCAATGACGCAGCATGCTGAATTGCGTATTGTGCGTTGTGAATTTCTGGATGGTAGTGGTGTGTTCAACCTGATACCAATGGAAGATGGACAGCCAGCGCCATCAGAATTTGCGTACGCAGTGCTGGTTGAAAATTCGGTATTTACAGGTGAAACAGGCCAGGGAGCTGTCCTGGCATTTCAGCAGACAACCGCCAATGTCCCCGAGGCTATTACTGGTGATCCCGCTCCGGGGCAAGTGTATTTGCGGCACAGTACCTTCAATCAGGCTACTGCCAACATTGCTATCGACATCACCAATGCAACGTATCGTATATTTGCAGATGGTACAATAATTGACACCAGCAATACAGCTTCACGAGCTGCCAATGGCACAGACCCCTTGTGGCAAGGTCCACAAAATGTTCCCAACATTCTGTTCTCCGCTGGGGGGAGTGGATCAATCTTCCCAGACCCAGGGGTCTATCAGCCCTGGCTTCCCGGTGGCAGTGCGGTAAACAACGCGATTGTGGCAAATCCGCTGCTTGAAGCCGATGGCAGTTTGATTAATCCCGATTCACCAGCACATGGCGCGGCAGTGGATTCTACCCTGGCACTGGATATCGTGGGCAATACACGTCCTCAACCTGCGGGTACAGCAAACGATATCGGAGCCTATGAAAGTGATGTTGCTCCGATGTTGGGATTGTCGCTTTCCGGACCACAGATTGCCGGGCTGGGCTCCACAGTTACTTTCGTTGCAAACATCAATAATGCAATTGGTAATGTAACGATATCATGGAGTAAAGACGGACAAATTCTTCCTGGTGAAGAATTTCCGACGCTGATACTCACCGATGTACAAGATGACGACGCAGGTGTTTATAAGGTAACTGTGAATGCCGATAACGGCACCGAAGAAGCAACTATTACGCTGCAAATTACGGGTGAATTACCGTTGACGTCTACAATGGGTTTGGTGATGGTAATGACTGCATTGGGAGCATCTGGTTTTGCTGTGATGAGAAGACGCCGCTCCTGAGTATGGACAAAAGTTGGAGATTGACTCTGTCATAGATGTAAATCAATATTGAATGATTAGAACAAGCGGTTCTCTTTCAAGCTTATGTTAAAGCGAGCGGAGAGCCGCTTTTATATTTAATATAGACTGCGAGACTGGTATCTCAATAAAACCATAACGCAAAACGCTAATTGGTATTCTGACTTAATATATGACCTGATGAATCCTGTTGATTATTCGCTGACTCGGCTGATTCCCGCAATTGCTGTGGCGTGTAATTAAACCAAGGTGCCTGAATCATGGGCTGATTTAACCATCCCCGGGCATTTTGATAATTCACAAATTGCCCTACATAAACCTGCGATGCCATACCAAACCACACCAGCAAGGTAACAGCCAAGAACGCGCCTTGTACTGCCAGACGCGGTACTCTCAGAAGTTTCTTAGTATTTTCCTTCCAATTCAAGCTGACAATTTCATGAACTGCTGGTTTCAATATAAAAGCCTCGGGCAAGGGTATATTATCCCAAGCTATTCGTGCATCCCCTTTCAACGTGGATGCTTCAATAATGCCTGCCTGGATGGCCTTGTATAAATTTTTTGTATACAACCGTGCGGCATACCATCGGTTCAATATGTAAACCGGGAAAGAAAACAGCGCAAAGATAAAGAAAAATCTAGACAAGAATTGCAGTAGCTCAGAATCTGTCATGGTTTCTGTAGCAGGGTTTATTTGCGGGAGTAATCCGGGAACGACGATACTGATCAGCACAATCATTCCTCCTAGAAAATGGAGCACTGCCAATAACATGCTTCCGAACAGGGACTGTCGAATGATTTTGATCAGATGACCGAATTCATAAAAAGCACGCCAATGGTGCGAAATGGTGTAATGCACTTGTGCCAACGGTATGTATAACATAGCTACCATAAACCATAAAATACCCGATACTCCCATCACGGGCCCCAGGGCTGCCTGTTCATACCCCTTGTTGAAAGAGTTGTCCCATCCGTAGCGCCAGGCGAACCACCACAACGCCATGGTAGGCAACAACAACAGGCTGGTATGCAGCAGGATAGGCATGCCCCAGCGTAAATTCTGATACAGACCATTGGTCAAGGCAACCAATGTTGCACGGGGTATGGACATGATGCCCTTATTGCGATAGGTCATCTGTATTTTTTGAATGGGTGCATGGTGAAGAAACCAGCGTGGTGGATTTTTATGATGCATGGCATCAGGTATTGCAGTCACACTTGGCTTGAAAGCTTTATGATTACTATCGGGCGAAGATAGCTTGAACCAGTTTTTATAGAAGGTGTATTGCATAAAACGCCCACACCAGCCCATGGCAAATACCGCACCGACAGGCGCCTGGCAAAAAACTGCTCCAACTAGAATAAACCATAAAGTACGCACAAGAGAACGCAGTCGCGACACAAAGCGTTTTAAGAAATGTGGCGTCGTGGTGTCTTCTGATGGTTCTGCAGTTTCCAAGGCAACTAAATGGTTATCTTGATCTATGTTCATGCGAATATTTCCTCCAGAACCCCACCTTCGACATGGGGAGTTTGAAATCCCATTACTGCCCCCAAGGTGCCTGCCACGTCACACTGTTGCACAGCACGGTCTACCACTTCACCTTGGGCTATGCCTGTACCGAACGTCAAAGCAAAGATTTCTCTGGATGATCGTCCACCAAAATGATGTTGGAATGGCACGGCAACAGCACGGTTATTTTCGCGGCCACAATCCGGAACTATCATGAACACAGTATTTTCCCGGTAATCTGGTAAATTCTCAACCGTTGCGACAAGCCTGCGAAGTCCTTGGTCCATGATGCTGATACCATTGAAATAATGCGCGGGATTCCCCCAGTGAACGTAGTCCGGGTCATTGTAGTTAATCATCATCAAGCGGGGTTGCAATTTGTGTAAAGCTTGTACTGCCAATTCGGTCAAGAGTCGGTCACCCCTGGGATTCACCAAGCCAGACTCACCATATTGTGCACGCCAATCTTCCCAGAAGGCTTCGATCGCTTCGGGTTGACTTCGCTCCTGGTGTACCCGGTAATCCAACGATTCCATCTTCGCCAGCGTGTCCTTTTTTTGTTGGCGGGTATCTGAGTCCAGATTCTCCAGCAACAAAGAACGTCTCAGCAAATACGTTTTGTATCGGTACAAACTTAACACGGTTGATCGATAATGGACACCAAACAGATGATGATTACTGAATGTATAAAACTCTTCGTCGGTACGGTCTTCACCGTTTATAATGAGCGCCTGGTGTTCCGGGACATCATAGGTCTGTCGCAGGTATTCGAATACGGTGGGAACCTTGGATTCGAAACGCTGCCCGAGAAAGCGGTTTCCGATATCTTTGTATTGGTCGTATTTACCTGTCAGCAAATACAATGTGCCCTGGCCATGACTGGTTTCCACCCCATCAAGCTGTTCAATTTCCATATTCGGAAAAAATACCCCTCGTGGAACCAATTCCTGCATCAGATAGGGACACCAGGTGTGGTGGATATCGGCAATCGTTTCCTGCCTTCGCACACCGCCTCCAAAGCGCACCAGAATTACATTGGGCCCATCATAGGGTGGTCTTTCTGGTGGGTTACCCAGGGCCAAGGCGGAGGGGACCAAGGCATTGGCATGCAACCCCAAGGTTCCCAAGCTCAAGGTACCCAGCCCCAAAGCTGATTGCCGAATAAAGTTTCTGCGGGATATCGTATGCTTGGACATGTGAAAAACTCCAATCTTCACCAGGATGACTTTGTCTGATTACTATGTATTACCGAAAATTTTTATGGAAGGTAACAGCGAGAGGAGTTGATGGGAGCCTGTGTTGAAATTATTAAAAACATATTTCTATTTTTTGTAAACATGCAAGTTGATGATCTGTAAAAGTGCATTTGTGTGAATGAACAAATTCAGAGACAGGGTCGCTGTGACACGAAGACAACAAGCCACATGGGAAAATTTTAATATTGATAAAAAACTTGATTTACCTTATAATATGCTATAATTTACTTTATAACGCTAATTTTGTAAAATTTCTACAAAAATCATTCCAAAATAAAGAAATGAGAGGCTTATGCTAGTCAGCTTCAGTTGCTCGAATTATATGTCTATCGACAGTGAACAACGGTTGTTGTTGACAACTTCGTACAGACCAAATGAAATTCCTGGGAATGTTATAGATCAAAAAGTTCCAGGCATGTCTGGGATTTCCTATTTGAAAGGTGCCGCGCTGTATGGTGCAAATGCATCTGGGAAGTCGAATTTTCTGACTGCTGTTGATTTTATGCGCAAGTATGTTTACAAATCAGCTACGCAAATGGATCCTACGGGTGGTACTGGCGTTCTGCCCTTCCTTTTGAACACAGAAGCCAATGAAAAACCTAGTACCTTTGAGGTCACTTTTGTTCATGAAGGGGTCAGGTACGATTACGGTTTTTCTTTGAATCAAAAGCAAATTCTTTCTGAATGGTTATACTCCTACCCATATGGTAAATCTCGTACGATATTTGAGCGAACGAAAGAAGAGCGATCAGATAAATACACATATAAATATGGTAACAAAAGAGCTGCCTTTTCTGACTTGGAAAAGAAAACGCGAGACAACGCCTTGTTTCTTTCTGTTGGTGTACAGTTTAATGTAGAAGAATTTAAGGCACCCTATGAATGGTTGGTAAATCACCTCATAATTTTAGATTTATCTGGTGAAGGAATGCCTTCTCGCTTCAGTGCTAGGAAATTTTATGAAAAACCCGATATCCAAAATATGTTTATTAAACTGATCCGGGAGGCAGATTTAGGGATTGAAGGTGTCGAGGTTGATCTATCAAAGTTTGATGATAAAAAACTAATAAAACCCGATGATGTGCCAGATATAGTGCATAAGTATGTTGTATCAAAAATGAAGGAAGAAGATATTTATGAGGTTCGGTTTTTGCATTCAAGTCAAGACGTGGACCGACCTGTAAAATTTGACTTTGGATTGGAATCTGGGGGAACTCAAAGATTTTTTTCGCTGATTGCTCCGTGGTTGGATGTATTGGAAAATGGTTGGACGATGTTTGTCGACGAACTGGAATCCAGCTTACATCCCCTGCTGGTACAAAAACTTATTTCCATGATTAACAGTGAAGCGAATCAAAATGGCGCACAATTAATTTTTACCACACACAATACTAGTTTGCTGGATTTCAAATTGTTACGCAGAGATCAAATCTGGTTTACAGAAAAGGACCAGGGTGGAGCCACCCGGCTGTACCCCCTGACGGATTATCGTCCGCGTAATGATGAATCTTTGGAAAAAGGATATCTTGCTGGTCGATATGGGGCGATTCCCATGCTGGGGGGATTTTTTGTAAATGAGTAGAGGTAAACAAAGCAAACATAATACGAATAAGAAATTCAGTCGAAACCAACCGAATTTTTCGGGTGACCTTATTTTAATTGTTTGTGAAGGTGCCAAAACAGAACCAGAATATTTTAAAAGCATTAAAAGAATATGGAAAATTGCTCCCTTGCAAGTACAGATATGTGGTGAAGAATGCGGTTCAGACCCTGTATCTGTAGTACAGTATGCAATAGAAGAGCGAATGCAAAAGTCAAAATCAGGTGGGCTTGCTTATGATCAGGTCTGGTGCGTGATTGATCAGGATCGGCATACAAATTTACCTGGTGCTATTAACACAGCGAAGGCACACAAGATTAACATATCTTTGTCATGCCCCTGTTTCGAATTTTGGTATTTGCTGCATTTTAAATGCACGACCAAAGCATTTCAGAATGCTGATTCTTTGATTAAAGATTTAAGACAACATTTACCGCAAAACCAATATGACAAAGCCAAACCTCCCATGAATGCGTTGCTGCCAAATATAAGCACTGCCCTTAAAAATGCTGACAAGGTTCGGAAAAGCAATGAAGCATCTTCTAAGAAAAGTCCTTCAACAAATGTTGATTTACTTGTCAATGAGCTGATAAAGATTAAACATATTAACCTGGAATTAAATACCCGTTAATTTTTGTGAAAAGTATCCCGCAGGGTCAATAAACGCAAGCCATTCAGGACGACCAGCACGGTGCTGCCTTCATGCCCCAGCACGCCAAGTGGCAGAGATAAACCGAACAGAAAAACCGCCGCAACAAGAAAAGCAATCACAGACAGGCTGAAGGCAACATTGCGCCGTACGGTATGCACGGCACGGTTACTGAGTTCCAGCGCAAAGGGAATACGTGCGATATCATCCCCCATGAGCACGACATCGGCGCTTTCCAGGGCGATATCGGAACCGGCTCCACCCATGGCCATGCCTACTGAAGCATGGGCCAACGCCGGGGCATCGTTTACGCCGTCCCCTATCATCAATACAGGGCCGTAGGTGTCTTCCAGCTTGTGCAATGCTTCCACTTTTTCTTCGGGCAACAGGTTCGCGTGGCAGACATCAACCCCTGCTTTTTCCGCAATGCTGTTTGCCACCGAAGGGTTGTCTCCTGTCAACATGGCGATGTGTGTTACGCCTTGCTGGCGAATCCGTTGTAGAATGGTGGAAACACCTTCGCGCATGGTGTCGGAAACAGCTACCAGTCCGAGCCAACCGCCTTCATCTTCGTGTTCCCCTACATCTGCGTTGCGCGCCAGTTCGCGGTGAATAATCAATACGGTCTTACCCTCATTTTCGAGCCGTTCTTTTATGGTCATCAGACTGTCCGGTATGACTTCGCCGTGCTCTTCATACATGCGTGCGCCGCCAATCCAAACCAGAAAGCCATTGATTGTGGCGAAGGTTCCACGACCTGGCATGTTTTCGAAGTTGTCCGTTTCGGGCAGCGTAATCCCTTGATTAAACGCTTTTTTCAGGATTGCTTTGGCAATGGGATGTTCTGAACGGGCCTCCAGGGCTGCCGCATATCCAAGCAGTTGGTCTGCGTCAAAGTCGGGTGGCGCGTTTGGCGCTGTGACAACGTCGGTGAGTTCCAGATTCCCATAGGTCAATGTACCTGTTTTATCAAAGGCGACAACTTTGACCTCTGCCAGATTCTCCAGGTGTAGTCCACCTTTAAACAGAATTCCATTGCGCGCGCCACAGGCAATGGCAGACAGCATGGCTGCCGGCGTCGATATGATCAGGGCACAGGGTGACGCCACCACGAGGAGCACCATAGCCCTGTAAAATGTAGCGGTAAACTCATGATTTAAGAACAGCCAGGGAACAAGAATAAACAGCAACACCCCTGCCACCACGATTTTGGCATAATACCCTTCTACTTCGTCTAATACCCGTTGTGTCCGTGACTTTACAGACTGTGCCGTTTCTACCAAAGTAACGATACGTGCCAGTGTAGAATCGCCAGGTGTTCTGCTGACCTTGATATCCAGTGTGCCTGATCCCATGATGGCTCCGGCATACACCAAATCACCGGGTGCTTTATCCACGGGTTTGGATTCACCGGTAACACTGGCTTCATTCATATCGGATTGTCCATCGCATACTACGCCATCTGCTACCAGCATTTCTCCGGGACGCAATACCAGGATGTCGCCAATATTCAATTCATCGACGGGGACACGTCGCTCCTGACCTTCGGAAAAGACAGTTGCTTCTGACGGGCGTTGCTGCATCAATTTTCCGATAGCCCGACGAGAACGGTCCATGGCGTAGGATTGCAAGGTATTGGACAGAGAAAATAAAAAGAGCAGGCTGGCACCTTCATGCCACTGATTGACTGCTGCTGCGCCAATGGCAGCCAGAATCATTAAAAAGTCGACATTCAATTCACGGCGCGTCAAGGAGGCCCAAGCTTCTTGTACGCCATACCAGCCTCCGGCAGCATACGCCAACAAGTTGAGTGTGATGACTAATTTGGGCATTTCGTGCAAATGTTCAACATACATGCTTAGTACGATACAAACTAAAGTAATAGTGCATAACAACAGCTCGCGAACACGTTGGGGAATTTCAGTGGGCCATTTCGTCAGTATATTTATGTTCATTGCTCTTGGTATTTCTGTATCAAGTGATTTATAAGAATTAAAAGCATGCGTCCTCGCACACATAGTGCATATTATGCCCTGTCAATCGTTGATTACCCAAGTTACACCAAGATTGTGCATACATTACCCGTGTTTTTATGATTTTTGCTTTGTGTTTTGTGTGTGGTGATTGCCTGCGTTATACTATGTGCTGCATTTCAGCACCTAATCATTTAATCCATCTGGAGGGAGACGACCTGATGGCCGACAAAAAAACCAATAAAATACCTCTGCGTAATGAGGTAAAACCAGAAGATACCTGGAACCTGTCAAAGGTATTCAAAAGCGACAAAGCCTGGCAGTCTGCGTTTGATGAACTCATGGCCATGGTACCTGCATTTGACAACTTCCGCGGCAAGCTGGGACGATCCGCAGCAGGGCTGCTCAAGGTGCTGGAATACGAATGTGAATTTGGCAAAAAAGCAGAGCTTCTGGGGATATACGCCTACCTGAAATCTACAGAAGATGTCGCAAACAGTACCTACCAGGGTATGGTTGCGCGCTACACCTATCTCGCCACCATTGCTGGAGAACATACCAGTTACATTGCACCGGAGTTACAGGCAATTCCTGAAGAAACCATGCAGAAATTTCTGGCAAGTGACAAATTGGCTCCATATCGTTTTCAGTTGGAAAAGCTGCTGCGATTTAAACCGCATATCTTGTCTGACAAAGAAGAACGTGTTCTTGCCATGCAGGGAGAAGTGGCGCAAACCGCGTCCAACATTTTTGGACAACTCAATGATGCTGACATGGAGTTCGGGGTCGTTCGCAATGAAGCAGGTGAAGATGTTGAACTGACACAAAGTTCATTTCGTAGCTTGCTGGAGTCACCCAAACGCAGTGTACGTGAAAAGGCATTCAACAAATTCTACGCGGAATATGAGGCACACAGCCACACGCTGGCTGCTACCTTGAGTGGTTCTGTTTTACAAGATGTATACATTGCGCGTGTTCGTAATTATACGTCTGCTTTGGAAGCGGGACTTTTTTCTGACAAGGTACCTCCAACTGTTTACACGTCCTTGCTTGACACCGTAGATGCCAATCTGGAAACCCATTATCGTTATCTTGAATTACGCAAGAAAGCGTTACGGATCAAGGACATTCGCGCTTATGACAATTATGCTCCTCTGATAAAGACCGCCAAAGTACATATCCCATACGAGTCGGCAGTCGATACTATCTGCAATGCGCTCGCACCACTTGGCAAACAATATGTCAACACCATGCAAAATGGACTGCTCAAACATCGGTGGGTTGACCGGTATGAAAACAAAGGAAAGCGCAGTGGTGCTTTTTCCTACGGTGCCTATGGTACACCACCGTACATTATGATGAATTATAAAGAAGATGTGCAGGACAGTATGTTTACATTGGCCCATGAAGCAGGGCATTCAATGCATTCCTACTACAGCATGAACAATCAACCCTATCATTACAGCCATTACACCATTTTTGTGGCAGAGGTTGCATCGACGTTTAATGAACAGCTTCTCAGCAAGTATTTACTTGACAAGGCAGATACCAAGGAAGAGCGTGTCCAGTTGATAAACCGTGAGATAGATGAAATACGGGGCACTATCATCCGGCAAACCATGTTTGCGGCCTATGAGAAAATAATTCATGAGATTGCAGAAGCCGGTGAACCGCTTACGCTTGATGTGCTCCGTGCGGAATACAAGGCATTGATAACCCGTTATTTTGGTCCCGGTTTCACGATTGACGATATGCTTGATTTGGAGGGATTGCGAATACCGCACTTTTACAGGGCATTTTATGTGTATAAGTATGCCACAGGGCTCTCCGCGGCAATCGTGCTGGCGCACAATGTGCTGAATGGGGGTAATGAGGAACGTACCCGGTACCTCAATTTCCTGAAAGGTGGTGGTTCAAAATACCCACTGGATTTATTATGTGATGCCGGTGTGGATTTGGAACAACCCCATGCAGTAGATGGCGCCATGCAGCGATTTAAAACATTGGTCGAAGAACTTGAAGAATTATTGTAAGTAGTATATGCAGGAGCTAACCTGAATACATACTGCATGCAAAGAGCTTCCTCCAGAGCTGGTGTTCATGTATCCAACAATGGAGGAAGCTTTGGTGTTAATATGTAATGCTGTTGCCTATTCAGCGTTCAGAAAGTGATAGATTGCTTTTATGCTCGCTCTCATCACGTCATAGCTCCCTTTCGAATGGTTGCACCATCAGCCCATACCACCGTAAACGATTGAAAAAATAATGCATCTGCCTGAACCAGTATCTGGCCCATGGTGTGTATGGCGTATGGCATAGGTGATATGCAGATAGAATACCAGCGTTCCTGACAGCGCGCTCAATTTGCGATTGAAAGTCTTTTTCAATGTCCCAGCACAATTCTCCACTACCCAGGTTTACTGCGAAGTCCACGCGGGTATCTGATGGGTATAGGGCGTTTTTAATGTGATTGGCTGGTTCTGAATCATTATCGTGAAGTATCTATGGTTGAATTTATCTGGTGTACCTGATTCGAGTCCTTTTTCTTTCAGACCATGATTTATCATATACCAATACAATATAATCGGATGGAAAGTAGGTGTACTTGCCTTGGTACAACTGCATCACACACAAAAATTCTTATGAAGTTCAATAACTGGAGAAAGCTAATGCGATTGCGGACTATACCTTTATATTGCAGCATTTTCTTGTCTTTGTTTATGTTGTTGTTTGTTCCTGTATCTGTAGTTGCCCAGACTGGTACTTTTGACTGGTCGGATGATGCTGTCCGTGTTCTTTATCCTGGAATATACCATGCATCTATTCGTACTGATGAACCGCGAAACCTGATTATTAATTGTGTTCGTATTGATACCAATGAAGCGGATGTTCGTTTTTATACGACTGAACGGACAGAAGACTGGGAGTTAGGCGAGGCCGAGACGATACGGCAACGTACTCGGGATTTTCTACGGGCCTGGCGTACGGAAGGGGTACAAATGGTTGTTGCCATGAATGCCGATGCCTTCAGCCCGTGGCCAGCTCCCTGGGATGAGCCTACCATATCAACATTACTGGGTCTGGCAATCAGTGATGGTACGTTGGTTTCAGCACCCAATGGCACTTCTTCTTTCATAGTTTACACAGATGGTCGTATGGAGATGGCAATAACTGATAGTGCGACTGTGCTGGATACTATTCATACTGCTGTGAGTGGCTTTGGATTTGCCTTGCGACATGGTGAAGTTCAGCCATCGGGGGATGATTTGCACCCGCGAACAGGCCTGGGATTATCAGAAGACCGTGGTGTGGTGTTTTTTCTGGCAGTAGATGGCCGTCGTCACGCGAGTCGTGGAATTACGGTTCATGAGGTGGGTACCTGGTTAAAGCATTTTGGCGCGCATGACGGTATCAATATGGATGGTGGCGGTTCGACAACCCTGGCCTGGTGGGATGAAAACCTGGACACCGAAGACAAGGCTATTCTGCTGAATGAACCTATAGCAGTCGGTTCGTGGTTGGATAAGACACCGGAAGAAGAAGCTGAGTCCTACCAGCCGACCGAACGGATGAATGGCAATAATCTGGGTGTTGTACTGCTTGGTTCTCCGGTGGCGACATCCGCATCTGAGTAGTTGATGGTATTCGGAATTGTTCCGGAAGCATATAGATGATGCAATGGATTCCTGTATCTTGCTACTGTAAAGTAAGTTTTAATCTAGTGGTATTATTAATACCGCAGAATCAAACCCGGAGGATATTATGATGAGTGATGGTACCCACACTTTGTGTCCTGTTCATGTTACCAGACAGGCTACTTTCCGATGCAAACAGTGTGGCAAACCGGGGTGTAGCATGTGTCAGGTGTCCAGTCCACTGGGAAGTTTTTGTTCAGAACTGTGTCGAGAACGTTTTGAAGCATTTGCACGCAAAGCACAAGATGTTGAGATGCCAGAGTTTAAACGACCTGCATTTCTAAGAGCACGTGCCTGGGTGGGACGTGTTTTTGCGATAATCGCAGCGGTATTCGGTTTACTGATCCTGGGAAGTACATTCTACATACCGGGTCTAAGCCAGGTGGCGTACTTGATACGTACGTTCTTGGGAATATAAACATAATTTTTGCAGGAGTTTTTTGTTTGCAACGTAAAAAGTCACCTCAACGAGATACCGGGCAACGCCGCCATCAAGATAGAACTACCGGCAGCAAGGCTACTCAGGGACGAGCTCATCCAGAAGATGGTCAGTTGGTAATCGGCCGGATACCAGTATTGGAAGCGTTGCGTGCAGGAAAACGCCGTCCGATCCGGTTGCTTATTCAGCATTCAGCACATGGATTGGAAGAGATATATAATGCCGCAGGAAATACTCCTGTGCAATCCTGTAGCCGGGAAGAGCTGGACCATCGGGTCGCTGGGCAATTGCATCAAGGGGTACTATTGGAAGCGGCACCGCTTCCCTTGATATCGTTGGCAGACTGCCTCGAAACCATTACGCATCCGGAAGCTTTTGTACTTATATTGGATGGTGTAGAAGACCCGCGCAATTTTGGAGGTATTGTCCGAAGTGCGGCAGCATTGGGTGCGGAGGCAGTCATATTTGGACGGGACCGTTCAGCACCACTTTCAGCAGCGGCATTAAAAGCAGCGGCAGGTGCTATGGAATATATGAACCTCGTGCAGGTTACGAATCTATCCCGGAGTATGGAAACGTTGAAAGAAAATGGATTCTGGGTTGTAGGACTGGATGCCGATGCCCCACAAACTATATGGGAAGCGAACCTGGATGGACGTCTGGCACTGGTTGTTGGTAGTGAAGGCAAAGGAATACGACGCCTGGTTTCTGAAAATTGTGATTTTTTGGTTCGCATTCCACTTACCGGCCCTGTCACCAGCCTGAATGCATCTGTCAGCGCAGCACTGGCCATGACCGAATGTCTCCGGCGGCGAGTTGGAAATGAAACGGGCAATGAAAAAAAGACAGGCAATGATATGCCGCAGGAATAGCCGCACAATACATACGTATTTTATATATTTGTTGTTCATAGTGAGGAATTGCCATGGTTTTTTATCTGGTTTGGCTCTATATGATACTACCCTGGATAATGATGGCGACTGGTGCAGTGTTTCGTTTGCGATATCAGGATAATCGGCCTGTCCGATTTCAGGCTTGGGGTGCCGTCATGATAATAATCTTGATGGCCGTCATGCTGATAGTATTTACACCACATTGGAGATTGGACCCGGATGGCATTAAAAATAAGACCTTTCAATTTGATCGGATGGAAACCGGCTTTTTCTGGATTGGATTGATTGTGTTTTTTTTGGGCTATTTTTTAGAGCGCAGACCCGATATTCCCTCCGAGCCTTGGCCCTTAATTGGAAAGAGCATAGCTTTGATCATTATACTTGCTGCCGGAGTTGCTGCCATTCCAGCGTATCGGCTGGTCGAGTTACCTTGGGAAGAAGTGCCCTGGAGTGTTGCCCGGCTGGTTCTCACATTTGGATTCTATCCATTTTCGGTAGGCTATTTGGCGTTCAGTATCTTTCGTGCAACCCGTAAAGCAAATGACAATGATGAAGGGATAGAGTCAATACTATGATTTCTGATAAGCTTGTGATTGGTATGCCAGCCGGTTCTCTTGCCGACCCCAAACGTGGGGGTAACCTGATTGATTTCCTGAAACACGCAGGTTTTCCAACGAAAGGGTATGATCAAGGTGGTCCGACAAAGTTCCCCCTGAATGCAGCACTGCTCGGTTGGGACGGGCGCCCGCAGGAATTTGGTTCGCAACTGGGACTTGGTCAACTGGATATAGCCATTGCCGGTGATGACTGGATTCGTGAACGGGTGCTTGAATACAAGTATGAGTACAATCAGGACATTCAACTCAACAAGGTCTTGTCACTTTCTCGTGGTAATGTGCGCATTGTTATCATCATTAACCCGCTGACCACAGGGCAGTGTTTTGATGATTATTTCAAGGCGTTGTTGGAGAGTAAGCCGTTGGTGACCATGGTTTCGGAAATGCCCTATCTGGCATTGGATTGGTTCAAAGGTAAAATCAAGGCGCTTGGTTTTGAAAACAGCCATGATAAGTACAGTGTCCAGAATTACATGACTCCACCAAAGATTGATCGTGGTATCGTGATTTACGAAACTTGGGGAAAGACAGAAGCCAAGGTGGTACATGGCGCGGTAGATTTCGGTCTCGAAATAACACAGACTGGGAGCGCCATTCGGAATTATGGCCTGGCTATAGGCGATGAAATCATGCATTCCGAGACAGGTATTTGGGTAAACCCTGCTTTAAAGCAAGCGGAAGAAAAGTATGAACTGGCCCGCATGTTTTTGTTGAATCTGTACGGTGCGGTGTATGCTGAAAACAAGGTACTTTTGTTTTTTAACTCAAAAAATGAATGCGCTGACGATGTGTTACGTTATTTAAGCGGAAATCGCCTTTTTGCAGATGAGCCAACCATGAACACGGGTGAAAACTATACCGAGTTCAGTATTCAGATGGACCTGAACAATGCGACACTTCCCATTGCCAAGGTTCGTTATGAATTGGCCAGAATTGGCGCAACAGGTATTGAGACCGTACCCCTGGACTCGTGTATTCCATGCTTTGACGCTATTGATTTCTAGGCTCGCTGCTATGGTATAGCGCTGTATTGCCATACGAATTTTTTCGGAGAATGTGCCCATGAAATTTTACATGTGCTGGTTGTTTGTGGTGGTGTCGTTGTTCTGGATTCCCTCGGCGCATGGGTGGGGTATGGCAACGCATATTCTGATGGCAGAACAGGCAATGAACAGACAAGACCCAGAAGTTTTTCTGGGGTCTATGATGGCAGATTTTAATCAGGCTGCGTTTGATGATGCAGATTTGAATGCAGCGATTTCTCAGTTGACCCATTATGAGTTTGATCGTCTGGATGACTCCTGGTTTGCAATGGGTATTGCTACGCATAATAATGTTTGGGGAACCGATTGGTTTTCTCATCAGTATTGGCTTCCCGACATCCCAGAATCGGAGTGGTATTATTCGACACAGAAAATCAATCAACTTGCAGAAGAATTGAACATTAGCTTGTTGGAAGCTGAGTACTACTTTGAAATGGCGGTTGAGTTGTTACTACGAGTAGATACCGGCCCCGATTTGGGAAACAAAATATTATGGGCGACTACAACATTTAACAGTGCGCATCTGGCTTCCCTGATTGAAGGTTTTGCTGAACCATTATCTGAAAGTATGGCAGGAATGACACTGCTTGAAGCCGAAAAAACGTTGCAAAATAAAGCCAGATTGTTTCAACGGATGTTGCAGGGGTATGGGCTTGCCTATGTAGAGGGCGAGTTGGCTCTGGCCAATTTGTTGACTGCTGTCGGCGTATTCTATCTGAATGAAAAACCCCTGTGGGTAGCGTACAATCTTCGTTATGCAGTCGAGTTATGTCGTGACGATTACCGTGCAGAACTGGACCGTGTCAGTGACATTTTGAAGTTAGAACTGGACGTGCATTACCCGCACAAAATGGAAGAGAATGTATGGGGTTGTAGAGCATCTGAAGATAAAACAAGCCCAGCTTCTTTGGTTCCATTATTAATGTTGGGTATATTGCTCAAGCCATGTTTTCGCCAACACAAAATCAAGTGACAATATTATAACCAAACATTAGTGTTTTTGGAGTACCAAAGTGTGAAGACCATTACTGTAGAGGTGAGAGACGATCATCTGGAATCGTTGGCAAAAACCCGTCCCATGACGGCATTGGCCGAGTTGATCTGGAATGCCCTGGACGCGGAATCAACGGAAGTGCGTATCGATTTCCTGGAGAATGAACTTGAAGGTGTAGAGAAGATTCGCATTGCTGACAACGGTAATGGCTTGCATTATGATGATGCATTGATTGTGTTTCAGAATCTGGGGGGCTCCTGGAAACGGGAAGGATTGCGTACCCACCAGCGCAAGCGGATGCTCCATGGGAAATATGGTAAAGGCCGTTTTCGTGCATTTTCTCTGGGCAATGTTGTTTCCTGGAAATCTGTATATGAGGAAGCGGGCAGTACTTATGGTTATCAGATACAAGGCAAAGCAGAATCGTTGGGCAAATTTGTGTTGACAGATACCCGCGGTTGCCCTGCTCAGCATTCCGGGATGCTGGTGGAAATTGCTGACTTGCCAGAAAGTATCGGCTTGTTACGTGGTGTCAAGGCTCAGCAGGAAGTCACCGATATATTTGCGCTCTATCTGCGCCAATACCCCGATGTCAGAATCATTTATGATGGCGTGCCTCTTGATCCGGCCAACGCAGAAGAGCACATCACGGAGTACGATCTCGGTGAACTTGTGTTGGAAAACGGTGAACGAATTGAAGCACAGCTCACCGTTGTGGAGTGGAATCTGCCAGGTAAGCGCGGTGTTTTTTTATGTAACGATGCTGGTTTCATGCTGTACAACGCATTGCCACGTCTGCACTTCCGCGGCTTCAGTTATACAGCTTATTTAAAGTCAGCCCATATTGCGTTGCTTGATCGTGAGGGGTTGTTAACGATTAGTGAAATGCATCCAGACCTGCGGCTGCTACTGGATATGGCCCGGAGCCGATTGCGTGAACACTTTGCTCTGCGTGAAGCAGAGAAAGCCCGTGATATTCTGGAGCAGTGGCATGAACTAGATATTTACCCCTACCAGGTGGCAATAAAAGATGAGGCAGAAGCCAATGAACGCCGCATATTCGATATTTATGCGACACATCTGAATCAGATTTATCCGGAGTTTGCTACCTGTACCCACAGTACGCGACGACTTATTCTCAAGCTCATGCAGGAACTGGTTCATGTCGAGCCTACCCGCGTTGCCCGCATCTTGGATACCCTGCTGGAATTTCCCGAAGACAAAGAGGATGCTGTGATGGAGATCATCAAGTCCTGAAAACTGTAATAAATACGGCGCTGAATATACTTTTTAAGGCATAGATTTCAGCGCCGTTGCAGTTACTGCAGTTGGCTAAAGTGGTTGTCTCAGTCAATCACTGGTAAATAAAGTGAACTTGGATACCTGCTGCTCATGTGAACACTGTTACGGGCTTTTTGCATGGGGATGTCAGCTTCTGGGAAATCTGCTCCAGTATTGGGGTTAACTTCGAACCTGGGATAATTGCTGCTGGAAATATGCAGTCCAATCTGGTGCCCGGTATTAAAGACCCAGGCCAGATTCCACAGGTCTATTTCCAATGCGATCACCTCTTCTTCCGAGGTTAATAAAGGTGCCACCTTGTCATAACCTTCGCGTGTTTTTACGCGACGTATATTGTCGATGATGAGAATTTCGCGCTCATCGCCTTCCGGATAAATATCAAGCAGCTTTGCCGTAAAATCGGTGTCGGGAGCATCTGAGGAAACATGCAGAACTACCCGTACCCGGCCTATGGTTTCCAGAGGTGCTTCCAGGGGAAGGGTGGCGAAGCGCAGGATATCTGTTCGTTCCAAGCTGTCCGGGCGCTGATCGTAAGGCCCCATTGGCAAGAAGAGGTTGTGTCCGCCCTTGGTGGGAAAGGGATCATTCGGATCAAAAACAAAAGTCTGATGTGCAGTATCTTGTGATGGTTCTTCTTTCTTGAGCAGTCCATCTGGGTGTAAATATAGCGCGACCTCTGTTGAAGGTAAGGGCGGCCACGTATCCGCGGTACGCCATTCATTGCCGGGAGCCTCTGGATCGTTATCGGCGCCATGTACCCAATAATGCACTTTTGGGATACCTGCCAATGCCTCTTCTTCCCCCAAAATGTGGTGTGCCAGAAAAGCTTGTTGAATCGCTGATACATCCAGATCGTTACGTTGTTCCGGGTACGCGTAGTCTGTGGTGGTATCCGGGCCATGTGAGGACCATCGCATGATCATCATATTATTTCCACGAGCACCTTCTGCTCCATTATGCTCACGTGACAGGAACGCGTCGATGGTGCCTTGCTGAAATATGTCATACCAGCCCCCTATAAATAATCCCGGGGAATTAATTTCGGGTGCCTTATCGACAACATTGTAATACTGCCAGTATTCATCATAAACGGGATGTGCTTTGTAATTGGCAATCATGTGTGGTTGCTGTATGGCCGCCAGCCAGTTCTCCAGCAGTTCTTTCCGAAATACACCACCCTGATAGGATATGTCATGGTAGAAATTGGTTGCCGCAACTTCGATCACCTGGCCTTTGATTTCTGGTGTGGTCGGTGCCATCAACATTTGAGTGATACCCAAGGCTGAACCCCCGACCGTGCCAATATTACCGTTACACCACGGTTGTTGTAACATCCAGTTGACGGTGTCAGCGGCGTCTTGCATGTCCGGTTGCCAACCTTCCGCACGAAAAACGTAGGGGTCACCTTCACTATTGCCCATGCCACGTACATCTTGAATGACCACAGCATACCCACGCTCCAAATAGGGTTGTATAAAGCCGGGATGATTTCGGCCATAGGTACTCCGAACCAGAATTATCGGATATGGGGGTTCAATCTGTTTTGGTTTGTGTATATCAGTTGTCAGCATGGTGTCATCCCGCATTGCAATTTCAACAGTTTCCATACTACATGCTGGTATGCTCAGAAATATCAATGCAAGGCCGCCTAATGACCTTGTTGACCAGTGTATCCAGTTCCAAATGCGCATCACAATTCTCCTTGACTTATAATGTAGAGGTTTCGTTTATTATATTCATACTGTAATATCGTAACAAATCACAACAGGTTACGGGTCAGCCGAATGTAATTGTTGAAATTATTACAGATGAGTTATTAATTATATTGAAGCGATACAGATAACTCAAGTGGTCAGCCTTTCTATAAATGATCTTTCCAGGCGTATTTTCATATGTTCAGGGGTAAAACACTTCTCCCAGCGACGATATGCAGCCTGACCTATCATTTCACGAGTTGTAGCGTCCAACATGCGGTACAGCGCATTTCGCAATGCTTGTGTATCACCATATGGAATCAACAAGCCATTATCTCCATCTGTTATTATTTCGGGAATTCCACCCACGTTTGTAGCCACTACTGGCTTGCCCAAGGCTGCAGCTTCAATCAAACTCATCGGAAGTGCTTCCATTTCGGACGGTAATACGACTATATCTGAGAGGGCATACAAGGAGAAGGGATTGGTTACATTACCTGTGAAATGTACATTGAGATTCAATTCTCTACTTTTTAATTGAAGCCCGGAGCGTAAGGGGCCATCTCCAACCAGCAGTAAATGAACTGGAAGACCGGAAATGGCATCGAGCAGTATTTCCAGGCCTTTCCCTTCTGTAAGCCTGCCCACATAAGCAATAACTATGACTTCAAGTGGGATGCCCAGCTTTCCTCTCAGTGTATTCACCTCGGTTAAGTTCGCTGGTGGTTTTGGGCAGGCATTATGGCACACACGGATGTTTTCAGCATGTATGCCTTTGGAAAGTAACCAGTTATGTACTGCATGTGAAACGGCTATAACCTGTGGCATCCTTTTCAGGCATTGCATTTCCAGCCACTGCCAGAAGCGCATACGGTAACCTTTTGCCGGCATGGCAGTGTGTACCGTTGCGATTACCGGACATTTACCCGAAGCGAGTAGTGCCAGAATGGTTGCCCGGTAGTTGTGGGTATGTACCAGGTCGATTTTATGCTTTTTTATGCAGGAGCGAATTTGGCGCAGAACACGAAGATCGTAGGTATTTCCCATTGAGAGTACATCAACATCTATTCCTGTCGCTTGTGCTTGATCAAGCAGTGTGGTATCCGTACGACGCCCTTCTATAGTTGCTACATGGATATTAAAGGTCTTATCATCACGGAAAGCTTCCATGATTGTAAGGATGTGTGACGTGATACCCCCTACGTACGGACTCTCGGCCAATTGCAGCACCTGAATGGGTTTATCGTTTGAATCTATTAATTTTTTAGCGTTCATTTCCCTTACCTGGTGCATTTTTTGGTGTCGACAACCGTTCTCACATTAAAAAGAGTGGTTCATTTTTGTGTTCATTTTTTGGCAGCATGTGTTCACCACAGCATTTGTGATATATGATACCAAAGCAGGAATACTCTTTCTGAATAATACTGTTGTTGGATGCTACATTGGCATTCAAGCCAATAGTGATAGTCGAAATGTTGTACAATACGGGTTTAATTTTAATCGAAAGACTATAAACCATTTATACAAGGTACGCAATGGAAGAGAATCCCACACTACGTAATCAATTCAATGCTGAAGACAAAGTTCTACCATTTAAAGGTGCTGAAGCCATCGATACGGGCTGTCTGGAGTGTTTTCGTTATGAGTATGCTGGTACACCGCATGGAAGCCTGATGGAGATTGTCACTGATACAAACGAGTTTACATCGGTTTGCCCATTTTCTGGTCTTCCCGATTTTGCTGAAGTTCAAATTCAATATGTTCCCCATGAATCCTGCCTGGAGTTGCGGTCATTGAAGTATTACCTTTTATCCTACCGCGATGTGGGCATCTGGTATGAGCACCTTGTCAATCGTATGCTTGTAGACCTCGTCATAGCATGCAGACCCCGTAATATGTGCATAACAATAACATGCAATCCCCGTGGAGGTCTGGCCAGTACCGTGAAGGCATCGTACGATCGTGAGAGCATGGGGCCACCAGAGAATCTGGCACAACAACCATCTTGACAGTAGCATTGCAGGTAGAAGAATGTTGTAACAAAATGAAAGCCTGGGAGTATTATCAATAGTAGTATTTAGCAAAGTTAGCAGTTTGGAGTAAGCGAAGTACAGTGTGAAATCTTGCGTTGAAAACTGAAAACTGTTAGGAGGTATTTTGACATGAAGGCATTTTTATTCTCTTTGGTTTTGATTGCTACCGTTATACTGGCTGGATGCCCAGCAGTCGACTAAGTCGCTGATTGCATCTTTGACTCTGATTTTTATTTGAAGTAATACACCCTGATTCCTGATGGAGTTGGGGTGTTTTTGCTGGTGTGCCGTCTGGTGCTGTTCGTTTACAGGCTTTAAGGTTATGCTCAAAAAATGCCAGTTAAATTCCGCTTATTGATAGGGCCACATATGGTTCAGGGGGCCGTGGCCGCTGCCAAGGTCATAGCTGGTTTTGATGGCATTGGTGAGGTAGTCTTTGGCTTTTGATACGGCATCACGAAGTGGTATGCCACAGGCAAGAAGCGAGGCAATCGCAGCGGAATAGGTACACCCTGTGCCGTGGGTATTCTGTGTCGCAATACGCGGAGCGCTGAATGTACACCAGTTGTCACCATCAAACAACCAATCGGTGGCCTCATCACTTTCAAGATGTCCGCCTTTAATTAAAACAGCTTGTAATCCGAGCCGATATATTTTCTCGCCAGCAGCTTTTAAACTTGATTCATTGGTGATTTTCATGTCTGCCAATACTTCGGCTTCCGGTATGTTCGGTGTGACCAGGTGTGCCAAAGGCAAGAGATTTGATACAAGTGCCGCCTGAGCGTGTTCCTGCAATAGGGCGTCACCACTCTTTGCGACCATCACCGGGTCAATTACCAGGTTGGGAACCTGATGTTGTGCCAGAATATCGGCTACCGCATGGATGATTCCTGAATTGGACAGCATCCCTATTTTTACCGCATCGACACCGATGTCATCAATCACCACATCTATTTGTTTCGCGACCATTTCTGGTGGAATATCGTGAATACCAAACACCCCAGTTGTATTCTGGGCGGTAACCGAGGTAATAGCAGCCATGCCAAAGCATCCGAGTATAGTCATGGTTTTTAAATCTGCCTCAATGCCAGCGCCTCCCCCGGAATCGCTACCGGCAATTGTTAATACGCGCGGAATTGTTTTACCGTTCATTCGCCATCACCTTTTCTGTCGCTGACACATAGTACTTGTTTTATATATGTGTACTTCTTAGTGGTTTCCAATTGATAATAAAAAATGTTAAGCTGCTTTCAGACCATTCCTTACGCAGCCATCAGAATACCCGCAACACATGCTGTGGTGAAGCAAGCCAGGGTGCCTGCAACGAATGCGCGCATGCTCAGACGAGCGATGAGTTCGCGGCGTTCCGGAATGATGCCCGACATGGCACCAATCATAATGCCCAGACTGCCCGGATTCGCGAAGCCGCAAAGTGCATATGTTGCGATAGTGATTGAGCGTGGCTGGATGCTTCCAGCCTGGATGAAAGATTGCAGTTGTTCATAAGCCAGGAACTCATTAAAGATAGACTTTGTTGCCAGTAATTGTGACACAGCCGTCACATCCTGAAATGGTATGCCCAGTATCAAGGCGAAAGGTCGAAATAGCCAGCTTAACAAAGCGGTCAATGTCACACCACTGATTGATACACTAATCAGATCAAGCAGAAATATCAAACCGACGAATACAATGAGCAACGCGCCAACTTGCAGTGCCATGGTCAATCCCAGTGATGCGCCGCGTGAGGCCGCGTCAAAGACATTGTGACTTTCCACCGGCATGTTGATGTCTGCCGTACCTGCAGTTTCTGGCGTTTCGGTTTCTGGTACCAGAATTTTAGACATGGCGATGGCCGCCGGTGCGCTCATCAAAGATGCGGCCAGTAAATGGCCAGGTTCAGCGCCAAAACTTGCGTATGCAACCATTACACTGGCTGCAATGGTTGCGAGAAACGCTGTCATCAGAGTAAACAGCTCGGAGCGTGTCATGTTTTTCATGTAGTTGTTGACCGCACTTAGCGACTCAATTCCAAGAAACACCAGCAATGAAGTAGCAAATGTTTCCGCGCCAGATGTTTTCAGGGTGCGTCGCATCAGCCAGGACATTGCTTTTACCACAACTTGTATCACGCGCAAGTGCTGGAGAATCGCCGCCAACCCGGACACAAAAATGATCACGGGCAACACCTTAAAGGCGACTACAGCATTAATAGTAAATATATCTTGTGTCTCCAACCCATGAGGTCCTGGAGTCATAGCACCATTCAGCATGAAAAACTGTGTAAGGTTTCCGAAGAGAAACTGTGCTCCTGCTTCTGCTGAATTAGTCACCACATCAAATCCCATTTTCACTGCGAGAAAAAACGGAATTCCGACTGGCGTGCGCAGGATGAGCAGACCCAATGCCAGTTGCAATCCCATTCCCCAGAACACCAATCGCCAAGCAATGGCCTTTTTATTTTCTGACATCAACCAAGCCAGACCAACGATAACGAACAATCCAACCAGGCTCATCCCGCGCATTAACAAATCTTCGAGCACACCAGACTCCTTTGCATAACGTTATAGCTGGCACTTATTCAATCACAATTGAGACTAGTGCCAAAGGAGCTGTCGGTATTTCGAGTACCGTATCTTGCGCAGTATATGACAATGGGAAGCGTGTTTCTGCACCTTCAGCTATGATTGAAATCGTGTGGGTACCGGGCTCCAGGTTCAGCGCATTCAGTGCAATTTCAAATTGCAATGCATCCAAATCTGAATGTGGCACACGACCAACTTCCTGACCTGCAATTTCAAACCGATAGGCTTCCGGGGTCTTGCCAAAGATGCTCCAGGAAATGGTGAGTGTTTCTTCGTCAATGATTGTTCCAGCAAGCGGCGCACTGATAGCCAATAGCGTATCCTGGGGTTCCTCATCTCTATAAATGGCCATTAATGCCTGGGTCAGGTTCAGATAATAAAACCCCCAACCACCTTGGTCGCCTCGGAATCCAGGTGCAGTAAGTGATACCGGTTCCAGGTCATCGCTGAATTCGACACTGTAACTATCGACATAGATGTTGTTGTCCGGGCCATACCCTCTACCTTCTTGTTGACCGGCAAATTCATTGAACTGGTGCAGAAATACCACTTCAGGTCGGTGTTCCATAGCAACCTGGAAAGTATCCATCAAAGTGGCACCACCCCGGCGACCATAGGCTTCAGGTGCCATCCAGCCATACTCCGCGAAAAAGGCTGGTGTTACTGTTACCGCCTCCGCGACATCGTCTTTATAGGTCACCACAGGTTCTATACTGCCATCCATCCATGTCCAATAGCCCAATTCATGATGTTTGGTTGATTGCAACTGCGTCGACATCCAGCGCACAGTGAAATATGTATCATCCACGGGTGTTTTTTCATCGGCGCGCATCTGATCGAGCTCTTCTTCAGTAGCGCCAAGAGTTTGCTTTACGAATGGAATGCGAAATGCTGCTTCTGTTCTGCCATCAGGGTGTGCCATGGCATTGGTATCCAGTACAACGACCAAGGGCTTTCCATCATACTCAAACCAAAGACCATTAAATCGTGGATTGCGGAGATAGTTTTGATGAATCCAGTCCAATAATTCATTCAGTGCCTGCATGGTTGCTGGAGGGCCATTACTCAAACCGGGCATGATCGCCACTTGTGGCACGGGGATACCTTCGTCACGCATATCAGCCAATACCTCTAGAAACAGAGTTGTGGCGTGTATGATGGTGTTCGTATTGTTGCCCCGTTCATGCCAGTGGTCTCGGCCCCAGATATGGTTGGACCAGTCGGGCAACACAAAGTCCACACCCATCTCGACAAACCAGAGGATGTGTTGCCGTGTAACGTCCCGGTTATAGGAAGCATAAAACCCCATCAGGGGAACAGCATGGGCACTGTTCCAAAAAGAACTATGTGGTGTGAACCAAGGCTCCCACTGCATACAGAACGCGGTTTCACCCAGTTCACGTGGTTCGAAATTTCTGCGGGTTACAGTCACTTGAATTATATTAGACCGTATCCCTTCATCCGGCATGGGATATCCTGCAAGCAGGATATTTTTGTTGCTGGTACCCATCCAGTTATCTTCTTCCAGTGGTATGAGCAATACTTCAATATCCATTGGTCCAGGATTGGGCAAGGGGATTTGAAAATTCGCAATACCCTTTTTATTAAACCTTTCATGAGCTCCCCAACGTGAATTGTTTACAAAAGGCAACGCGAGGTAATCACCTGCGTCAGCGTTCAGTAATTCTGCTCGAACTGTTATGCTTTCTCCCATGGCAATTTGTGTATCGCTGACCAATATCTCAACCGAAGTTTCACTTTGTCCCATAGCATTCTCCAGTGTTGTCATCAGAAACAAGCCTAATATACATGATAGAATCCAGCGCATACCCTCTTCCCTTTCATTGTAAGAAATAAAACGTGGTGGTCAAAATTTTTTTCGTGCTGTATAATTTGTTACCTGTTACCTGTTACCTGTTACCTGTTACCTGTTACCTGTTACCTGTTACCAGATAAATTACGTAATAAAATCAGTAATCGGGCATTGGCAAGTCGCAAGCGTTCGCTAAGTGTAATGACCAGATTCAACAGCAAACGATTGGAGACTTCCGATGGAAGCTCGTTAATAATAGTCTGTTGCGTAAGTTTGAGCAAACTTGTCCGAATGCGTGCACGTGCTCCGGCAGCTCGTGGCCCTCGGATCATCATCGCCATTTCTCCAATGGTATCACCCCGACCCAGTTCTGCGAGGATATGGGAGCCGTCAAAAACAGTTACTTCGCCATCCAGTATGACATATAAACCATCAGCTTCATCCCCTTTATTGAAAATAACTTCGCCTTCCTCAATTTCACTGGTCATGCCTCTGGAAAAAATTCTTGCCACGTCTTCAGCGTGCAGCCCTCGAAACAATTGCATACGCCGGGTAAGCATTTCATACGTTTCCCGCATACTGTCAACCATAGCAGCGGCCGTCGCTTCCATGACAGATTCCAGGGTCTCTTCCTGTGTACTTTCGTCACTCGTCAACTGATTAGGCACATCTTTGTCAAGGTCTGCATCCAACAATTTATTGCCAAAGACAGTATCCAGCAGTGATTCACGTTCCGCTTCATGTGGGTCTGGATGTGTTTGAGACTGTTTTGAAGAATCTGGTATTGCACCAGCGTTCTCATCTCGGAATTCACTGTCGTGTGTTTGTATGGATGGGCTGCCAGGTGTTTCTGGTGACGCCCCCAACTCGGACTGAGAAACGGTGGCCCCTTTGTTTGTTGAACTGAATCCCAAATCTTGCATGCTAATTGATGCAGGTGCCTTGGATTGGTCAGAACCAAATAGCTTTTCTGCCACCAAATCAAAATGTCGGTATGCACATAGTATGGGTTTTATTCGCAGGTCGGGGCACGCGTTTTGTACCGCCTTTAATGCCTCCCGGTCCAACGGGTTTACCATCGCCACAGTCAGATTCCGACCAAGCCGATCAATTGGTAACAGACGGTACTGTAAACACAATTCTTCACTTACCAGCGATACAAATGTGGGTTCGATCAGGTAATCCAAAAGACTCAAATGTGGTATTTTGCAATTTTTAGCCAGAAAATTTAATAACGATTGCTCATCCAAAATACCATCATTGATAAGAATTTCGCCAAGGAATGCACCCGATGCTTTTTGCTTGTTTAGTGCATCGCGTAGTTGCACCTCACTTGCCTTGCCTTCCTTAAAAAGTAGTTTGGCTAAAGTAGTCTCAGAAAGGCGTGATGTATCAGGCTCTGTGGCATCCAGGTTGAGTTCTGGTGTCGTGTTGCCGGACTGGTCTGGGCTGTTTTGATGTTTATTCCACCAACTTGTCATGCAGGGTCTCTGGTTTTATTGTATTCAGTTGCGAAAAATAAGTTGAAATCTTTTATATGCCAATTCAAGCATGTTAGCATGAATGTCGCTATATCACAAGCACCACCAAGACGTGCAGTGTAAGCGGTTAACGAAACTACCAAGCCGCAAAACAGGTCTTTTTGCCGCAAATGAGGCTTGTGTTGAGGCGCATAAAACATGAATGTTTAATGGTAAGTTACTGACATTCAATGCATTATAATGTAAATGACTTGCCATTGGCATCATGGCACAAAAATTGCCTGCCAGAATTGAGAGAAACTACAACGCAAGATGGTCTGTACGGGGGAGTAGTGCGTTTCTCTGCCATACAGATAAAAAGTTGTATATATAAAATACACCCCCAATGATTATTAAGTGTGTTGTAAATTGTCGATGACAGGTTTCGGGAGATGTTGCAACAGAGGAGTTATCAAACATGATCAAAGCCGAAGGGCTCACGATGCATTACGGGCCAGTAGTCGCCCTGGACAATGTATCGTTTGAAGTGAAGCGCGGCGAAGTTGTGGGATTGCTGGGACCCAACGGTGCTGGTAAATCCACGACGATGAAAATTTTGACCACCTATCTTTACCCAACGAAGGGTACGGCGCTGGTTGCCGATATTGATGTATTGAAAGACCCTGTCCAAGTACGTCAAAAATTCGGTTACTTGCCTGAAGTGTTACCGCTCTATATGGACATGGAAGTGAGTGCGTACTTGAATTTTGTCGGTCGAGCCAGGGGGCTTCGTGGCGGACGTCTGGAAGAGCGTATCCAAAGGGTGGTTGATGTCTGTGGTCTGAAGCCCATGTTTCGCAAAGTGATTCGGGAGCTCTCCAAAGGGTTTAAACAACGTACAGGTCTTGCACAGGCGTTGATACACGATCCGGAAGTCATCATTCTGGATGAACCGACCTCCGGTCTTGACCCACACCAGATTCTTGAGATTCGGGATTTGATTGGTGAGCTGGCCCAAGATAAAACTGTTATATTATCTACCCATATTCTGCAAGAAGTAGAGGCTACGGCAGACCGGATCGTTATCATTAATCGTGGACAAATCGTTGGTGATGGCACCTTGACAGAACTTCGTGCCCGGGCCAGTACCAATGAGCGTACCCTGGTGAGTCTGGTCGGCGAGCGTAAGGAAATCGAATCGAAGTTTCGCCAGATAAATGGTGTCAGGAATGTCGAGTTCAATGGCGAGGACAGTGGTTGTGTTTCGTTTACCATTCATTCGAAGATCGATCATCACCCCTGGAAAGAGATTGGGCAATTGGCTCAAACAAATCGTTGGCAGATTAGAACGCTTGCTGACAAGCCGTTGAGCCTGGAAGAAACTTTCCTCACCCTGACCGAAAAAGCCGCGAGTGCGGATAGTCAATAAGGAAATACTGATTATGGGTAATGTATTGGCAATATTGCGCCGGGATTTAAGCGCTTATTTCACTTCTCCAATTGGTTACATTTTCATGATGGTGTTTGTCAGCATGAGCGTGGGGTTGTACATCACATCCTTTTTTGCCATGCCCGTGGCGGATATGCGACCCTATTTTGACAATCTCCCTATTTTTCTATGTGTGTTCATACCCGCTGTAACGATGCGTATTTGGGCGGAGGAACGCAAAGAAAATACTTGGGAAATGCTCTTAACGTTTCCAATGCAGGCTTGGGAACTTGTTCTGGGCAAGTTCTTTGCCGCGTTTATCTTTTTTTCACTGACATTGTTCGCCACCATCACCGTACCCGCCATGTTGTTTTCATTGGGAAATCCGGATACCGGTGCCATGCTGAGTGGCTACATCGGGACGCTTTTCCTGGGAGCATTTTTTCTGGCCTTGGGTATCTTTTTCTCCGGTTTTTTCAAAGACCAGATTGTAGCGTTTGTGGTCACGCTGCTTACGTGTTTTCTGTTTTTACTGGTTGGTGCCGACTTGATAGCATCCTATATTAATGACCGGGTTGCCGGGTTGGGAACGTTGCTGGCAGATGTCTTTGGTGTTTTTGCCCACTATGCCGCGTTTACCCGTGGTGTTATTGACCTGGCCGACATAATCTTTTTCTCTGTTTGGACCATTATCTTTCTAGGTTTGAACGTGCTCTACATTGATGGCAGGAACCGTCCGGGAGCCAAGACAATATTCAGCTCGGCCGTGGTGATGTGTATGGCCATCGGGCTTTTGTTTAATTGGCTGATGGTTGGTCAAAGTATAGCCCGTATTGATATGACTGAAGATAAAATTTACACCATATCGACGGCATCTCGAAACATTCTGGATACATTGGATGCTCCGGTACAGGTGCGTGTCTATATCACCTCGCGGGACAAAATGCCTATGGGAATGAAAGACATCGAGCAGGATATTGTAGACAAACTGGAAGAACTCCGTGTGGCATCGAATGGCCGGCTGAATTATTCAAGAGTTTATCTCGAAGTTGGCAATCTGTTTCTGGCGGATGATGAAGACACCCGCGAGCTTACAGAAGAAGAGATGAGTATAGAAATGCGTATGCTCGACAAGGGTGTCCAACCCTTCCAGGTACAGGCATTCAGTGATGATGGGTTCACCAGCCGTCCGGTATATGCTGCCATTGGTATCGGATACCGGGATCGTCCGGAAGAAATCATTCCACAGGTAGTTCCCCAGACCATCTCAGAACTGGAATACAATATCGTCAGCACCATCTATAAACTGAATCTGGATGCGCCACCGGTGGTAGCCCTGGTTGCACCGAAAGAAGCTTTTCAGATCGATGAGCAAACCCGAGAAATAATGCGGCAGATGGGACAGCCTGTACCACAAACAGAAGACCCGTATATTTTTCTTGAGCAAACGCTCCAGATGGAAAAATATGAGGTGCATCGTGTTGAACTCACACAGGACAGTCCGTTGCCGGATGAATACGATACGCTGGTTGTTGTGAACCCCAGGAACTTGAACGACCGGCAACGCTGGGAAATCAACCGCGCCTTGCATAGTGGTAAGTCGGTTGTAATGGCCGTACAACAATATGAGTGGGATTATGAGACTTCCCGTGCAGGCATGAGTGTTACCCGGCGAGAGGAACAACCTGGTGTGAACGAACTACTGACGCATTACGGGTTGGCTGTGAGCGAAAAAATCCTGATGGATGCCAACCATGTTACCTTGCGAGTCCAGGGTGCCGCAGGTTCGCTCCAGGATATGCTTACGGGTGGTACGCCAGTGAACTTGCCCATGCAAGCACAAATTAACCTGGCCAGTATGGACCAGGATACATCTATTACCAGCAGACTTTCGTCCATTCTGTATCTCTGGGGCACACCGATTGAATTAGATGATAGCCGATTAGCGGAGCTTGGTCTGAATGCACGCATTATCATGCGTTCGAGTGCGCAATCCTGGTTGCGTCCGGAAAATACCATACAAATAAGTTCCGCAGACATTGAAGTGCCCTATGATGCTTCACAACTCGGACCTTTTCCATTGATGGCCGTGGTGGAGGGACAATTCCCCGATGCATTTGCCGATATGGAACGTCCCGGCTGGCCAGCACCAGACCCACAGCAGGACCCCTTCGCGCAATCGCCAATGGCATCGGATGATCCGGAGGCAGCACCAGTCGAATCGGCACCAGGCAAGTTGGTTTTGTTGGGTTGTTCCCAGATGTTTCGCCGCAATTTCATGCAGGCCGGTAACCTGGATTTGTTCCTGAACAGCGTGGATGCCGTTACCTTGAGTGAGAATCTGGTTCACGTGCGTGGTCGGAAACCTGTAGACCGCACCATTGACCGTCCGACTGAAACCCAGCGAACGGTTTGGCGTGTAGTAAATTATGGATTGGCCAATACACTCATTGCTTTGATTGGTATTGGTTCCACTTTATATCGTCGCCATACACGCAACCTCTATACCATGGCGCGGATCGCTGAAGCTGAGAAGGTCAGCAAAGATTAAATGATCAGGAATCATTATTTTACAACCAGCGCCCTCTCGGGCATGTGGAGATAGGCTTATGAGTCCGAAAAAATTATTACCGTTGGTAGTTATTCTTGCTGTATTGTTGATACTGGCACTCTGGAAACGTAGCGCAGATCAACCAGTGTCCATTGTGGAGCAAGTACGGTTGGAGCCGCTTGTATCATCAGCATTGCAAGAATCCGACATCGACAGAATAGAAATTTACGCAGGTGCAGATCCTGAATCTAAGGTGTCACTTATTAAGGATGGTGATGCCTGGCGTGTCGCATCACACTTTGACGCCCCTGCTCTGGAGACAGAGGTATCTTCCTTTGCAAATTCTATTTTGGGATTGCGTGGTGAGTACCGGGCCGATGCGATTGATGAGAGCAGCCGCGATGCCTATGGCGTGAATCACAATCAGGCATTTCATGTTGAGGTATTTCGAGCGACTTCAGAAACGCCAGAGGTGCATTTGTTGGTTGGTAAATCACCTGATTTCCGAACCGTCTTTCTGCGCAATGCAGACAGCGATCGGGTGTACGTGGAGGCAACCAATTTAAGGCAGGAAGCAGGTGTGTTTGGTGAAGACCTGGCCGTGGCACCGCAACCTGATAAATGGCTGAATAAACGCATTATAGATGTACCCGCCGATTCTATAACGAAATTGGCAATTCATACCCCCGACAGACGTTGGGTTTTTGAAAAGGAATTTTTTGCACCAGAGCCGGAGGTGGATGACCTCGAAGAATCCGATGCAGACGCAGTGGTTCTACCTGAAACACCAGAATTCCGCTGGGTAGTTGCGGAAGGGGGCTTGGGAGAATACCGTGATACCGGACTTCAAGCTTTGTTGCGGCGCTTTACTGCTATGGATGCTACAAATATCGTGAATCCTGATGCATTGGATGAATGGGGTTTGACATCTCCAGGGTATCGAATTGAATTGTCTCGTGAAGAGGGAGAGCCTGTGATACTCGAAGCTGGCCGTCCTGATCTCGACGGTAATGGATACTTGCGTTTGGCTGATGCAGACACCAGTTTCGTCTACGAGTTGACAAAAAGCCGCTTTGATCAACTATTCCCCAGTGCGTCACAACTTTTCACGATGCCTGTTTTTGAGCTTGAACAAGATGAAATAACGCTAATTGAGATTGAATCGCCCGGTGAGGAGACCTTGCGATTGGCTAAGCAGGCAGACCAGTGGATAGTTGAAAACCCGGTAATCTCTTTGCCGGTTCGAGATAATCGCATCAATAGTTTGATTTCTTCACTGGCTGACTGGTCCCCGGTAGACTATGCAGATGCTGACACGCCCACAGGTGATTTTGCGCGATCGATACGGCTTATGGTTGGTGACGAAGAAAGAATGCTGCATTTTGCGGATGCTGCCCGATCCGTCGATGGAACGTATGTACGTATTGATGAATCGCCGGAAATTCTGATTGTACGCCAATCTGAAGTAGACGACATGTTTCTTGACTTAAATGATGTGTATGATCGCAGGATTTTCAGTGGTGATGTGACAGAATATGATCGAATCGACATCGTTTATGAAGGCAGCGAATGGGCATTTCGGTTAGATGATGGAGAATTATGGGATCTCAGTATTAACGGGGAGTCTCGTGATGTAGTTTCGAATTTGGTTGAGGAACTGCTCTTCGCTTTGTCTGGTCTGGAAGGTTCACATATAGTGGTTGGTGCCTACCCGGAGGCAGCAATACCATGGGAGCCAGTGCTGCAAATCAGTCTGGGAACAGAAACCAGTACGCGAAGTGCTGTAATCGGCCCGGAAGATGACGATGGTTTGTATCCTGTTCGGGTGGGAGCGCAACCTCACAGTCTGCCATTGACTCCGGTAGATTACCACCGTATAGTCGGGCATCTCAATGAGCTTAACGCTATGGCAGATGCTGTAGAAGCTGGTGAGGTTACCTTGGAGGAGTTGGAAGCAGATGCTGATATAGACTTTATTCATCGCAGTGCAGACGTACCTGAAATACTGCCGGAGATTTCTGGGGAGTCAGGAGGAGTACAGATGGCACCGTCCGAAGGCATGCATATCCCTCTTGAAACCATTGTTGTTCCACCAGCAGATACTGCGGGTACGCCTTCTGATGAACCCCCAGTGCTGATAGCACCTGCTTCTCCAGAACAGTAGGTTATGTGCTGAAATTGTGTTTTTTAATTTGCATCTGATAGTCTCCCGCTACCAATATTGCATGGTAGCGGGTTTATCATGTTTGATGTATCAAGAAGTTAACAGGTTATTTAAAATTTTGACTATTAAAACTAACAACATAAATAAAAAAACAACCAAAGTTTTACCCGAGCCTTTTTTAAAGTGGGCTGGTGGCAAACGTCAGTTGCTCCCGGAACTGTTGGCCCGTGTAGAGCTAGCAGCGCCGTTCAATAATTACCATGAGCCATTTGTCGGTGGTGGGGCACTTTTTTTTGCGTTGTATTGTCGTGGTCATCTCGCTGACAGATCAAAAACCAATACCAGCATATATTTATCGGACACGAATGAACGTATAATAGAGGCCTATATCGGATTACGGGATTTCCCAGAGTACGTCATTGCAATTTTGAGAAGGCATAAACATCAGCATTGCAAAGAATACTATTATTCAATTCGAGCAGAAGTTCCGGATACGTTACCAGAGCGGGCTGCGCGCATTATCTACCTGAACCGCACTTGCTTCAATGGTTTATACCGCGAGAACAGCCGTGGCGAGTTCAATGTACCTATGGGTAGTTATGTCAATCCACGCATTTGCGATGAAGAAAACCATCGGGCAGTGGCAAAGACATTACAATCCGTAACACTTTCCAGCAATCCGTTTGAAAAAATACTGGATGTAGCAAAACCGGATGATTTTGTGTACTTTGATCCACCTTATCATCCAATTTCAAAAACTTCTTCTTTCACTGGGTACAACAAAGACAGTTTTAATGAATTGGACCAATGTCGACTGGCGGATACCTTTAAAACGCTGACAGAAAGAGGCGTTAAGGTGCTGCTTTCCAACTCCATGACATCGTTGATACAAGAGCTGTATGGCGCATTTACTTTTGATACGGTTCAGGCAGACAGGAAAGTAAACTCAAAGGCCGATGGCCGTGGAAAAATAGCAGAAGCCCTGGTGCGTAATTTTTAATTTGTGATGTCCGCATCCCCGTGGGTAATCTTTGCTCCCTTGTCCCGCAGGAATTCAAGCCAGCTCATGGTGATTGCTTCACCCAGGGTTTTCTCTTCTTTTTCAGCATACTCTTCTATGGTCATGCCCCAATAAAAACTGAACCAGCCGTCCACCAGGTCTTTGGCTTCGTCCATGAAATGGTTCATTTCTTCAAAGCTGCAATGCATTGGAAAGTACTCTTCAATAACCAGCGGTTTGCCGATATCATACACCGCAAGTGCCGTCAATGCTTCTTCGATCTCACCACCTCGTGGATAAAAATGGACACTGACGAAATCAAGGTTCTCGCTGGCTGCTTCAGAATAGAAAACTGGCTTTGCATTGGGAAAGGTCAGTGCCCAGGGGATAGCTCCGACAGTGATCAGGGTCTGCGAATCTTGTTTTCGAATAGCTCCGACCAGAGTATCCACCCAGGCCTTCGCGATTTCTTCCCGGGAACGTTCACCCGGTTCCAACGTGATGCGCTGTACGTAATGCTTGCCACCCAGCCCATCTCCGGGTAACCAGCCATCACCTGAACCGCCGACAATCGGCTCATTCATCAGATCATAACAGAACACTCCGGGATGTCCTGATGCGACCTGGGCGACTGCTTCCCAGAACCGGGCTTGAACAGCCCAACGTTCCGCTTCATTCATGTTGTTGTACCAGTCCGGTGACTGGTCTTTGAGATAACACCCCAATCCGGTGATGTTCACGTATATCCCGATTTCCTGTGCAGCATCCAGCAACTTGCCCAACTGTTGCAGCGCAGTCTGGTTGGGCTCTTCCGGGCCTAGCATAAAGTGTTCTACCTGCAAATGAATCCGGACTGCATTCCCCCCCAATTGTTTCATGTAGGCGAGATGAGTCAACACCGTATCCCACTCATCGTACATGTAGTCTTCAAGTAACCGTCCCTTGTAATCCCGGTCATAATTGAAGCCCCAGGGCACAAAACGTTCGCCAGATGTTGCGTATACAAAATGGGTACCGTCTTCACTGATCCGAATGCGTTCCATAGTATGTACATTCGCAGCATAACTGAAACTTGATAAAATATGATACATCCCGATAAGCAGTAATACAGAAGAAACAAATACTTTGCGTGTATTCATTATACTGGCTCCATTGGTTTCGACGCGTAATGTTTAATGTGATTATCAAATGAAGATCGCCTCACTGGATACTATATTTTATCTGCCACTTTACAGCATAGTTCCGTCTTGTAACAATCATTTAGGATGATTTTTGCATGTGCTTATATATTTTGCATGGCAATTATAAATATAGATTGCAAAAGTATATCTCTTGACTAAAAATTATTATGTAGTATTAAATATTTAGTTAAGCAATACATAATTATTATCACATAATAAAGTTGTATCAATTCTTATGTTACATGTATTAGCTTTGATCCCCTGAAGGCTGTCGTGGTATAAACAACACGGCAGGAATTAGCAAGCTTTTACGGTCTTGCCTCATATAGAGCATTGTATTCGTGTTGTGTTATCAATTTTTTTGAAGTGGCATTCACGCGCATACGCCGGGCAACAAGAAATTATCAAATGGCATACTGACATGCCGGGGGAGTGTATCATGACCAATAATGCGATGGAAACACGTTATCTGGAACGTCTGAACCGTTATGTGACGGCGCTGCGGAATGAAAAACCGGACTGTGTCCCCATACGTATGCTGGCCGCGGAGTTTGTCGCTACGCATACCGGCTATACATGCCAGGAAGTCACCCATGACTTTAACATTGCTTTTGAAGCTTTGCGTAAAACTACCGCGGATTATGATTGGGACGCTGCTGTTGCCAACATGGTTTATGTTTGGACCGGCCTGACGCAAGCAATAGGGCTTAATTATTACGGTATACCTGGTATAGATATTTCTGCTGACACTGCTTTTCAGTATCTGGAACCGTCAGAGGAAAAAAGTTTTATGCATGAAGATGAGTATGACGCGCTCATCGATGACCCCACCGCATTTTTATACAATGTCTGGTTGCCCCGTGCTTCAAAATATATCGAACCCAAAGGGGGCGAAGTGACCTATGGGCACAACTTGGCACTCGTTAAGGGCGGTATGGCCATGTTGCAATATTTTGGCAGTTTCCCAATGCAAGCCGCCAGGATGCGCGAAGAATCAGGAACGGTATCTGCAATTGCCGGCATGTTGAAGTCGCCATTTGACATCATTGGTGACAAGTTGCGTGGTTATGTTGGTTTGACAAATGACATGATGACACAGCCCGATAAGGTGCTGAAGGCTTGTGAAGCCTTGATGCCGCATATGTTCAATGTTGCGCTGTCAGGTGCCGATCCCGATGGCCTGGTGCCCATAGGTTTTTGGATGCACCGGGGCTGTGTGCCGTTCATTTCGCCTCAGCAATTTGATTCTCATTATTGGCCAACCCTCAAACCCATGGTGGAGGCGCTCTGGGATGAAGGAAAGCAGATCATGTTTTATGCGGAAGGTAACTGGGATTACCATCTGGAAACTTTCCGGGAATTGCCAGAACAATGTATGGTCTTTCACGTTGACAGGAGTGATCTTGTGAAGACACACAATACACTGGGTGATAAATTCTGCATAAGTGGAGGCGTGCCTAATGCGATTCTCTCTTATGGCACACCGGACGAAGTGCGTGCCAAATGCAAAGAAGTCATTGACATAGCGGCTCGGGATGGTGGATTCATTATGGATGCCAGTGCCATTATGCAGAACGATGCCAAGCCGGAAAATGTACGGGTTATGACGGAGTTTACCCGTGAATACGGTCAATATGGCGGTATGCCCAGCGCTACCATGCCAGCGGCACCCGGTGCGGGTAGAAAAGCAGCCGCACCTCCATCATTCTTGGCTGGTAGTGATGCTGGAACTTGCCTTCCGTGGGAAAAACACCATGCCAAGCTGAATGATATTCCGGGTGATGCCCAACTGGCACGGCGCATCTGGGAAGAAGTAGATGCCCTGGGCAATGTTTTCATTTGGCACTGCCTTTTGTCATTCTGATAGTCAGTGGTTTATTCAGAAATTTTTAAAATCTTGAAATCGGAAAAGCGCATCCAATGGTCTTCATCTTCCGGGCCGTGATATGTCTGGATGCTGATGTGGTTGCGCTTGCCGATTTCTACATCCTGTTCTGCAACAAGCTCCCATTCCTTGTCTGTATGATTCTCTTCATCTTCGTCTATTTCATAGAACATCGCCTTGAGTCGGGTACCGTCCACTTCCAGCCTCAACCGGACAATCTTTTGTTTGGTTGGAACGCGACTGGGTATGATAAAATGTTCTTCGTCAATAAGCTCGTGTACCAGCTTGAAGACTGGCGTTTCATCCGCATACCACGTTAGTCCTGCCTGCTCATATTGCACTGTCAGTGGTTTTATAAATGAGACTGTAACCTCAAATGCCAGTGCTTGCTCGGTCACTTCGGGTACAAAGCGCAGCAACGCATTTCGCACACTGTTTCCGTCGCCCGGTCGTGCCCGAATTTCAAGTGCATTGTCAGCTATCCGCCAATCTTCAGGGTCTTCCCGCAGCCATTCCCAGCTCGTGTCAAGTTCACCATCAAATTGTTCAGAAAACAGCACGATCTCATTTGCCACTTCTGCTTGAGCAAGGAGTGCGCATGGTGTAAGCAGCAACATTGGAACCAGAGTGATACATAACTTTTTCATGCTTCAACCTCCATTTTATAAATAATATATGCGATGCATTTTAAGAGTATATATTCATTCTCTGATAACAAACAAAATTCGTGAAATCCCTGGTGCGAAATAACAAAATTTAATTATCATATCGGTCATGTCAGGTTTGGATGTATTTCTCCGGCATGGTATCATTCACATGTTGATAGACAAAGAACCGGGAGAACTACCATGCTTGTATTGCCGATTCGTCGCGTTAAGTATCCAACCGCTTGGCAATGGATATCATTGGGTATTGTGTTGGCTTTCTTGGCTATACCGGCAGCAGCCCAGTGGAGCGGAGAACGATACATCACTGTTATAGACCCGGAACTAGACCTGGCCAGTATGCTTGTGGACCATTTGCCTGAGTGGGTATCGCATGTGGAAGCCCCGCTCGTCGAGCTTGCTCCGCGCCTTGTCTCAGGACAAGGAGAGCATTCGAACAACCACACGCTTGTAAAGATTCACACCGAATATGGTATACCTGAAGTACAGTTTCTGGCATACCCCACGTACATCACTGGCGGTGTCCAGGTACGTACCGGTAGCTTATTCCCACCCGAAGTCCAGATTGTTGCCACACCGCTTGCCTCAGTAGCCACAAATGAAATACGCCTCTTTAACGCAGCAGGTAATCACATTGCATCCATTGAAGCAGAATCACCACTCACCCCGCCTTTTGCAGTGACAGTTGGGAACTTCCTGCCCCAGTACGATGGTGAAGAGCTTGCTGTGGTCACGCGTTATCCAGGCAATGAATTGCCTGTGCTGCACTTTTATCGGGGGACGGGGCATCGGGTTGGCAATCTTGAACTTCCTGGGGGCGTTTCTGTAAATGCAGAACTGGCCATTGAATCGGTAAAAACGGTATCCCGCGATCTGGTTTTATTGACACGAATTGACTTGGGGAATGCCTGGCTTCTGGGTAGCTCTTCAGGTGAAGTGATCGAATTGCCGACGACAGGATTACCGGAAGGTTTCACCGCCTATGCCTCCGCGTTTATTGATGATCTGTTTGCTGCCGGTGCGCCAGAATCCATTTTGTCTACATTATGGACTGTCGACCAGGAAGCACAAGTACATGCTCAGGACGCCGGTTGGCGGGAAAATCGATTCTGGATTCACCCGCATGCAGCCCGTAGTGGTGACATGCCAATCTACACTTTTGATGGTGACACCAATGGATGGAACTTGACGAGCACATCGTTGAATCGGGGTGTTCTGGGAGGTTGGCTGTTATTACAACCCCACGATGCATTGCCATTTGATCCCTATATTTATGGCCCGATTGAAAACTACAATGGCGATACGCTTCGTGAGTTTGCAATGTCACTGACGGTTAGTGGCGCGCCAGCAGGTGAATTTCTATGTCGCGTTTTCTGGTTTAAAGAAGGCGGGCACAATACTGTACCGTTCAATCTGAGCAACGGCACCCATGTCATTCGGCGCAACCTGCATTCGGACCGTACAAATGAATCCATTACGCACAGCGGAACGATTCAACGCATCCGACTTGATATCCCCGACGCGCCGGGACACAACTATGAGACCTACAAAGACTTGCGTGTAGAAATTGACTGGATAGCGGTAACCAATGATCCGGATTTTGTACCGGAGGCGACAGAGGAAAAGTGGGGTGAATATGTGCGTCCCGCGTTGTTTCGTCATATTCGCACCGATACCCAGAGTCCTGCTTATTATCCAGACCCGGACTACGACAATGAGGATTTTGAATATTGGGCAGGTGGAGATTTTCTGGAATTCATCGAGCGGAGCCAGTCGGATTATGCCCTGGCCTTGCCATCGGTTTGGGAACCAACTACATCACACCGGCAATTCGATAGTTTCAGCACCTGGCGTGCAGTCATCGATCCGGATACTGGATTGCCAAAATATGCCGGGTTGACTCGCCTGAACAATACTACCGGTTATGAAGAAGTGGGCAACCAATTTGAGATGATGAGCTGGGCACCCGACATACCGGCTCTGGAGCGTTTGCTGGTGTGGCCTTTACGTCGTTATCTACATGCGTTGGCTGAAAAATTCCGGAGTGAAGAAGCGGGTATGCCCGAACATTTTATCGCCCTCGAGCCAAACCACGAATTTGAAATTAATGTCCGGGACGACAACACCATCGGTGATTACAACCCGGCGATGATTTGGGCATTTCGTGAGCATCTCCTGCGGTTGTATGGTTCGCTTGACAATATCAATGCCCGCTTCCAGACACCCTTCAATAACCTGGGGGCTTTTGATGCCCCGAGAAATCAGGGACGAGGCGCCTGGGACAACTACCACACCACAAACCCCTTCTTTCTCGCATGGGTCGACCACGCCCGGCGCGTCATTAATTACCGGATCGCGCAGGGGCATCGTGAAGCATTGTTGGCGGGCTTCCCCCCAGAATTTATCAAGACCCACCAGATTCCAGCAAATTACGCGGTTGGCGCGGCAGAAGTCAATGGGCGGATTACACCTGTGGATTGGGCAATGAGCGCAGGTACCAGTTTTGGCGGTACCCGCTACGGTGTCTGGTATAATCGTACACATAATTGGATACAAGGTGCTTTCAGTTCTGGCCATACCAATATCGTCATCGGCGAGTATCACCCACTGACAACCAATTTCAACAATGCCCGAAACCAAATCGAATACCTGTACAACAATGGTGTGCAGTTTATACACCACATGACCTGGTATGGTGACCATTCTCCAAATCCCGAAGCGTTGACCTGGGATATTCGGGCCCGGGAAGCATTTCAAGACTTTGCCCAGATTGATTCCCCGCGACCTGGCACAACCGGCGGTATCGGTGACATACGTCCTGTGCATACGCCAGATGGCCGACGATACAACATTGTGCAGATTGGAAGAGGGCCGGAGCGGAACGGGCTGCTGAAAAGTGTGAATCAGGACGGTAGTTGGGAAGGCTCTGTCTATGCTGTGCCATTTCATTCAAGAGTCATTATTGATTCATTGGCCGAAGACATGGAACAGACCCTTGGTATGCAAGAAACTGTATTGGGGCCAGTAACAAACCTGATGAATGGTGACCAGATTGAAGTACAGTTTTTCGCACGAAGCAATGATCTCAATGCCCACGCCAGCATAACGGTACTGCACAATGGGGCAGAACTGACAGCACAGCAACACAGTTTCTCCATAGGTTCGGAGTGGCGCCATTATCGCTATGTGCTCCGCATTCAGAATCCGATGGAAGGTGTTTCGATCGTACTCAACAGTGGAGTTCGGGGCAGTGCTTCGCAAAACACGCAAACCATTCAGATGCAGGAGTTTACTGTGCTGGCGCAACGCGTTCAGGTTACGCGGTATGAGTATGGTATCAACAGCGGCACACCTCACCGGGGTGGTGTAACATTTGACTTGCTATCTTCTTCCTATCTACCACTGGAAACGATGGCCAATCCTTTCCCAGATGTTCCAACCCCAACACACCATTCTGCCGATGTGAATACGGATGGCCGTATCAATCTTTCTGAACTGTTGCGGGTGGTACAATTGCACAATGCGATGGGCTATCATTGTGATGAAACGACTGAAGATGGCTTCGCACCAGGTTTGGGAGACCAGGACAGTTGCCTTCCACACACTTCAGACTACGCGCCACAAGACTGGCAGATTCAGACTTTTAACTTGCTCCGATTGATCCAGTTCTACAATGCGGGTGCCTACTATGTTTGTTCGGAGAATACGCCAGCGACAGAAGACGGGTATTGCCTGGGAGTGGCACCATAAATCGCTACGCCTGCTGAGATGTACACAACAGGATAACTGGCTGAAACGATATGTTACGTTGTTGTCTTTCAGGGAACTGGCCAGGCTGTTGGGCAGCACTGTTGCCCTATGTAATCCTGCCTACCAGTCTGCAACGCTTCCGTCAGCATGAAACAGCCGTGGGGTGTCCCAGTCTTCCCAGGGCATGGCGCGTACGGCATCTTCATCGACTTCTATTCCCAGCCCGGGAGCATTGGGAACCGTTATGTATCCTTTGTTTACCTTGAATGGTGTCTTCAGATACCCTTCGCCCAGATGTCCATGCTCCTGGATAAGGAAATTGGGCGTACTTACCGCGAAGTGCAGACAGGCTGCAAGTGCGATTGGGCCCAGCGGGCAATGTGGTGCCACAGCCATGTAGTGGGTGTCTGCCATGGCAGCGATTTTCTTTACCTCCGTCAGCCCTCCCGCATGGGAAAGGTCTGGTTGTAGTATGGACACGGCCTCTTTTTCAATCACCTCACGAAAATCATACCGGCTGTAAAGGCGTTCTCCCGTAGCGATGGGTATGCTGGTGGAGTGGGATACCCGCACCAGGCTGTCAACATTCTCGCACTGTACAGGCTCTTCTATAAAAAAGGGTCGGTAAGGTTTCAGTACATCGGCCAGTGCAATCGACATAGTCGGACTGACCCGACCGTGAAAATCCAATGCGATATCGGCGTCCTTGGCCCCTTCCCGCATGGCAGCCACACGTGCCTCAACCTGATGCAGTACATCTAATCCCTCAATAATTTCCATTGCATCTACCGGACACATCTTCAGTGCGGTAAATCCATCTTCAATCCCCGTGCGCGCGCTACCGAAAATGGTATCTGGCGTATCACCACCACAGCTGCCATATACACGAATAGATTCTCTGCAACGCCCACCGAGCAACTGATACACTGGCAATTGTGCATATTTGCCGAATAGGTCCCAAAGAGCCTGATCGATACCACTGATTGCGCTCATCAGCACAGGACCTCCCCGATAGAATCCAGCCCGGTACATACTTTGCCAGAGGTGTTCGATTCGAAGTGGGTCTTCGCCAATTAAAAGTCGGGAAAGCTCCATAACTGCGCTGACCTGTGTGGCAGCGTGCCCTTCCAGTGTTGCTTCACCCCATCCTTCAATGCCGGCATCGGTATCTATCTTGCAAAATACCCAACGTGGTGGAACGGGAAAAGCATCGACAGCAGTTATTTTCATCGTGAAAAACTCCATGCTGGTTACTGAATTGATCCATGCCTGATAATAAGAATAGCAGCAGTATCATGAATTAAGCTATTTATGGTGATCAATTTATTTTACAATATTAGTTTTAGCAACAAGATAAATGGTGTTAATAAGTAAAACGAAATGATGTAATTATCGTTATACATATTGTTGTTATTTGGGTGACAAATATTTGATTAGCCAAATTATTTCACCAGAACGCTTGCTTTTTTTTCCTAAGTTGAGTATACTTTCATTTGATGAATTTAAACTCATTTTGCGAATCAATTTTCACATTTAACTAAAAACTACTTTATATGCATACTGTCTTTTATAATGTAATGGCCAATGCAGGAATTCAGGTTCTACCTAATTTATGACAAATCGTAAAGAACGTATTAAAGAACAAAACCGTAATGATATTCTCGATGCAGGAGAGCATGTATTTTCAAAAATGGGGTATCACTTGGCAACTGTTGAGCTGATTGCACAGGAAGCGGAGTTTGCGGTTGGGACGCTTTATAACTTTTTTAAAAACAAGCAAGAATTGTATAACGAAGTGATGGAGCGAGTCGGTAGCCGGATAATGCAGGAGTTGGAAACAGAGGTACTTTCACATGATCACATCGATGAAGCATTGGCGGCACTGATAGATATAAAATTACGTCACTTTGAAATATACAGAGAACTGCTTCAAGATTTTATAAATATATCGCCCTTAGCACAAGTAGAACCTGTGTGCACGATGCCTGAAAAGCTCAGAGCAAAATATGAGCGGATCATTCATAAGGTCAGCTCTATTTTTGAAAAGGGAACCAGAGATGGGATATTTATCCAGGAAGACCCCATCAATCTGACTGTGGCTTTTAACGGTATGACAAATGGATTAATTTTTTACTGGACACAACAGGAGTTCCCTCCTTCATTGTCTGAACGGCGTACACTTCTTATAAATTTGGCTACGCGTTTGGTTGGCAAGAATACAAGTCAATAATGATATGAGTGATTCGCAAGCGGTTGAGTCATGCCAAATTATTGGTACCAATTACTACCGAGGATAACTGAATGATAGTTTCTGATACATCTATACGCCGTCCTGTGGCGGTTATTTTGTTAACTGTGGCCCTTATGGTTTTCGGTGTGGTTTCACTCAACAACATGGGGGTGGACCTGTATCCGGAGATTGATTTTCCGATTGTCGCAGTGATGGCTACCTTGCAGGGGGCCGATGCCGAACTGATGGATTCCGATGTTGCGGATGTGCTGGAAGAGTACATCAACACCATAGAAGGGTTAAAGACACTCAGTTCCACTTCATCGGAAGGTTTTACCCAGGTAGTGGCAGAATTTGATCTGGAAAAAGATGTTGATATTGCGGCACAGGAGGTGCGTGACAAAATCAACCAGGCCCAGCGTGATCTACCCCTCGACTTAGACCCACCCATAGTGCAGAAGTTTGATACGTCAAGCTCACCGTTTATGTGGATCGCTGTTACTACTACAGGTGACTATCGTTTCATGGCTGACTATGTAGACCGCACTTTGAAGGAACGTTTACAGACAGTCTCAGGTGTAGGTTCCATTATGCTGGGTGGCTTTCGTGAACGTGAGGTTCGTGTATGGCTGAAACCCAATGCCCTTGAAGCGAGTGGTCTGACACCGTTAGATGTAGCACAGGCAATTCGAACCAAACATGTTGAATTGCCCGGTGGCAGGATAGAACAACCTGAAACAGAATTTACAGTCAAGGTTATGGGAGAATATGATTCAGTTGAAGCACTGCAAGAGCTTGTTGTAAAGGAACATGCGGACGGAGTTGTTCGGTTACGTGATGTCGCGGATGTTGTAGAAGATACTGAAGATTTGCGTTCAATCGCAAGGTACAGCCGACTTCCAACCGTAGGTATGGGTATACAAAAGCAATCAGGTGCCAACACTGTAGCTGTGGCAAAGCAGGTAAAAGCGGTCATTGAGGGATATCTAGATAATTTACCTGATGGTATAGAAATTTTTATTGCCTTCGATTCATCACGGTTCATTGAGAATTCTATGCGTGATGTATTACGTGACTTGATGTTTGGAGCCATATTGACAGCTTTTGCGATGTTGGTATTTCTTCGTAATGTTCGCATGACTATCATCAGTATTATGGCTGTGCCGGTATCAATCATTACTGCATTTATTGCCATGTACATGTTTGGATTTACTATCAATACAATGACTATGCTGGCAATGTCGCTGGCCATCGGTCTGGTTATTGACGATACCATTGTGGTGCTGGAAAACATTTTCCGCCATGTGGAAGAAGACCAAGGTAAAACGGCCATACAGGCGGCAAGTGCTAGTGTGAATGAAGTGGCATTTGCTGTTATTGCTACGACCATGACCGTAGTCGCGGTGTTCTTACCTGTAGCGTTCATGCGTGGCATAATCGGCCGGTTTTTCTTCCAGTTTGGAATGTCAGTTGCCCTTGCGGTGATCATCTCTACGACTGTAGCCTTTACCCTGATTCCCATGCTCTGTTCAAGACTGCTCAAGCACAACCCCAATCATGGGCCGATTTTCCGTGCATTTGAAGCAGCTTTTGAATGGATAGAACGGGTGTATGCAGCCAGTTTGTATATTGCGTTAAAGCTGCGGTGGCTCACTGTTTCCATTGCAATTATAATCGCCGCAATAGGTATTTGTCTCGCAATTTTCGTGGTACCAATGCAGTTCTCCACTGAACCAGATCAAAGTCAGATACAGGTACGGTTTGAATTTCCCACTGGTACTTCCATCTATAAATCGGAAGAAGGTATGCGGGAACTGGAAGATGTGCTGTTTGCTCAACCAGAAGTACGTGGCGCCTTTGCTTTGGTAGGAACCGGTGGGTTTGGTGGTAGTGTGAATAACGGACTTATGTTCGTCAACCTAACCTATCCGCATGAGCGCGAAGCAAGCCAGGAAGAGGTTATGGTTCGATTACGACGCTTGTTTGCTGACGCTGTTCCAGATGCCTTTGTCAGTGTAGAAAATGTGGATTTGTTGGGTGGAGGACAACGTTCTGCCCAGTTGGAATATATCGTCCAAGGCCCAGACCTGGAAGCTATGGCTAATGTGGTCAATAGTATCACGGCTGATATGCGTGAAGTTGCTGGTATCGTCGATGTCGATACAGATCTTCGATTGAATAAACCAGAGGTACAAGTGAATATCAATCGAAATCTGGCAGATAACCTGGGCGTTGATGTACAAACCATAGCAGAAAATCTCAATATTCTTTTTGGTGGTCTGGATGTTGCCAAATTTAAATCTGAAGGTCGTCGATATGAGATTCGGATGCGCGCAACTCCGGATGCCCGGCTTGAGCCAGAAGACCTGACCCGATTGTCAGTACGCTCAAACAATGGCTCCTTGATTCGGATGTCAAATCTTATAGATATTACTGAAGGCTTTGGGCCCAATATCGTAAGTCGTCACAACAGGGCACGGTCCGCAACCATTTATGCCAATCTGGAAGGCTTACCTCTCGGTGATGCAATGGACATCATGGATGACATCGTTGCATTACACTTGCCAGACGAAACGGGTTGGATGATTTCACTGGGAGGTGAGGCTGACGTTTTTGCCGAGTCCATGTTCTATTTACTGGTTGCCCTGTTGATTGCCATTTTCTGTGTGTACATCATACTTGGGTGTCAATTTGAATCATTTATGCATCCATTTACCATCATCATGTCTGTGCCATTGGCAATCATTGGTGGTATCGGGTTGATTCTTGTTGCCGGATTATCATTAGATATTTTTGCCTTCATCGGATTTGTCATGCTGGTGGGTATCGTGACCAAGAATGGCGTTTTGCTGGTTGATTTTATTAATCAGCTTCGGGAACGAGGTATGGAACGTCATGAAGCCATCATGCGTGCAGGCCCATTACGGCTGCGCCCCATCCTCATGACAGCAACTACAACCATTGCAGCGGTGTTACCAGTAGCATTGGCCTTCAGTGAAGGCGGGGAGCAACGTGCACCTATGGGTATGGCTGTTATTGGTGGTCTCGTCACTTCCACCTTGCTGACACTACTTGTCATTCCCTGTGTATACACCATACTGGACGACATGTCGCATCTATTCAGACACCTTACACGTGGCCTCTTCTCCTGGAGTGACGACGTTCAGGCTGAAGCTTCAAAAACGGAGACAAAATCATGACCGGAAACTTAATGAAGCACTTCCCAAAAGTGTATTCCAGGCTCATACTATCGGTAATGCCCTTTTTGCTAGTGGCATGTGCACACCATAACCCGAGCTGGACACCTGATAGTGTGCGTCCTCCCGTGAATTTACAGCATGCGGTAGATGCATCGGGTAATACTGATGATCGGATTGTTGAAGTGGAAGGAGAATCCGTAGATTTTTCGGACAGTGATGTCTGGGATCAAGCTCCAGTCGATACTGCTGAATACCCTATACCCACTCCTGTTCAACCAGGCGATGTAATTAGTCTGAGCCGCGACGGGGTTATTTTAACAGCGCTTGCCAACAATCGTTCTCTGGCTGTCAGTCGATTTGGCCCACAAATTGCCGCGTCCTATATACCGGAAGCACGGTCTGTGTTCGATCCCAATTTGCTGGCTACTGTATCACACGGCAGGAATACAGAACAGATTGGTGGTATAAATCGCTTTACGCTAGGAGATGCGGCAGGTACTCTGGGGCAAAGTCTGGTGCCTGAGCTTTCGCCTATACAGCGTTTGCTGGCTCCGGAACCTCTTGTTACCTTACTGGATCAGGCACAAACAGCAGAGAATACCCTGACCGCATTATTACATGATGCTCGGAGAATGGTATATGGGCCACAAGAGTTGGCCTATTCGATGGAAAATTCCGATGCTGAAGTTCGTATGGTAAATTTCTTCCCCACAGGTACCGAAGTATTTCTGTCCGGAGGAGTCAGCCGCTTTAATACCGACTTCACACAATCCGAATACACAGGACGTTTGGATATCGGCATCACCCAGTCACTGTTGCGTGGAGCAGGTACAAACGTGAATCTGGTTGCCTTGCGGCAAGCCCGAAATATAGCAGCGCAATCGGAGCATGAATTTCGATCCATGTTAATCGACACAGTATCTGTAGCGGAAAATGCCTATTGGGGTTTGGTGCTGGCAGAAGAACTGCTTCGAATACGCACTATTTCTGTTGAACTTGCTGAAGATCAACGAGAGCGTAACAAGAATCTTGTTGAAGTAGGACGCGCTGTACAAGGAGCAGTTATTGCCGCTGATGCTGAAGTCTCCGCGAGACAAGCCGAATTGGTTGATGCAAAAGCATTCCTCAAAGAACAAAGCATTAACCTGATACGTGTACTCAATCCGGATATCAGTGCAAGTGGTTGGGATTTAACATTTGAACCACAAGACCCGCCAGAGATCAAATATGTTGGATTGTATCCGGACATCAGTGCAGCATTAAGTCAAAAGTACCGGCCAGAGTTGGCCCAGGTACGGCTGGAATTGGCCAACCGCGAATTGGACGTTGTGCGTACACAAAATGGATTGTTGCCGCGCCTGGATGCATTTGCGCAATATGGGCGTACCAGCCTGGTAGACTCCTCGGGTTCTTTCGCAAAACACCTCGACAGCAGTAAATACGATAATTATGCGGTTGGGCTTAATTTCCAAATGCCGATACTGAACAGGGGCGAGCGTGCACGGCACCAGCGCGCACGATTTGAAGAAGACCGCGCTCTGGCTGCAATTTTTAACCTGGAGCAGCTTATTGAGGTAGATGTTCGAAGTGCTTGTGTCGAAGTCGAGCGGCAATGGGAGCGCCACCAGGCAACCCAGGCAGCAGTCGAAGCACGACAGGAAGAGTTGCGAATTGAGCAAGACCGTTACATGGTTGGCATGTCCACTAACTTGGACATCTTGCAGGTACAGCGTAACCTGATTGCATCACAAGTGCAGGAAGTGACAGCCCGGATTGATTACATACGTGCATTAACACAATTATTTCGGGCAGAAGGTACTTTACTGGAGCGACGTGGTATAAATATGGACGCGACAATTTAAATGACAACCTGTATAAATATGAGCAAGAGCGTATCAATAAAGGAGCACATTTTGAAAGTGAAACATTTCCTGAAGAAAATCCTAACCACCTTGATTGTTTCAAGTGTGATGCTGCTGGGAGTTTTCGGATGTCGAGGCGAAACGTCGGAAGAGTCTAATCTGGGGGTGCGGGCACGTGAAGTCAGCGTTTCTCCTGTAGCTTTACGTGATTTTGAACGCAAAATTGTCACCACCGGCTCATTACAACCCCGGAGCCAGGCAATGATTCGGGCTATCACAGAAGGTCCGTTGGAAGTGGTATCGGTGGAAATTGGCGACCGTGTCAGTGCGGGGCAGGTACTGTTTCAGGTGCGGTTGATCGATGCTGAGCTCACAGTAAAATCTGCCGAAGCAGGGTTGCGTATTGCCGAAGCTGCATTGGCAGACCTTTTGGCCTGGCAACGACCGGAAGAAGTTCAGTCGCAACGGGAACGACTCAGCCAAGCACAAGCAGAACATGAAAGATTGGCACGTGACCGTGAGCGTATGGAAACATTGTTTGAACGTGGAAGTATTTCACAGTCTGAATGGGATATGGCTCGCACCGCGGCAGATAGTGCTGCCGCAGCATTGGCCAGTACCCGACAACAATTGAACATAGCCGAATCTGGGCCGACCCAGGAGCAGATTGCGGTGGTACGTGCACAAGTAGCCCAGGCAGAGGCTGCACTGGCGCAGGTCCGTCAAATTTTACAAGATGCTATCGTTCGTGCGCCATTTGATGGTGTTGTTACACAACGGCTCAAAAAATCAGGCGACTTTGTTAATCGTGCAGAACCTGTTGTAGAAATTGCCGACATCACCCTTCTGGAAGCTGAAATGCGGGTTCCAGAACTGTACGCCCGATTAATCCAACAAGGTGCATCACTGGATATCGTTGTAGAATCGATCGGCGAAAAACGCCCAGGTACTGTTTTTGCCATCAGTGAAAGTATTGACCCTGCTACGCGCACATTTCAGGTCAAGGTAGAAGTGGACAATTCTGACAGAATGATTAAAGCGGGTATGTTCTGTTTAGGTGAATTCCATTTGCCTACAAAATCAAATGTGCCAGCTGTACTTAACGGCGCATTGGTTCAAGAAGAAGGTCGTTATTATGTCTGGGTTGCCGATAACACTACTGCGAAACGTATTGAAGTGGAGGTGGGAGAACGTGAAGGGGAGTATCGCGAAATAGTGTCTGGAGTTGAGCCTGGAATACAGGTTATTATTGGTGGTAAAGGTGCACTCACGGAAGGCACCGAAATTGTAATTCGAGAAAACTTGAACAGCACGGCAGAGAATGGTGCTGAATAACTAAGCTTTGTTATACAAAATTATATTCCGTTGATAAAATAAGCCCCTGTGTAAAATGTTGAACCGAATTTGCACAGGGGTTTGTAGTGTATGGTGTATATATTAAGTATATATCATGTATAGTAATATTTGTAGTCGTGCTATAACTTTTTAACTTTCAATCGTAATGCATTACTAATAACAGACACCGAGCTCAAACTCATGGCTGCCGCGGCAATCATTGGACTCAGTACAATTCCAAAGACTGGATACAAAACACCAGCAGCAATGGGTATTGCCAAAGTGTTGTAGCCAAAGGCCAATACCAGGTTCTGCCGGATATTGGACATGGTCGCATGACTCAGGTGACGTGCGCGTGCAATATCCAGCAGATCACCTTTGACCAGTGTTATACCCGCGCTTTCCATGGCAACTTCGGTTCCGGTTCCCATGGCAATACCAACTTCCGCCATGGCGAGTGCCGGAGCATCATTAACGCCGTCTCCTGCCAACGCGACTCGCTCTCCCTGCGCCTGGTGTGCCTTGACTACATCCAGTTTCTTCTCAGGGGAAGTTTCCGCGTGTACTTCATCAATTCCCAATTGCTGGGCTACTGCGTGCGCAGTAATACCATTGTCACCAGTTACCATGATAATCTTCAACCCTGCACTTCGCAATTGTTGCATGGCTTCTGCCGTAGTTTTCTTTACCGGGTCTGAAATCGATAGCAACCCTACCACCAAGTCGTCGACAGCTAAAAATATTACAGTAGCACCCTCTGCTCGCATTTCTTTTGCTTGCACTTCAGCTTCTGAAGCATCAATTCCATGCTTTTCCATCAGCATTCTGTTACCCACCAGTACTATGCGATCATTAATATAGCCTTTTACGCCGAGGTCGCTTTCATAGTGGAAGTCTTGGGCCTCCAAAATGTCAACGCCACGTTCATGCGCACATTCTACGAGAGCACGTCCCAAGGGATGTTCACTACTCTGTTCAACAGCAGCCGCCCAAGCCAGTAGTGCATCTTCCTGCCAATTGGTAGTTGGCTTGATACGGTGAATTTTTGGCTTGCCTTCAGTCAAGGTGCCTGTTTTATCAACGAGTAGTGTTGTGACCTGTTCGAACACTTCAAGAGCTTCGGCATTTTTTATGAGAATGCCGGCTTGCGCACCACGACCAGTTGCCACCATAATTGACATTGGTGTTGCCAGCCCCAAAGCGCACGGGCAGGCAATGATAAGCACGGCCACTGCACTGACCAGACCATAGGGTAAGCCGGACATGCCTCCCCAATGCCACCAGGCAAACAAGGTAAAGATAGCGACAAGGATAACCGTTGGCACAAACCAGGCAGCTACTTGATCAACCAGTCGTTGTATGGGTGCGCGACTGCGTTGTGCTGTGTTAACCATGCGAACAATCTGTGCCAGGAGCGTATCTGCACCTACATGTTGTGCCATCATTATAAATGTACCTGACTGATTTACTGTTCCGCCAATTACACTATCCTTTTTCTGTTTATTCACCGGGATGGACTCACCGGTTACCATTGATTCATCTACACTGGAAGCACCATCAATAATAACTCCATCTACGGGAATTGACTCACCAGGCCGCACCCTGATCTGCATGCCCTTTTCTACTTCAGCAACAGGAATATCAGTCTCGTTCCCCTGTTCATTTATTACATGAGCAATCTTGGGAGACAAATTCATCAGAGCCCGTATGGCACTGCTGGTATTGCGTCGGGCACGCACTTCAAGTACTTGCCCCAACAACACCAGGGTAACAATAACCGCAGCTGCTTCAAAGTATAAACCGACATGACCGTGATGATCGCGAAATGTGTCAGGAAAGAAACCAGGAGCAACAAGTGCTATCACGGAGTAGGTATAGGCAACTCCTGTACCCATCGCAATCAAAGTGAACATGTTCAAGCTCATTGATTTGAGTGATTGCCACCCCCGTATGAAGAAAATTGATCCAGCCCACAACACTACAGGCGTGGCAAACAAAAACTCTATCCAATTCCAAACAGTTCGGGATGCAATGGCTTCCAGTGGATTCCCCGGTAATACATGAGCAGACATTGCTATGATAAAAACTGGTATTGTTAAAATCATACTGACCCAGAAGCGTTGCGCCATAGGGTCATTGGGCTCATCTGTATCTGGTGTGGCATCTTTAGGTTCCAAATCCATGCCACACTTGGGACAAGCCCCAAATCCTTTCTGCTCAACTTCAGGGTGCATAGGACAGGTGTAGACCCGGTCAGCATCCTTTTCCGAACGCTGAGGGGACGCTTTTTTATTCAATTCCCGATCTCGTGATTTTTCCAACGCAGATTCCGGATTTAATTCAAAACGTTCTTTACACTTTGGATTGCAGAAATAATAAATAGTGCCATTGTACTCAGCAGTCGCAGCTGCCTTCGATTTCTCGATTCGCATCCCACAAACAGGGTCGGTCACAAGTTCACAGCATGATGCTGACGTATTTGATAATTTGCTGTTCTTATTCTGCATACGTTTACTCCAATTCAGAATATGCCTAAAAATAGATTTCAATTATAGCATTCTACAATTCATCAGGAAGTAAGGCAAACAAGATGAGAAGAAAATATTGATCAATATCGACCATTGTATATGACAAAGATGCTGAAAACTCAGGATTAGTTTTGCTACAATATTTTGGGCACTTAGAGGAGGTATTTATTACTGGTATGCTGAATAGTGTTAAGTAATAATTTGTTATAACATTAGTGCAAAACCTTCTTTTAAGTTTAATTGCATTTTTATAATATTTGTACGAATAGTATTAAATTGAGAATTACTGAATTTCAAGTGATAATTTTGCGATGGTGGAGTAAATACATCCTATATATTAGCTGGATGTTCATTGTAACTAAATATTACTGAAATGAGTATAACATTGACTTTATCACGTTAAAATGGTTCAATTTAAAATGGAGATGCTTGCTTGGGCGAAATTCGCATCACAGTTTTATTATAGAATGTTAAGATCAAGCGGGTGAGGGGCACGCTCAATTGAGGGAGGTTTTTTTTTGAACTCTAGTGATCATCAACGTGACAAGTTAAAGTTATCATCAGCGCAAGCACAATCCGATACACCAATTGACGAGAACGTCCAGAATACCAACACTGCCAATAAACATGAATCATGGTCGGAAGAGAAACAATTGCGACTTTTGAGTACTGCACTGGAATCCGCTGCGAACGCTGTCACGATAACCAACCAGGATGGTGTTATTGAATGGGTTAATCCAGCATTTTGTGAATTGACAGGTTATACTGCAGATGAGGTTATCGGACAAACTCCCCGCATCTTAAAATCTGGTCATCAGGATGCGCAATTGTACACTGAACTATGGAATACAATAAAAAGTGGTCGAGTGTGGCATGGTGAAGTTATCAATCAGAAAAAAGATGGCACATTGTACACTGAAATCAAGACAATCACCCCAGCTTATAATCAAAATAATGAAATCACACATTTCATTGATATAAAGCAAGACATCAGTCTGTATCGTGAAACTGAACGTGCATTGCAAAGCACTGAAAAGCGATATAGAACCATATTTGAAACAGCTGGTGGATTAATTTGTGCTATAAACAGGGATAGCTTAATTGTTGATTGCAACAAAAGAAGTATTCAATTCTTTGGGTTGCAACCGCAAGAAATATTGAATCATAGTATTTTTGAATATGTTCATATCGATTATCAAAGCAGATTACGCCATCACTTCGAGGAAGTGCGTATGCATGGCGCACTCGCTACTTGTGAGTTTCAATTGTTGGTGAAATCCAATAAAATACTGGATGTCGTGACCCATTCTTCTTCTTTGCAGGATGATAATGGTGCTTTTCAAGAAATTATATGCATCATAAATGATATATCAGATCAAAAAATTGCTGAACTGAATCAACGAGAGTTGGCTGCTCATTCAGCAAGGGTTCAACGACTGGAAAGCCTGGGTGTATTGGCAGGTGGTATCGCACACGACTTCAACAATATGTTAACAGGTATATTGGGGTATAGTGAGTTGGCTTTGTCGGAATCAGAAAATGATCGTATTTCTGGATACTTGAAGGAAGTCATGCAGGCAGGTAACCGTGCGAAAGAACTGGTGCATCAAATATTGACTTTCAGTCGTCAAACCCAACAAGAAGCGCGACCGGTTATGGCCCATTTGCCTGTAAAAGAAGCACTGAAACTGGTTACATCTTCTCTACCATCAACAATAACTGTAAAACGATACATTGATTCTCAATGTGGCAGTATTGTTGCAGACCCCATGCACCTACACCAGATTGTACTCAATTTATGTACGAATGCATACCATGCAATGTTAAATGGAGGGGGCATTTTAACTGTTACTTTGCTTACAGAACGGGTTGACGAGGATTTTGCACGTCGGAATCCACCACTCGTTCAGGGTACCTATGTTGTTTTGAAAGTCTCGGACACAGGAAAAGGGATGGATGATGCGACGAAAAATCGTATCTTTGAGCCTTTCTTTACAACAAAACCTGTGGGGGAAGGTACGGGAATGGGGCTCTCTACTGTGCATGGTATTGTTACTGCTTTGGGTGGAATTGTTCAAGTAGAAAGCACATTGGGAGAAGGAAGCACTTTTACAGTATACCTGCCGCAGATTATGGATTTTAATGACAATGTAGATTTAGCGATTGATTTAATTCCCAGTGGTGAAGAGCGAATCCTGTTCGTAGATGATCTTGAACCACTGACAAGAATGGGCAAGGTAATGTTGGAACGCTTGGGTTATGTTGTTACACCAATGAACAACAGCCAAGAAGCATTAGAATTATTCAGTTCAGATACATCCGCATTTGATCTGGTTATAACTGATCTGACCATGCCCAACTTGATTGGTACACAGCTTGCCGCAGCCATACTGGAAATCCGTCCCAATATACCAATCATTCTCATATCCGGGTTTTTGGAAACCATGGCAACGAGCGACTGGAAATCAATAGGTATCAGAGAGTTCGCTACAAAACCGTTATCCTTGCAAGAACTGGGCTCCTTGGTGCGTCGTGTGTTAGATGAAGACCTGCAGTTGCGTACTCACACTTCTGAATAACGTTAACGCAGAATCCAGGTCATCATCTTATGTGCCCTCTTGGCGCAGTGCTGCATATATTTTATTCGCACGCTACGCTCCTATTTTCACTTGTACTAATGTGGTCATTCCATAAGTGGTTTGACAGCTTCCGCGTTCCAGGCTTTTATTGTCATGAGGCTCAGGTCTGTCTCCATTGATGGCAGTTCAAAAGCGATTTCACGTTTTTCCCCTGGATACAGGCTGACGAGGTTGTCTTCCAGAAAAGCACCGTATTGATGTGGAAACTGCTCTATGAGTACATTCAGTGCTGGCGTATCGGTTATATTCTCCACCAACAGTACACCAGTAACACCATCACGTTGTATGGCAACACGAAGGTTTGTTGGGGGCATGGTCAGCAATCGGGCTTCTGGCAAGGCCGCATAGGCATGCATGGCTTCCTGTACTCTGTCTTCCGGAAATCCCCAGGCACCGAGTGCTTCCAGCTCCTTGATCAATTCGGTCTTGGCCCGAAAATTAAACCAGTTCCATTGGTCTGAAATCAGGTTGCCGGCCTGGTCTCGCATCGCAATTGCCAGCAGGAATGGTTTGGCTACCGTTTCGGGGATATCAATCTTCAGCGTATCCAGGTTATAACGTGTGACAAATGGTACATGATCGACTATGTACGCATGTTGCCATACTACCGACCAGTCACTGCCATAAAGAATGGCTGTTACGGTAACATCATCCAGGCGCATATTGCTGTCGTTGTTTACATGCAGTGTTGCTTCAAAAGGTTCGCCCGGTTCCCAGTCGTATTTGTTGTAAAATGCATATGCAGCCTGAGGTGCAATGGCATGCTTGATGCGATAGTAGGAAAGTTTGGGGTGTCCGTAGAATCCAACAACTCCCCAGGATTGTCCGGGAAAAAGCTCTGTCATTTTATAAAACCAAAGTCCACCTTTGTTAAAATAACTTCCCTGGCGCTGGAGATTGGTGGCGAAAAACACTTCGTCACCTTGCGCTACCTGTCCATATTCAATATATTTCTTCCAACTGTCCACAGGCCCGTAATCCGCATAGCGTAATACCTTGACTATGTCTCTGTAACTGAATTGATTCAGATGCATGAGCCAACCACCATCTCCTTCATTCGGAGGCCAATCATTCAGCTTCTCCGCTGGCATACTCAGTTGAATCTCATCAAAATTGGACATGGTGGGCATACCGAATTCACCATAAAAAACTGCCGGGTAATCCACAAAACCACTATCAATAGGATTTCCCTGATGGAACACGCCCCAGTTGTGCGCGCTCCCACCCCAGGGACTGGTACGGTGAAAAGGACGCGTTGGATCATATTGACGACACCGTCGACCAACCAGAAACAATCCTTCGTCATTACCATCAATATGTACATTTTCGTTGCCACCACCCCACATGATCAGCGAAGGATGATTCCTCAGGCGCTTTATCACACGCGAAACCTGATCATCCAATGTCGCAGGGTTGGTATGGGGAAAATCCGGGGGCCCCCAACAGTATGGAAATTCCTGATAGATCAAGAGACCTTTTTCATCACATTTCTCATAAAATTCATCGGTTTCGACAATACCACCTCCCCAGCTCCGAAACATCATGATGCCACCGCGTCGTGCCAATTCCAGGATATGCTCATACTTGTCAGCATTCACCTGCAGCAGGGGATCCGTCCAGCACCAGTTGGCACCTTTCATGAAAATGGGCGTTCCATTTATGACAAATTGCCAACGATAATCGGATTCCGGTTGCGTTCCTCTTAACGGATGCATTTCAATAGTGCGGATACCAAAGCGTACCTGCTTGCCATCCATGGGGGTGCGCATTTCTTCAGAAGTGACAACCAGGTCCAGTGTATACAGGTCTTGATCACCATAATTCATGGGCCACCATAGCCTTGGGTTCTCCACTGAAATCTCTGTCTCAAAACGGCTCTGCCCATATGGAACCGTAACTTCATTGGTAAAAACAATAGACTCACCATTGAATGTTATTCCCTGAATATGCCCTGTCACAGTCACTGTTACGGGTTCAGGATTTGCATTATGCAGGTAGTATTCCATTGCAATGGATGCTGTCGTATCACTTATGGATTGAGTTTTTACAAAAGGTGCTTCCAAAGAAACTTCGGGGATGACCTGCAACTCGACATCTCGCCAGATGCCCATTGAGATCATGCGTCCATAGTGCCAGCCCCAACCTGGACTTCCTTTCAGGATTCCATACCAACTGTCGCGGGCAGCATCTACACGCACCACCAGCTCATTGGGGCGATCATAATGCAACATACGGCTTACATCACGTTCTGGACCGCCAAACATTCCTTCATGATGGCCCAGGGACATGCCATTCAGGTAGACGGAGCCTTCATAATCTATCCCGTCAAAATAGAGTCGGATTTGCTTGTCTTGCCAATCCTGTGGCACCTCGAAGGTCCTGGAAAACCACCAGTCCTGTCGTTCAACAGGTGTTTTTCGGAAGTGCCAGGCAAAGTCTTCCGGCCAGCCCTCGTTCATGAGTACATTGTAGGTTGTATCATCCCAAAATGGATTTTCGATTTCTCCCAGTTTCAATAGGGCGTTTTGCACAGAAGTAGGCACTTCAACAGTAAACCAGTCGGATTTATCGAATCCTTCCCGGAACCAGCCTTCCAATACGCCTTGACTTTCTTTCACATTCGGAAATTGATTCAACCTTTTGTTGATTGATTCCCCTGTTTCGCTGCCCTTCATCTTCCAAGTTCCATTCAAGGACATTACAGTTCGATCTTTAAAAGGTTGGGTAGGTTCGTCCATTGACGCTACCAGCTGACGCACTGGCAAATTGCTTTCTGCCTCCACAGCCGCGCAGCCATGTAAGGTGGATTGGGCATACCTCTCATCCTGTGCTTCATCCAGGAAACGATCGCCGACTGGCATGGCCAGGTTGTCCATTACCTCGGCATAAAATTCAACATTGTCAGTCATAGCGTTTTCGATATGCCTTTCTTCAGATGCGATGTCATCGAAATGAAACAGGGCAATGGTATGCGCGTTGACCTGTGTTGGACCTGTCGGTACATATCCAGCCAATGGCCATTCTCCGCGAGTTATGTGAAGGTCTTCAATAGCACCATTGCAGGATAAGACTTCATTATGAATTCTGCCCAGCAACAAGGGTTCATCATCAAAGCGCAACGGCTGTTCAAACTCTTTACTGATCACGACTTCACCGTCGAGGTAAAGATCAAATCCGTTCTCCATCAGACGAAATGCAACATAATACCAACGATCTTTTTCTAATTTAACCCCGGAATCGAAATCACCCTGTTGTGGTATGTAAACCTTCAGATGTGCCACTTGCTCTGACTGCGTATAAATTTCCCAGTGTCTTCCTGATTTTGGTGCCACTGACATGAGGATGTTAAACGCATTGAAATCATTGAATCGCATCCAGCAAGTGAAGGTTACAGGACGCTCTTCCAGGATATTGTTTAATGGAACCTTGATATGCCTGCTATCGTTGGAAAGATCCACAGCTTGCGAAAACTTTCCTTCTATCACGGGTGTTGTATTCATTGATATGTTTCCAATCACATGTCCTTCCAGCAATTCAGCCTTTGCGGGTTGTGTACTTAACAAGCCAATCATTAAGTAGCAACTTCCCAGAAGAAATCGTAACATGTTCTTCATCTATTAAGTCCTTTCGATAGCAGATTATTTTCGTGCCAGAAGTATGTATTGAAACAATCCGAATTTCAATGGTGCCAGCAAACGGTCCATGATACGTGTGAAACAACTTCCAATGGCCGGACATGCCAGAAAAACCTGGTGTTCCAAAATTTTAAAGTGCTTTTCAGAAAGCAATTTTAACTTTCTTGTTTGAATAAACCGGTGTGGGCCTTCCGGCAATTTCAAATGCGCTCGCTCAAGGCCTTCCAACAACAGTCGCAAGTCTCCATTCGGAGTGACAAACAGTGCTTTCCCATCAGGTTGTAGTACACGTGCTGCCTCATCAAACAGTAACTGTGGATTGGGTACATGTTCAAGCAAATTCACACTAACCACTCCGTCAAAACTAGTATCAGGATAGGGCAGTACTTGTGCATCACACTGCACCTTGGTGATCTGTGCAGGGGCATGACATAACATACCAGTTGATAAATCACTGACCACAATTTGTTCAGCGTCTGAATATGCAGCATGAGGATGGCTGCCACCACCGAGTTCGAGTAACCGGCGGCAACCTTTCAGGTGATTTTTTATGAGCATCGTATAGGCATTAACACAATGCTGATTCGCGCCTTGATTGTACACAGACGCAAGTTGATCATAATGGTTCGCTACCAGTTTTGTTGTGGGCTGATTATGCATCTAATTTGTAACTATCTTTCCCTGCCGTCCAATACTAAAATCACCTTCTCGCAGACATTTATGTCCCTTAATCAAGGCAAGTGATGTATTCTAAAATTTTCTCCACCTCAACACAAACTCATGCCAAAGAAATAGCCTTGACAATCGATTTGTTAGTTTGGGGTGTACCCGAAAAATTTTGTAATTATTATTTATGAATAGAATTGAAAGGTTTATACGACATGCCAAAACCACCCATACTGCCTTTGATCGACTGGAAATCCGTTTTCAAGTCCGGAATTACCTTCAACCAGTGGCTGCGTAAGAAAGAGACACCAGAAAATTGTACGACCATGCGACGTTTACTGACAGAACAAACGCTGGAACCGCAAGAGGTGGCACTCCTGAAAGCATTGCCTCGCAAGGTACACATCGTAGCAATTGCAGAAGATTGGTGTGGTGATGTAGTAAGGCATGTACCGGTGTTGGAACGCCTGGTAAAAGAATCACCAAAACTGATGTCAATTTATATTACACGAGGCCAATACCCAGAGGTCTTTCTGCGCTTTTTAACCAATGGTGGCGAAGCGATCCCTAAATTTGTGTTTCTCAACGATCAATTTGTCGAATGTGGAAACTGGGGGCCAATGCCTGAAGCATGTCGAAAGCTCATTGCACGGGGTAAAGGATGTGGTGATGTTGGTGCAGCGCGCAAAAAAATTGGGGTTATGTACGAAGCCGACAGTGATCGCCGCATGGTCGTATCAGAGCTGCTTGACCTGGTGCAAACTGCCTGTTGCCAAGCACCTTAAATAAAAAATAGGATTCAAAAATAAGTATTTTGTTTTTTACAGCGGTGCCAGAAGGTCTAACACCATTTCATTGTCATTGAAAAGTGGCTGTTGAACCGGGGGGCGATATGCCTGTACAGGAGGTGCTGTGCCACGGACAAATGCTTCTCGATAACTGCCCCCGGCGACACCTGATTGCCGGTCAACATTGAAAAAGTCCACCCCGTCAGGAACTTCAAATTCCCGGACTGGCAATCCTTCATGCGCTGCAATCATAAATTCAGTCCATATCGGTGCGGCAAGGCGTCCACCAGTAAATTCAATACCGCGTCCCAAGGGCCGATTGTCCCGATAACCCACCCACACGATAGCAGTGAAATCTGGTGTATATCCGCAGAACCAGACATTGCGACTTTCATTTGAAGTGCCTGTTTTCCCTGCACGAGGTCTTTCCAGTGGCGCGGTACGTGCCCCAGTTCCGTATCTTGCCGCAGCCTCAAGCATGTGCGTCACCACGTAGGCTACCGACGCGTCAAATGCACGTTCACTACGGGTATAGTCTTGGTAGTTATATCGGATCAGCCCATCCCGGTCCCTGATTTCTGTGATCATTACAGGATCATGTCGAACTCCACCACTGGCCAACGTCGCAAATGCTACGGCCTGATCCATCACGGTCAGGTCTGTTGCACCCAGAGCAATGGTCAATCCGGCATTGGGATCTATGGGCGTTCGAATTCCACTGCGCTGCATGATAGAGCGAACCTGGGTCGGTCCAACACGTTCTGCCAGTTTTATAGAAACAATATTGACCGACTTCTCCAGTGCGAGCCGAATGGGAATTGGTCCCTGAAATGTTCCATCAAAGTTTCCTGGACGCCATATACGTCCAAGGACATCACGTTGTATATAAGGTTCATCTACAATGATGGTTGAAGGGGTAAGCCCGTTTTCAATAGCTGCTGCCCAAACAAATGGTTTGACGCTTGAACCTGGTTGGCGTCTTGCCTGGGTGGTTGTATTGTACTGCTCTGTATAAAAATCCCGACCACCCACCATAGCCCTGATGTAGCCTTTATATGGTGTGCGGTTGTCAATACAAAGCAATGCACCGGATACCGGAACAAATTCATTTTCTTTGCCTTGTCGCTTTAACTGCTCCAGTGCTCTTTCATCAAATGCTTCCAAAGCACCAAGCAGTGCGTCTTCTGCTGCTTGCTGAAGGCGCATGTCCAGTGTAGTGCGAATCTCAAGCCCATCTTCAAACACTTGCTCCTTTTCGTATTGCGCCAGAACAAAACGCCGGACTTCTTCTGCGAAATAAGGTGCATTAAAACGATTTGCCACCCAGGTAGCGCGCCGTTCTCCTGTTTGATCTCCAATTTCCTCCCGACCCAGCACCGACTGTCGCAAATCTTCCTGAAGGGCATGGTGGTATTTGTCTTCTGTGATGAAACCTTGACGTAACATCTGTTCCAACACGATGTTGCGCCGTGCGAGCGCATTATTCATGTTGTTTATGGGGTTGTTGGGATTAGGTGCCCTGGTCAGACCCGCCAATGTCGCCGACTCACCTAGCGTTAGTTCACTACATGGTTTTCCAAAATATTGCCAGGATGCTGCTTCTACACCATATGCACTGATGCCCAGGAAAATCTGGTTTAAATAGAGCTCAAGTATCTCGTCTTTGGTAAATTCTCTTTCAACTTGTAATGAGACAATGGCCTCCCGAATTTTGCGTTGTACGGTGCGTTCCAGACCGACTTCAAGGTCCTCCACATTACGTACTACCTGTTGGGTGATGCCACTGCCTCCTCGAGATGTGCCAGTTTGAATATATTGCAACCCAATCGCGAATATGGCGCTGACTGGTACCCCCTTGTGCTCATAAAAACGATGGTCTTCAGTTGCAAGAAACGCTTTTTGAAGATGCAAGGGTATATCCGTTAATCGAACAAGGTGCCTGCGCTCAGTAGTAAATTCACCAAGAGGCAGGCCATCTGAAGTAAATACTCTACTCCCGATTTTGGGACGGAATTCTTCCAGAGCTTCTATTGTGCCGCGTGCATCTCCTAAGATGTGTGCACCAAGCCCCATTGAAGCGCCCCATATGGAACCGACTACCAACATGAGGAAAAAGAAGATGCTACCACAACCTCGTTTGTGGTTGGGCTCAGCCAGTTTGTTTTTTGATTCCTGCATCATGGAATTTCTTTTACTCAACTTTTTTATGGTGAATTTGTAATACTAAAATGACAAGAAAACAATTACTTGGAAACTATACATGCTTGAATACGTGTTATTGTACACGATTTCTGGTTTTTTAACCTATCAATTACGTGTATTAATCTGTTTCTGTTGACCAAAGTTGCTTTTGGGATTGTACGTGAGAGCAATGCAGCTTCCAACAGCCATAACACAAAATAAGTTGTGCAATGTAGGCACCTGACATGTTGGCTGCTATATCCAGCAAATCAAAGGAACGTCCTGGTACAAAATATTGATGAATTTCATCACTGATGCCATACAAGGTAGCGAATGCCCAAGGTATATAGAATTGAACCGTACGGGTATAGTTACGCCTTGAACGGTACATTCCGATGGAAACCAACGCTGCAAGAACCCCATACACAACCATATGAGCAGGTTTATCGAGGTGGGGTATATCCATGCCAACAGGCACAGGGCGGGATTGTGAGGACATCCAGAATATGCCCGCACAATACAGGGTGATGAGTACAAGATAATACCATTTCATATTGTTCGCTGCTAATCCCGATCTTTGGATCAGTGATACCCCAAATTTTATAATATTTCTTTGTAATTGAAACTATTTCATACACAACTTGTGTTAAGAATAACAATCTGAACGAACTGGCACAAGCTGGTGATTGATTTTTGTGTTTTATTCTCCCACAGGTTATGCGTAGGAAGCAGATTGTGACATTGTGAAATGAATTCGTGCCATAAACAAGCTAAATGATTTAGAAAACGAATTATTGTAGGATAGCTTTGTAATATGATAAAAATAAGATAAAATATCGATAGGATTATTATAAGGAACCTGAAAAGGCAATCATAGATTATGTAGTTACAGGAATTTGCATCATTCCCAATCTATATGGAGGAATTCAAATGGAGACCAGGCGCAACCTTTGGGTTCTTGTTTTTCAATGTTCCCTTGCCGTGTTAGTTATTGGTGCTTGGGCAATATTTGTCATCAATTATTACGATATTGAGTTTGGTCATGCTGCTTTTTCCTATGATTCACTTCCTGTCCCCGGTGATGCCGTTGAGAATTCCCTGGCATATATTGGTTCGGACAACCATATTTGGTTGGTTAAGCCTGGAATTCCCAACTCAGCACACCGTATATCGACGCGAGAGGGCAATTATTCACTGCCAACCTGGTCTCCCGATGACCGCTGGATTGCCTTTATGGGACGAATGAATGATCGTTGGGGAATATTCATAAATACGGCAAATCAGACGACACAAAGCACATTGTTTTCCAGCAAAGACAAGCGTCCGATTTTCATTAAGTGGTCTCCAGATGCCAATTATTTAGGCTATCTAAGTTCATCAGCCGGTCAAGTGGAGTTGCGTAGCCTGGCATTGATCGACCCCAAAATAGATTATCAGTTGGCCAAGGCGTCGCGTGTTTATTGGGATTGGGGCCCTTCAGGCGATCAGGCAATGGTAAATGTTGGTGGACAAATGATGCTGCGTTTACAAGGTCGAACCACAGAATCAGAATTATTTCTTAATAATAACCGCATTCAATCTCCTGTCTGGGACTCGATTAACAACCGGACCTATTATGTACGCCAGGAAAACTTTATTGATAACACACTATATTATTCCAATTTAGACTTTGAAGAAGAAACTGCGTTGGCGGAAGTTTCGGGTTCTTGCCGGATAGCGTTATCCAGAGATGGGCGATATTTGGGAGTACTTGTATCAAATGAATATGTGGTTAGTCCTTTTTGGTCGAATTCGCCTGGAGGGATAATTTTGATTGATCTAGAAAGCGGCACACAGCGGCATATTTCTGAAGATCTGGCAATTGCATTTTATTTTTCTCCAGACAGCAGTAAAGTGGCTGTTTTGAAGCGTTTCTGGGGGCAGAACATCAATGATAACATGGAGCAATACGCTAATGTTCATATGCTGACAAACAGGAATGATCTTCGTTCCGCTATATATGAGATTCTTATCTATGACATTGAAGAAGATACCTTGGATATCCTGGCAGTATTCAGTGCTACAAGAAGATTTCATGGTACGGTGCCCTATTTTGATCAATTTCATAAATCACATAGTTTTTGGTCGCCCGACAGTCGTTATTTTGTTGTTAGTCATATGGATGACTCAGATATTGGACGTATTAGTATTCTGGACGCTTATAGAGAATCCATACCACAGCATATCGCTGATGGTTCCTTTGCTGTATGGTCTTGGCAATAGTGCCATTTTACAAGCTTACTAAAATTGGTGGCTTACCTTGTTACAATGATTACTTTGCGTAAAATAGTCTGTATCCGTTATTGTATTGTCCTGTGGGATGACTAATCTTGATTTTTATGCATCGACAACATATCTGAATGATATTTTTTGCAATACAGTAGAACATCAGGTTGCTTGTGTATTGTGAGCCATAAATTCTGGGATAGCCTTTGAATTATGCTTTAAAAACAAATTAAAAGGAAAATTACAATGCTTTTGGGATGTAGAGGTTGTTCATCTTTTTATGCTGTATTGTCATTAATGTTATTTGCCTCGTTCATTGGATTGGCGCAGGAGACAGACCCCATGCATGATTCACCGGGTGTACTAGAGGCTGTTTTTATCTATGAGGAAACTTCGTATCCGGAATGCCATGCATCGACCATTGTTGAAACCAATGCCGGATTGGTCGCTGCCTGGTTCGGGGGTACGTATGAACGCCATCCCGATGTCGGAATCTGGGTATCCCGACATGTTGATGGTGCCTGGAGTGAATCGGTTGAGGTGGCAAATGGCGTGCAATACTCCCACATAGACGGCACAGAGCATCGTCACCCTTGTTGGAATCCCGTGTTACACCAGGCAGAAGATGGCCCTTTGATGCTATTTTATAAAGTAGGTCCGAGTCCACAGGAATGGTGGGGGATGTTGACCATTAGTAATGACAATGGTAAGACCTGGTCTCAGCCACACCGCCTGCCTGAAGGTATTGATGGTCCAGTGAAAAACAAAGCGATTACATTGGCCAGCGGCGATCTACTGTGTCCTTCAAGTACAGAGTATGACGGTTGGCGGGTTCATTTGGAACGCAGTTCAGACCTTGGTAAAACCTGGACTCGCATCGGTCCACTCAATGATGGCCATGATATTGGCGCAATTCAGCCAAGCATACTTACCTATGAAGATGGACGGATGCAGATGTTGTGCAGAGACCAAAATAACGATGGCGTGATCTGGCAGACCTGGTCTGATGATAATGGGGTCACCTGGACAGAATTCGAGACAACAGGTCTACCAAATCCCAATGCGGGCACAGATGCCGTAACTTTGCTGGATGGTCGCCAATTATTGGTTTATAATCACACCATCCGGGGAGGTGACAGCCCCAAGGGGCGTGAGCTGCTTAATGTGGCTATCAGTGAAGATGGCATCAGTTGGTATGCAGCACTGGTGCTGGAGCATGAAGCCGATGCTGAGTTTTCATATCCTGCTGTAATTCAGACCCGTGACGGTAAAGTACACATCACCTACACCTGGAAGCGGCAGCGTGTGCGCCATGTAATCGTAGACCCAGATATATTGGAACTGCGTCCTATAGTTGATGGTGTGTGGCCATAAATATTGTATACAGACCAGACTTCCCCGTCTCGTAATTATTTATGAACTCAGGTTCTCATACTAAATGCACCATTTGGTTCCTGTATTGTAATATCCTACTGACCTGCCTGAAGAGGGTCTTTGATGAGAGGTTATGTTATGCATGCAGCAGTGCAAACAAGACATAACTCAGTATGCGTATAATTTGCGAATGACCAATGTTGATTGATGAATATTCCATTTAGATGAGAACAAGCTTTGCATTTTGAAATTGAATCTATTGATACCCTGTGTGCTGCACGTGCTGGTCGGCTGACGTTACCGCACGGAGTAGTGAAAACTCCTATATTTATGCCTGTAGGCACACAAGCTTCTGTGAAAGCACTCAGCCAGGAAGACCTCATGCAAATTGGTGCCCAGATTATTTTGGGAAATGCATATCACTTGTATTTACGACCGGGAACCGAAACCTTGGAGCAGGCAGGCGGTATCCATGCTTTCATGAATTGGGACCGCCCGGTTCTTACTGATTCTGGCGGGTTTCAGGTTTTCAGTCTTGATGGATTGAATAAAGTGACACCGGAAGGGGTAACTTTCCAGAGCCATTTAGATGGATCGAGGCATTTTTTTACCCCGGAAAAAGCTATCGATATTCAGACAAGTATCGGGGCGGACATTATGATGTGCTTTGACGAGTGTACGTCGTATCCGGCAACCCGCAAGACGGCGGAATCTTCCATGCGTATGACCCTGGACTGGGCTGCACGCTGTAAACGGCGGTGGCAGGAGCGTGATGAGGCTTCCCAACAGGTACTGTTCGGCATAGTACAGGGAAGTACCTATGAAAATTTGCGCAGAGAAAGTGCGCAGGGCACCGTAGATATAGATTTTCCCGGGTACGCCGTGGGGGGTGTCAGCGTTGGTGAAAGCAAAGCAGAAATGGAAGCAGCCGTGCGATGGACTGTACCCTTTCTACCGCATGACAAGCCACGTTACCTGATGGGTGTTGGACCACCAGATGATTTCCTGATGGCAATTGAACAGGGCATCGACATGTTCGATTGTGTGATGCCAACGCGTAATGCCAGAAATGGAAGCTTGTTTTCGACCAGTGGCAAACTCAATATAAAAAATGCGTGCTACGCCCGAGATTTTAATCCGATTGATGCGGAGTGTAAATGTCCGGTCTGTAAAACATACACGCGTGCCTATCTCAGTCATTTGTATCGTGCCGGTGAGATTCTGGCCTTGCGCTTGAACACTTTACACAACTTGTTCTTTATGTTACAATTAGCGGCTGATGCGCGGGAAGCAATTCAGAAGGGCAATTTTCTGTCCTTCAAACATTCATTTCTCGCTAAATATACCGCATCTGACACTCCAACAATGACAATGGAAAGTTAGGCATGGATTTTTTAAATTTTATTGATATGGGCAAAATGCTTTATGCGCAAGCTGAAGGTGCACAACCCGGTTCGCAAGGTTTTTCACAAATCTTGTTTATGTTGGTAATGTTTTTTGCCATTATGTACTTTTTAATTATTCGCCCACAGCAGAAACGGGAGCGACAGCGTCGGGAGATGCTGGAATCTCTCAGCAAGGGCGATGAAGTGGTTACTACCGGGGGAATTTGCGGTACATTGGTTGGTTTAAATGAATCCCACGTTGTGCTGCGGGTTGATGATAATACCAAGATCGAGTTTGTGCGTAGTGCAATTGCTCAGGTAACCCCCAAGAGTGATAACGCCAAACAAGATTAAGACCAGGGGAAATCTTCAAGTATATGTATTCAAGTACTTTGCTTGCCCAACCCAGATAATAATGTTTCCATTGTATTTAGTAATTTTTCGACATTGACACTGTTTTCACCATGAGGCAGTTGTTTTTTTGCGCCACCAACGGGTTTTACCTATTTATGTTTTTTAAGGAGCGGATAACCAAATGATTAAGCATCCGTATAGAACTGTTGCCATTTGGGCAATACTTCTCATTGCTTTGTTTAATATCTACCCCACCGTGGGATGGATGACACTTGAGGACGATACTGAATGGCTTTCCCTGTCTGTAGAAGAACAGGAAGAAACCATGCCCAAAGAGGGCACACGACAGTACCGTTTGCGGGTATGGGAAGAACAAGATGACGAACGTGCAGCACTACGTCATGGTGCTGTTCGGCAGATGCTTTATGACATCCGGCGCTGGGCTGAATTCGACCGAGACAAAGTGATTAATCTTGGCCTGGACCTCCAGGGCGGGATACATATGGTGCTTGGGTTTGATATAAATGATTTGCCTGCCGAACGACTTCAACAGTATCGGGACGATGGATACAGCGATAGTAATATTGAAGAAGAGTTACAGGAAACGGTGCTTCAACAAATACGGCGTCGTATTAACGAATTTGAAGCCAGGGAACCGGTAATACAGGCACTCGGCAGTAATCAGATTCAAATTCAGTTGCCCGGTGAAAAAGATATAGAACGCGCCCAGCGGCTTATTACTACCACCGCGGTCCTTAATTTCCACATCGTAGCTGGAATGGATGAAACAGCCCAGACCTTCACCAAAATTCGGCAAGCGTTTCCTGACGAGTTTATGCCGTTTGTGAATCGTCCCGTGTTGGGAGGTGATTTTACGGTTGATACCGAAAATTATGCCCGGGTGCGCGATGTGGTTCAACGGGCTGAAGCCCAGGGTATCTTGCCTGAAGACAAAATAATTTTCTTCAGCCAACCCCCGAAGCCATTTCAAGATCAGTCCTATACCCTTTATCTTGTAGATAAAACACCATTGCAAAGTGGTGAAGGGTTGCGTTCCGCTTCCACCATTCCCAATCCAGACAATCCACCATTCTGGATGATATTGTTTGAATTACGGGCAACAGAAGCGGCCAACTTCCGTCAGGCAACGCAGAACAATACCGGAAGCCGCATGGCGATTGTACTGGACAATTTTGTGCTCTCCGCTCCTGTAATCAGTGAAGCGATTGGCGCAAGTGGTCGGATTACAGGTTCTTTTGAAAGCTTGGAAGCTCGCGATCTGGCTATTTCGTTGAACTCAGGTTCTATGGCGGTTCCGGTGCGCGAAGAGTATACCGGTATTGTTGGTGCCAGTTTGGGCGCAGACTCTGTACGCAGTGGTGTTATCTCTGCATTAACCGGTATTGCACTGGTCGCCGTCTTCATGGTGATTTACTACCTGTCTGCAGGTGTCCTGGCAGTATTTTCATTGCTGGTGAATGCTACGCTGGTTATCGGGGCCATGGCCTATTTTAATATGACCTTGACTTTGCCAGGTATTGCCGGACTTATTCTGACGGTCGGTATGGCCGTGGATGCGAATGTGCTTATATTCGAGCGTATTCGCGAAGAATTGCGGTTGGGTCATTCTCTGCTGTCTTCGGTAGAAAATGGTTTTAAACGCGCTTCGATTACCATTCTTGATGCCAATGTCACAACATTGATTGCGGCTTTTATTCTCTTTCAGTTTGGTACCGGTCCAATTGAAGGGTTTGCGATAACACTTACCATTGGTGTCATTTGCAGTGTGTTCACCGCTCTGGTTGTGAACAAAGCTTTGTTTGATTTTATGATGGCAACGGGCTTTGTTAAAGAGATGAAGATGTGCAGCTTCTTCAAACCGGAAACCCATATTCCGTTCCTGCACTGGCGCCGCATCGCCCTTGCTGCCAGCGCAGTTGTAATAGCGATTGGTGTAGGCGCTTTTGGGATGCGTGGAGCCGACATGTTTGGTGTCGAGTTCACCCAAGGTACCAATATTATGGCGACCTTGGACAATGAAGAGCGTATTCAAGTCGGTGATGTGCGGGATGTATTGATGCAAGCTGGTTTTGTAGAACCCATCGTACAAGAGGCAGGTGCGGGCGGCGACCGGGACTTCAACCACTTCATCATCCGGGTTGGTGAGACCGGGCAAGATAATTCTGTGAATGGCACAGTTATGGACGAAGACGTCGCCGGGGTTACTGATGACGAGTCAGCTGTCCAAAGTGGCGAAGTGGATTCAGCACTGATTTCTGCTACCGTTTCAAGCCGGATTGAAAACGCGTTGGCTGCCCTGACCCAAAGCGGCTCGGTTTCTGGTGTGGATTTTGAATCCGTTCAGACCATTGGTCCGGCTGTTGGTAAGCAGTTGCGGTGGGATGCAGTGCTGTCTATCTGGTGGTCGTTGGTGTTTATTGTTATATACCTGACCTTACGCTTCGAATTAAAGTTTGCTGCTGGTGCTGTGGTCGCACTGATTCACGACGTGCTTATTACCGTCGGTATCTTTGCGCTCTTGGGCCGTCAGATTTCATTGCATGTCGTTGCAGCCGTATTAACCATTATCGGGTACTCTCTGAACGACAGCATTGTCGTATTTGACCGAATCCGAGAAGACATGGGATTGAAGCGGGGTAAAGGCATCAAGTTTATTGATATACTCAATGATGCCGTGAACCAGACCTTGGGTCGTACCATTCTGACATCAAGTACCACCCTGTTTGTTGTTTTAATGCTGTTCCTTTTCGGTGGTCAGGCCATCAATGACTTTGCCTTGGCATTGTTGATTGGTGTTGTTGTGGGTACATACTCCTCGATATTTGTTGCCAGCCCGGTGGTTTACCTCTGGCATACAGTTGCCCTGAAACGTCGACTTCAATCTGATGCTTTATCTGAAGGTGCCGGTAACCGGTATAAAAAGTCTACCAAAGGCAAAAAGAAAGCCAACGCGGACAACATGGATACGGAACCATCTGGGTAACCCGTAAAATCCTTATATAAATATACAAGCCCCGGTATGCTGAAAACAGTGTCCGGGGCTTTTGTTTTGGACGAATACCTGGATTAATCCCAGATAATGCAATTGAGATAGCTGGTGCGTTAACGTCCTGCATTTAAAGGG
>CAZIDP010000012.1:0-95797 GCA_964537975.1 uncultured Nitrospirales bacterium | reverse complement strand
TTTTGGCTTTGCTTAAATTGTGTTTTATTATAATAGCGCAGACCAATTAAAAAACACTGGACTGCGCTATATGAAGTATATACACAAGATTTCAGCACATATTACATAGGATCAACCCCAACCACCAAAGTAATATCCCATGAATATGCCAGCAGTATTTGAAACAGGCGCTGTATTGCCCTGAATCTCACCGATAGATACCGGTGCCTTTTCCTGGAACCGGACAAACTCGACATGACCATCCAAGTACAATATATTACATCCACCTGGTACATGATTGAATATCTGGATGTAAGAGGAACGATCGGTACTGCCCCAGGCATCCATCATGATTGGAATTTCACTCTGGGCAGCCATGGCGGCACCAGGATTGTTGATATCAGTTATAGAAAATCGTTCAACGCCTTCTTTTAGCCTGGCTACTCCCTGCATGGCCTGATCAATCGGTGTTACCCCGTCATCATCGGTCCAGTTACTCACTTGCGACCAAAGACCTGCATATGGATAATTTGCACCATTGGTGTAAGGATAATCACTGGTTGTATGAAAGGCAGCACCCCATTGGTTACCAGGCAAAGAACTAAAGGGCATATCTGCTTCACGCCCACGAAGCACACGTGAAATCGGTATCTCACATCCATACGCATTCGTTCCGTATTGTCCTCCTTGTGGGAAAAGCTCTGTAAGCTCAACATTGACTGGTGAATCATAATTTGAAATTACCCGACCAGCGCGTAACATGGCTTCAACCATCTGCGAGGTGGTACGAGTTGAATAAGGGATGTAGACATAGGATGTTGGGTTCGATAATAGCATATGAAGACATGCTTGACCGGAACCATCCGGATCACCAAGAATCTGAATTTGCTGTTGCGTAAACTCCAGCTCTTCCTTCCATCCATCTGAAAACAACCATTCGGCGTATCCCCCACTGTCTGAAGGACAGACTGCTATATTCGGATCATTCCAATAATCAGGATACAACTGAGCAGATGAAACACCAGAGGTGTACCCCCAGGAAAAATCACGCCAGGAGTAAAGATATTCTGTTGCATTCGGATACATACCTTTACTTTCATTGGCAAACATTTTTACAATCAGTCCCCACTGCTTGAGGTTGTTGGCGCAGGATGCACGCCTGGCAGCTTCCCTTGCTCTCGCCAATGCAGGCAACAGAATAGCTGCAAGTATGCCAATGATTGCAATAACCACCAGCAATTCTATCAATGTAAAACCTTTTCTCTTCACTTTCATCAAGCTCCTTGTTGTTTATATGCCAAGTAATTTCTTAATTTCATCTCACAACCTTACCAATGGGCACAATCTTAAACCTGTTCCGTTTGCATACAATGAGTGGCATATAAACTAACTATGATTTTTTTATTAGTAAACAATTACCTTGAAATTCAATTATTAAAATATTGTAAATTCAATACAAAAAGGGACTTATTTGAATTTATCCTCTGAATAAGGACTTGCAAACTGATTTTTTAGGTAGATCGGGATAACGCAATGAATACGCAATGGATAAATTCCCAGAAACTAATTTTAATAATTTTAATAGTAAAAAATATATCCTGAATAAACTTGACGAGAGATAACTTTCATGGTAATCTCTCTTAGAGGGAAAAATAATTCTAGAAATATACTGCAATTCTGCGATGTATGACCGATTTACAATTTTTCCGGGGAGTTTTATGAAATTCTATGAAAGGAAGTGGAGGTATGTATGAAGCGACGTGACTTTTTGATTACCTGTGGCGCATTCGCATCATTACAAGCTATTCAGTTTGGCAGTTTTGCTGCCGGGCACAAAACCATGCGGAGGATTTGGCACTTAATGGACCTGAATAAGTCGATTTTTGAAAAGTATCTTGGCGAAAATTTCACACTGACCAATGAATCGGGTGAGATGCTTGAAATGAGCCTGGCACATGTCGATGATGCTGATACTCGTACACAATCAAATGCACCAACAATTGATAGTTATTCAATCACATTTGAAATGCAGTCTGACAGGCCCTTCGATCAAGGAATGTTCACTGTGACACATCCTGAACTGGGTGAATTTACTGCATTTGGTGTGAGCATTATAACCAAGAATCCAAAAATCCGGCATTACCAATTTATTTTCAACCAAATCACAGAATAGTATTACATCAGTTTCACAAAACATTAACGGTTAATTTATAACGGAGAACATCAAGATGGCATATGAACCTTTTATCGGAGAAATAATGATTTTTGCAGGCAATTTTGCTCCAAGTGGTTGGGCATTTTGCAATGGACAGTTGTTGCCAATCAATCAGAATGTAGCATTATATTCAATAATAGGAACTACCTATGGGGGCAATGGTGTGTCTACCTTTGGGTTACCTGATTTACGAGGCCGCATGCCGATAGGGTTTGGTAGTACACCAGGAGAGTTTATTAACTTAGGTACTGTAGGTGGACAGAATGTGGCTGATTTATCACCAGTAAACATCCCCGTTCCTGAAGAGGAAGAAGAACAACTAATCCACTACGTTTCCCAGACTCCAACGATTCCAACCGTACCACCTTATTTAGCTTTAAATTTTTGCATCGCGCTTCAGGGATTGTATCCTACTAGATGGTAATTTCAACAGTATAGTTATTTATAATTACCTTAAAATAGTACGCTGAAAGGGTATGTTATGCGTTTACTTAAATATTTCTTGATTTTGACCTTAATATTGCCGGTTTTACTGGTGGGATGTCCACCTTCAAAGGTAAACACCTGGTTTCGCTATATTGGTGACGATGGTGGTGATGAGGTAGCGTTTTCCGTTACAAAAGCACATGACGGAGGTTTTGTGCTGGCTGGACACCTCGAAAGCAGCCATGAACTGGATGACGATGTTGCAGTAATCCGAATCGATGATACTGGAAATGTAGTATGGACCAAGACATTCGGTGATGAACGTGAAGATACTGCATTGGACATACAAACTGTTTCAGGTGGTGGATACATCATCGCAGGACAATTTGGAAATCAATTTGATCCGGATAAAGATGGATTCCTGTTCAAAATAGACGATGATGGTGAAGAAGAGTGGATCCAGGTTTTTGATAGTGGTGGTATGGACCAGGTACTCAGTGTAGAAGAAACTTCTGATGGGGGTTTTCTGATTGGTTTACAGTTGGATTATCTGGCGACATCACAAGTGGTGATGCTGAAAACAGATGCTATAGGTGAAGAAGAATGGCGCTTTGTCGTTGCTGAAGGCGCCCAATTGGCCAGGGCATTTACAGGTGCTGACAACAACTGCTATATCGCTTGGTGGGCTATTAACATAGATGATAAATTTGATTTTTCCAGCACTCTGGACATTATGGTAGTCAGTTTGGATGGGGACTTTATTACCGGCACTACACTTTTATTGCCTGAAGTATATGCATTAAAAGATGCACGAAGCATTCCCGATGGTGGTATTGTTTTGGCTGGTCAAGCAGATGTGATGAATGTAAATACCACCATGTTTGTAATGCGCTTTGACGAAAATCTAGACTGGACATGGAGCGAATATTATGGCAGTGCCGGTCGTGACACTGTAGAACGGATAAAGCCAACCAGCGACGGTGGTTTTATTCTAACAGGTGCAGAAGTTCCACCTGACAGCAGAGAAAATATATTACTTCTAAAGCTTGATCAACATGGCAATCAAATATGGAAACGCACCTATGGTGATGAATATATTGACATCGGTTATGATGTTTTGGAAATTTCGCCTGAGGGCTACCTGGTTGTTGGTAGCAGGAGATTGATCAGCGAAGATGATGGGCAGCGCCACAACGATATCCTTGTCTTGCGTACCGATAAAAACGGTCGCGTTTCTGGAATGTAAGAAACTCGAAGATTAAACACATCATTTTCTGGTGTTGATAAAGCACCGGTGGACGGGCTGTAGCTTAAACAGCCCGTCTTTTTTTTATACTTTCAGTAAAAACTTACTCCAAGTTGCTCCAAGCCAAAAATATGAATTGATCAGAAAATATTAAATCTATTCATAAACGATTCAATAAACAGCTCAAATCAGCTACTTATCCGTATATTTCCAGAAAAACTTGAGTTTTAATGTGAAATTCGTGATCATATGGTTGTGTAACCATGAGCACCCACCAGCCAAGTTATTCATCGGGACTTGTTCGCATCCAGCAAGATATGAAAAGAACTATTTATGCGATACTTTTTAATAAATCCGTATTTTTTTAATGTCATTTTACGACCGGAGAAAAATTTGTATCACCCGGCCAACCATACACATGCCAACATGCTATTCCGAATTGCAATATCGTTAGCACTTCTCTTTATCCTTTCTGCATGTTCCAATGAGGGCGAACAATCTTCAGGAGGACGCACATCAAGGAATCTGATTCGTGTAGACCTGAATTTGTATACACCTGGTACCATACCGATGGGCATTGGTGAACCAAACAATATAGCCGACGATGTTGCCCGTGAATGGGAAGCTTTGAACCCGGGCATGCGAATCCGCTACCAACAAACCGTCAATCCGGGAACCAGTGAGGGTGAGTGGCTCAAAACCCAGCTTATTGGCGGTGTTGCCCCGGAAATTATTACTCAAAATGCAGAAGTTACATGGATGGATGTAGACAAGGGTTGGTATGTACCACTTGATGACTATCTGGAACAACCCAATCCTTACATTCCCGGAAATGAGCGATGGATAGATTCATTTACAAATCAGGCATTGGTGAACGCAAAGCGCGCTCCTGACGGTAAATTGTACTGCGTTCCAATAGACATTGTTGAAACAGGTTTGTTTTACAACAAAACCCTTCTCAACAGCATGGGCATCATGAAATTGCCTGAAACCTGGGCAGAAATGCTTGAAGTCTTCCAGACCATCCAGCAGGAATCCAATATAACACCCTTCACTGCTGATTTAAACCTGGCTTCGGACTGGGGTAAAGACATATTGTTCGAGATGCTGTACCACGACATATTGCCGCATATGGACCTGATTGAATCCAGTCCGGAAGCACAAGAATACCTGGGGCATTATCTTGAACCGCGTGAAGCTGGTTTTCTTTTCAGCAAAGGTTTCTTCACTTCACGGGACCCCCGTTGGCGTTTAATGAATGAGATGCTTTTCGAATGGCGCCAATATTGGGCACGCGAATTGAAAAACAGCGATCCCATCAGGATGTTTCTTACCCAGCGGCTTGCCATGTATTGGAGTGGTTCCTGGTTTATACGTCGGATGGCAACTGACCCCTATGTCAATTTTGAATGGGGCATCATGTACATTCCAAAACTGACCCAAGAGACAACGAAATATGCTTCTGGCACGGAAGCAACCGTAATTGGTGGGGCTGCGATTCAACTGCACATAACCAACAGTGCGTTGATCAAAGAGAATCTGGAAGCGTGTGTCGATTTTCTAATGTGGTTGTCTGCTCCACAAAACATAGAGCGCTTGGCGTCTGAGTCTCTGGTCTACATTCCCAATATTAAAGGCGCAGAAATAGATGACCGGCTTGAACCTTTTAATGAAATCTTCGAAAGACGTTATTGTGCAATTAAATGGCTGGAATCCTTTGATGGTGAATATAAAACGTACTGGCGCAGGATGCTGGATTTCTATCTCGAAGGTGGTATGACTCTGGATGAGTATCTGATTGCCATTGAAGGCAATTTTGAACGATGGGTAGAAAGCCATCTTGAGCGTGGATGGGATTTCAGCGAAATGGATGTGGCGTGGGAAGAAAGAAAGGATATACTGCTTCGTGAGCTCGATCCTGTTAGATAAAAAAGCATTGAAAATAACTGCTCCACCCAGAGGACGTTCCGTATTGCAACCTCCGTTATCACTGATATACGGATTGTTACTCGTTCCCATTGGATTACTGGTTGTCTTCAATTACATACCGGCATTTTCAGCACTCTATCATGCATTTACAGATTGGGATGTGGGCCGCGAAAGTACCTGGATAGGATTAGGCAATTTTAAAGAACTGTTTTCAGACCCGGTTTTCTTCAAGAGTATGGGCAACCTCACCAAACTTGGTTTGTTCATGTTTGTTACCAGTCTCACCATTCCATTCATCATTGCAGAAATGATCTTTCATTTAAAATCAGAGCGCTGGAGTTATTTTTGTCGTGTCATGGTGGTTTTACCCATGATAGTACCCGGTGTGGTAATTTTTATGCTATGGCGTTACATATACTCTGACGCAGGCATACTCACTGAACTGCTCTATACTTTTGGCTTACACGATTGGGTTTATGGCTGGCTGAGTCATCCGGACACCGCTTTGTGGGCGGTAGCTTTTGTAGGATTCCCTTTTGCACATGGCTTTCACATTCTGATTTATTATGCTGGCCTGGCCAATATCCCGCCCAGTGTGTTGGAGGCAGCAGAACTGGATGGCCTCGGCCCTCTGTCACGCATTATAAGAATTCATATTCCGTTAATATTGCAGCAAGTCAAGCTTTTACTTGTTTTCACTGCTATTATGGTGGTCAACGGTTTTGAGTTGATTTATATTCTGACGCTAAACGGGGGCCCCGGTTATGAAACCATGGTGCCGGGACTATACATGTACCTCAATGGCTTCACACACCAGCGAATGGGCTATGCCTGTGCCATCGGACTTGTTTTAATGGTATTCCTGTTGGTGTTTACCTTGACAATGAATAAGGTAATGAAAACCGACAATTACGACCCGGCAGCGAGGTAATTAATGATGCAATACAAAGAACAAGCAGTCAGAGAATATCATACTTATCACAAAGTATCCGCGGTAACCTGGCGTTTTCTCTTGGGAACAATTTTATTTTTAATGTTTTTTCCGTTCCTTTTCATGTTGATGACTTCATTTAAAGACACCTATCAGTTCTACCATACCTTCTGGATACCGGCATGGCCACCACACACCGCCAATTATGTACATGCCATCGGTGACATGTATCAATATATCTGGAACAGTATTTTCGTAACTGCTATAAGCATAGTAGGTATAGTTGTATCATCGACCATTTGTGGTTTCCTATTTGCCCGTTATCAATTCCCAGGTCGGGAAATTTTGTTTTACGGCATGATTCTCATGATGATGATACCGGGGGTTCTTATGCTGATTCCGTCTTTTGTCTGGGTTGACCAGTTAGGTTTATTAGACACCTATGCGGTCATGATCTTACCCTACATTGCAGGGGGACAAGTATTGGGTACCTACCTCCTGAGAGGTTTTTTCAGTGAACTGGACAATGGTTTGTTCGAGGCAGCCCAGGTTGACGGTGCCGGTCTAATCCGTCAACTCTGGCATGTTGGTGTCCCATTGGCCAAGCCGATTATCGGGGTTGTCGCTATTGTGAGCGCTCTAGGTGTATGGAATAATTTCTTATGGCCATTAGTCACTACTTCAAGTGAAGAAGTGATGGTGTTAACAGTAGGAATGCTACGTTATACAACACGGGTTGGTGGTCAATACGGGCTTATGTTCGCGGGGTATACCATTTCTGCAATTCCTTTGGGTGTATTGTTTTTGTTTTGCACGCGCTTGTTTATGAAGGGAATAACCAGCGGTGCTTTGAAGGCATAGTTTCACTGCGCAAAAACAATCTGTAATCAAGGAATACCGAAAGTCGCTTCCAGAAACAGAAAGCCAATTCTGGCTGAAACAACAGCAGATATACTGGTATAATCCAATGTATACTGAATATATATAAAGGGGAAATAAATATGGATGTACATGGTTATTGGATTTGGCGAAAACAACGTAAATACACAGATTACAACCAGACCATCATTGCACGACGCAGCTTTACAATTGCAACCCAGGCCAAAGCGCGAATGGCCATCACCGCAGACAGCCAGTATCGTCTGTATATCAATGGACGATGGGTAAATGATGGTCCCTGTCGTAGTTGGCCAGAACATTTCCAATACGATGTACTGGATGTCAGTACCTATATTCAAGCTGGTGTTAACAACATAGAAGTTGTCGCACGATTTTTCGGAGATGGCAATTTTCATCAAGTACCACAACAAGCTGGGTTGTTGGTACACCTCGAAGTATCGCCGGAACGCGGACAATCTTTCTCTATTGTCTCTGACAGTACTTGGGATGTAGCCGATGCCAAAAATTGGCTGAGTAATACACCAGGTATCAGTATACAAATGGAGCCATCGGAACATTACGATGCACGTATGGAAAATACTATACGCTACACCAAGGCAGTAGAATTGTTTCCTGTTCATGAAGGACCCTGGAGTGGCTTAAACCCCCGTGACTGTGCTTTATTAACCCGACAGCCCGTCCATATCGAACGATTTCTGCAGGCAAATGTTGTTAATAAAAACTGGTGCAGTTTTACGTTTCCTGTTCAACGAATCTTGCATCCAGGCCTGATTGCTGCCAACCACAATGTGGGTGCAGCTTGTTTTTTTGCAACTATTCTGACCAGTTCCATGAACTCCCGAATTCGTATAGAATCCAATGATTTTACAATCACGGTAAACGGCAAATCCTCCACCAACACAGGGTATGCGCTACACAAAGGCCAAAATCTGCTATTGGCACATCCCACAAACTTTTTTATGGGACACATAAAGGACAAAGGCATCCGATTTATTCAAGCCGTTGCCAAGTCAGCAGCAGAAGCCACAGGCAAGCAAATCTACCTTGAGAATCCAATAAAACCAGAGCACCACACCCCCTGGTGTGTTGTGCCTTTGGAAGAGGGACGCTACATCGGCGATGATCTGACCTTCTTCACGCATTCTGTTTCAGAGCGAGAACAGATTCGGGACGAAGGTTTACGTGTTATGAAACAACTACATGAAAATATCAAAACAATAGAAGACTTCAAAAACATCCTGGCTGGTTCGGCTCATACATTGAGTACCGCAGTTGCTCCCATGGAGGACCCGCACTGGCAATTTCTGGAACGCCAGATAATCGCTGATGCAAACGCGAATATTGATGCACCAGTTGCATTAATGTACGACAACTGTGAGTTTACAACGTTCAAACCACACCCCGATGGGGATGTTGAGATCGTCTATGATTTCGGTGTACAACGCTGCGGGTACCTGCGTTTTGAACTTATAGCAGAAGCGGAGACAGTTATTGATTTTTTTGAGGTAGAGCACATTACGCCAGAAGGAGTCATCCAGCACACCTATTCAAACCGAAATGGACTGCGCTACATCTGCCGTCAGGGAATAAATGCTTTCACTTCACTCAAGCGCCGGTCAGGACGCTATATTTTCATCACAATTCGGAACCAAAGTACACCTGTACTCATTCGAAAAGTCGAGGTCATTGAATCCACCTATCCAGTACCCAATACGGGAAGCTTCAATTGCAGCAATAGCGACTTGGATCGCATCTGGGAAATATCAGCACGCACATTACGCCTGTGCATGGAGGACAGCTTTACTGATTGTCCTCTTTACGAACAAACCTTGTGGGTAGGTGACGCACGGAATGAAGCGCTGTTTAACTATACCGCCTTTGGCGTAACTGATATAACCCGACGTTGTATTAACATTGCCGGCCAGTCCTTGGAGCGCTACCCAATCGTGGGTTGCCAAGTTCCAACGACGTGGGATTGTCTACTACCGGCGTGGAGTTTCCTGTGGGGTATCATGGTTTGGGATTATTACTTTTATACCGGTGATGTCGATTATTTGTCACGCTGTTGGGATGATGTCAAAAAAAATCTGGCAGGTGCAGAGTCCATGCTGGATGAACATGGCCTTTTCAGTGGCAAATTCTGGAATATGTTTGACTGGATTGGAATCGACGATCAGCACCCAACCGTAATACACAACAGTATGTTCCTCGTAGGAGCTTTAAACGCGGCGCTCGCCTGCGCTAAAGTGCTGAATGATACACATACTTCTAAATGGCTTCGTGATTATCGTAGTCGACTGGTTCAATCAATAAACGCTTTCTGGTTGGTTGAGCGCGGCGCATACCCCGACAGTATACATGAGGACGGTTCTGTTAGCCCGCAGGTTTGTCAGCATACCAGTTTTCTTTCTCTGCTATACGACATTGTCCCCAATGAACACAAAGAAGCAGCTTTGAAAAACCTCCGGGAACCTGCCTCGGAAGTAATTCGTGTTGGTTCTCCATTTGCAATTTTATATTTATACGAGACACTCGAAAAGATGGGATTAGACGAGACAATTCTCGATTCGATTTACGAGAATTATTTACCCATGTTGCAAGAAGGCGCTTCTACTGTTTGGGAAGTATTTCCAGGTGGAACAGGAGCGCCTCCCGGCTTTCCGACACGAAGTCATTGTCACGCCTGGTCATCAGCACCAATCTACTTTCTGAACCGTATTCTGCTGGGTATAAAAGCAATTCGGCCCGCAGGTACAGCCTATAACATCAGCCCCAGAGTCAGTCGGCTGACTTGGGCGAAAGGTGTAAGCGCAAGTGTATGTGGACCAGTTGAAGTTGCCTGGCAAAAAGATGATACCACGCTTAACATTACGGCCAAGGCACCCAAGGGAGTTCGTCTTCAATTCAAACATAATAACACACATGAAGGTTTGGAAGTACGGTTCAATGGCAGGTTAGTTAAATAGTCAGAACATGGAAATTTTAATGTTTCAAACTAAATAGAAATTTCTTATTACCGGATTACACCTGTGGGGCGTTGCGCTTTTTCAAACTTTCTACGATTTGTTTGACATCTTCAGTGCGATCTTTTGATACCAATAATATGGCATCATCCGTGACTACCAGAACTACGTTTTCCATTCCAACCACACCCACCGTCATGTTTTGGGTATTGTTATAAATAATCGAATTGTTAGTATCGATTACTACGGAATCTCCAACAGCAACATTCCCCAGACCATCAGGCTGGCGGGTACGGTCCAGTGCAGACCAGGAACCGACATCATCCCAAGGAAATGTTGCGCGCACCATGGCCACATTTTTTGCTTTCTCCATTAATGCGTAGTCAATTGATATACTTTGGAGTGAATTAAAAACTGCTTCTACTTTTTCATGGTCACCAACTTGCATTGCCAGTTTCATAGAATATATGGCATCGGCAAATGGTTTGTCCGCCGTATTAAATTCATTAACAAACGTGTCCAGACGCCAGAAGAACATTCCACTGTTCCAATAATAATTTCCTGCTTCCAGGTATGATTCAGCAACTGAAAGCTCAGGTTTTTCCTTGAATGCTTTCACAGAATATACCTCCGGTCTATCTTTGTCAACACTACCTGTTTCATCTGGCAATCCAGTTTGAATATACCCGAAACCAGTAGATGGATATGTTGGAGGTACACCAATGGTTACAAGCGCCGAACCGAATGTCGCGGTGTCCAATGCTTGCTCTACTGTACGCAAAAAGTGACCTGTGTCGCCAATAACGTGATCGGCTGTCAGAATGGATAAGACCAGGTCATCGCCACTACTGTCATATTTCGCCAGCATATGCGCGGCAGCATACGACAGACAACCTGCTGTATTCCGCTTACATGGTTCCGCAATAATGTTTTCAACAGGAATTCCCAATTCTGCGTTGCGAATTGCATCAAGTAAATGCGGCATGGTCTGCACATAAATATCTTCATTCGCAATCACATGGCGTACTCGATCAACTGCTTCCTGCAACATAGTTTGATTTGTATGCCCTAAAGCGAGCAACTGCTTCGGATGATTCTGACGTGACAAGGGCCAGAAACGCTCCCCGGAACCACCGGCCATTATGACAGCAATTTTTTTGCACTCATTTTGCATTAACAGTCTCCAGGCATTTTTACTTTAATGGATATACCTTGATTGGGCCAAGCAGTCCCTGGGGCAATCGTTCATACTCATTACCATCAGGTGGTGTCTTGGGTGCAATGTTCCAGGCACCAGGTCCTGGAACTACACCAGGGGCATGGTGCGGACCAAGCAAGTTTTTAGGCGTACCAACAACTTCAATTTCCAGTTTATGCCTGCCTTCACCCAATTCCTGGCATGTTTCAAAAGTATAGGGAGGAAAAGCTATGTAGCCTGGAGGATATTCATCAAGTGTTACCAACGAAACTGCGCCAATCCACTTTGGAATCTGAATACGTAATCCCTTGCATGCTTCTTTTAACTCGAATGAAGCAATATAAGTCATACTACCGGAATACATTGGATACCCTTGAATTGTCCAGTCACCTATATAAACCGACTTGGATTGTGTAATCCTGAAACCTGGTGAACTGGGAATCAGGCAAAAATCACCAATAATATAAACACGTTCAATTTCATGGTGTATGTTAAATGGTGCCGCTTCCAGGGTTATGATGTTGGTTCCCGGGCGGATAACCTCTGAAATCGGAATCGCACGAATCGTTTCATCCAACCACTTCTCACCTGCCTGAATATCAACCGGAGTCCGGTTTATCCGTATCTGGTACAAATGCGGATTTTCTATGGCCAATTTAAGATTGCCAGTTTTCTTCAGCTCAACAAAAGCATTTGGAGCAATTTCGAAACTGTAAGACACCGTAAAACCGCTTTTCTCATCGATTACCAGTTTTTTATTATTGCTTTTAAATTGAACAGCACCTGTCCATATATCAGCATCAAACCCATGCAATTGCCAACAAAGTCTGTTGGCATGTGTTACCGGTAACCCATGGTGGCTGTTGTTGTCTACTGTTAGATCGCAAAAATCAAGGGCAAGTACATTGGGTGCATTTACAGATACTTTACACTTGTCTATAGAAATCTCTTCGGTTGGGTTCAGGTCTGGTTCATCTTCAACGTTGTCTGTGTTAACTTCCCAGAGCGCATGACCTATTCCTTGCAAGAGTAATTTTGCCGTCATTTGTTTGCCTGACTTGCGGTACAATACCGGCTTCTTGCAACCGGTGAATGTGTCCAACGCACACAAACTGTTTCCCACCAATACTACCTCCATAGCAACTGGATCATGTCCTGTGTTGACTAGCAAATGCAGGATTCTTCCATCTTTAAAAAATCGTGATTGTAAAGCGACTTGTGGTGGCAGATGCTCGCCAGACACTTTTCTGATATAGGCTGGAAAGTGCTCATCGATCGCGAGTAGCATATCTTTAAAAGATTCATACACCCACCATCGAGTTGGAAACCTTCGATGAAGTTTGGACGGACGCCGGTCTGGTCGTCCATTAACAAGGTGTGGAGCTGTGCCAATACACATAACGACTCCCCCTGATTCCAGCAGCTTCTCAACAATCTTCAGTGTAGAATCACACCAATTATCCATGATTTCCGGCACGATAACTGCCTGGTATGTACAAGCACCGACTTGAAGCTTCTTTCCAACCACGCGCCCATAATCTCGCAAATAAAATTCATCTCCCAAATCGAAATCAATCTGGTGTGCCGCCAATTGTGAAATGAGCCCAGCCTGAGACATTCGAAGTCGGACATTGGGGGTATTAACACGGTGTGCGTCAACAAAACTGTAGGCAAAAGGTTGTGTTGGGTTTGCCCTGGTCCATCCTGTTGTAGTGGGTTGAAGAAGCAAGAGCCGGTTTTGTTGTGTACCATGACTCATGGCTGCACACATACGTGCCACATGATCATTCAAATAACGATAATATGGCCACCAGGGACTGTGATCACTGAACGATACGGGATGATCATATTTCCGGTTACCATGTATGGTCTGAAAACTCAAGTGTTCATTTATAAAATTTACGCCATTTACAATTAGCCAGTCTGACAGCTGTTTCAGTTTATAAAATGGCACATCGTAGCCTGCAACGCCGTGCGCTTCACAAAACCGACGTTTGCGTTCCAGTTGATTGGCCAGACTGTTCAATTCTCGGACAGTCAATAACAACAGATGGTTGGCCTCGGGTTGTTGATAATTAAACTGGCAAGCCAACAAATCTATACCGGGCATATGAAGCCAGCGATTGGCTTCCATGCAATTTGGATTTGTGTGGGGATAGGGCCAGTCATGTTCCAGAAAGTGTCCAGTAAAATGAACTTTATGCTGCTCACACCAGTCATGAACAACCTTAAGAAAATTTTTGCTCCAGAGTTGTTGGATAGTGTAGTAATAATCAAACCGGGTGATGGTAGATTCTTTTTGCTCAACAAAAAGGTCTGCGAGATGTTCAGTCAGTTCATATCCATGGTCTTTACGAAAAGCACGTAAGATATGCCTGGAAAAAGGAAGACAACTGATATCACCGGTATGTTCAGCTAGCCCCAGGTGTGGTTCATCAATAAAAAAGGCCTGTATGGTTTCTCCAAAATCATCCCCAAAATATTGAAAATACCGTTCATGTGTAGTTGCAAGAAATTCGCGTGCTACATCCAGTCGTGTAAGATCAACATATGGTAACCAAGCAGTCCAAGGAGTTCCAGAATGCCGTCGTCTCTCAAGTACTAATATTCGTGTCTCAAATGCTATGCCTGATTCTATATCCGGGATTTGGTGTCTGTTTTCCATATGGGTACTTTGATTCACGGCATCTGCTTCATCCATGATCCGGTTCAGGTCCGCATGCGGCTCCAACCGAAATGCCTGCCCTTTTTCAAGCCGATAACACGCTATGAGTTCTCCCTGGTAACGAACTGGAGAATGTTTGTAAAATGAAGCATAAATGTGTTGCCCTGTGCCATGCGGTAACTGTGCTGATACATGGCCCCCGGCAAAACCTGATGGATAACTGTTTTCATCATACACATTGCACTTTAAGCCCAGTCGCTTACATTCCGATAAGGCATATCCCCATAATTCAAACCAACGCTCCGACAGATATTCTGTGATTAGACCTGGACGTGGATGTACAAAAACACCCCCCATACCTTGTCGGACATATTGCTCCAGCATCTCTGTTATTCGTCCCTCCGACATATCACCATTCCAGACCCATAATGGCATGGAACGATAGGTATTGGGTGGATTCACGAAATCTTCTTCAAAGTTACTCATAATAGGCGCTACTCTCAGTTCAAATTAAAAAGCACTCAGGTTATTACAAAAATATAACACATTGAGCACGTATTGAGGAATGTTTTTCCTGTTTACCAGGCAGCATAATAGAACTCTATGTCTTTTCTCACAAGTGCTTATTTGCTTGTTTCATCATAACAAGAAAAAATAAATCATTAATATAACTTTTTGCATTGAAAATATTGGGATGCTATCATCTTTTCTTATAAATACACCTCAATATTTCCACAGCACACTGCAAGCATTGTTGAATATGATTAAAAATTGACCTATCTCGAAAGGAAATACTATGAAAATGGTTAGCAGACGAACTTTTTTGGGTCGGACCGTACTGGGCATCGCTACCGGTACGCTTGCAGGTCACAAGGTGAAAGCACAAGCAAATGATGTCAAAGAATTCGAGACCAACAGGACACTCAAATCAAATCATACTGCCATTATAATAGATTCCGGCCCATTTCCTTCAATCGAAGTTGCTGCATACGCGGAAGCCGAGGTGAACTGGAATGATCCTTTCGGTGAAGACGTCACAGCATGCACACAATGTTTTGCGGCAATGGAATTACAACATTACCTTCGCAAAATGACTGGCGAAGATGATAACTTTTCGGTAATTACCCCGCAAGACCCAATTCCTGACATGAATTTGATCTATGTTGGCTACCCCGATACAGACTTGGACTTATACGGTGAGATATTTCAATCGGATGCTTCGCCCGAATCTTTGGCAGACTTGGGGACTGAAGGGTACCGAATCAAATCAGATATAAGGAGTAACCGCAGAATCATTTCCATCTACGGTGGTAGCAGGGTAGGTACACTTTACGGAGTCTATGACTTTTTACACCGTCTGGGCTGTCGCTGGTTTGCTCCCGGTGAATTGCATGAAGAAATACCTGCATTAAAGTTTGAAAATATCTCCGACATGAGTATCAAGGAAATCCCGGATTTTGCGCTTCGCGGATTTCACGCATGGGAAAACAGGGGCAATGAAGAGTTCATCATGTGGATGGCACGCAACCGTATGAATTACTGGTGCGTTGAACAAAGCAACCACCCCTACCTGCGCAAATTGGGCATAAAACTGGTCTGGGGTGAACATACCATCGGTTTTAGTTATCTTCAACCCAATGCGCCTTATCCGTATGCCCATGCCCAATTTCCCACTGAAAAAGACTTGCCGCCAGACCCTTACCCTGTCAGCCCTGACTTTATGGGTGATGCTGACGGTAATGGAGTGCTGTCATATCGTGAAGCACACCCAGAGTGGTATGCCATGAACCCAGAGGGAGAACGTGTGACCTCACTCGGCAATACGGACTATAACTACTGCACATCAAACCCACATGCCACAGCAGAGTTGATGAAGAATGCAGTACAGGAACTCATAGATGGTGCAGGACAAAATGCAGAATTTGTAAACTGCTGGACTGTCGATGACGGTAAGTGGTGCCATTGTGATGCCTGTCAGGCGCTGGGTTCACCGACTGATCGTAACATCCTGTTCGTGCATGCATTTGACAAGGCTGTCAAAGCGGCACAGCAAGCAGGTTTAATCAAACGCCCTATCACTTTGTTGTTTTTGGTCTATTTAGATGTACTCGATCCACCAACACGTCCATTACCGGAAGATTTTGATTACGAAACCTGTATCGCGACCTACTTTCCGATTGTACGCAGTTATGCACATACGATTGACGATCCCAATTCACCGACAAACAGCAACTATATGCAACATTTATATGGCTGGGCAGATGATCCGGACCGTATGTATCGTGGCAGTATATGTATCGGTGAATATTACAATGTATCCGGGTACAAGAACCTGCCAATTGTCTTTAAAACTACCATGCAAAATGACATTCCATGGTATTACAAAACCAAAAATGCCCGATATTTTCACTACATGCATGTGACAACAAAACATTGGGGTAACAAAGCTTTAACCAATTATCAAATGGCACGCCAGATATGGTGTCATAATACGGACTGCCCGGCACTCTGGCAGGATTACTTTTCCAATCGCTATGGTGATTCTGCCGGAGATATGCATGAATTTTATAACAACCTGGAAATTATGCTGGCCAATTGCACTGACTTAAAATATGGGTTGGCCAGTCGGTTGTCACGGGGAGATGAGGAGCTTTTCCCCTACCCGACTCTTCAATATGCGCCAAACCATAATGATCCCGGTCATGGACCCAGCATGGTAGAAATTTTAAACGCAGCGAAACAATGCCGCAACATCATTGACAATGTGCTTGCCCAAGGAAATATGCCCAGTCGCATTCGAGCCCGAATTGAAGAAGACGAACATATGTTCACCTATGGTGAGCAGACCATATTGTTTTATGATGCGCTGGTTCAAGCTTATTTTGCATATCGAAATAATGATCTCAAAGCTGCTCGGGTAGCATATGACAAGGCAATAAAAATCGGAGATGTGCTCCGTGAAGAAACCGAAGCAACCTCGTATTCATCTTCACATGCCAATGCTTCCAATGCCTTTCTGGCATCACTTGCGGGCAGTGCCACAGCTACGCTGATGATGCTGATCGGACCGGCTGACATCCTTGATCTTCCAAAATTCAATCTGGAAATAGAAAGTGCCGTGTTTATGGGCAACGACTTTCAAGGTGGTGGTGCGATGTTGCACGGGTATGGCTTGAGTGCTTTTCCGGGACGCATCCATCTGACCGACAACGGGAACTACGTCTATTCTTCAACGGCAACCCATAACCAGATGGCTATGTTCTTTACATTAGAAACCTTGCCCCAGGTTGATATAGATGCCGAAATGGTCGGTATGATTTGTCCGGCACCTCCTGGTGGCAGTATCTCCGGTGAGATTTTGGTGAACGATACAACCGTCTTTGGAGGCAACATGCCCTTCGCGGAAGACCGTTTAACAAATGGCAAATTCACCATCCCCCCCAACGCATTCATTGAGGGCATGAACAGACTTACCGTGAAAAACACCACGCCGGGGGGCCACACTGGAGGCAGGCCCTGGTTTGGTATTCACAAGATAGAATTGTTACAAATTGACGAGAAATCATTATGAGGTGCAGACAACGGCATCAAGTACTGTCTTCATCGGCTTTCTCTACACAACCCCCTTTACCATGGGGACGCAAATGTGCCTTGAAAATGTCTTCAGTACCTTTCCATGCATAGGGGTCGCTTCCGCAAACCATGACAATGTCGCGAACATCAAGTTGGGCCATCGGTGTGTCTTCACCTGAAGGAAACCAGGGCAACAACGATTCTGCACTCATGTAGTGGTTGACAAGCACCCTGCGGTATCCTTCCTTACGGGTGTTCGGAAGCGAGCGATGCAGCAGATACCCATTAAAAATAAGTACACTACCAGCATCGACCTCGACTGGAATCTCGTCTTTGTCTGTGTAGGGGAAACCATAGCTCTCAGCGGCACAATCAAATCGTACATCCTGTTGTTGCTTCTGTGGCCACAATATCCCATGCTTGTGCGATCCGGGGATCACCCACAAACAGCCATTGTCGATCCGGGCATCATCCAACGCAATCCAGGCGCCAGTCAGTGAACGGTCGCGTGTCGGAATATATATTTCATCCTGATGCCAGGCTTGCCCAGGCATACTCGATGCTTTGATGAACAACATTGACTGCATACATTTTACATTTGCTCCAATAACATGTTGCAGGGCATTCCGAATTGCATCATGGAGTAATGTTTCATACATCAAGCTGGAGAGCTTGTGGGGGAAATGAATACACAAATGTCGTGCCAGCAAATCGGCATCACTTTCTTCTGAAAGTGGTGGGGTATCATTGTTTATTGGCCCATACTCCCAACGGCAAAGCTTCAATGCATCTTCACGCAACGCTTCAATCTCAACAGTGTTGAGGGCGTTTTCAAGAATCGTAAACCCATATTCAAAATATTGAGCCACTTGGTCTTCTGACATGGTTAACAAATCTTTGTTGTTTCCTTGTATAGACTTCAGGGTGCTTGCCATAATTACAATCATACCTCCAAGCAAAAGATTTGAAATATATAGAAATTAACGCTTGTATAAAATAAAAATATGAGCAGTAATTTATTTATACACAATACCATTGAAAACAATGATACTGTAAACATGATTCCCATTCATTAATCTGTCAAAAACGTATTGGATCAAAGTTATTGATGATATCCGAACCTGTTCCATCGCTACCGCTGCAGCACGTGTTCTTTGGTGAAGCACGATACATGCCAGATGGTCAGTGGGGTCCACGCATCCAGCAAGATTACCAGTTGGTGCTTCTACATGAAGGAAGTGTTACCATTTCCATTGATGGTACGCAACAAGGGTTACATGAGAATGAGGTATGTTTGTTGTATCCCGGCCATGAAGAACATTTTCAATTTACAGACAAGTCACCTTCAGTCCATACCTGGTGTGCACTGACTTGCGGCGAACTCAATGAGACCTATACTTCCCTACTTGTCGATTTACCATTTAAAACAACCATTTCTTCCCGCATGAAACAACTCATACGGTTGGGAATCGATATGGGGTATGTGGTTGATCCGGTATTAAATTTGATGAGATGCCGGTTGGCGGAAAGCTTGCTGCTGGACTTTATTTTATGTGCACATGGAATCATTGACCTGACTTTACCCAAGGCACAACCTGTACTCCGAGTCCAACGCTATATTGAATTGCATTTTTCAGAAAACATTGATATGCGAACCCTTGGCGAGGTAGCGCGGTTATCTCCAGCACATATGTCACGGCTCTTTCGCAAACAAACCGGTGTAACACCAATACAATATCTCTGGGAAATTCGATTACGGAGGGCACTGCAAATGCTAATCGATACGGGTATTCCCGTTGCAGAAGTCTCCTGGCGTACTGGGTTTAAAACGCCGGCTCATTTCAGCCGGGCAATCAAAGAGCGATGTGGTGTAACACCCAGAGCATTGCGTCTACGAGCCTGGCAAGGACTTGCCCCGCACAAGAAAAACACCGACGAAATACGAGATGAGATATAATTCTATATCGTAAACGATGCTAATGTTTTTACAACATGCAATTATCTAGTTTTTAGCAAAAGCCCCTGCCTGTTCTCAAACTTAACCAGGCAGGGGTTTCTTCTACATTCAATTGGTATATAATTCAGCGTGTTGTTTACACCTGTTGACGACGCACCAACACCATGCCACCAAAAACAGCAACCGTTGATAGGAAAATCATCCATGGCAAACTTGTCAGAGGCAATGTTTCTACAACAGTCAGTACAAAACTCACTTCCGCGATATTTTCTTCTTCATCTATAACCTGTACGGAATAGGTACCAGCATCTTCTTCTACGACATCACTCAGCAACAGTGTGCTGAAGATTTCACCTGGTAACTCTTGTCCGTCTTTGTACCATACATAGCTTACATCACCAACAGCATGTGTAACTTGGGCAGTCAATGCTACTTCACTACCCACTACGACCAAAGATTTCCCACTGATATGTACCGACAAGGAAAGATCGATTTCTTCACCGAGGGTCAATACATTCCAGTCTGCCGGTGAACCAATGGCACCACCACCTGTCCACCAGAGATCAACTTGGGCACCAGGTCCGTCAAAATCCATCATCAACAGCATATAACCCATTTGCATGCCTATCTCTGGAGTAGGGGCGTCTGGTGTGAAGTCACTCCAGGGAAGCATCAGCTCAACTTCATAACCTTCAGCGGTAGTACGCCCAGCCCATTCAGCATTGGGAAATGTATCCGGAGGATTCCCATTCCAATGTTGCCAATATGCCGCGGTATCATTGTCATCGGCTTGGCCTGGCACAACATCGTGGATGTGAATTCCTGGTGTATCCATACCTCCTGATTGCAGCAATTGATGATCGGTACACAACTGAACCCCGTCCGTATTGTTCAATGCGCCACCCTGATTCGAGTTGTACACCACATTTGCATCTCTGACACGTGCGGCCATGTACAAGGCATCATTGTCCCATGATAACCAATACAATGCTTCATTGGCTGAATCACCAGAACTCATACTCCCTCCCAGGCTATTCAATGTGTCTGGATTCACCAGGATTGCTTCACCCAGGTACTCTCCTTCATCAATTACGCCATCAATCGTTGGCGGAGTTGCAGTATAGGGTGCAGTATAGTCAAAACCGGTCTGTGCCAGGGCCATACTACACACCATAAAAGACAACATTACGGACCAAAACATTCGTGGTACTTCGTTAAACATGAATCTCTCCTTGCTGAAGCGGTTCCCCTATGGATACGCTATGCATGACTTACTGTCCCCCATAATGAAAAACAGGATATACCTTCACCCATTTCCCACATGAAAGCATATCACAAAAATAACATATAATAGCTCAGATGTCAATAACATAAAACAGCTTAATGTTTATAAAATATTAAAACTCATACAATTGTGATTGTTTCGAAAGGCATATGGGACAATTTTGATTACGTGCTCGAAGCAGACCGTTAAGGCATGTACCCTTGGCATTCCCTGTAATTTGTTTTTGCTTGTTTTTTAAAATTAGCATTAACAAAGACTGTGTGCCTGCACAACCAATATTACAAAATTATATTTCAAGGTGGTAACTATGAACTGTATACAGATACTTTACTTAATGGCCTGTTTAGGCTCAATGGACATCGATTTCGATTTGGATGATATACGCATGGCGGTGAGCACTAATTTCTCCCATATAAAAACATTGAGAATTGAATCCGATATGACATATGCATTACACCTGCCAAGTGAGATGCTTAAGATCAACTTTTATATACATGACTTCGAAAACAATACGATCAGACTCGATAGTATGACTTATCATCCAAGTGAAGACCGATACAGTTTCAAGCAATCCCATGCTTACAATGGAAAGGAGGGCAGAGCTTTGACTTGGGATGATCCAGTTTCTGATCTGCCGAGTAGGGGTACGATATTGTCTGATGATGAAATAAAATCCAGACTGATGATTGATCCTTCGGCTAGTGTTGGCGCTTTACGTGGATTTGGATACAATATAAATGGTCGTTCTATTCAAGAGTGGCTATTACATAAAAACGCAGTATTATTGGGTGTGGAAATGGTTGACAATGAGCAATGTATTGTGGTTTCTTCAGGTGATGAACATCAGTGTAAATTCTATTTTTCTATCGACAAAAACTTTACTCTCAAGCAATATGAATCATTCAGGGATGGTGCGTTGTCATTTACATTAAAGAATCTTGATTTTCACAAGGCAGGAGAGGTATTTTTTCCGATAAAAGGGCTGATTACAGCATATGATCGAGGAGAGAACGTGTATAATGTTAATAGTATAGTGATAAACGAGCCTATACTGTTGGAGGAATTTGATTTCACGTTTACGGAAGGCATGATGGTATTTGATGAGCGGGCTAAATTAGTACTAACGTGGGGTGATGAGTCCGCAACCAAGACTTTTGAAGAGCATTTTGCTTCATTTTTTATAGAAGATGATTTAAGTGAAGCTGTTGAGCATGATAGCAGGTATGCTATTTCAGGTTTTATTCTGGTGTTCAGTGCTATTGTCTTGTTGTTGATGTTTTATCTTATGTTTTGCAAACGGAAATCTGCCTCGTCAGAATAATTTTAAGCGACAAAAAACAGATTTAACAATACCAAGGTTGACATCATGCGCAAAGCGACCTATCTTGTATTTGCACTCGTACTCATTCTGGTAGTCTGGATGTTGTGGCCAGTTGACAACCCACAGGAAGAACCAGCCCCCGGTCTGCCGGCTGAGGATATCGTACCTGTAGCGGTTCTCCCTACAATCGAACCAATAGGTGATGATTTGGAAGACCATGAAGCATTGGGCTTCCACGGCCAATTGCATGGCTTGACGGATTCGGTCAATGTCGCGGGCTTGGACTTGCGTATGGAGTCCATGAGCAACCCCGCAATATTGAGCGAGACCACAACAAACGATACAGGACGCTTTCAATTTGAAACCATGCCTGGGGATGACTACCAGATTACCTTGCTGACAGCCGGGTATGCCTTGGTGGACGGGGTTACAACTGTATCTGCAATGGACTTGAATGATCCTTTATTCCTGGTGGTAACGCAAGGCGGAGGAATTGTCGGGTGGGTACGTAACGCTGCGACGGGAGAAGGGCTAACCGATGTTTCCGTGTTGGCAATGGCACCAGGTGGCCGCATCATGCAACGCACAACAGCGCTACGCACGCTTACCGATGCCGAAGGGTACTACGCGATTCATGGTTTACCTGCCGGTGTGTATAGCATGGATTATGATGCGCCATTTCGTTGGAACCGTGCATTCGAGCCAGAGACCATGCGATTTGTTACGGTACGCGCAGGGGAAATGGCCGAGTTGAATTTTGAGGTAGACCCGGGCATTGCCTTTTCTGGAATGACCGTTGACGCGAACGGCAATCCACTTGGACACATCAATGTAACGTTAAACAGCAGGTTGGGTACTTTCAATACCGTCAGTGATACGGCTGGCGCGTTTCATTTTCAGGGCATGATTGAAGGTTTGGGATATCTGGTGGATGCCAGTGGGAACGGATACATGGCATTGCCCATGGAACCGATACACTTCCGCGCCCCAAGTATAACAGATTATGAGATCGTGCTTGTACCTGTTGCCCGGGTTTCCGGGCAGGTTGTTGATGCTGCGGGCAATATGCTTCCAGCTATGCAGGTGTATTGGCAACCGGATGCTGATGAGAACTTGAGCCCCCCCTTCTCCAATGTCTTATGTAACGAATCCGGTCATTTTTCGATTGAATCCCTCGTTCCAGGAAATTATGTATTCATGCCCTATTCTAAAGTCCCGCGTGAGGCTATTGACTTCACGGATGATGTAGTTCAGGTGACGCTGGCCGCTGGTGAGCAAGTTGAAGACCTGATGTTGGTGTATACCGAAGCAAGAGAAAATTTTATACACGGCTATGTGTACGACACCATGGAAAACCCCGTTGAAGGCGCACAGCTTCTGGCAATATTTAATGAAACCCCGGTAAGGGCAACTACGACCAACGAAGCAGGGAACTTTGTGTTGAATAATTTACCTGCGGGCATGATCGTAATTGAGGCAACGCATGAAGTATATGGACAGGCACGTTTGTCAGACATTGAAACGGAGTCCACAGCAGAGGCGCCACCACTGGGAGTCACACTTGAGCCTGCCGGACACGTTGCGGTGCAGGTGCTTGCGGCAGCAGACAACCAGCCCGTTCCCTACTTCATGTATCAATATTTTACACCTGCGACGAGCACAGGCGAATTTTATCTGGAGTATGAGTTACGCAGTTCCATTGCCGGATATACCGCGGTACAACATCCTGAAGGGCGATTTATCCTGGATAATATTACTCGCCCAGGATATCTGGTCATACGTGCGGACGGCTACACACCCGGAATCGAATCGATTTCTGAACTACCCACAATCAACACCGTTCCAGAGATAACGATTCGACTGACGGAAGGCGGTACTGTAGCAGGTCGGGTGCTGAACACACGTCGACAACCTGTGCAAGGGGCATGGATATACCTGGACATCAGTCACGGTTGGCGCTCACAAGATATCGTTGCTGCATACAGTGACGTGGACGGCAACTTCTCGATTGTGGGCTTACCGGAGGTACCTATAACCCTTACAGCGATGCATGCGGATTATGGATATGCCCAGGTAGAGATATCGGTCCCAGCCAAAAATGTAGAATTGCTTTTACCGATAGGCGCGATACTGGAGGGATATGTGACCATCAACTCGGAACCGGCAGCCGGTGCTGTCTTGAACTATTTTACCAGCTCGGAAACCGGGATGACTCGCGATACCATGCTCAATATGGCCTTCACACCGACAGTAGTTACAGACGCGGAAGGCTTTTACCAGTTTCGCGGTTTGGATACAGGCGCAGGCATGGTGGATTGCAGGTATGATGGGCGACGGCGGGGTTCATCTGTGTTGTTGGAGGCTGGTGCGGTAACTGTGGAGAATTTCCGTTTTGAACAAACAGGCATATCTGGAATTTATGGGATAGTTCGTGTTGAGGGTATGCCGCCCACAGAGGGCAGTGTGTTTGTACGAGTCTTCAGTGGCAGCGAGCAGGAACAGAAGCATGCAGAGGTGAATGCCGATGGGTCATACGAGATACGTGATTTACCGTATGGGCAAGTACAGGCCACCGTTCGGGCATCTCTCGGCGAGACCATAACGAACCTGGTACAGGAAGACTACTTTACCTTGGCGCCCAATGAGAATCGCCGTCGGGATTTTGATCTCAGTGCCGGAGTTGAGGTACATGTTCAGCACGCCCTGGATGCAAGTATGTATCTTTTTAGTACCTACATTTTTTTTGGAGAGGTGTACTTCGGTGAGAACGAGCCAGACCCTTTGAGCTATCTAATTCAGACCCGGCATATTGTGGCTAATATGGGCGGCGACACAACATTGCACTTGCAACCTGGAGTATATACCGCAATCAGTTTGCTGTATCCACAGGACGTTCCTTCAAGTGCCGATATGATGGAGCATGCAGTATTACACAGAACATCAATCACAGTGGACGCGGGTTTGGAAGAATACGATTGGATACTCAGTTATTAGGTCGAATCAAAATCAATAAGCGGACTGTTGACTGAGAATTGCGCTAACACCATATATTTTTATAGAATCTCTCCTGGTTCTCAATATATTTCATGTGGTGCGATGCGTTGGTCTGTCGACACGCCAGGCACAAGGCTGGCCTTTTACCTGCCAGGAACCAACAGAAAAAAAGGCCCTGAAAAACCAGTTCTCAGGACCAGGGCTATCAATTTTGTTTATGGGACGATATAAGGTCTATTCATCCTTATCAAACTTATCCCAGGCATCAGTATTCTTTGGTGTAAAATGCTCAAGTTCAAAGGAACGCCCAACAACTTCGCGCATCGAATCGAGTGAATCAATGGCACCGACCGCCATTGCTTGAACGCCAATATTCCCGAGCACTGTGGCTTCTACTGGCCCCGCCACTACAGGGATATTGCAGGCATCTGCTGTCATCTGGGTAAGGAGTTTATTCTGTGTTCCACCACCAATGATGTGCAATACTTCCGTTGTACGTCCAAGCACTTTATCCATTCGCCGAAGCGTTTGACGATATTTTAAGGCCAGACTTTCCAGGCCACATCGAACTATTTCGCCACGGGTTTGCGGTACAGGTTGATCCGATTCTTGACACAAGGTCTGGATCAACTCGGGCATGTTATCCGGTGCCAGAAGGCGGGGATCATCCAGACCAATAATAGCTTTAAACGGTTGGGCAGCTTGGGCTTCGGCTGTTATTGTTTCATAATCCAGCGCGACTCCTTCACGTTCCCAGGCACGGCGACATTCCTGAATGATCCAGAGACCGAAGATATTTTTCAAGAAACGAATTTTGCCGCCAACACCACCTTCGTTGGTAAAGTCCCCAGCCAGGCTTGCATCCGAAACACAGGGTTCGTCCAGCTCTACTCCTTGCAACGACCAGGTACCACTGGAGAGATATGCCCAGGGCGCACTTCCCTTGGCAACGGGAACCGCCGCTACCGCCGATGCAGTATCATGGGTGCCCGGTGCAATTACAGGCACATCGGGAGAAATGCCCGTACGCTTCACCAGTTCTTTCAAGACCGGCCCCAACACAGTACCCGGCAACACGGGGTCAAGCAACAAATGTTTCGGTATATTCAAACGATCAAGCAAGTCTTCATTCCAGGTTCTCTTCCAGGGATCCAGCATTTGGGTTGTTGAAGCATTGGTATATTCACAAGCCATAGTCCCACTCAAAAGATACCCCAATAAGTCGCCCATCAACATCAATGACTTTGCAGGAGGAAGAAGCGGCGAGTTATTTTTTACCATGCTCAAAAGTTGATAAATGGTGTTAAATGGAAGGAATTGAATACCGGTCGATTTGTACACTTCTTCACGAGGCACCATTTCAAATGCATGGTCTTGCATACCTTCTGTACGCTTGTCTCGATAGTGTATGGGGTTGGCAAGCACGGTACCATCTGAAGCGACAAGGCCAAAATCAACACCCCAGGTATCAACACCTATACCGTCCAAATCTCCCCCATGTTTATTAACGCATAACACCATACCTTCAATCATTTCTTCGTAAATTCGTGCCAGGTCCCATTGCCGCGTTCCAAGCATGATGAGTCCTTCGGTACGAAACCGATGGATGATATCCAGTTCTATTTTGCCGTCTTTCAAAATCCCAACTACGGCACGACCACTTTCTGCTCCAAGATCATAAGCAAGAAATTTGTACGTATCTTTCATAATCCCCTATCGTTCTCCCTTGGTTTTACCACTTTCTTATGGTTTGTCTGCCTTTAAAAATCAGATATGAAATCGTCAGGTTATCCTATCCAGCAAATAAAGTGCACAGCCAACACTTCTCCCCCACGCTATAAAGCGCCAGTGTACCAGATTCTCAATATCTCCGACGTTGACAACACCTGTGTAAAATAAGCATTAAATAGATTTTATCATATCAACTATTGTCCAATGTACCCTGTTAACAAGTGCCGTGTAGTGTATGCTCAGTTCGGGCATGGTAATAGAAATTTTCCCTTAAATATTTTGATCTGAGATTCCAAGGCAATCCTTATCATTGCTGGAAGATTTCATTGCTGGAAGATATTGATCATATCTACCGATATCATACAACATATTAAAGCAGTAACGCTTTTTTCAGGGCAGATATATGATAAGGTGCAGGTGCCAGGCTTGCAAAAACTTCAGTGGAGTTTTATACCAATGCGTGATTTATGCTTTATGAAACTGTGTTTGATTTTATGTGTTGTCTGGAACGCTCAAGGCTCAACAGACTGGGAGCCAGCAGAAGTATATGATCATGTTTTGGAAAACAAGGTTTTGCGCGTTGGCTTTCATACAGATTCACATACTTATTATGTACAGGACCATCGAACCAAACGCTTATGGGAGCTTGCGACTGAAAATGGAATATATCCTGTGCGTGCCGCTACGCTGACAGACGCACACCTGCAAGTCGAATTTGAGGACACAAGTTCGGGTCGCAACTATATGGCAAAGGTCAGTATTTCTGACAGTGGAATGCTCAACTTTCAGATTAATGCAATAGACGATGCGCCAGAATTCCGTGGCTTGGCTTATCCTCCGGCACCAAAGTCACCTCTGGAGCGTGGTATGGTATTGTTCAACGATCGTGCCCAGGGAAATTACGTGCCACAAAATGACGAATTTTATGGTGGACGTGTGTTGACATGTTACGCAAATACTTCCGCGCTCGATATGCCCTGGCTTGGTATGGTTGATGTGGCACGCGGCGACGGTATTATGCTGTTGTTCAACACACCCCATGAAGGATCGGTGTACCTGCGGCAAGATGAAGATGGACTCATGTGGCCGCAGCCGCACTGGTTCGCGTCAATGAGCAAATTTTCTTATCCACGTGAAATCAGCTATGTGTTCACACATGAAGGGGGTTATACAGCCCAGGCTAAATGGTTCCGTGCCTGGATTCAAGAGAAAGGATTATTTAAAAAACTGGCCGACAAAAAGTCGGAGCGACCCCGGGTTGACTGGTTGGCAGGTGCTGTAACGGTCTGGGGTGCCCCAAGTGCTGAGTTCGTCGCAGAAGCACGTATCGCCGGTATCCATCGCATGATGCTCAATGGGCGATTTACTCCAGAAGACATGCAACAAATGAAGGACTGGCAATACCTGGTTGGCGAATATGACAACTACAGTGATATTGCCGCAGGACGAGAAGGTATGGACGATTCGGACATTGAAGCTGAGGCATACCGAAACCCGGAAGGTGAATTGTTGACGGGATGGGTAACCCTCGATGGCTTCACCTACTTCATGCGTGCAGCGAGTAAAGCACGTGCTGCAGCAGAACGCAAGATTCCTCCCCTGCTCGAAACCTACCCCTATACAGCCCGATTCCTGGATGTGCATTCCGCACTACATTTTTTTGAAGACTGGCACCCGGAGCGTATGCATACACGAAGAGATGATATGCGTTTCAGACAGGAATTGTATGCCTATATCAACGAATTGGGGCTGGTGACAGGAGGCGAACATGGAAAATCTTGGGCAGTCCCCTATCTGGACTATGTTGAGGGCATGATGAGCGGGCCTTTCTGGTGGGACACCAATGTTGGTCATCTGGTAGCATTGGAGTCACGTGATGAAATTACCCCCGAGTATACACGCTACGGTATTTCACCCAAGTACCGCATTCCGCTTTGGGAGCTGGTATATCATGATGCGCTGGTCAGCACCTGGTATTGGGGAGACTCGAATGGCTTCCTATACAATGTAGCCCCGGAAATCAGTGATCGCAAAGACCTTATGAATGTTTTGTATGCCACACCGCCTCTTGTTTGGACGAATCATCTCGGATTCGGCTGGCACCGCAATCGAGAACGGCTGCTGGAGACTTGCTATGTAACCACACGGCTGCACGAACGATTGATGTACAAAGAAATGTTGGAACATGAATTTATCAGCGACGATCGAATGCTCCAACGCACCCGCTTTGACGGCAATATCTACATTACAGCCAACTTTGATGAAAAACCGCGTCAGGTAACACTGGCAAAAAGTGACGATAAACCGATTTCAGTGCTTCTTGCACCCAATGGATTTTATGTTGAAGCTGACGATATTGTGGCACATCGTATTTGGCAGGATGGAGGGGCGTTAACGATTATAGATGTACCTGAATTCTATTACATAGACAACCGAACCGATATCACGCAATCGTATGGGCCGTTCCTTGAAATAACCGGGCGGCTTGCCGCTTATATTCCAAATTCAGATTCCCGTTGGACAGTTCGACTTTCGCCCGAAAGTAGCACACAACTTGACATGGCTGCGCTGTGCCCTCTCGAAGACGCTGCGGTATACCGACCTGTACAACTTGATGAAAGTGGTCGAATGCGGGAGGAACTGTACCCTTCCACGCATAAAATCCATCTGGCAAGCACAAAAGCCCCTGTACTCTTCAGTGTACTTAACGATCTTTCGGAATCAACACCACTCTTCCTGCCTTCCTCTGGCCCAATCAGACCAGATGAAGAAATCAGAATTTCTGTGCCCAATGATATGGTAGAAATTTATATTAATTATGGAGAGGATCTATCAATCACGGCAGCCATAAAATACGATTCGCCCATTACGCTGGAAGCCGGCCAGGTGCTTACTGCGGTTTCATACTTAAACGATACAATACAAAGCAATCCGCAAAGCGCATCCTATCAGGTTGGCTACGAAGCCTTCCGCAGTGAAGTTAAACGCGGTGCTGAACCTGCAACCCCTGTTCGCTTTTCAATAGCCAACATGGACCAACTGTCCATTCTCATAACCGATGCAGATGATGGGCTGGATTATGACAATGCGGCACTGGGCAATGCACGCCTCGTTACTGCTGACGGAACAGTTACATTCCTCGACATAGTCCCGTTACTAACCTCGAACATGCCTTTTTATCATCGCTATACCGACGAGAACGCAACCATGTTTATCGCTGGCGAAGAATTTGAACGTGGGGTTATCACCCACTCCATTGCCGAATTCACCATAGCGTTGAATCGTGCGTATCAATATTTTGAGGCTGATATTGGGGTACCGGACCAATCACAGGATGGTGCAGCTCCGGATCAAAAGCGAGGTTCCGTAGAATTTGTATTTACTGTAAAGTCTGTACCTTGATGTAGCAGGTCGTCTATATTTTTAGAATAAACATATTAAATATTTTACTATTATTCATATATTCTATTTCTTGACCTCAATCAACCTGTCTGATAACATGATCGCAAAATAACAGCAATGCATGCACAGCTATCTCTTTGACAAGACCAATAGTCCGCATCATTTTTTAATTTTTTACATACGCCATCACCATTTTAATTACAGTTCTAAATGATAACACTGACCTGCATCGATTATTGTCATATCGATCTTGCAGGAAACACAATTAATAAAGGCATTTGCAATTATTTACGAGGAGACCCCATGGATATAGCAAAAACAGGCGACACAGTACGGGTTCATTACACAGGATGGCTGGAAGACGGTACCCAAATCGATACTTCGATTGGTGGAGAACCACTGGAATTCACGCTTGGAACGGGACAACTTATTCCAGGGTTCGAGGCCATCGTTGTGGGAATGGAACCTGGACAAACACGCAAAGGCAACATTGAACCAGAAGAAGCATATGGTCCATTTGATGAGGAAAAGATTCAACGAATTGACAGGGACCAATTCCCTGAAGATGCCCCAATAGAAGCTGGCCAGCAATTTCAGGCAACGCGCCAGGATGGTGAGTCTGTTGTTTTTAGTATCATGGAAGTTGAGACGGACAGTGTAATTGTTGATGCCAACCACCCTCTCGCTGGTCAAACATTGACATTTGAAATCGAGTTATTGGAAATTGCTGCCTAAAAAATAGTGCTTTTTTGTTTTATTATATTGTAATCTCGCATGAGTTCTGCTGACACATGCTGATTATTGAGGAAGCAACTGAAAGGGTACGATTGTCGAAATAAAAGACTTGGGAGAATTTGGCCTGATTCATCATGTGACACACTCCCTGTTGCAAGACTCCACTGTAAAAACCGGAGTTGGTGACGATTGTGCAGTAGTAGATATCGCTGGGGAAACCTGGTATTTTTCAACTGATGCGGCCATTGAATCTGTGCATTTCTCACGTGATATCGCAACACTGTACGATATCGGATGGAAATCTGCAGCAGCAGCTCTGAGTGATATTGCCGCTATGGGTGGTATCCCCCGGTTTGTGTTGGTGTCAATGGCAATTCCTGATGACATGAAACTACCTGATGTCGAGCTTTTATATTCTGGAATTACCGATATTGTACAACTCATGCAAGCTGTTATTATTGGTGGTGATACAACCCGCTCGCCAAATGGCTTGTTTCTGGACTTCTCTGTCATCGGCACCAATGGCCAGGGCCGTTCCCTGTTGCGCTCTGGGTGTCAACCTGGCGACTTGATTGCTGTTACCGGATATCCGGGTGATTCTGCCGGTGGTTTACTTGCTTTACAGAACAACATTACCGCACCAGAATTATGCCAGGCACACCTCCACCCGATGCCAAGATGTGCGGAAAGCCAATGGTTGTCACAGCAGCGGGGTGTTCATGCCATGATTGACCTGAGTGATGGTTTGCTTCAAGACTGTGGACACCTTTCTCAAGCCTCCAACCTGGGATTTCACATTGAGGCTTCTGTGTTACCGGTGTCGACCTATTTAAAGAACTATGCTGATGAGCTCAAAATCGAACCCATAGACTTGGTTATGACTGGTGGCGAAGCTTATGAACTAATTTTTACCATATCACCTGGAAGTGCTGGAAAAATACAACGCCAATTTGAAGCACTGTTCAATTTGCCTCTTACAATATTCGGAAAAACTACAAAAAGCTGGTCTGGCGTAAAAGTTAATGGCGTAATACCCGAAAAGACTGGGTATGATCATTTCCCAAAGACATGAAGACCTGACTCATACACGCATGCCGTCAGTAAGCAATTAAGTTTCGCATGTACAGCAACTCAGGACCGTTCGAAATGCCAAAACTGAATTTCTCATAGCACTTGTCGTGTTTGCTTCCCTGAAATTGGCAGATGTGGTTGATAAATGACAGCGTAGAATTTTCCAAATTCCCTACACCGCGCACTCAATCTGCCACTATCTCATCTGCAAGTTGTTGCAACCAACGTTCAACACCATCGACTCGAATATTGACAATCAACGTTTCCTCTTGTGCATCCCAGACAGCTTCTCCAGTGTAGTCCAAACCTAAACTGTTCCTGATATAATTGGAAATCATGGGAAGCAGAACCATGTTGCTGAGAAAAGTCAAATCTCTTTCAATCATGGCATCTGCTTTCACACGTATTTGCCCTTCAAAAGTATCGCTACCCACCAGATCACTGTGCATATGCAGTTCATAAATGTAAATCAGTATTTCCAGAAAAGTCTCCATGCGGGGATCATCCATGGCAGACTGCCAATCACCATCCAGAGCCTCGATGAATGTATAAATAAGCGTTAATAATTCACCATTTCGATTGTCAAGTACTACTGCGAGCAGGTGATTATCCGGAATAACCAGTGGGGTTTCGGGTGGAATATGACTCCAGCGTTCTAACAGTGCAAGCTCGACCCCATCAGGTATATTCAATCCAGCATGTCCAAGTAGTACCCCGCGCCGTGGATGGGTGAAGCGCTCTTCCATCCAGGTAAAACCAGTAAGATCGACACTTATTTCTGCATCATGTAATAATTTTTGAAAAACTGGCCCTCCGCGTCTTTCATTCACATATAACGTTATATCAACTCTTCCCTCATTGTAATTTGAACCAGACAACAGGGCAATCTCATGGGGCAATACAAGCGCAAGTGCGGTTGCAGGGGAAATTGGCACCCACGATGGCAATGTAATACGTGACAGGAAAGGCGAAAAAACACTACCCATGTGTTCAGGTTTAAAAACTGCTCGAAAGCGGGTACCTGGTGTAACGACTGTTTCATGGGACAGTGCAGGCGCGGCAATCACACCGGCTTGTCGATTTACCATCAACAACCCCACGCCGATAACCAACACGCCCAGGATCGATACTACTGACATAAAAATCAGGCAACCGCGTTTCACTACATATATTCCTTCGAATATTCAAGTTGGTACTTGTTTACAAATAAAACTGCGCTCCAGACCGGAAAACTAAATATGGTCTGAAGCGCAGGCATACACACTTAAATTTTACACATCCACTCTACCAGAGCTTAGAGATTAATCTATGCCGACTCCGGTTCTTCTGTTGCTTCAGATTCAGATTCCGGTTCTGCTGAAACAGTATCTTTAAACAATACGGCAAACAATATTAACACAATTGCTGCCATGACAGCAGGGGTCAACCAGATTCGGGTCCAATTGTGGGTCGCATCTTCCAGTGTGTAAATATCTACAACAATACCAGAAATCCATGCGCCGATATACATACCCACGCCATACGTTACCAATGCGATAAAACCTTGCGCACTGGCGCGAATGGTTTTCGGTGCAACACGATCGACGTACAACTGCCCGGTTACAAAGAAGAAATCATAACAAATGCCGTGGAAGATAATACCCAGATAGAGCATATAAACCAACGCACCGTCAGCATTACCGAATGCAAAAAGCATATAACGTGCCGACCAGAACATCATTCCTGTCAACAACATGTACTTAATGCCAAGACGACGCAAGAAGAAAGGCATGACCAGCATAAATCCAAACTCTGACATCTGCCCCATCGTCATCTTGCCAGCTGCATTGCTGACTCCGATTTCGTTCAAGAAAGGATTGGTAAAGTTGTAATAAAATGCCAACGGAATACAGATCAAAAGGGAGCTAATCACAAAAATCGCGAAAGAACGGTCTTTCATCAATTTTAAGGTTTCCAGCCCCAGAATATCTTTAACGGTAGCTTTCTCCCCCTTGGCTTGTGGCGGTGTATTGGGAAGAAAGAAACAGTAGAATCCAAGTACAAACGATGCGATAGCAGCCATGCGCAGTGGTAAATTGGTTGCCTCAATATTGCTCACATCCCAATTCAGATTCAAAAATCCGGTCACCTGCTCCGCAAATCCAATAAGTAGACCGGCAACAATCCAGCCCAATGTTCCTAACACACGCACCCTCGGAAATTCTTCTGAGGGATTCTTCATTTGCTGAAAAGACACCGCGTTTACGAGTGCCAGTGTAGGCATATAACACAACGTATAGGCCAACAAAAACACAAAGAAGGGTGTAAAAGTATCTACTGTGGTAGCCAAAAACATAAATACACCACCAAGCAAATGTAACAACCCCATGGTCACCTGCGCCGGCAGATAACGGTCCGCAACCATCCCGATAAAGAATGGTGAAACAATAGCCGCAATGGCCGCTGTAGAATAGGCCTGGCCGATCTGGGTACCTGAAAAACCGATTGTTCCCAGATAGGTACCCATCGTCACCGCCCAAGCACCCCAGATAAAGAACTGGATAAACATCATCACACTTAATTGAATACGAATAGGTATAGACATAAATGTTTCCTTCCTGGCAGTAAAACCCCCGAAAAATATTGCATAAGGCAAAATTGCCCGACAACCAATCATGTATGCTAAGGATTTTACACTGAAACTTCAACTTATCAAATACACTTTCCGTATAATCCTGTATTCATACGGTAATTTTTATATCCTTGAAATTCCTTCATTGCAACTTTACTGTGAAACCACAGTCAATCATCTGCAAGCAAGTGCAACCAACTTTACCCGGCTTGAACTGATGGGAGCATAAGTTCTTCCATATTCAAATGAACTATGACACTGGAGGAGCCAGATTAATTATGAAGCAAATTGCTTGCTTGATACTTGAATAGCGTTTAAGTATAATGACGCTCCTTCCCAACGTCGGGGTGTAGCGCAGCCCGGTTAGCGCGCTTCGTTCGGGACGAAGAGGCCGGAGGTTCGAATCCTCTCACCCCGACCATATGTAACCTATGGAATTCCAAGTACTTACGGGATTGCCAACATTGCATTGAAGCACGACTTGTACGACCAATTTTTACCGATATTCCGGGAAATCATGCAAGGACTTGCAATATCAAGACAAATAAGACCACAAAATCTTGCTCATCTTAGACAAAAAGAGTACCCAGACTTACTCACAAGTCACGCAAAACAGACACCAATAACGAGTCTGTTCCTCCCCTCAGATGTCATAAACATTCTGGTACAGCCTATGTTCACATCAATGGTGTAAGCAGGTACCTTGATGCAAAATTCGGTACCCAACAAGCCAATGTCTACTACAACAAGCTGATTACCGAATGCTTGCTCAAAGGCTGGCACCTCCGGGTCCGGTATCACCGTCCATCGTGGAGATGGCCCATTCGGAGCTACATTTCTAAGCCTATCCGTATTGCCAAGCTGCGCCTCACATTGGAAGGAAGAACTTTGGTGTTCACCACAGAGACACAAAGGACACCAAGAAGAAAAAACCATTGGTAAATCACTCTTTGTGAACGCTGTGACTCTGTGGTTATTTTTTATCCGTTAACTTTCCACTTGAAACCATCTCTGACCACAGGCACTTTAAATATCACCAGTAATCTCAAGCGCTTTCTGGTGTGTTCTTGCATTGTAGTACATTATAAATTTTGCCACAGAGACACAAAGGACACCAAGAAGAAAAAACCATTGGTAAATCACTCTTTGTGAACGCTGTGACTCTGTGGTTGTTTTTTTATCTATTAACCTTCCGCTTGAGACCGTCTCTGGGAACAGGCACATTAAATATCACCAGTAATCACAAGCGCTATCTGGTGTGTTCTTGCATTATAGTACATTATATTTTTACCACAGAGACACAAAGGACACAGAGAATTTTCTCTGATTCCTTTGTGTACTCTGTGCCTCTGTGGTTATTTTTATCCTTTAACCACCTACTTGAGATCGATATCTCCTGGAAATTAGCGTACAGTGCGAGGATGCATTTGTCATGACCAAATCGTATGGTGGAGTTTCGCTGAAAGTTGACGGCGGCCAGGATAGTGGCCGGGTAACAATTACGATCGTCTGTGCGGCAAAGCTGGTTAATATGTATCCCTCTGGAGGCCAAAAGGCCGGAGTTTCGAATTATCTAACCCCGACCTTATACCTATCTATACTAACAGCGCTGTATCAAAAAAACATCTGTGTAGGTTTACTTCATACTAATAATCTAGTATGTTTCCTATATGAATGTTGCGATTTAATTTTAATATAAATCAATCCACAAATTTTGTTTCAGAGATGTCATAATCGCCACGTATAAATTTCCCAAATGCTACAAAAAATCTGTTTATATCATCCATTATCAAGTAAAGACACGGAACAAGTAAAAGTGTAATGAAGGTCGAAAACAAAACACCGAAGCCAAGAGAAATGGCCATAGGTATCATGATTTGGGCCTGGATCGAAGTCTCAAAGATGAGAGGAGCCACACCGCAAAAGGTCGTCAGCGTAGTGAGCAGAACCGGTCTGAATCGTTGTTCGACTGCATTCAATGAGGCATCGTGAACATTTACACCATTAGCAATACTGCAATTGATAGCATTGACAAGTACGAGGCTGCCATTAATAACAACGCCACTCAATGCCAACAGACCAAAGATGCTGTCTAGACTTAGACCAAACCCCATGATTAAATGTCCAAGGATAGCCCCAACAGCACCAAAGGGAATACTGACCATGACGATAAGCGGTTGGAAGTAACTTCTAAAGGGAATTGCCAGGAGTGCATAAATAACCATCAGAGCAATTACAAACCCGGCTTTCAGTCCCCCCATACTATCCCGAATCTCTGCCTCACGTCCTTCAAAGCTGTAGGACAACCCTGGGTACCGCGATGCGATTTCCGGTAATTCTGTCTCACGCAAAGTAGATATAATTTCCTGTGCCCGGCTTCTTGGTTCCACTCCCGCCGTAACCTGTATGACACGCCTGCCTTCGCGTCGACTGATGTTTGTGTACGCATTGGAGCGTTCTATCGTAACAACTTCCATCAAGGGCACTTCGCTTCCAGAAGGTGTACGCAGCATGAGTTGTTCAATATTGTACTCAGAGATACGCTCATGTTTGGGAAGTCTCACCATCACCTTTACTTCATTACGGCCTCGTTGTTGGCGAAGAACTTCCGCACCATAAAATGCATTACGCATTTGGCGAGCCACCTCTTGCGCCGATAATCCCAGACTCTCGCCTTCGGGGGAAATTTTGAAATTAATTTGATCTTTTCCTGGTTGAAAGCCATCATTAATATCTTTAATCATGGGATAGGATGCAAGCTTCTGTGCCAATTCACTGCTCACTTGTTCAAGCACATCCATACTTTGGTGACTCAATTCAATGGTTATGTCATCTCCCGCTCCGGGACCACCAAAATCTGCACTGTAACTCAATGCTTTAATCCCATGAATGGGGCCAACTTTATCACGCCACCTTCGAACAAATTCTTCGGTAGTCATGATACCTTCTCTGGTTTTAGCGTCCGCCAGAAAAACGGTAAGAGAAGCTGTATGTGAACCGCTCCCCCCCACCAGCACGTTAATACCATCCAGTAGCTCAGGCCGCCCACATTCTTCCACTACTTCCAACGCACCTTGCTCAATTCGTTGCACGATGGCGATGGTTTTTTCTACGGCACTACCGTAAGGCAACTCCAAATCCGCTCGCCCATAATCGGATTCAATGGTCGCCATCATAGAAAATCCCATACGACCACTTGCTGGCCAGGAAACCACGACCATCAATATACAAATCGCAACTACCAGTACCAGGTAGCGGTATTGTAAAAACACATTCATCATTGGGCGGAACAATACATGTATTGCTTTTGTGAAATTTTTACTGAAGAACTGCTGCGGTTGGTGTAACCATCTGGCAATGCCTGACCGCTCTTTGTCTTTGCGATGTCCAAGGTGCGATGGGAGAATAAAAAACACCTCAAATAAGGAAATCAAAAAAGCGCAGATAACAACGACGGGTAACATCCAGAACATTTTACCCATCATGCCTGGAATAAAAATCAGTGGCATGAACGTGACGACATTGGTTAATACACTGAAGGTAACCGGCATGATTAATTCATGAGAACCATCAATTGCTGCCTGCATAAATGATTTTCCAGACTCATGATGGTAATAAACATTTTCACCTACTACAATCGCATCGTCAACCACAATTCCCAATGCTACAATAAAGGCAAACAGCGACATCATGTTGAGAGTTACTCCCAAAAATGGCAGAAACATGATAGCTCCCAAAAAAGAGACTGGTATGCCCATCATCACCCAGAATGCTAGCTTAACTTCCAAAAAGAGACCAAGCACCCCCAACACGAGCAGAATACCGATAGTTCCATTTTTAAGCAACAGGTTAATACGTCCCTGATATTCATCGGCCATATCATTCTGCTTCTTCATATGCAATCCATCAGGCAAAGAAGCAACAAAAGAGGCACAAACTTTATCAACAGCTTTCGAAACATCAGTTGGGCTTTGTTTTCCTACTCGGTAAACAAATACCCCTATGGCTGGTTGACCATCAAAATATGAAAATCTATCGACTTCTTCAAAATCATCTTTGATAGTTGCAATATCTTCTAAAGATACATCTCCACCATCTGGTGTAGAAATAATCGGAATCCGTGCAAACTCAGAGCCATAATCACGTCTTTCTGTAACACGTACCAACACTTCACCGCCCTGCGGCTTTACACTACCACCGGGCATTTCGATGGCAGCCGAAGACACTTTGGCAACTATATCTTGGATACTCAGATTGTATTGGCGCAGCTTATGCTGTTCAACCTCTATGCTTATCTCAAAAGACTTGTCACCGCTGAGTTCAACTTGCGTAATATCAGGGTCCTGAAGCAACAGGTCTCGTAATTGTTCTGCTTTCTCACGCAATACCCAATCACTGACATTGCCAAATAATAATAATTGAAGTACCTGATGTTTTCGAGAGACCACTGAAATATCTGGTTTTTCTGCCTCTTCCGGAAAAGTTCGGATACGGTCTACCTCACTTTTTACTTCTTGTCCAAGGCGTTCCAAGTTGGCTCCACTCAAGGCTTCAATTGTAATTTGAGCAACCCCTTCTGTTGCACTGGCACGTAATTCTTTTACACCATCCAGACCACGAACTGCTTCTTCAACCGCAAGCACAATGCCTTGTTCAACTTCTTCTGGGCTTGCCCCGGGATAGGTCACAGATACTTGGATAAGGTCTTCTTGAGTATCTGGAAAAACCTCCCGCTGCATATTACCCCACACAAGAAATCCACCTACCAAAAAGACTATCATGATGAGATTGGGTGCTACGGGATGATGTGCCATCCAGGCAATTGGACTGTGTTTTCCGAGCAATTCATTCATTACATTTGCTCCTTGCGCTGGCTGGTATAATCAGCACCTGTTGCTTCTTGTTCGACAAGAGCAGTGGAGGGTAACTTTGAGAGTAGGGTCTCTGATGCTTCATTTGGATCAAGATGATCATCTTTTACTATGTGTTCTGGCAATATGACCTGAAGGGCCATCCCTTCTACTGGTGCAGCCAAATTGCTGACGATGATGTCGATACCTTGTGTAATTCCACGGCAAAATATAAATTCATCTCCTCGCCACACGATATCGGGGTAAAGCATGTCGAGTTTTCCATTATCATCGACAATCCAGACATCGTTCCCATTTCGCAATGCAAATCGGGGCAGAACGACAACGTTATCAAGCCGACTTCCGTGAATTTCAATCTGGATTCGCTCCCCAAGCAATAGAGGCCGCCCAGTGCTATTATCATTTGTCAGGTTCAAAGGGTCTTTGATTTCGACCAAAATTCGTGCAAGCAAACCATTTTCTTCGATATCACTGAGCAGTTTCAGAACACGGCCTTCGCGAATATCTCCTGATTGTGTACGTATTTGAACTTGGCTACCTGATGAATCAGTATGATCTGGAAATTGTATCCAGTGCAGATCATTGACCGATATGCTGGCTTGAGCCCAATACACATCCGTACCAATTAACCGGGCAAGCTCTGTTTGTTGTGCTGTCACCAGGTCTCCAACCCGAAGTGTGGCTTGTTGTACAACGGCATTAACTGGTGATTTAATTTCTGTACGCTGTATGTCCAAGAGAGACTGTTCAACTTGAATTCGTGTCGATTGTAAATTTGCTTCCAATTTACGAAGCTGAGGCTTACGTAAAGCCAGTTCTTCTTCCAACTCACTTGACTGTTCATTCAGGTTGAAATGCTCCCATTCATGGCGCGCCACTTCCTGATATCCATGCTCCATGATAAGGTTTGCCTCCATCTCCTCCACCTGGGTACGCGTTCGTTCCAGAACAAGTTCATAATCTCTGGCATCAATTTTTACAAGTAAATCACCTTTTCCTACAATGCCTCCTTCCATGAATTCCGGATGCAACGCAACAATCCGCCCATTCACTTGTGCTTTCAAGGTAACTGTATTAGCCGGTACTACTGTTCCTAATGCTTTAACTATTACTATCTCATCTGAGAATTCAGCCCGGGTTACATCTACAAGAGGTACCTCTTGCACTGGAGGGCTTTGCTCAGGGCGCTGGGGATTCAACAACAGGTGCATTGTTACATACAATGCGCCTCCCAGAATTCCCAATCCCATTATGGTTATAACGACACCCCGAAAGATGCGCAACAAGATATTACGATTTGAGGTTAACATATTAAAACTCCTTGCTCCATAATGTTTCATTTTCCCAAGAGCCGCCCAAAGCGCGATGAAGTGCAACCCGATGTGATAGCAAATCATGCTTTGCCTGTATATGTGTTCGTTGAAGCGTTTGTAAATTTGAGATTGCACTGAGCACGGGTAAATAATCACTTAAACCTTTGCGATATCGCAGGACCGCTTCATCGCAAGTTGCCTGAGCCAAAGCAAGCTGAACTTCCACTACATCGAAATAGGTAATTTGCATATTTTCCAATGCCAGTGCATCTTCAACTTCTCTCACCGCTCGTAGTACAGAATCCTTGTAACTCGCCAGGCGTTCATCGACTACTGCCATCGTGCGCTCTACTTCTGCCTTGCGTTGACCGGCATCAAAAACAGCGGCAGTTATACTTCCAGCCAGGGTTGCTGCCCAATTGTTAAAAAGCAATTCCCAATCATTTGATCCAAAACTCGCAGAACCAGTCAGTTGGATTCCTGGAAGTCGATCTGCTTGTGCTACTTTTACTCTCAAATCTGAGGCTTGTAAAAGCAGACCAGATGCCCGTACATCCGGACGCTGTGCCAGCAACTCTGCCGGTAATCCCAATTCAGGTCGCGGAGTAAGTATCGGAAACTGGACTTCTCGTAAATTTAAATCTGTTTGGGGCGGTTTTCCTGCCAGCACTGCCAGTTCATGCAACAGCAGCTGCATATTTCCTTCAAGTGGTGGAAGTGATGCACGTGCAGCCTCCACCAACTGTTGTTGTTGATAAACATCCAGAGCATTTGCCATTCCCATTCGATGACGCAATTCAATCAATTGCAATGTCGCCTGGTTGGTCTCGAGTTGTTCCTGAACTAGAGCAAGCATTTGTTTTTGTAGTATCAGGTTGAGCCATGTCAATGTTACCTCTGAAATAAGCGATTGCCTGGCCGTGAGGATGTCTTCAATTGACGCATTGTATTCGAGCAGAGATGCTTTGGAATTGGCATGCAGCTTTCCCCATAAGTCCAGCTCATAACTACTTACCAAACCTAACTTGAAAGATTCATTGGTGGATGTTATCGAAGAGGAAACAGGCTCCGTCAGGAGCGTTTCCAACGCCTGGACTTTACCTTGTGCTGTACGAATTGCAGATTGTGCCAATTCCAGTGAGCTGTCCGCTCCTGACGAGGCATCAACAGCGCTTCCCGCTGGAGTCAATAAGGTTGCCAGGGCGCCTATTTTCTGGCTGACTGTATTCAAGTCAGTTCCAGTTGATCCAGTATCTGTGTGTACACGACTGACTGAAGACTCACCAGAAAAAGTCAGGCTGGGAAATCTGTAAGCCCTGCTTTGTTTTGCAATGGCGCCAGCTTGATCCAACCGAGCATATGCTTGCTGTAGTGAAAAATTACCACTGAGAGACATTGTTATCAGTTGAGTCAATTCTTCAGTTTCAATACTTATCCTACTTCGGTCTGGCAGAACTTGATTTTCATCCAACTGCGAATACTTTGCTGGCAAGGGGAGTTCAGAGCTAGAACGGTTTGGCAGGTCGAGTGTGGCGCATGACATCAGGCTAAATGGTAATGCCCCCAGACACATAAGACAAACCGTTATTTTTATAGTAAATCCAAATAGGCGAGGTTTTTCAACCCATGATTCAGAAAAATTAATCTCGTATTGTGGCCTATAATTCATGACCCGACTCCCGAGACCGGATTGTGTGTTCAACCCTTTTTCGAATCGCTTTTACTCCCGCCAATGAAAAGGTCAGGATGTGATCGGTAAGCTGCTCGACATTCGATTTATGAAGCCCAAACAGATTGCGTGGCCCATTGTCTTCCTGACTGGGCCCTCCCACAAAACATTGCCCAACGATACTCATCTCACACCATACAATATCCTGTTGCGAGACTTGCGGACCCAATAGTTCTTCCAAAATATGGATAATGACGGCACGACTCTGTGCAAGTTGATCTTCCAAAGCTTCCGTCAACAACCCTGTGGAATCAAACACCTCTGACATACGTATCTGATGTAACCCACCTTGTTCTGGATCATACATTCTTCCAAGTTGCGCGTGGATGAATGCCTGCAATTTTTTTTCTGGTGCTGCCGTAGGTGGCAAACCACCGTCCAGGGGAAACTGAAGTTCAGCCTTTTCTATCAAACAGGCAAATACAGCTTGATACAAATTTTCTTTAGTCCCAAAATAATAATTAATTGATGCCACATTGGCATCCGCGCGTTGGCAAATATCCATATGGGTCGCATCACGGTAACCTTTTTCTGCAAACACTATGCAGGCCTCTTCTAATAATTTTTCCTTCATCAGTTGGCCACGTCGTTGTTTTTTCATGGCAACCTCCTCCCGCTGTATATGCGAGTTTGTGTCTAAATCCTTATTTAAAATACTAAATTAAAATGTACATTTGAATTATAGCCATAAGATTTCAATCTGTCAAGTTTTTTTTTACACAAAATCGAAAACTTTAGAGAATTTTAATTATTTATGCCTACGTAACAATGTCAAAAAAAACTTTGGGCATCATCCGAAGTGATTTTTCTAAATGCATCGGTAATCGTTGACTTTAGTTCATCTTGCGTTTGCACTTTAGCGGCGCACTTGAATGTCTTCAATTTTGACCACATCAATTCGATTGGATTAAAGTCCTGGCTGTACGGAGGTAAATAGCGCAGGGGTGTCCCGGCTTTCTTGAGTCGCACTTCAACACCTTGGGATTTGTGTGCGCTAAGGTTGTCTATAATCACGATGGCCTTCTCAGGTAGCGCTGGAATGAGAACTTGCTCCAGGTTTGCTTCAAACGCCAACGTATCCATAGGGCCATCGAGCATCATAGGTGTTATGGCGCCTCGACTGCTTATTCCAACAATTAGCGTTGTGGCGTTCCAGTGTCCATGTGGAGCATGCTCAAGCACGCGCTCATGCTTGCGTACACGTACGTAGGATCGGGGCATGTTGGTTTTTGCTCCCGTTTCATCTATGAACACCAGACGTATCGGATCCAGACTGGGCAACGCCCTGATCCATTGTTCTCGTTGTCGGGCTGCATCGGGTCGCTCTTGTTCACTCGCACGTAACGATTTTTTTTTAAGGTGAAACCCATTCGCTTGAGGCTGTTGTGAATGGTGATGATGGTAACGGGGAGTGATAATCCCTCCCGCAACCGCTCAAGGGTTGTGTTTGGGTGGTGAACCACAAGCTGCTCGAGTGCGTTTAGATGCTCCTTAGAAAGTCCTCTCTTACGCCCAGCGTTTTGTGGCCGTAGTTCTTTCTTGCCGTTGTCCCGATTTCGTTCCAGAATATTCTGGACCGTTCCTTTGGGATTCCGGAACCGCTTAGCGATCTCGCCCATGGATTGGCCATCTTCATGACGCATGGCCACGACACGTTGTCGTAGGTCAAGGGATATAGGTCTCATACCTGCATTACGCAATGCAGGCATAATTATTTAATATGAACTAGTCTGGTAATTCCAGTTTTGACAGCATATCTACCATTTTATTCATACTTCCATACATATAGTCTTCATTTATTCTATATGTTAAAATACATTTCAACATTACTATTGAAAACATTGCCAATTCAGTGTTAGATAATCTGCTCATTTTTACCAAAAACTCTGGATCCAATTGACCCAGGTATTTACCACATTGTTTTGTGATGAGCTGTTCAAAAGAACAGAAAAACTTTGTACACAAGGTACAGAAATGTATGTGGATTTGCACCATTTCTTGAACAAATGACGCAAATTCTGATGAATGGTGCTGACTATTATTCGTAAGTGCACCATTATAGTATGCTTTTATGAGCTTATCCGTATCTGTTGTACCATATAAGTCATCAATAATTATTGAAACAGGCAAATCCCTTGATAAGGGGTCTTTTAATGGATCATATGTAGAAAGTATTCGTATAACATCAACGACGGAACATGAACCATTAATTTTTAATAGTATATCGTCACTATCTGAAACATAAAGAGTATCCAACACGCCTATATCTCCACAAAATCCAATATATTCATTATCTGAATTTGGCTGATAATCAAGAACTATACCCCAATCAAGCGCAAGTTGTGAAAAAGCATATAAAGCATTTGTATGCATATCTTCTTTAAGCACATAACTATCTAGTGAAAGAGAAAAAACTTGGCAACGACCCATAAGCTTGTGTGTTAACCGACAAAATAGCCACACATCTTCTGCTATACATGCTAGTTGCGAAATATGATTGTTCAAGTGCTTTGTAGAGCTATTCAATTTATGTTTTAAAGTAGACGCTTGCAAGTATTTTTCAACTATATCATGAGTATTGCGCCACCACATATTATTATTTAACATTCTACTCATTTATCCTTTTTCAAAACATATTTATATGTTCGTATCAGTTTTACATACGCTACCATTCATTTTGTAGTATCAATATCCGCCTACGATTGGGGTGTATGTAGAACTTTTCACAAGGCCCTTACCGGGAGAAAGCGCAGGATTTGCCAGTTCTGGCGGCTCGGAAGGATTGCCGTCGATTGGTGCCCAGCATGCATCGTTCAGTATCCATTTTTTGTACATAGATAAAGAATCCCCTATCGGACCATGCCGCACAAACGGTATCAGTCGATATGACGTTCCGTGACGCGGTAAGTCTTCATATTTACCCTGTCCCAGTGGTCCAGTATAGGCAGGCGCAAATTGTAGTGTTATGGCGGACATCTCTTGTAATGCGCCCACAGGACCAAAGACATGGTAGGTGTAGTATAACATGCCATCATCATTTTGTTTTTGGCCGACGAGATAATGGTTTCCCGAGGTTTGCCGATAGCGGACATAGGAGGGTATCACTATTTCAACACCCACCATACCCGCATGCAAACGAAATTGCAGCGCGGTGTCGTCTTCAATGGGTGGTATTGTAAAGCGATGTCGGTCTTCGGGAAATGGGCATTGGTTGATTTCAGTCCCTGGTGTAGTTTCCCAGCCCATGAGAATGTTTGGAAAACCCATGATATTATCCAGCGGGTAGGCCTCAATATGAACTGTCGTCCCCACAGGGTATGAATAGAGGATCGGGTCTCCTTTCGCATCAATGACATGCGCAATCTCTGACAATTGCAGACTGCGCAAGGGATCATTCTTGGGGTAATCATCGACATGAAGTACCACCTTGGCAGGCACAAAGCGGTGTACTTTACCAGCTCTGTCTTCGTACGTACTGATCAACCCCGAGAAATCAAGATTGGTATGTCCATATGGCGCGTAATGTGAATCGTAATGTGTATTGCCAAATACAGCATCCGGGAGGTTGTACGACTTGCGCAATTTGGCGGTAACTAATTTATCGCTGTCCATGACAAGGCGTGTCTGTAGCCCCTGATGATTATAAAAATGGGTATCGCCTTCTTCATCCCAGAGTTTAAAGATAAAGCCCGGTGCAGTCTCAATCCGCAAATGGACCGATTCATCAAGGGGATACTGACCGCCCTCAGGGAAGATTTTTCCACTGTTATCCAAGCTGGTGCTTGTATTGAGATGTTGTATATCTATGGAGTCAATCCCGGCCAATAGTTCGCCATCATAGGGGCGCGTATGGAAGTTGTCGATTTGATAATCCGCGCCGGGATGTACGGTTAGCGCGAAAGCACCAGAATGAAAACACTCCATTTCAAGTGTGTGTGACATGACAGCATCTCCCCAACTACCTGCCTGATCACGTAACCATACAGCACATTGATTGCCCACAACCCGCACGCGACTGTTGTACCAGGTATTGGGCATAAAATCAGGTTCGGTTGCCGTGGCGAGAACCGTTACATTTTCATTCAATACATGGATAAACTGTAATGAACGCGGTGAGAAGCGCAGGGAAATACGCTCCGTTTCACAAGGGGACATGCGAAGCACAAGTTCCAACAACTGGTCTCCTACAGGAATATCTTCAACATAACGCACATCATTGTAACGATGCCACAAAGAGAATTCCCTGTTCTGTATCGGCGAAGTAGCGCCTAATGTATTGGGGCCGTGATAACCGGTAACATGCAATACGTCAGAATGAATACCAAAACCTGTAGGTGGTTGAATATCCCAATACTGTTCTGGGAGTCCGGGAATATGAAAATGATCGGAGAAGGTTGCTGGTCTGCCAAGATGATACAGGAAGGATACAACTTCTTCAGAAAACTGTTGCAAAAAAACATAAAAACTGTCCACAGCCCCCCGAAAGAAATGTGCCTTTAGGGGTTCTTCGGAAAACGTGGTCACATTTCTGCCGATATAAGCGGTCGATTCTACCACCGAGGGTGTTTGGTAGGTGATTTGGAAAGGTTTATCCTGCTTCAGCGCGTTTACATATAAATCAACGTCGCCTGAGGTACGGAACACGGCGGCCAGATGCACCCAACGCCCCGGGTGGTACGGGAACGGCCATTCATACCGCGTGTGGTTGTTGTACAATGCAATCTTGCCACCATCCATTCGGGTAATTGAAATGCCCGCCAGTGGCGGTACCGCCTCATTCACCGGGATTTCACCTGCAATCTCCACGAGGCTGTTCCAGGATTCCACAAACAACATATCTGGACGTATCCAGGCCGAGATACTGATATCTCTGTTAGCCTCGTAAAACATATCCCCTTCTACCTTAAAGGCGAACGTAGCGCCATCAAAGAGAAAAACCGACTCTTCACGTATCCCCTGTGTTAAAAAATATTTACCAATCGCATGGCCTTCCAACGCGGAACCGTATGCGCTGGAAAACATGAATCGGGCATTTTCTGAATCAACAATTTGCCAATACAGATCAGGTATTGGCAGATCCAGTTGTTGTGCAACCGCATCCTTAACCGGAATACAGGCCCACAGAAGAATGATAAGCAGTAGCCCTGATTTGTAGAGATGAAAATGCGCGCTAGAATGCGTATGTACCTGGTAGCCGTTGCTCATCATAAGTCCCCCTTATTATTGAAACAAAGCAGCCTGAAGAATCGCTGTTTAGAAAACCAAAAATATTAGTTTTCGGCACTGAGCAATAATATAGTATCCATTGGCATATAATAATGGAACAGTCCATTTCCTTTGAGTGTATCGCGACTCAAAAATTAATTCAAGTAATGAATTCTATTCTCTGCTAATGATAAACATGGCGACTCAATGAAACCAATTATGAAATGCAAGCGCTCTGCAAATCTGGTATAGCACAAATTTTAAAGAATGTATACGAAGGTGAGTTCAACCTGATTATGTGGTGTTTGATTCACAAGGCAACGCATAATAAATGATGCGATGTAAAATATATGACTGATTTCATCTATTAAAGAAAAAATCCCCATCAGCTTCATGTTAAAGCCGACAGGGATTTATAACTCGCAATAAACTATTAAAAATACGGTGATTGTATCACCACACTATTTCACACTTACATGCCTTTGACGCAGCAGGACAAACCCGGACAGAGATGCTGCCAATACCAGCATCAATAATCCTGCATGCCCAGTTAATGGCATGGCTTCAACAACTGACAAAATATGTGTTTGAGTCACAGTGTCATTGTCATCAGTAACAGCTACAGCATATTGTCCGCTTTGTTGCATGGTGACTGCTGTCAGTTCCAGGAAGCTGTTGGTTTCTCCCGGTAATTCCTGACCATCTTTCCACCATTGGTAGCTGACATTGCCCATAGCACCACTGACATCGGCCCACAAGATCACATCACTGCCTTGCACAACCATATCAGGTCCGGAAATATTGACCACAACAGGACAAGGTTCCGGTACAAAATTGGGATCGTTTGTCAGAGCAACCCAGTCAATTGTAACGACCATATCCTTGAAATCAGGCCAGGCGCCGCCATTCTGGTGCGGTTCGTTTTCCGGAATATCAAGGCGAAGCTGGGTCAAGGTCCAAGCTTCTTCAGTCGGAAATTCGTCCAGGTAATTCAGACGGAGAATATGCTCGCCATTGCCTACACCAGAAAATAATGGGCGTATGTGCCCAGCATCTTGACGGAATGAGAAAACACCAATAGCGAAAGCGCGAGGTGCGTTTTCGACTGTCAACTTGATGGCCAATTCTGGGTTTGCTTCCAAGTCATGGGACAAGCCAGCAATTGCTATATGCGGATCATAGGTTTCTGGAGCTGTCGCTGCTTGATTCACAACCATCCGGCTGCCATCCCAGGAAACCGGGCTCTGGTTGGCGTTGACCCAGCCTTGCAGACCATCGCAGAAATCCCATACCAAGCCAGTGGGTTCTTCCTGTGGGCCATCCACCAATAGTTGTATTTCTTGCGCAGATAAGGCACGCTTGAAAATATAGAACTCGTCCATCAGGCCCACAAGTGGCCGGGCATTGTCTACATTGATTCCAACACGCGCGCCTTTATCCCAATCATCCGCAATATCGACCGCATTGGTCAGTGTATTGGAATCAAAACTACCGACTACCTGACCATTGATATACAGAATCATGCTCTGAGCGTCTTTATCGTAGGTGCCTGCCCAGTGAATCCACTCACCAAAGGTAGGCGTACCCGCAATCAAATTGCCGATGGTTACATTATTTCCTTCTGAACGATTGCCACGCAACATAAACCGATAATCATCTGGACGGACTTCCGGGTGAATCAAATAGACATCCTCGCTGGTAAAGGCATTGAACAGTGCATGTTGTCCCCCAGTGTCATCCAACTTCAGCCAGGCAGCCAATGTGAAGGCAGAGGTTGGAATTAAATCCGCTGGCACATTGGGACCATCCAAATCGAGAAATGATCCTGATGTAAATTGCGCCGCACCACTTCCAAACCTGCCTTCTGCAGACGGTGTAATCGTTCCATTAACTGTACCGTCAATATCATTTCCAGACAAATCGGGGACGACACCACCGAATTCATCAAAAGAATAATAAACTACCAAATCAGTGGGGTCTACCAGAAACTCAGAGGGTTCTGGGTCCGGGTCTTCACTACCGGCAGGTTCAAACACCAGTAATTGAAACATTGAGATGACTTCCGCCTGGTCCCAGGATACTTGAACTTGATAGGGTCCTGCGGCGGCACCGGCAAGCCGTGCAATATGCAGTTCAACCGGCCAAGTATCACTAATACCCAAGGCATAGAATTCAGTTTCTATACTTCCAGGCCAATTTACCACTTCTACGTTTTCAGCAGCATCTCCTTGACCTGGCCCACGCGTGGTTACCAGTCCAAGTACAAGTGTATTGTCGGATGTACTTGCGGCAGTGGGACCGGCACTGAGAGAGGTCGCGCCATTTGCAGAATTACGTGCTTCACCCACCAATATCATTTCGCCAAGTGCTCCCCCACCGGCATATTCATTTACCGTAAAGCTTACCCTACGGTCTGGCCTGTCGAAAGGTTCGTCCCAAAAACTTTCAATGGTAGTTGGTTCGCTTGGGCCGGCAGTTTTATACCAAACTGCCATCCAGGTACCAGTCTGATTAATAGGAGCGTCACCGACCAGAGTCCATCCTGTGCCAGAAATATTTGGTCTGGTCCAGGTTCGTCGGTGAGCAGAAAAGGCAACGAGCAGGTTACCTTCGGTTGGCTGTGAACTAAAGGTCACACTGGCTTCATGCGCATTGTCAAACCCGGCACTTTGAACCAATTCGCCAGGCGATTGCGCGCTTGCAGGGATCATCAACCCCGCAAACACAAATGCCATCAAAATGACATACCAAAGTGTTTTTGAAGTTTGGTGTTCCCAATTACGTTTTTTCATTTTCTTTCTCCTCAGTCTTACGGGTTGATGATTTGCAGTGCAAATACCACATTTTCGCATTCTACTACACGCTCCGTTTAGCAAAAATCGCACAATAATCTTCTTTTATTCTTTTTGAATATTTACACATAACAATTCAATAAATCAAGCACCAACTACCATATTGTAACTTATGTTACAGGTGTAACATGAGATATCAAAAAAAACACGCATAATTTGTAATTTTCATATAATTTATTCGCCGTTTGTAAATTAACTCCAATTCTAAAATCTTATTACTACGATTACTTATTGAAAATATCGTGTTATCTCGAGTAAGTTTTAATATTCTTATCGCGAGAACCATGAATTATTTCTCACTACCATAGAATTATGCATTTATACTGTTTTAGTAAATATTTTTGATTGTAATTACTTGAAGTAAACGTGAATTTAATCCGTTCAATTTAATATCAGTTACGATTTATGATTATAATTATAAAATTAATTATTGAATTTTCAAAGCAAGAATGAAACTATATCTTCACAACTGATATAAAGTTACAAACTGATAATTCTATACAGAATGCATTTAAAAGAATGAGTTCAAACGTATAAGGGTTAACGTTATGGTTGTTTTGAACGAGAAGTCTAATTCTTGTTGCTTGTTAAAAATGATTGCGATGCTGCAAGTTGCCAATAGATGTTTTCACCGTCTATTGCTAATTTTATTGGTCATTTTTAAGATTATGGCATGCCAATGTGCAAGTGCAGACGATCCAAATGACATGAGTCGTGAGGGAAGACTTTGGGAGCCCTATGTTTCATGGAGCATTCATGTGCCTGAATATGCTGGCAATCCCTTTGATATTAAGTCTTCTGTTCAATTTTTACATGATGAAACCGGTGAAGAACGCAACACAGAAATGTTTTACATTGGAAACAATTCTTGGGAATTCCGGTTTGCTGGTACACAGGTCGGACTTTGGTCATTTGAAACTACCAGTGATATAGAGTCCTTGCATGGACTGACGGGAAATATCAACATCAAACCCAACCCTGATCCCGACATCCGTGGTTTCTTAACCTATCAAGGCAATCAATATGCTCGAATGAACACCAATACGTCCGATTTAGAAGGTTACCTTTTTACTGTGTTTATGGATCGCAACAAGCATGAGTCCTATTTAGACAAAATGTCTATTGATTTGGAAGTGCTGACGAGGGAAACACTGGCCTTCCTGGATACAGCACGACAAAACGGTTGCGAAGTGTTATTTTTACATGTCAATAATAATTGGTTCCAGTTTGGTGAGCGGCAACATAACACGCACAACCAGACTACACCTGATTTACAGACCTTTCAGATGATCGAAACGATCATTACAACAGTCCATAAGGCAGGAGGACGCGTCCATATATGGAAATGGGGCGATGAACAGCGGCATTGGACGCCTCTGGGATTACCTGGCGGTGCAAACGGTGAAACAGATCAGCGTCTTCAACGGTATATTGCAGCCCGTCTCGGCCCACTACCCGGATGGAGCATGGGATATGGTTTTGACTTGCATGAATGGACCGATGAGAAGCAAGTGACAGCATGGGCCAGTTATCTACAAGCACACATGGGGTGGCCGCATTTGCTATCTGCCCGGGGATATCCCATTCAAACTGCACATACAATTAATTCTTATGACGGGTACGATCGACGTAGAACACCCTTGCGCACTTCCAACGCAGGGCCAGAAAGTTACTATGAAATTGACGCGCATATGAAAAATGACCTTGCAAAGCCGCACATATACGAGGAGCGGCACACTTTTAATCGAACAGGTCATGATAATCTTGATATGGACGGTATACGCCGACTCTTGTGGTGGACTGCCATGGCAGGCGGGATGGGAAGTTTCATCGGTTTCTATCCCGCAGATAGCAGCGCCTTTGGTGGGCACCCTTATCCGGCCGAAGTGCAATTACGTACTTACCACACGTTTTGGCGTGAACATAAGCGTTTTGTCCTTGGTATGGCACTGGCAAATTCACTGTCGCCTGGCGGTGCCTGGATACTGAAGGATGCGGAAGACATAAGCTACGTGCTCTATCAGGAAGACACAGCTACGATCGAAGTGGATTTAACACACCTGGCATCACCGCTACCTGCGGTGGCAGTAAATACCAAAATGGCGTATGAAGAAATACCATTGGGTGAAGTACAACCCGGTCTGCAAACATTGCGGTTCCCGGTATCCTCAGATTGGGCTGTTGCGATAGGTGTTTTTTAATACCAGACCGCAGCATTGCATGCCTCACCTGGGGTAGGCAATAAAACAGGAACATAACTTCACCACACCAGCCCGGAAACTAAAAAATACCAGGGAATTCCAGGGAATTTTAGAGAGCCAGTTCGCTTTTAATCTTCATTTCGTGCTGTGGCAAAATGCCATCACGCAGATCATGCACGGTACAAATGGCGTAATTTTGGTCTAACACATCAACAGTAAGACGTCCGACAGGTCGTTGTCGGTGCGCGATAACACGACCACCAACTTCAATGGGGGCACCGTCTTCTAATAAAATGAAAGTCTGCCCGGTCTGTACGCCATGCATCTGTCCCAAATTTATGATGACCTGGTTGTCATCCAGCACCTCGGCAACCAACCCTTGCAGGGTACGGTCTTCCGCAAAAGTGCTTTGCATTTCTCCCGCCAATGTGGTTGCGGTTTCCAGTGGCTGACGTTCGTTCAATGGCATGGACTGTTGCCAGACAATCCCGGTAGTCTCCGTGTCCACCACGCGGATAAAGAGTGTGGGCTCCCCACCAACCCGGCTGTATTCAAGAAAGGCAAGCATGCCTGCGGACAATACACGCCCCAAGCGTCTTTGTGTATCCGGATTTGCCAGTTCCGAGCTGCCAAGGTTCAGTTCTTGCAGCAGCAAGTCCAGCATTGCACGTTCTACAATCTGAACACTGCCACTCATTTGCAATTGCTGCTCCAATGCCCGTTGCACAACCACGTCGGTACCGGCACGTTCAAAGAACACGCCGCCCTGGTTCCCAGGCAGCAATGCCATAATCAAGGGCCGCGTACTCCAATCGTCCGTGCGCTCAGTGAGTCCGGCTTCCTGCATGGACGCATACCGCGTACTCAGGTCATTGATTTGTGCCTGTATGATACGACGCCTTTCCAGGTCGTTGGCTTCTTGCAACTGCTGTTGAACCTGTTGCAGCAACGAGGTGACCATCTCGTCTTCTCTCACATTTGCCGCGCGCTGTAAAACAACCTCTGCCTCCTCCAACTTGCCTTGGTCCCGTAATGCCGAACCTTCATTACTGAGCGCTTTAACATTGTAGGGGTCCAGTGCCACGGCGCGACGATACGTTTCAACAGCTACATCAACCTCACCTGTCTCATGGATAACCCGGCCCCGGGTATTCTCCAGTTCGGCACGCTGCCAGTCTCTTGCAAGGTCACTTTCTGCGCGTTGCAGGGAGTCTTTCGCCCCGTCGATATCACCCAGTTTCAGTTGCGCCTGCCCTTTCAAGGTCTGGGCATAACCATCTTGCGTATCCCCTGCCAGTTCCAGTACACGATTGTATTCTCCCCGCTCATAAGCAACCTGGGCCAGCCCCTGGGTAGAGCCAATAGCACCAAACTCGGCTTCTGCATCATCCAGCTTTCCTTCTGACGCAAGTATGAAACCACGGATTTCTTTTACCTCAGTTACATCTTCACCCTGCTCAATGGCCTGGTCTGCAATCCTAAGCGCCGAATCGTTTATACGTTGCTGATAAAAATTCTCTGCCACCTGAGCCAGAATATTGCGATGGCGAGGATGGTCACCGCGTAAAACGCGTTCTATGATGCCTTCTCCCGGTACAACAAACAAGGTGGTGGGCAATACATCAACCATACTGCGCCATTCCGCGTTTTCCAGCAATTCCCGGCTTACGATGTAATATTGAATGCCCATTTCCTCCGCAAAAGATTTGAGCGCGTCTGCGTCCTCCACCAAACCCAGCGCTACAATTTCAAGCTCTATACCGCCAAGACTCCTGTTCATGTTGTCCAGACGCAGGGCAAGTTCTTCACTGGTATCCAATGAAAAAAAGAATAAAATAACCAGGTTCCTATCCCGATTAATAATGTCTTCCGTGTTAACGGGGTTGCCAAATATGTCTTCTGCCACGATAACCGGGCAAGGCGCGTTTTTTTCGAATTGGGCAAACGAATGGACTGACAACAACAACAGCATCACAAAAAGTGCATTGAGTTTAAGATTCTTTGTTAATAAATGAAATCTGTGTAACATTTACACCACTCCCATGTCCCGTTTTTATCTTTATCCGCAATTTGCCTGTCTAATGATGATTATACCCGAATTGTTTATGCGTTACCAGATAAACATACCCCCATATAATATTATGTCCCAGGTGGCAAAATGATCATATCCGCAGTATAGGCTTGTTTTTCTGATGTAGCCGAGCCGCTGAAAACAGGCTCAGGGGTGGTCATTCTGTTGTGTTTCGCCTCTACCCGCAGACTGCGATGTGTGCCATCAAGTTGAACATATCTACCACTTATGTAATCGGTGACCTGTTTAATTATTTCACCCTTATCATCATAAAATACCAACTCAATTTCTAACCCTATCTGATCAGGCGGAATCAGATACTCTTTTACCTCTTCGTCGCTCAAGAGTCCTTTGTCATACTGATCAAAGCTTTCTGGGGTGGTTGTTGTAAAAATATCGGCCCGAAATCGGCCAAAAAAAGGCCCTGCGGGGATATCAACCTGACTGTCGGCTTCTTGTCCATGTACCTGCACATGTATCACCTGCGGAGGTGTTGTATCGGGCACTGCGGTGCCTGCCACATTGTTTTGTATATCGCCATCATCACCAACTGAATCCGTCGTGTTGCCACCAGAAAAAACAACCAAGCTGGCAATGATCACAATCAACATAGCACCAGCCGCCACAAAACCTGTTTTATATTTTACATACCAGGGCTGGTCTTCCTTCGTGATAATGCTGTCAGTACCCGGAGCGGCATCTGATGAAAATGTGGTGGCACCAGCCATGGTTTCGGTACCCGCGCCATCGGTAAAAGCACTCGAAGGTACCGTCTCTGACATAAGTTCACCCATTTTTGTGGCATCGCCCGCTTCTGCCACAGACATAACTGTCGCTTCAGCTTCCAACGCTCCCCCCGCCAATATATCTGGATTTGGGTTTGCTTTCAGGGACTCCTTCAGTGCGGCCGCCATACTGCCAGCATCCAGGTAACGTTCATCCGGACGCTTTGCCATCGCTTTCATGATGACCTGGTTCAAGGCATCATTGACCGAGAAGTTTAATTCCTTGGGCGGAATGGGCTCGGATTTAATCACCTGGTGCATGACTGTGCTAAGTGCCTCGCCCCCGAAAGGCTTTTCACCAGTCAATAGTTCGTACAATATATTTCCGACAGAAAACAGGTCTGAACGGCCATCAATTTTCTGCCCCATAAATTGTTCGGGACTCATATAATGCGGTGTACCAATCAACGCCCCTTCCCGGGTAAGACTGGAGTCCGACATGTGGGCGATACCAAAATCTGCTACTTTTACCTTGCCTTGAGCTGGCGTTAAAATATTTGCTGGCTTGATGTCACGGTGTACGATGCCTTGCGCGTGGGCAACAGCCAGCGCCTCGCATATGGCCACACCTATCGAGACTACTTCATCGATCCCGGGCCGGTAACGATCGCGAAGCATATCACTTAAATCTCCCCCATCCAGAAATTCCATGGCCATGTAGGCCATTCCTTCTTCTTCTCCCGCATCATAGATGGTGATAATGTTTGGATGATTCAACGTGCCTGCCGCACGCGCTTCCCTGAGAAACCGTTCCATCATTTCATCGGCCATACCCGAGAGTTCCATAACATCACGACGCGCTGTCTTAATGGCTACCCTCCGACCAATGTTGGGGTCCCGTCCTTCATACACCACCCCCATCGCGCCACGCCCCAATTCGCGCACAATTTCATATCTACCTATTTTTTCAGGAGACGCGCTTGTGTCCTGTTCCGTCATGGTTGTCCCTTATTTACTGAGAAAAATGTATTACAGGATTGATGCCTGAAATCCAAGCTACATCCCTGGATCTACCTGTGGAAAAGACTTCACAATTATCGGTTACTATAATAACAAATCCAGTTTACAATTGATCCAACCACAATTGTACTTGCGATGCCTCATCGCTTTCTGGTCGGAGTCGTAAAAAATAACTCAAATGAAATTTTGCGTTTTCGAAGTCTTCCATTTCGACCAGCACCAATCCCAGGTTATAATGTGCCATAGGATATTCCGACTCCAGGCGTATTGCTTCTCTGAAGGCATCTGATGCATCTTCAAGCGCGCCCAGTCTGCGGTAGGCCTCGCCCAAATCATTGAACGATTGTGGACTATCCGGAAAATTATTTGAAACGATCAGGAATGTTTCCACCGCCGCCTGATACCGGCCTTGCCGTAAATACAAACGCCCCAGATTCCGATAGGATTCCGGCGCATTGGGTCGGATACGTTGCGCTTGTAAGTACACTTGCTCAGCAGCTTCATGTTCGCCTTGCTGCTGCAAAACGACGGCCAGATTAAACACGGCTTCATAAAAGTCAGGCAGGAGTGAACGCGCCAATGAATAGGCTTGAATTTTATCTTCTAACTTTTCAGAAAGCACGCCGCGATTGTATGCCTGAATTGCGTTTCGCTCTATATCAGAAATATCGTGTACGGGAATCAGCAATTCTTCTTGCAAACCAATCGTGAGGGGCTGTGTAGTAGCAATAAATGCGCTCCGCAATTCTTCAATATTCAACCCTGCTTGTTTCAATAAATCAAACGCGTTATTGATTGGATTAATAAAAGTTACCCAGGCTTCATCTTCAAGATGCATCAGAATCATGCCCACGGCTTCACCATTCCGATCAAACACGGGACCGCCGCTGGAACCTGGTGCAGCTCCCAGGTCCGTTTGAATAACCTGGAATCCCCTGTAGGTACGGCTAAGGTTTGACACTATGCCTCTGCTCAGCGTAAATTCCAATTGCTTCGGAGCTGCTATAGACGTCAAAGGCGCGCCTATTCGCAGGCGGCTTGCATCCCCAATACACAAGGCTCGGGGTAATGGCTCTTCAGATTGAAGTAATGCCAAATCCCGTTCTTCATCAATCAAGACGGCCTTCAGCGTAACCGATGATTCATCAGCAAAACGGCCTTCCAGCCGCGACATCCCCACAACCTGATGCGCTGTAGACAAAACCCATCCGGCTGTATCAATACAAAACGCGCTACCCTGTATTTCCCGACCAGAAGCATCGTCATAACCCATTAAAACCAAAACTGCCGGGGTATTTTCACGCGCAATGCGTTCCAAGTCTTGTGCGTCAGCCGGGAACAGCAGCAGCACGAAGCAAGACAGCAATACCAAGGCAACAGTGTTAATTTGTACTATATACTTCAACAAGGTGTTACTTAATTATCCTGGAATTTTATGTTTCATACAAAAAACAACTACGTTATACCTTTATGATTAGCAATCATATTTATACTTTAACAGGCATGCCAGAATTAATCGACTCATTGGCCGCCAATGAAATATTTAATGTTTTGAGTGCATCTGCGTAACTCGACTTGATGGATTTCCGGTTGGAAGTTGCCACTGCATGAATAAAAGCGGCTGATTCATCGGCAAACATGTCATTCTCACAGTGGTATTCATATGATTTTGAGGATTCCAACACCCGAAGCGTCGTTCCATTCAATCGTACCGTTACGTTTGGCGTGATAAATTCAATTTCTACACGATGACCATGGTCTACCGCACAGGTCGAAACGATGGCGGCTGTAGCTCCGTTTTTCATTCGCAGGCAAACCACACTACTGTCATCCAGATCATAATTGTCTTTGCAACCAACACAACCACGTGTCGCAACCGCATAGACTTCAGCTACTTCACCGGACACAAACCGGATAATATCAAACAAATGTGTGCATTGTTCAACCAATTGACCACCACTCTTGTTACGTAAACTCCACCAGGCTGCGCTGGGAATTCCACCAATCCAGGAAGCGCTGATGTGACAGATTGCTTTTCCACGAAGAAGCTGTTTGGCCTGACAAACCGTTTCAGCATAGCGATAGCAATAGCCAACACTGGAAATAACCTGTGATTTGCGGAGTAATGACGATATTTTTTTTGCCTGGTTTATGTCCAAACCAATTGGCTTTTCAATAAACAGATGAATACCGCGCTGTATCGCTTCTTCTTCAATGGCACCATGCGCAAAAGGTGGCACAGCGATGAATATTGCATCGGGTTTACATCGTTCAAACATAACCGATGCTTCAGTGTAAGCTTCTCCACCATAGGTCTCAGCCGCCAGTCTGGCTGCATCCAGCTCAATATCACAGTGACCCACGATAGCGATGTCTTCAATCAAAGCCAAGCGCTCGTAATGTTGCTGCATCATCAAACCACATCCAATAAATCCCAAGCGTATCATTGAATTTTCTCCCCTAATATAACAACTGGTGTCAATAATTCGCTTTCTCGGCTCGATCTCCCTGGCACCCTCCAACCATTAATGGAGCTCGCTACACTACGCGAATTAACCAGTTATTTTGACAGCCTGTTATAATCACAGAAGTAAGCTGAATTTCGGTATTGTACCACGATAATAAAAAAATTGAAATATGCTATAATGTGAAATATTGAAAATTTATGAGTATTGAAATTGAAAGAAAATTCCTTTTGAAGTTTTTTCCCGAAGATGTGACATCTCCGGGTCTCGTCATGCGACAAGCCTACCTGACAACTGGCCCACCAGTAACCATTCGAATACGTATCACTGCCAATACCGCTATGATTAACATGAAACAGGCCAGCAAAGGTCTTGCTCGACACGAATTTGAGTACGACATCCCCTCCGACGACGCGGAAACAATCCTGAACAACCACCTGTACCAGGGTAACATCATCGAAAAGACACGGTATAAGACAACTTTCGCTGATCTTGTATGGGAAATTGATATCTTCGCTGGTTCCAATGACGGTTTGCGAATTGCGGAAGTGGAATTAAATACAGAAAATCAGAAGGTCATTTTACCGCCCTGGGTCGGCGATGAAGTCACTGGAGACTCCAAATATTATAACGCCAATTTGGCAAAGCAACCATTCTGTGAATGGTGATATATATTATAGTACATACCATACAGGATAGCATTTCAGAGGGAGTTATAAGGCATGGGGATTACAACCCGACTACAACCAGTTACTGTGAAAACACTTGGGTGGGATGGCATCTGGCTCAATAACTGGGAATATGGCGCAGACGGCCCGGCCTTGTTCTTTTTTCATTGTACTGGCACTATGGGCCGCATGTGGGAGCCGGTATTGCGCCGCCTGAATGGTACCTACCATTGTATAACTCCAGACGCACGGGGACATGGAAACTCGGCCAAGCCTTTAGATAAGGAAGCCTATGATTGGCGGTATTATGCACGCGATATCAATGCCATACTGGATGCAATGAATCTTGATCAGGGTGTGTTGGCTGTAGGGCATTCTGCAGGTGCAACCCATCTGGTAAATGCAGCATCGCTCCGCCCGGAACTATTTCATGCGTTGTTGTTAATAGACCCGGTAATGGCGCCTCGAGAATTAAACAATGAGTTAACACAACGATGTATTGAATTGTCCGAGCGAACACGTCGGCGCCATAGCACATTCGAAAGCAGGGAGTCCGCGCATGAGCGTTTTTCCTCCAAACCACCCATGAGTCTCTGGTCAGAAGAATCGCTCTTGGCCTATATAGCCTACGGCCTTAAACAATGCGACAATGGACATCTCGAATTGCTTTGCCCAGTTGCAATTGAAGCTTGGACATATGAATGGGCAGCCAGACAAACTGTATTTGAGCAGATCGGCAATCTGGAATTACCGGTTACCCTGGTAACAGGTAAGGAAAGTGACCTGGCTCCTTTTGTCGAAGCCCAATACCAGGAATTTAAGCATCCGCAAGAACTTATTACCCTTGAGGCAACGCATTTTATACCACAAGAACTCCCTGGAGCCATTGCATCAATCATAGACCAATGGGCTGGCAATTTTTACAGCAACCAGTAAATTCATTATGTAAGTTAAATTCGCACAAGATTCCAAACACAGAATATCTAATTCCACCAAGCCGGTTTTTGCTGTTGATAGAAACTATACACATTCTTGCATTAAATATCTTCCAGTGGTATGTTTATAAATCTCATAAGTTAAACTATATTTAAAAACAGCAACAAAAGGAACAGAACCATGGGAACAAATCAAGTGCAAATGGATTATGCTGCATTGATCAGTGAAGCTTGGGGGAAGTTGAAAAACAATCTGGTTAATTTCATTCTCGCAACCATTATTTATGCTGCGATTTGTACTGTATTAACATCACTTCAAACCAGTATTACGAGTCTTATTTTATTTATCATCGCCGGCCCACTCTACTTGGGGTTCGCGCAAATGGCCCTGAATGCAGCACGCGATGAGAAAGTAGAACTCGGATTGCTGTTTTCTGGCTTCAAGAATTTTGGTACGGCATGTCTGGCCGGTATTCTGGTAAATATTTTTGTATCAATTGGTTCCGTTTTATGCATAATTCCTGGGATTCTGGTAAGCACATTATACATGTTTACATTTTTCTATATGGCTAATGGCGTCAATAATTTTTGGGAGGCCATGGAGTCCAGCAGAATCAACGTAATGGCTAATTTTCTGCCTTGGTTGCTTTTAATGCTTGTTATGATCGCATTAAATATTATTGGTGCACTTGCCCTGATAATTGGAATGCTAATCACAATACCTTTAACGTTAATCATAATAGCGATTTCATTTGATCGATTTTTAATGGTAAATGTAGAAGTGATTCCGGTTGTAGATGAAACCCCGATCGATAATGACATGGTATGATTTCCAAAGTTCCTCGTTTCTAGACAAAAAATCAATCACTCCCCCGGTTCTGTTCAATAAATACACGGTTCCGGGGTTTTTTAAATAAATTATTTCTCATCTACACGATTGATCATGTTTGTATAATGGCTTAATGTAAGCTCAGGCAAAGTACGAGCACGACCTGAACAATATTAAATCGAATGACCCAATAAACTACAGAGGTTCAGAAGTTGCAGCCTCAGTTGAATCCTGAAAACGGGACAGGCCAGGCAAATTCCAGATAGATTTGGTGAGTACTGCATACAGTTTCAACAGCACGTCGGGTAAATCCTGTGGATTACTCGTCAGCTCATCAATTTGGAGTTTGGTAGTGGTCAATGGAATCTGGGGAATAGGAAGGGATGTGGTGGTAACGGTAACCTTTGCAGGTAAAACCTCGACGGTTTCTACAATATACACGGGGCGGCTGTTATTGGTATCTACTGATTGACGTGAACTGGCATAAAGGTGTCTGCCAATATCATTGATGTTTGTATTCAGACCGCCTGTATGTCGCAGGTTAATTTCCGGATTTACAAAAACCATTCGCTTGATTTTTCGCTGGTTGCTCATCAGCGTGCCGTAACCGGGATAGAGTAATATCTTGTCGAATCGCACGATGATTGCATCTCCAACCGCATTTGGTTCCAGTGAATGAAGTGTCAAACCATCCAGCGATATGGCACGCCCCCCGGAAGCAAAAGAAATGGCATCCACCGTGACCGGAGTGCCCAACTGCTGTTCCAGTTTGGTGGAGATACGGTCTAACAGGCGAATTTCCAACCGGTCGCGCAACAGCCATAGCCCAACTGCCATTGCAATCAGGATCAATCCAATAACAATCATAAAGAACTTGATCATTGATCGCATAAAAATAACCCTTGAGATTCATTACAAAACTTAATCAAAGGTGTGTGACCACTCCATCAACTTACCTTTGGCCTGTCTATAATTATGCCGCACCTGTTGCACCGATTCCTGCTGAGAAAACCGGGGGTCTGGTAGAATCTCGGGTAGTGTGGGTTGCCATTCAAAATAAAACGTTGAATCATACCCTTCAAGTAAAAGTCTAATTGGAGGGCCGGCACTGCCAACTGGTGGTGCAGCGAGATACAGCGCCCCTCGGGGAAATACCAGATAATTAATTCGGCTGAACTTCAGTAGCGCACCTGCTGGCTCTTCTCCCAGCTTGCTGCCAATTATAGTATGCACAGGAGCGACCATGCGACCATCGGGCATCAACATGCGTGTTTGAATTCCCCGCAACCCAACTACATCATACCCAATACTCATATCCGAAAATAAAGAAACGAGACGGCATTGAATCACAATGAATTCCGGGCCAAAGTACGGAAGTGGTTCACCAGAAATATCGTCAGGATCATGCAGAGGCGTTAACAAGTCTTTGTATTCTGTATCAGCGCCTTGTAAGACATCCGGCGAAAGCCACTGTGCACGAGATTCAGATGCGTAGAGATTGGGGTACCGACCTGAAGCCAGTTGCATATGCGCCTGCAATGTTGCTGGTGTAAACGGCAGAAGCTGACCGGTAGTTACAAAATGTTCAGTTTCCGGTTTTGGCTTGGTTTGGCATGCAGCCAATAAAAAAGAAATCAAAATCAAACACCCAAACTTTGCTGTAAGTGTAAATTTCAGGCTATTCACTACAACATTTCGGATGTCAATATGCCAAACATACTGCTGACTCGACATGGAATGCATTAATCTTGCGTCCTCCCTCGGAAGTTGGTGGTTGGACCGCTGTCTTCAACTTCTGTATGAACACGGATATCTGTACGGTTTATATCTTCTGGTTGGGTAAGGGCATCTGCTCTATCAAAAGCGCTTTGACCATCTACCCCGCCTTTTCCATAGCGCAACAACTTCAATTCACCATCCGGCGTTACCAGCTTTATAATACCCAATGGTCGAACTTTGTCGTTAATCCATAACTCCGTTTTTTGTCCGTCTTTTTCTAAAATGTAGCGTTCTGTTTCAATGGTTTCGTCCGATAAATCAAGTAGTTCTGTACCCACCAGAGTTCGGTTGGTCGTGGCCTTATCATCACTTTCATCTTGCGTACTGGCAACGTCAATTTCCTGTACTTCCTGCATCCCTTCTTTAAACATGATTTTATGTACATTTCCAGGATCACTTGCAGGGCCAGTCAACAACATTTTATAAATGGCAGGATAACCTACTTGCGGAATGATTTCGGTCTCAACCCAATATCCGCGACGCAGTCTTACCCTTTCTTCACCCACAATAGCCTGACGCAAGAAAAACAGACGTTCCTCGGTTTTATCTTCAAGGGTATACCAGGCATAAACACCCACTTCCGGATTCACCAGCTTGCCAGACAACACATCTCCCAGAATTTCTTGCGAAAATGCTTGGCTTCCAAGGGTGCCCGACCCAATCATCAGGGCTATCAGAATAAATTTAACCATATCATTGTAATTGCATAGGAATCTGCAGGTTTTATACGAAGACGAAACGTGATTTGTAACCATTTTTCTCAACTCCAATTTTATATTCTGGTGTATTGTAACATAGCTCCATAAAACGGGGAAATGCTTTGTAACAAGATTTACCATGCAGTTGAATACAGGTAGGTACTGACAGAAATAACGGGGTTGACATCTGACCTGGTGACAAGACATGCTTTTACATCTTATACCGTGCATTTTATGTTGTGTAATTTCTGATGTATGATACTTGGTATGCAATACCTGTTTATGCTTGTTGTAGCAGACTAAGGAAAGACTATGGCTTGGTATTACCTGAAAAACCAATTGCGTAAAGGCCCTGTTGACGATGAAACGTTCAATGAGTTGGTCGCCCAAGGTGATATTATGGGCGAAACACTGGTTTGGCAACCAGGTCTGGAAGACTGGGTACCACTGAAATCATTGGGCACTGCACTGGTACAAAACAGCGATAGAACAACCCACATTAAGGTACTGTGTGTTGAATGCAACAAACCCAACACCCCCTCTAACATGATTCATATTGAAAATCAATGGGTATGTCCAGCATGTAAAGATAACTTTCTCTTGCGTTTCCGGCAAGGTACACTTCGTCCCCATGGTCTCGCTTACGCCGGATTCTGGCGTCGGGCATCAGCAAAATTACTAGATTATGGCTTGTTGGCAGTTTGCGCTGAAGGGTATGGAATGTTGCTGCAGTATTCTTTTACAGATATGGGACAAGAGGATTTTTATACAATGCTGGCAGCAATTATATCGGGATTGATCGGTTTTACTCTCCAGATTGTATTCAACACTTGGTTTATAAGCAAATTCGGCGCAACTCCCGGTAAAATGGCCGTGGGTATTAAAGTTATCTTGCCCGATGGGGGCAAAATAACTTATTTGCGAGCATTCTGCCGTTATCTCATGGAAATTGTCAGTGGTACCATATTCTACATAGGCTACATTATGTCCATATACGATGATCGAAAGCGTACCTTACATGACAGGGTATGCGATACCCGTGTTGTGCTGGACATAAAAGAAAAATCAGAGATACCCGTCATTTCGATTGACACAGCAGGTGAAACAGCATGATTGAAACACTGTATTCTTGCCCGGTGTGCAACACACTATCATCACCACAACAATCCAACACCGATGGCAAAGTTAACTGTGAAAACTGCAACACCCAACAAAGACAACTGGCATTTCCAGTTTTATGGCAATCGCCTCATACCCCGGAACCAGTAGAAAAAATCATTTCTGAAGAAGAAGCACGGTGTGCTTTTCACGAAGATAACCGGGCAACCGTTCCGTGCAGTCAATGCGGGCGCTATCTTTGTTCCATTTGTACCCTGGTTCTGCAAGACAATACCTATTGCCCGGCCTGTGTAGAAAGCATAATGGAACACAGTCGCCAAAATTCAGAAACTTCCCTATATAAAAATGAGCAGCGTCGATACGACTTAATCATTTTTTATCTTGCCCTGATACCAATACTTACGATATGGCTCCCAATTATTACTGCTCCTACCGCGTTTATCTTGGGTATATACTGGATTCCGCGTGTTCGGAAAATTGAAGAATGCAGTCTCCGCATTTTGCTCGGAAGCCTTTTATTCGCTGCTGTTCAATTTTTGGTCGTCTTGGTAGGGTTGGCTTCAATCTTAATCTCGTTAGCTTCTATTATGTAAAAAATTATATACAGGATTTGTTTTGCGATTCCAGAAATGTTGTTTCAGTTCTAGTTTATTCATTTGGAGCCAAATCTGATGCGAAAACTCATATCACAAAAATCGACTGCCTTGGGTACTCGAAAGTTGTACCTGGCCGAAGACCACCTGATTGATTCCAAAGTAATTTTTGTCACCGAATATGTACAACGCTTTTACTTAAAAGATATCCAGGCATTGGTTTGCCATCAAACCAACACAGGTAGATATATAAAAATATGTACACTTCTCTTTGCATTACTTTTTTCTGTTTCCACGGTACAACTATTCACCCAGATAGAAAATGATGACTTCTTCATCTATTTTCTTCTCGGAATGTCTATTATATTTGCTCCCATATTCTGGATAGTATTTCTGATGTACCTGTTCAAGGGGAAAACGTGCGAAACCTGGCTATATACCCCTGTATCACGAGTACGGCTTTATTCATTGGGCTACTGGCGGAAGGCAAACAAAGTCCTGGACAGCATACGCCCCCTGATTCAAAATGCTCAGCAGGAAGTCACATTATCACCTGAAATGCAGGAAGAAAATCAGCACCCGCGCCTGGCATCGCAAGCACAACAGGATAAACGCCAATCGCCTGGCATGTTTGGACCTGTTGGTTCTGTCCGACCATTCCTTATTTTTTTTGTTCTAATGATGGTGTGTGGAGCGATGTTTGGCAGTGATTTGTTTTATTCCTCTACCTCAAAAAGTATTCTAACTGCACTTTTGATAGTAGCCTTATTTGTCTCATCATGCATCACCTTATATAACTTTCGATACAAAACCCACCTGCCTACTTTACGCTATTTTACAATCGTGGCGATGTTCGTGATAGTTGTAAGCACACATATACGCACCATTGGTGTTCAAATAATATTCAACACCATATATCTCTTGGACGATCCAAACGATTTCACAACATTAGCTCAATTGGGCTTATACCAAATGATTATCTATTTTATTTTGGGTGGTACAGGTATTGGGCTATGTTTCGGACATTTGCGCTGGGTAGCGGCTTTCCAGCAGGACACCACCATACCGTCGTATATTGAGGAGGCCTCTGATGGCTGACGCGTTACACCATCAACGTTGCCGCGTTCATCCTGACCGAGAAGCGATGGCGCGCTGTCCTGAGTGCAAACATGATTATTGCCGGGAATGTGTAAGCGATCATGGCGGACGGCAATTATGTGCCGCATGCATTCGCAAATTAATGGATAAAGTTAATATAGAAAAAAAACCTGCCGAAAGCAAGTTGCGATTGGCCATGTTACTCGCATTCTGCTTTCTACTTGTATGGAGTATACTCTACTATATATCACGAGCGTTGCTGCTGGTACCCATGGAGACCCATGATTAACCTGATCGGGTTTATGAATATCGAGAATCTGAATGTATGTCTGTTGAAATAAATGAAAAAGCATATAAATCCGCTGTAAAGAAAGAATCTGTCAGCGGGTTGAAACTGGCGGAAGAAGCGATTGCTTTCTTGCGTGCATATGGTGGTGCTGCTCTTCTGTTTTATGGTTTGGGTACCATACCATTTGTGTTTGCCCTGGTCTTGTTCACCAGTCTGATGCTCAACGGTTTATATGCCCATTTGTATCTTGGGCCAGGCACATGTTTACTTACTGTATTATATTTCTGGATGAAGTGGGCGCAACACCGTTATATGCGTATCTTGTACGCAACCATGATGGACCCCGCAACAAGTTCTGTCGAAGAACATTTTCGCGGCTCTTTCCGTGCTTTTGCATATCAAGGTATTACGCATACATTGGCCTTGGTTGCACTGCCATTCATGATACTACTATTAATCCCGATACCCTTGTACCTTGCCTTTATAAACACTGTCATGGTGTTGGATAACACCCGATTCAGTTCATTACGTGCCTTATGGGAAGAGTCCTATCGAAACACCCTGGTTTGGGTACAGCAGAACCTCATACTGCTCTGGTTTTTATCCCCATTGGCACCAATGTTGTTGGTTATTCCAGAATACACTTTTTTCCCTGTACTGGCTGAAATTGATGATATTGTTGTTTACACGATTTTTACAATCTACATGATACTAGGTTTGTTGAGCATCCTCTTTATCGCTCCAATAGCTAGCGTCGTCTTTATTAATATCCTAACCGGACTCTTTGCTGTTATAACGCTGTTTACCTCGCTGTCTGGTATTGAAACACGAGCATCATTTCTCAATATGGCTTTTGTTGACACCACATTCTGGTTGTTTTGCGTTGCCATGTGCTACCTGATCATGGACCCCGTTTTGAAGTGCGCTTATGTGTTGCGAACCTTTCATATCCAATCCCTAAAGACAGGAGACGATTTGCGCTCGGCTATACAACGTATACAAAAAAACAAGTCGCTTCACACTGCCACAACCGCATTAGCCGCAAATAACGATTCAGGCAATGTTTCTGTAGCACTACAAAATCGAAGCAGTTCAAACCGTGTTTTAATTCTGCTGACGATAGCAAGCAGTATTGTATGTTTTTCAGGTGGTGCTACACATGCCGCCAACAATGTCAGAACACCAATACCTGTCGAGGTACTTGATCAATCTATCGAAGATACCTTATCGCAAATTCGTTATGCCTGGCGGTTACCACGTGATATTGATGCCAGCAAATTTGATAATCCTGTCTATGATGCTATCCGAGGCTTTTTCAATAAATTATCTGCTGCCTATCACTATGTGATGGATCAACTTGAAGAAATCATTAATCGAATGTTAAACAGGATGTCCTTCTCCTCCCGCGAAGACCAATCCATATCGCCCTTCATTCAAACAGGTCTGCAAATTGTATTGGTAGCAATCGCATTACTGCTTGCCTGGCTCTTGTTTACCACAATCCGAAAACATCTTCGAAGCAGCCAAAAAGTACCATTAGAAACCCCTTCTCGTTTGGCTGTAATTCCAGATATCCACTCCGATGAAGTCCAGGCCAGTGATCTGCCGGAAGAAGACTGGATGGGAATGGCGCAAGACCTGGCACGGAATGGTGATTTCAGACCTGCTGTTCGCGCGGTATATTTGGGAATGCTCGCTGCTTTGGCATACCGTGAACTCATTCGACTGGCTCGATACAAATCAAACGCGGAATACTTGCAAGAATTACAGCGTCGGATACAACGCGATATTCCGGATACAGGAGCATTCCGCGAGGGTATTCAAACAGTGGAAGCAGTGTGGTACGGTGGACATCACGCGGGCGATTCCGAATTTGTGCGAATGGTTCAGTTGTATAAAACGGTTTCTGCCCATGAATAGGCGAAGAGGTATAGTCGCAATACTGCTTTCAACCATGCTGCTTGTGTTAATGGTCGCGGTATACCAGCAAATCACGCATCAATACCATCGCGGTGACCAGGCGATGCGTTACTCCAGTTTCAGAGAAGACCCGATGGGGGCTTCAGTACTCTTTGAATCGCTTGAAAATATTCCTGAATTGACAGTAGAGAAAAACACCGAACCCATTCTCAATAAACTGGATTCACCGAACAGAACCCTGGTTTTTTTGGGTGCTCATATATCTCCAGATCCGACTTCGCTCTTGGAAGATTTGGAGACCTTTGTCACTGATGGCGGAAAATTGGTTATTGCGTTTTCCGCATGGAGTTATTGGGATGTGATTTCACCTGGTTGGTCTGAATCTCTTCAAGAACTACTTCTCCCCGAAGCAGACCCTGAAGAAACCGTCGACGACAACGATGCTAATCACGAGTCAGCGCCAGAGACCGCCTCTGAAGTAGGCGAAAACGAGACTAACGATGCTGAACCGCCAGATGAAAGTGCTGTTTATACTGAATCAGAGGAGCAAGACAAGGCGATTGTTGTTGAAGAGGAACGTGAAAGCACCGCGAAGCAACCCAATTACCAGGATATTTCAGAGCGGTGGGGTTTCAAATATACATTGCCATACGAAGAGGAAGAGGAAACCACCAGAAGAAATCGTGACGATACCTACTATGAGGTATTGCAAAACAACATCGCCAGTTCCACTGAGCATCCTGAATATGTTGATTTCAATTTGCCCACAAGTCTGCCTTGGCGCTCTAAAGTCGCATTTGAGGATACCGGTGATGAATGGACTTCCCTGTACACTATCAATTCTCATGCGGTTGTTATGCATCGGCACATGGGTGAGGGTGAAATTCTGCTTATTTCTGACTCATTCTTGTTCAGCAATGAGTGCCTCAAATTTCAACCGCAGTCTAGCTTTATCAGTTGGACTTTAGGAAGCCACTCCAACATTGTATTCAATGAATCGCATCTTGGCGGTATGACCCAGGGCAATGTCATGACATTAATTCGGCGGTATCGCCTGACAGGGTATTTGTTTGCGTTTGTTTTAGTAGGATTATTGTTTGCCTGGAAAAATTCTGTCTCCTTGTTGCCATGTCGACCAGCGCTGGAATCAGACAAATTAATGCGTATTGATACGTATTTCGATTCGACTACCACCTTGAGTCATTTATTAAGACGAGGATTAGATTATAACCAATTGTTGAGTACCGCCTACGACGAATGGATGAAGTCCAGTACTTACGCCCATACGATACCAATTGACACGCAAGAACAGATTCAAACCGACCTGCAATTGGGCCATTCCAGCAGTCACTTTGCCAAGCTTAACGTAAGGACTACTACCGCCATTGACGCACTCAAAGCATACAACAGATTGATTGCCAGGTTGCGACAACTCGAAAGCCGCAACATTGCAGACCAAAAAGAATAAATACATACAAAAACAAATGATAAAGAATCTAATGTATTAGTTAATTTGAGCTCAGTTTTTTATTTGATGAACTCCAGGGAAAGGACACTGTGTGAACGAAACAATCGATGAAACACGTGCGGTCTTGACGCGTGCACGTAATGAAATAGCCAAGGTTATTATTGGGCAGGAAACAGTCATCAACCAGGCGTTGATCACAATACTAACCGGCAAGCATGCATTAATTGAAGGTGTTCCGGGCGTAGCTAAAACGTTGTTGGTTCGAACCCTCGCCTGTGTCCTGGGTGTGGAATTCAATCGTATTCAGTTTACCCCGGACCTGATGCCGGCAGACATCGTGGGCACCAATGTGTACAATTTTCAACATAACACCTTCAATTTGGTTAAGGGACCCATATTTACCACCTTTTTGTTGGCTGACGAAATAAACCGGGCACCAGCAAAAACGCAATCCGCACTGTTGCAGGCAATGCAGGAGCGACAAGTCAGTATAGACAGGGAAACATTGGTTTTGTCGCCAGACTTCACTGTGTTCGCGACACAAAACCCAATTGAATTTGAAGGTACTTACCCATTGCCTGAAGCGCAAAAAGACCGTTTTCTCATGAAGATAGAAATGGGGTATCCAGCACATGAAGAGGAAGTAATGCTGGCACAACGCACTCTAGGGCAGAATGCCCCAGAGGACACGCTGGCCTCCGGGGCAGTACAACCCGTACTTCATCAGGAGTCTTTATCTCAAGTTCGTGCTGGATTCCAGAACGTGACCTTGCGCGAAGAGTTACTGAATTATGTCGTGGAAGTCGTGCGACGCTCTCGCAACTCAAATGCCATACTGGTCGGCGCCGGTCCACGGGCAACGCAAGCGTTGTTGCTGGCATCACGTGTACATGCAGTACTGGAGGGACGGGACTTCGTTACCCCCGATGACATAAAGGTATTGGCAATACCGGTACTTGGGCATCGGCTGGTACTCCGTCCCGAGTACGAAATAGAAGGCATGACAAATTCAGAAGTTATCAATCAATTACTTCAGGAAGTGGCAGTACCTCGATGAGCATCAGACCGGGTAACATGGCAATTGTTGTCTGGGGTGGAGGTGCAATGCTGCTCGCAACTTCCTGGGCCTTCGTACCGCAGTATTTTATGCCAACATTACTGCTGTATTTCCTGCTGGTAGTGGCAGGAACAGGTGATTTGATACGTGGTCTCCAAATTAGTACCCGAATATCTGTTTCAATGCCGGAGAGCGGGAATTTTATAAAACACCGGCACGACGTTATTCGGCTGAATGTAAAGAATGCAGACAGTCACTTGAAACTCGAAATCGCAATAGACTTTCCAGTGCAAATCGAGGCAGACTCAGAATCTATAGTAATCTCCACAGATCCAGAAAACAATACATTACTGGTAGATTATCCCTGTACCGCACGTGAACGAGGGCGCACTGTAATAAACTCGGTTCACTTTGCTAGTGACTCACCGCTGCGATTGTGGCGAGTTTTCAGAGTAAATAATACACCCATGCAGGTAAAAATATACCCGGACCTGAGACCAGAGCAAAAGCGGTTGGCCGGTTTCTTCCTGCACCGAAACATTGCAGGCTTGACAGAAATGCGGCAGATTGGAAAAGGCCGTGAATTTGAACAACTTCGAGAATATCAATCGGGAGACAGCTTTGAAGACATCCACTGGAAAGCTACCGCACGACGGGCCAGGCCGGTTACAAAGATGTATCAGTTGGAACGGACACAGGAAGTGTACATCATCATCGATCAATCCCGGTTAAGTGCACGTATCGTTGGCAATCATCAGAAGCATATGACTTTTAATACTTCACATCTGGAACGGTATATAATCGCAGCCCAGTTATTAGCACAGGTGGCAGAAAGACAGGGCGACAGGGTTGGCATCGCAGCATTCAGTGATCAGGTGAATTGCTTTCTTCGGGCCAGCTCAGGCCCGGCTCATCACAAAGCGTGCCGTGAAATGTTGTTTGACCTCCAGCCACTCCCAGAAAACCCCGATTTTGAAGAACTGTTTACTTTTTTACGTATGCATCTCAGAAAGCGGTCTTTGTTGATTTTCCTGACCCACTTGGATGATCCCCTCTTTGCAGCACAATTTACCGATCATGTGCGTATATTGAGTAGTCATCACCTTGTCCTGACTGCCACATTAACACCGGAGAATATCCGCAGCATTACAAAAACTGGTGAGGTGCAAAGTCTGGACCAGGCTTACAATGCCCTCAGTGCCCACATGCAGTGGCGCAGTCTTCAGGAAATCCAGAAACTTCTCGGGCATCATGGCATCACCATGGGAATGATGAATCATGCAACATTGACTTTAGAATTGGTCGAGCGCTATATGCGAATTAAAAAAAGGCAATTATTGTGATATTGGACTTACAACGCTTTCTGGCTCAGGAACGACCTTATTGGAATGAGCTAGATGAAATGCTGACAAGAATGCGGGAGCGTGCCGGTACTGGTATCCGTCTGGACGAAATCCAGAGGTTATATTATTTATATCGAAGAACCGCTTCTGATCTGGCACGCGTACGGAGCCAGGTAGCAGAAACAGAACTGCAAGATTACCTTGAAACACTGGTAGCCCGGGCTTATGGTGAAATCCATGAAGTGCGTTCTACCCGGCGTATTCGACCAATACATTTTATCCGCGTGGTATTCCCAAACACGGTACGTCAATATAACAGGGCCTTGCTATTGTCTTGCATAGTTTTCGGAACAGGCGCGTTATGCGGCGCCTTCCTGACAGTTTTGGATGATACCAACAAAAGTTATATTGTACCATCAGGATTTGCACATGTCTTGCAAAACCCATCGGACAGGGTTGCTGAAGAAGAGGCTGCCAGGCTCGATCACCTCGCCGGCAATCGCACGCTATTCTCCACGGAATTAATGACCCATAATATACGCATCAGCATAATGGCGGTATCTGTAGGTTTTTTCTGGGGCATGGGTACATTCTTGTTGCTGTTTTATAATGGTACAATTTTAGGGTTGGTGTTTGCCGACTTCATCCAAGCCGGGGAATCGTTCTTTGTATTCGGCTGGCTGTTACCTCATGGTATTATAGAAATACCCGCTATATTGATTGCTGGTCAAGCTGGATTATTGCTGGGCGGTGCTGTGCTGGGATATGGTAATCGCAATTCCCTATCTCTTCGCCTGCGACATATTGCACCTGTTCTCATTATTCTGATCACAGGAGTTGCTTTGATGCTGATCTGGGCAGGAATTATAGAAGCATTCTTGTCCCAATACCATGAGCCATTCATACCATATTCCTTGAAAATACTATTTGGAATTGCTGAAGGTATTATTTTCTTGATCTATCTTGTATTTTCTGGTAGAAAAGCTGACAAGAAACCTAATGAAGTACAGCCAGGCATCGAAGGGATGGTTTATTGAAATCATGATTATTGAACGTTATAACAGTCTACGTATTCACATACCCGAGGGCGTTTATTTTTCCCTGTTGTTAGCAGGTCCTTTCAGTCGCTTTTTAGCCTGGTTATTAGACCGTGTTATCATTTTTGCAACACTGATGCTGCTTTATTCCATTTCCGGATTATCCCAGTTCTATGGATCCGGATTGTTTAATGCTGGAATGATATTGGTCTCATTTATTTCCATAATTGGCTACAACATACTTTTCGAATGGCTTTGGCGCGGCCAAACACTTGGTAAACGATTGCTGGGTATTCGCGTCATGGACGTTTTGGGATTACAACTTCAATTCAATCAAATTGTAATAAGAAATTTGTTACGGGCGGTAGATTCTCTGCCCACGTTGTACTTGGTAGGTGGAACAGCAATGGTGCTGTCAGAGCGTTGCCAACGTCTGGGAGATTTGGCGGCTAACACGGTAGTGATCTATGTACCAGAAAGCATGGAACCAGAAATAGAACAGATACTGTCAGGAAAATACAATTCATTGGCACTATACCCGCATCTTGAAGCCAGACTCCGGCACAGGACTTCTTCAGATGAAGCCTCTATTCTGGTTAAAGCATTATTACGTCGTGACCTGTTCAACCCCGAAGCACGAATTGACCTTTTTGATATGCTTGCCCGTCATTTTGAGGACAAAGTATCTTTTCCCGAAGAATCCACTGAGTTTCTTAGTGATGAACAGTATTTGCGGAACGTTGCGGATACATTGTTCCGCAAAACTGGTTCAAACAATCATAACAAAAAAAATAATTCGACCACACAAACAGCCCAAGTCTCCTAATCAGCCAGAAAAACTACTAAAACCCGGGCAATCAGATATACCGCCACGTACTATCACCTGTACTACATTCCATTCGCGATAAAATTTTCCAGGCGCGCAGTTATAATGGAAGATGTCTTGTCGATGTTGCCAGATATCTCGGGGTTTAAAGCACTCATGGCATTCAAAATTCCACGGGCTTCATCTATCCCTTTCAATATGGCATTTCCAATGAAATTGGCAAAAACACGACGTCCCTCCTCGTTATCTTCCAATCCATTGTTTTTGGCATATCGATCAAAAAAACCCAATGCGAAATCGGCTATACGACCGGCTGTTGCTTCGGGCGAGGTATCAATCACTGCGCCTTCCGGTATACCCAGTGCTTCACGGGCTTCAGTTACAGTCGCCCTCAATCTTTCATAAGCACGTTCAAGTACAATTTTTTGAGCGTCTTGCGAACTTATTTTATTACCCAGACCAAATCGCACGGTATCCTGGGTTCCTGATTTTTTAACAACATTGTTGCTGTTGGACGTTTTTTCATTACGAATCGTATTATTAAAAACGCTTTGTTTTCCTCCAAGTGGATTTGTCGAGTTTACCATAGTATTTCCCTCATGAAATTTGTCCCTATTTTCTGATTAATTACTCACTATTTAAAATCCGTCGCATACGGTTTATCGACTTGTTACTGAATATCTTTAGCTCTTGTGAATGTAACATCCGGTATCAATTACTGTTTGCCCCCTTAAGCATGATAAAATTTACCACACTCAGACAAGTATTCAAAGCTAATTGTCCGAATTCCTTGCGAATAATATTATTTTCATTTTAAACAACCACAAAGTGTAATTTTTATGAAGAAAACACGTTGCATTTCGTTCCATTCTGCTCCTGGCAGTATCTACATATCTCTGGTAATTCTGTTCCTCTCTGGCTGCGCAACCACCCGACATCATGATGGTAGTGAGAAATTGAGTGCCCTGTCACAACCTGCCTGGTCTTATCACAGTAGCCAGGACCGGTTTGCGGTAGCAGTGTCACCTGCCCGCCAAACTATGCAGTTTGCAGGTACCACCGGTATACTGATTGGCAGTAGTATTTCGGCTGTAGCAAATGCCCGACAACGGGGCCCAATCGATGATTTACTCGCGGGCTATGACGCGCCAGGATTCATTGAGAAGCAGCTTGAATCTCAACTGCTTTCTGCCTTACAAACACCGGCAACTCGTGTGGAACCCATGCCGTCCACTGCTGGTTATCAAGATAAACGAGATACAGAACGTGAGTATTATCGTGCGCTGGGGCGACAAAATCTTGATGGTCTGTTAAAATTGGAAACTACTTATGGTATCTTCGGTCCGCAAGGAGTCATGGCTGCCAGGATAGACGGTGAAATTCTAACGCTACCATCTGGACAAACACAGTGGCAAAGGTCCTTTCTCGCAACATCAACATCACTGCTGTTTGGAGAACGCCTGAACGATCCGACCCAACGCCTTACCGGTGATCTCCGTTCCCCGCGTTTAACAGTCGCTGATGGTGCAATCGCGCAATGGACTCATGATAACGGGGAGTATATAAAAGAAACCTTTGAAGAACTTACAAGCGGTGTTATATGTGCATTGCTTACAGATTTAGAATTGCAGATTACACCTGCCGGTTACTATTTTCTGGGAGTGCAATCACTCTATGGAAATGATAAAGAAGAGGCATGGGCACTATTCCTAAAAGCATTGGAACTGACCATTCCAAATGAAGCCCTATGGGGCCGGACACAAAACGCAATGGCCTTTTTACTCTGGAATGCAGGGCAAAAAGACGATGCCTATACCAGATTGCTGGCAATTCTTGAACATGATCCCCAACATGGAGCAGCACATTTCAATGCCGCTTATTACTTGTCAGAAAAACGTGTCCAATTAGACGATGCGGCCCGGCATTATCAAGAAGCATTGAAACTTGGAATTCGTCGTTCCGAACGCATCGAAGAAGCGCTCCAAAATGCAGGAATTTCTTTAACATCAGATTCCTGAATCGTTAATTCAACTTCATTATTAGACAATACAGCCAACATACAGATAACAAAGGATTTTTACCCATGCCGGTTCCCATGCTGGACTTGCACGCACAATATTCGCTCATGAAAAATGAAATTTCCGAAGCAATCTCCACTGTAATGGAGACTCAGCAATTTCGGGGTGGGCCGGTTGTTGAGGCATTTGAAAAGGCCGTCGCGAACTATGTCAATGCCGATTTTGCCTTGGGTGTTGCTACAGGTACAGATGCGCTGTTACTGCTGATGCGTGCGATTAACCTGAAGCCAGGTGACGAGGTCATCACCACTCCCTTTTCCTTTTTTGCCACTGCCGGCGCGATAGTCAATGCGGGCGGTGTTCCTGTATTTGTAGATATTGAACCCGACACCTATAATATCAATACCCGGCTTGTTGAAAGCCATATAACCCCCAGAACTCGCGCTTTGTTGCCAGTGCATTTATTTGGTCAATGTGCTGACATGTCGACCTTGCTTAATCTCGGTGAAAAGCATAATTTGCCTGTAATAGAAGATGCGGCACAAGCTTTGGGTGCTAGTTACCATGAGCGCATGGCGTGCTCGCTGGGCTATGCGGCTGCCCTCAGCTTTTACCCAACGAAGAATCTGGGTGCAGCAGGTGAAGGCGGTATGATCATTACAAAAGACGCATCGCTCGCCCAAAAAATAAAACTATTACGAAGTCATGGTGCCGACCGTACCTACCACCACCAATTGGTGGGAACCAATAGCCATCTGCATGCGATTCAAGCCGCCATTCTTTCCGTCAAGTTGCGTTATCTGAATAAATGGAACGCGCAACGCCAGGCAATAGCAGCCAGATACAATGATAAATTGGCACAATATGATGAGATAACACGCCCGTCTGTCAGGGAAGGAAATGTGCATTGTTATCACCAGTATGTTATCCGAATCCCTGAAAGGGACCGTGCTGTAACGCTATTTAAAGAGCGTGGCGTAGGTTGCGGGGTGTATTACCCAATACCATTGCACCGTCAGGAGTGTTTTGTTCCACTGAACTTTGCGACAAGTCATTGCCCGGTAGCGGACCAGGCTAGTAAGGAAGTTCTAGCATTACCAATCTATCCAGAGTTGACTGAAGAACAACAGGACGAAGTGTTTGCCGCACTGGAGCATCACCTCGCCACTGTTAAGAAAAAAAGCACTACTTTTTAGCCACAATGGGCAATTACGCTTCATCACTCCCGGGAAATGGCAACACAGAGGCACCGGCTATAGCGTGATTAACCAGAACAGCATCGTTGATATTGAAGCCTTCTGCCTGGTGTTCAAGATTGACCAACCTTAGGTAATCATCCTGTGACATCCATTCACGGAGGCGGGAAACCACCGTATCCGCATCTTTTTTCAGGCATAAAGCCAAAACGCTACCCGCCAGGCCTGCACCGGTAAGGCAAGCGCCAAGCGCGCCTGATAACAGAGCTTGGTCCACCAGACTGTCCAATACGTTCGTCGACGCCCCGTAGACGCCGGGAAGCATTTCAATGGGCTGTCCCAAAGATACATGTTGTTGCAGGAATGCTGTATCGCATCGGGAGATAAATCTTGAACCATCTGCGGCGACAACGCGGTCGCCATCATGCCCGACACCCATCAGCTTACCTGCCATCGCGTATTGGCCTGTTGCTAAAAAACCTGGAAATACCCTGGCACGTTCAGACTCCGCGAGGGCGTACAGCAACGGCCCTCTTAAATGAATTGGCTCATCTTTATCCGGTAATCTGTCTTCAAAATACAGTTGCGCCAATTCCATAACATCAACGTCAGGGAGGTACTCCGCCAGCTTGTCAAAAGCTATCGACTCAGGAATAGCACACAGCAGGTTGACCATATGGCTTGTGCTGCCGAGCTGATCGGGAGTCAACATGGAAAGCCTGTTCCAATCAGCAACATCTGCCCTGTCATACCCTGTATCAGTAGCGGCTTTACGCAGGGCTGCCATCGCCAATGAATAAGCAAAGCGGTTACGATTATACGCGAGGCGCTGGGCGCCACTCAGGCTTCTTCGGGTTTGTGAATCGATGACCACCAGCGAGAGGTCTCCCGGAAATGGTATTTGCGAAAAATTATCCGGAGAAAATGTATCGGTATGAATAGCACCATGGAGTATGGATTCCAGATTTGACAACACCACAACACTTTGATCACCCAGTCCAGTGCGCGCACCAGTATACCACTCCGCGTCACGTGCAGCGAGTATGAGTGTTTTGTTGTCTATAGCAACTTGATTCAATGCTGCGGCGCCCAACATCACCGCAACACACAAAGCCGCAGAAGAACTCAATGCCGCTCCTTCCGGAATATCACCACCAACAACGCCACATAAAGTTTTTTGTACGTTAGATGGTTCCATCATCTGAAGGCGCAGCAATGCCCCCTCTAAATAATGCCCCCACGCACCTTCAGAATTTGCAGAAGATGTTGCTTTATTTTTATTTGCCAGAAATTCCAGCCAATTCTGGCATTGGTTCAAAACTGCATAGTTGCTTGCTGGCACACACACCAAACCAGCGTGATTCAGTGAATAAAAGTGATGGTCGCATTCATCTTCTCCTGCGACCGCCACGACAAACACCACCTCTCTCTGGTGGCTCATCATATTGAGGAAACCGCCATGTGTATCCACATGCATGCCTCGTAAATTCACTCGTCCGGGAGTGCGACAAATCAGGACAGGATGGTCCCCAAATTTTTCCAGAAAAGTTTTCACCGTAGACCGGATCAACTTCAAACGACTTTGCAGCACATCGTTATTGCTTCCATAAATGGTAAACCATGATTTGCCGCATGCGCCGAGATCAGCCAAGGCGTGCATCCACGTGGAAGCTTTGTGTAGTGGGTTGACAATTAATGACGAGCTTGTATCGTGCAACAGCAGCCTCCGCAGGTTCAGGTCAATGGCTCAAATGCATCATGGAACTGCATTCATTCATCATAACTGGTGCGTATATTGTATACCCGGCTCAATGTATTCAACTCATTTCTCAGTTCGGGGGTCTCACCCAAACGAGACATCTCACCAATCAGGTGATAGGCTTTCTGAAATGCCCACCGACTCGCTATGCTCGCGTCACCAGTTTCGGCATCTGCAAATGATTTCTGAAAAAGAACTTCCTTATGTACTTCACCTGCTGCCCCCGACAACCGCATAAGAAATTCTTCATCCTGGTCTTCATTGAAACGACCATAAATGGTAACAGGCCTACGCTTGAAAAAATCTGGTAGTAAGCGGGGAAACACACGTGAGTCATCCAGGCGACCGAAATTGGCCTTGATGTCGGTTAAAATTGGCTCATTGTATCGAGAAAAAAATAAGGGTAAATCCTGAGCCAACCCTGGCACCGACTCGCTCACATACGCTTCGCCTTTATTTCGATACGCCAGCAAATCCAACAAGCTGCGATTTACAGTATTTCCACCACCCACAGCAAATATCCCATGCCGCAAATTGTTGTCCATAGTTAAACCATTGATGATGGCACGTGCGTCACGTAAACCAGCAGTTGGCCGTCCATCGCTAATCACTAGAATTAATCTCGCGTGGTTCGTGGTGTCTTGCTGTTGCACAACCGGTAAAAGTGCATTGTAAAAATCAGTTGATCCTCGCGATTCCAAATTGTCTACAAATTGCATTGCCAGTTGTTTGTTTTCTGACGTAGCAAAAACGGACTCCGGGCGAAAAAAATTTGGTGTATCACGAAAAGCCACGATGTTAAACAAATCTGCATCACGTAGTGTAGGAATAATTGCCCTGATGCCGCGAATAATCGCATTAACTTTGATTTGTGTCATGCTGTTCGACGTGTCAAGAACAAATATGACATGCTTGGGTAAAACGGGTATTACGCTTTCTGCCCTGGGCAACACCTGTAACTGAAAATACCCTTCTGTATCTCCTGGAGGGAGATAGGTGGTCAACTTAATGTCCAACAAATCATCCCAAAATTCATAAGGGCTTTCCGCCTGGGCCACAGCGCGTTCTTCTTCCAGTGGTTGGCGGGTAATGGTTTTTTCGAAGGCCTCTACCGCCAAACCGTTTTCATGCCCCGTCGCCACTTGCGGTATTTGGTCTGTATCGGGACGTTCTCCCAGGAGCATCACGCCGGTAGATGGTTCAGAAACACCTTCAAGTAAAAGGCTTCTCGGTAAGTCACTGTATATAAATGGCAGGGAATCCGGTTCTGTCAGATGGCTTCGCAAAACTGGCAGCTCGTCTTCTTCCAGGATTCGTTCAGGACTGGGACGTACCAATCGTCGTGTAACTTCAATGTCGCGCCGGGCTTCTTCTTCACTGATTTCCAGTATGCGGCTATTCACACGCTTGAGAATATTTGGATCGCGTTCCAAATCATATTGACGCTCAGGCAAATTGTTCGTCATCCGCTCAATCATGTTTGGTACTTGCGCAACAGTATCAAATGATGTATCAGAAGGCGTCATGATACTGTCATCACGCTGATCCAGCATATCACTGACAGAACCAGGTCTGGATACCAGGGCAGGAGTAGATTCTCGTAACACTGTGGGCCGCGGAACAGGCACATCATCTCGCAGCATGACACGAATCCTGTCTGCCAATGGATCATGGTCACGTAATGCACGTAACAGCGTAACGTTTGGTGCAATCGCGAGAAAAACGCCATGCAGCAACAAAGAAACTGCCATGCAAAATATAAATATAAGCCGTCTGTTACGATAGCTCATATCGCACCTGACGTGTTTGTATCTTCACATCATAACTCCAGCAACAGTGGCATCAATTATCACCTGATTCTTCCTGCTGCCCCAAAGCATCCAATGATTGGCGCGCTTGCTCTGCTTGTTCTCCTTCAGGGAAATCAGTGAGCAATTCCGTATAGGCACGCCGGGCCTGATCCTTGTTTCCAGCCTGTTCAAAGCAACGGCCTGCACGAAGCAACGACTCTGGAGATAGTGTTTCATGCAAAAACAATATTGCGACCTGCAGATAACTCCGAGCGGCATCATTGTAAGCAGCTTGTGCTTCCAGCAACTCACCTATACGAAAACGCGCACGGGCTGCAACATCACCACTGTTGGCATTCGCAGCTTCTTCATACAGTGTAAAAGCCCTTTCAGAATCTTCACGTTCCTCGTATAATTGCGCCATACGAAATCGAGCTTCAACAGCCCGGGAAGAATCTGGCGCAACTTCGATTACATTCTGATATTGCTCCATGGCCTGATCGATGTTGCCCAAATTCTGATTGCAGTCTGCGATTAAAAACCGTACACGTTCTGGATACGCATATCCCGGGATTGCCGCCAACAAAGCTTCAAAAGCATCGATTGCCTCTTGCCACTGACTGCGATCATGAAAGTATTGCGCCAGCCAGGCATAACTTTCTTCGTTGAGTTTCGTATCGGGATATTCACGAACAAGCCGGAGAAACAATGGGGCGGCATCGTCATACGCTTCCAATTCATATTGGGTCAAAGCCAAATCACGTAAAGCGCGAGCAGCGAACTCACCTTGGGGATCAGCATCGAACACAGCCTGAAACATTACAACGGCATCATTGAGTTCACGAGACTCACGTAACGAATAATCACCAATTCTGTATCGCGACTCCAGTGCATACGGGCCATCAGGAAAACGCTCCAACAATGCCCTGAATTGCGCAACCGCTTCGGAATAATTTTTTGTATTGTAGTGGGCCACTGCAAGCCTGTAGCGTGCCAACTGCTCTATATCTTTATCTTGTTCCGTATCCAAAAGCTTGATATATTCCGCAACAGCCAATTCAAATGACTCGCTACGAAAACGGGCATCTCCTGCCCGTAAGCGGGCTTGACCTGCCAATTCATTGTCAGGGTAAGTATCTGCAAAGCGTGTAAAAATTTCCGCCGCACTGTCCATTAATCCAAGTTGCCCCAGACATTCTGCTGACTTATATAAGGCATCAGGGCCAAAGGTACTTGCGGGATATTGTTCTGCCACCATGCGGAACTCCTGGTATGCACTTTCATAATTACCTTCAGATACCAGTATCGTACCAAGTAAAAATGCGGTGTCCGGAACAAAAGGGGATTCCGGGTTTTGTTCCAGGAAAGCTGTTGCTTCTCGTTGTGCAGACATTACATCACCATTGTAATAATGCGCCCAGGCAATTTTATGCTGTGCGCGAGTAGCATACGGGGAGTCTGCGTGCAATTCCCGAAGCATCCGATACATATCTAACGCTTCCTGGTACCTTTGAAGTTGTTGTAATGCATTAGCAACCAGGTACCGAAGACCAGGTGCAAATTCTGATTCTGGATACCTGGTTAAAAATTCCATTGCCGTACCTGTGGCTTCCTCGACACGGCCATCATGATACAAGGCCCAGATATAACCGTGATCTGCCCTGCGTGCGTACTCTGAATCTGGAAATTCCGTTCGTAATTGCTCATAAGCGCTTACAGCAGCACCATACCAGGCAATCTTGTCGTAAATCTCGGCAGCCTTAAAGCGACTTTCCATACGCAATACCGCGTCAAGCGACTCCAGCGCGGCCACCGTTGAGTATTCAATGGCTGCACTTTCAAATTGACCAAGTGCGACATAAGCTAAGGCTGCGTGATAACGTGCATACGGTGACATTGGATTTTCGGGATAATGCTCGATTATTGTCTTGAAGCGAGCCACTGCTTCCGCGGGTTGTTGATTTTCCAGCAAGGCTCGTCCAGCAAAATACAAAGCCCGAGTTCGCAAAGTTTCTGAGACTTCAGGTACTGTCAAAAGCTGCAACAAGTTAAGTGAAGCGTCATATTGTCCAAGATGATATAAAACTTCACCTTTACTCAACCGGATACGCTGTTGTTCCGAGTCATCCAATGCAAATGAGCCAAGTGTTTCAAAAGCCTGCAACGCTTTATCATACTGCTCTAATGCATATGCAGCTTCTCCAAGCCTCCGCCAGGCTGTAGTAACATACTCACCTGTGGGATACTGGGCAATATACTTGTCATATTCATCAATGGCCTCCTCATAATATCCACGCAGGAACAGTCCATTGGCAAAATCAATTCTGGTTTGCTCTTGGGTATCTGAGAATGCATCACAGACTGGTATCAGCAGGATCAACAATACCAGCAGCTTGTTCACTGCATATCGACTTCGTAAACTAAAGTAAACCTTCAGCAACATTATCTTCCTCCGAAATCGCAGAAATGGAAATGTTTTGAATATCTGCTTTCCGGCAGGCATCAAATACCTCTACAGCACGACCTAGCATGGCATTTCGATCGCCGCGCAATATCACCGCGCCACCAGGATAAATCGAGGCTATCCGCTCTAGAACGCGCTGCAATTCTTCAATATCCATTTCGCGTTCATTGACAACAATACTGCCATCTGCCCGCAAATTGATAAATATTTCACCTTGAGTACGATCGCTCTGCACGGCACTATCCGCCGTAGGCAATTGTATATCTACCTGACTTTCCAAAGTACCATATACTGAGGTAACCATAAAAAACACCAGGGTCAGAAACACAATATCGATGAGCGGCGCCATTTGAATCATTTCAGATTCTTCTTGAAATTGTCTTCCAATTTTCATGTTTGCCGCCCTCGTGCGATAAGTTCAATAAATTCACTTGCTTGTGCTTCAACTGTGGCAACTATCTTTATAACGCGCCCCCGAAGATAAAAGAATACTGTCATGGTCAGAATTGCCAACAACAGACCTGCCAACGTAGTAATCATGGCCAATGCAACACTGTACGCCATCGTTATGCTACGCACCTGAGCGGAATCAAACGCGATGGCGCCGATTGCCTGCATCATACCCCAGACGGTCCCTGTAAGCCCCAGCAAAGGTGCGATCACGGCAATATTGTTCAGATAAGTGATACGTTGCCATAATGATGTAGCTGCGCGTTCTCCTTCACTCTCCATGGCTTCTTGTATCACATAACGCTCATGTCCAGACATTTTGAGCCCTGCGCGTAACACATTGGCCATCATTTCATCTCGCTCAAGGCACATCTGGTAGGCTCCCCGTAAATCACCAGCAGATATCTGACTGTGCGCACGCTTGATTAAACTGGGCGGAACTTCACGTTTTACCGTCAAGGTAATAAGTAAATACAGGGCCAATGCAAATGATATTACGCCCAGTACCATGATCAACCACAGAATAGGACCACCGTGTGTAATCATCATCATGAGCGTCAATTTATCTACTGTTGCAACCGGGACTTCCGACTCCTGCGCAAAAACAGCCGTTGCCGTGAGCACGTTTCCGGCCAAGCCAATCCCTGAAGCATAATTCCTCAAGCCCATGCAATTAATCTCCTTGAAGTCAAAATAAAAAATTCACCGACAACGCATCACAGTGAGGACGTGGTTTGCAAAATGCATAAAGCACAAATAAATATCATAAAGAAATCACTGAATCTACATTCAGCTTAAAATGCTGTAAGCCTTTGTATATTATGCCTTTACAAGGGAATAAGTTGCAAAATCCGTAATTTAATTCAAGAATAAGCAAGATTATCCCCAACAAAAATATTCCATTTGAATTAACCTTTGAAAAATGAGTAATTTATATGTAATTAATAATGTGGATTGCAAGCATTCAGCTATGCAAACGCTATTAGCATTGATTTTGCTAATCTGTTTTCTGAGAATCTGCTGATTTCTCGAATTAATCTGACATTACAGTTCGCAGTAACATGAGGTTTACAAAGTGAAAAGTGAATTAAAGGCTAGTTTCATTCAACCGAACAATGGTAAAATTTTGAATGCATTTGGTGAGACAATTTGCGTATTACTGGATGGTACACAAACAGGAAATGCTTTAACGCTAATGTTTGATACTACGCCACCTGGCTGTGGCCCACCGCCACATCACCACGAAAATGAAGATGAATTGTTTATTCTGGTGGAAGGACGTATCAGTTACTTCGCAGACAATAATTGGACTGAGGTCGAAACAGGAAGCGCTGTTTTCATGCCGAAAGGCGTTGTACACTGTTATAAAAACGTAGGAGAAACTCCCAGCAAACAATGGATATTAACTACACCTTCAGGCTTTGAAGAATTTTTCTCCCGATGTGCTGATGAATTTTCCAAAATTGAAGGTCCCGACATGAATGAGATTACAGATATCAGCCGAGAACACGGAATTTACTATCATGTAGACAGCTGATCGCTAAAGCTCTTGGCAAATTGCACGCCTTAACATTCAACTATGGTCAAAAGCAAAAAAGCGAGGTGGAATCGTTATCAAGACAATTTCACCTCGTTCAAATTTATCCATTTCTTTTATTCTTTGATTTGAATCGATTACGGAGAAATGTAGGCAGGCTGATATCTGCCCCATTCTCTTCTGATGCATTTTGCGCACCAGAATCATATTCAGTGTGGCCATTGATGTCTGTAGTATCAAATTGCAATTGCTCATAGGAAGTTTCAGCCGGTACACCAAAATCTGCATCTTCACTCTCTGGCTCAGATGTAGATATCACCTGCGTATCGTCTTCGACATATCCAACCCTGGAAGGTGTAACCAGATCCTCGGAAGCAGCACTGACAGCATTCGCGTCTGCGGGATCAGCAAATAAATTGCTTTTATTCAAGTAGTCTTCAGAAACACCTTTTGGAAAACCAGCGGCAATTACTGTGACTTGTATTTCTGCACGTTCATCATCATCAACTACTGCACCAAATATGATGTTGGCATTTTGGTGAGCTGATTTCTTGACTGTGCTTACAGCTTGTTCCACTTCTCGCATGGTTATGTCACGTCCACCACGAATATTCACAATAACGCCCATGGCACCGTGAATATTGGACTGCTCCAACAACGGACACACTATAGCTTCTTCGGCAGCTCGTTTGGCACGCTCATCTCCATCAGCAACTCCGATACCCATTAAAGCACGCCCGCGAGCTTGCATAATAGTACGTACATCAGCAAAGTCCAAGTTGATTAAACCAGGAACTGTGATCAATTCAGAAATAGCCCGAACGCCATTATGAAGCACTTCATCAGCCTGGCGAAAAGCCTCCAGAAGGCCCAGATTATTTTGACAGAGTGCTGCCACGCGGTCGTTCGGCACCACAATCAGGGTATCGACATGCTTTTCCAGGCTGTTTAACCCTTTAATCGCATTTTCCATACGGATTGGGCCCTCAAAGCTGAATGGCAACGTTACAATAGCAACAGTCAGCGCACCACTTGCCGTAGCCTCTTCAGCAACAATCGGAGTAGCACCTGTTCCTGTACCACCGCCTAGTCCTACTGTCAAGAACACCATGTCAGCACCACGCAGGACATCCCGAATCCGCTCGCGGTCTTCTTCGGCAGATTTGTGGCCTACTTCAGGTTTTGCACCAGAACCCAGACCCCCTGTAATCTCGACACCAATTTGAAGGCGCGTACCTGCGGGTGAATTTTTTAACGCTTGCGCGTCAGTATTTATAGTAATAAATTCAACATCGGTCAACCCGGCTTCAATCATACGGCCCACGGCATTACCACCACCGCCGCCGATACCACAAACTTTGATTACAGCACGTTGCGCGAAAGATTGGAATTCATCAGTTAAAGCCATAGTCATTCAGGGACTCCACCCGCTATTGTTGGAACGCGGCTTGCCTGGATTCAGAAATACGAAATAATTAAAATTTTACAAATGATTTTTAAATACGGGCAATAAAAGGTACGGTACAAATTCTAAATATACAAAATACGCTTAGAACAAAATACTTGTCACTTGTGCCATTGCACTCCAAGTATCATATCACTCAACATAGAAAAACCTCAATACAATCAAGATTTTACAAACAGCATATTTTTTAGTCTAAACACTTACTTGCAAACAAGATCACGATCAAATCGCAAATCCAGAAATTCATTACAGGGCAGGTGAACACCTCGTTTATTCCATAATATGTCCAGCCGTTTGGCTTGAGCATTAAAGGGAGAGCGGCCCCATTGCAGATAATAATCCAGATCATCACAAATGACCAGAATATTGTCTATGTCTTCTGCAATTATTTCTGATATGGTTACATGATTGGTCAAATTGGCATCGCAAATGGCATTCCACAAAGCCAATGCCCGGTGTAATTCGGGTTGTTCAATTTTTTGCCCGGGAACTACAACACCCAATGCTGGCACTTTCGAAATCAATGGGCCGACCTGTTGAGAGAAGGTATCCAATTCTCTGAGGACAACACCTTCAACATCAATTTCATATATGTGATTGTGAACTTGCAGGGCAGCAATCGGAACGCGTTCTTCAATTGTGATGATAATGCGATCCGGGTAAGCACGCTGGATTTCACAATGTCGCACATAGGGCAGTTCTTCAATAAGGCGTTGTTTGGAATCAAGATCAGATAATAACACATTGTCCTTTTGAGTAAAGCCTGCCAGCGCCACAATTGCTTCTTCACGCAACACATTGGCACCATCCACACGAATGGCATTGACCTGGAACCGCGGTGAATCTGACAGATAATTGGCAAATCCATACCCGAAACCAGCCAACACCATGAATACAAAAAATCCAACAATTATTTGTCGATACTGCTGATGTCGTTTACGTCTGGCCACACCTCGTCTTGGAGTAGATTTGGAAATGCGCCTGGCTATCATGTCATATCATTCCTGATGGAGGTCAAGAGCAGATCACAAATACGATTAATGTTACCCGCTCCCAGCACCAAAACCAGATCACCAGGTTGCAATTGTTTTGAAAGCATTGCTGGCACAGTATACATATCATTAATCAGTTCAACGTGACGACCACCCATGGCATGGGCAGCATCGACCACCATACCGGCATCAACACCATCCATCGGTGCTTCTCGTGAAGGGTATATATCGGTGACAATCGCCAGGTCTGTTTTACATAGAACACGGGCAAACTCATCACAAAAAAAATTGGTACGACTGTATAAATGCGGTTGAAAAATACAAATTATACGATTGGGCTCCAGTAAACGAACCGCCTCAAGGGTGGAAGCAATTTCTGTTGGATGATGCGCGTAATCTTCAACAATCAGTATACCGTTGTGCTCACCACGAACCTGTAACCGCCTTTGAACTCCATCATACTGAGCCAGCCCTTCAGCTATCAGGCCAAAGCGCATATCCAGGCAAAGGCCGACGGCGCAGGCGGCCAACGCATTTCTCACGTTGTGCAGTCCAAACGCATTTATTTCTACACGGCCAAGTTTACCAGTAACCTGAAGCCGATCATCGTGACTCACAACATCAAAAGCCGTTCGAATTTTACCCAACTGAGAAGATTTTGTGCGCTTCAAATCTGGAACCGTCAATGAAATATTTTCAGCGACAAGCGATGCCTGTGATTCAACACCATAGGTAAGGCAAACACTTTCAATATCTTCTAGAATTGCACGGCAATTAGGGTCATCTGCACAAAGAATACTGTATCCATAAAATGGCACCGCGTTGCAAAATTCTGTAAAAGCCCGCTTTATTCTATCAACAGTACCATAATATTCAAGGTGTTCAGCATCTATATTGGTCACCACTGCAATGGTGGGATGAAGCCGAAGAAACGAACCATCATGTTCATCGGCTTCTGCAACCAGAAAGTCGCCTGTTCCCCAACGTGCATTTGTACCGCTACGATGGAGAATCCCACCAATAATGGAGGTGGCGCCAATATTTGCACGGTCCAGGAAAGCACTGATCATGGAGGTAGTAGTGGTTTTACCATGGGTACCACCAACAGCAACGGCATTGGGCTTTAATCGCATGAGGTCTGCCAGAAGTTCACTTCGATGCAAAACCGGTATACCCATACGTTCTGCTGCAATACGTTCTACATTGTTCTCGGGAACAGCAGCAGAAACCACAACGATACCAGCATCTCCCACATGCGCGGCTTGATGCCCTTCGTTAAAAATCAATCCATATTGCATGAGGCGTTGCGTAATATCAGAGGAGGCCAAATCAGAACCAGAGACTTCATACCCGAGATTCAGGAGGATTTCTGCCAGCCCACTCATCCCGATACCACCAACACCAATAAAATGTATTTTTCGCTTTAAACCATTCAACTTAACACGATCTCCCCTACATATTGTAGCATCTTTTAATTATACTACAATATACACTTCAAATAAAGCTGTTTATATTTGAACCATGATGACTTCACACTCCATCAAACGAAGTAAAAATAAGTGACCCTAAATTACATTTATTGATTTACTATGCAGCAGCACTCTAAGATATTATAATCCGCCGGGAATTCCATACCTTTTCAATTCATATGGTTAAAGAGAATAATTTTTCCCTGCATTCTGGTATGCATAGGCAACTTATTAAACATATGCATGATCAAGCATAAATAACTTATTCATAAGGTTTTTGCCAATTTTGGCTGAATTAACTGCAGTATACAACGACTTCACCTGTGGAGTAACTTGGTAATTTAATGAGACGAAGCATAGTACATGAAGGCGCAAAAAATTTAATCTATGAAATTCGCGAGATTGTGGGTGTTGCGCGCTCCATCCGTGATATGGGTATCCCTATTGTCTGGGAAAATATTGGCGATCCCATTGAAAAAGGTGAGGCAATTGCGCCTTGGATTCGTGACATCTTACATGAGCTGCTTGATGTCGCCAATTCGTATGGATATTGCGACAGTGCAGGTGTTATAGAAACACGAAACTTCCTCGCTGAACAAGTGAATATCCGCGAAGGAGGCAGCCAGATTACCTCCAATGACATTATCTTTTTTAATGGCATCGGTGACGCTGTTGCCCGTGTATACGGTGGCTTACGTCGTGAAGCCCGCGTTTTGGGCCCATCCCCCGCTTACAGTACCCATTCATCCGCAGAAGGCGCTCATTCGGGCTACAACCATGTGACCTATTCATTGGACCCACACAATGCCTGGATGCCAGACGTTGATGATATTCGTAATCGTGTAAAGTACAATGACTCTATCGCAGGCATACTATTACTGACCCCGGATAATCCCACTGGTGCAGTGTATCCCCGTGAAATTCTGGACGAGATCGTCAAAATTGCACAAGAATACAAGTTATTTATTATAGCCGATGAAATTTATGCACACATAGTTTATGAAGGCTATCCTCGCCTTCATATGAGCCAGTGGATTCAAGATGTACCGGCTCTATCCATGCGTGGTATCAGTAAAGAATATCCTTGGCCAGGCGCCAGATGCGGTTGGCTGGAGATATTGAACCGTAATGAAGATAAAAACTTTGCTACTTATGTTGACAGCTTGCTGGCGGCAAAGCGCCTGGAAGTATGCTCGACCACCTTACCCCAGATGTCCATTCCAAGGGTTTTCGGTGATCCACGATACCCTGACCACTTACAAAAGCGTGCAAAAACTTTCAGCGACCGTTCAAATGAGGCCTTTGATGCGTTCGATGGTTGTGATGCCGTGATCTCGAACAAGCCTGGAGGCGCTTTTTATTATACGATTATGTTCAAAGAAGGTATATTGAATAACAATCAATTCTTGCCTATCGAGAACAAAGTTGTTCGTGAGCGCATAGAAGCCCTGGTTCAAGGCGTTACGCCCGACAAAAGGTTCGTATACTATCTCATGGGACAAACCGGGATTGTTGTTGTGCCTCTGACCGGTTTTCAATCCAACCACGAAGGATTCCGATTTACCTTGCTGGAATGTGACGAGAAAAAACGCGCCTGGATTTTTAAAACACTACGTGAATCGATTGATACCTACATCACCAGCACTTAAAAATTGACTCAATGGTTGTTTTTCATGTGTGCGAAGCTGATAGTTTGCTTTAGAAATGATATCAGGCTTGATTTACATGAATACTGGCTCTAGAATGGTACTTTCAACATAAGCCCCGATAGTTCAGTGGATAGAACATTCGCCTCCTAAGCGAAGAACGCAGGTTCGATTCCTGCTCGGGGCACCATACCAAGCTATGGCATTTTGGGTTTCTGTAAATGATTCATCAATCACCAGTGATTTACTTGAAATATGTGCAGTACGCAAGAGCTACACTTTCAGTTAGTTGAATGGCCTGCCTGGATTCACACCAGCTTCAGGAATCAGAGGGGTGATCTTTGAGGGGGTTACGTGATAGAAGACGTATGACAAGGCCTATAATGATCAGCATGATTCCCAATGTCAAGCTGGCAACACCGCCTACATAAGCACCAACGACCCAGCGACTACTTCCCATCATTTGCATAATAATAGCGCAAACCAATCCAATCAATGCCAAGCTGATTCCCGTAACGAGAAAATCAAAATGCCTGACACTATCAGAGCTGTCATCCATCAGGCCTTCAATTTCACTGAATTGATTTAAGAGGTCCGGTTTCCGTTCAAGTCGTTCAAGGACTACCATCCGAAGGCGGTAGTTTAACCACACCATGGCTACTTTACGCACAATTAAGTAACAAACAGAAAACAAAACAATTAAAATTGGTAATAATAAAAATAATATATACATTACGAGAAATCAAACCTTGTTGTTATGTTACTATTTGAGACACCATGCATCATGACAATGTTTCACCATCATCGGAAATATATACAGTTCAAGTATTTAGCTAAAAAAATCGAAACCAGCTGGCAGCAGAATATGTCTTTATATACAAGTAAGAATTCAACCAAGAAGAACAAGAATTACACATTATGCACACTTACGCACGTAGCATAGCTCTTGCAGTAGTTATAGCAGCTGCTATTCAAACCTTGACCGTTGGAATACTGGCTCCTGTGTTGCCCCGCGAGTTGTGTCGGCCCATGGTTAGGACTGATCGAACTTTGACAGTTCCTGCTACCCGTGAATTAAAATTAAAAAACGATGATGGCTCAATTCGAATCAATACGCACGATGCACAAAACTTCCACATCTATGCCGATATCCGTGCTTATACGCCGACCAAAGAAACCCGTGAAAAGGCGCAAGAATATATTTTTAATTTAATACATTATGAACAACATGGTCAAACTACCTACCTGATATCTGAACCAGAAGACAGACCAGATGTCATCGATTTACGCGTAGACTACGTCATTCAGGTTCCCAAAGGAACCGATCTTGATTTGCGTGGATTAAATGGAAATGTATGGGTTGCACGCGACGTCGGTAATGTACATGTTGAGAGTAACAATGCCGATGTTGAGATAAATGAACCTTTCGGTACAGTGGTGGCTCAGAGTATGAACGGACGTATACGTGTATATGGTGCGCATTCAGACACAATCCTCACTACCATCAACGGTAACATATATGCACATATGACCGGAGGCAGCCTTCGCGCCAACACGACCAATGGCTCAATCGTTACACGGTTATTGGATGCAGGTGTTCATGAATGCATTTTGACAGCGCAAAATGGAGGTATAACATTGGCGCTGGCTGAAGATGTATTTGCCGAATTCGATGCACAGACACAGCGCGGTATCGTCAGTTCTGATTTTGATATACAACCTATCAAAGGAGAGAATAAACGCAAGCACCTTCGCGGTGTAATTGGCCGTGGAGATACCCAAATTACCATGACATCAATGAACGGCAATATCTGGATCACGCAACATTACATGTCAGAAGCTGACATTCAGAGCACACAGCGGGAAGGTATTATACCGCTGCAACGTTATGTTAATGCGACACGATAATATAGGTATACGATGCGTCTTTCCTATAGGAAGACCAGCAAAATGAGCAAACTGCAAATAACATAAAATAAAGATGAAGGATGAAAAAGTTTGCTCCACGAAAACCTACTTTTAAGGAGAGGTAATAATGACCAGCACCAATGCTATTGCAACAGTGAGCAATGCAACCAAAACATTTGAAGATACACAAAGAGTAACGATAAAAAATACTGAATGGTCTGAAATGGATGACATTTCTTTGGTGCAAGCTACCAAAGAAGGTCATACAGAAGCATTTTCAGAATTGGTCCGACGACATCAACATATTGTATTTAATGTTGCTTGCCGTTTCATGCGTGATGCTGCCCTTTCAGAAGATATGGCACAAGAAGCTTTTCTAAAGGGATATCGTTTGTTGAAAGGTTTCCGCGGAGACTGTAGTTTTTCAACCTGGATGTACCGGGTCACATGCAGCGTATGCCTTACTGAATTGAGCAAACGCAAACGCCGCAATGAAGTTGCCTTGGAATCAGAGCATATACATGAAATGGCAGTATATCCTGATGAAAATATTGACATGCCAGAACATATACGACGCTGTATCGCCAAGCTACCCAAGAGATATGCAACCATAATAACATTGTATTATCTCGAAGGGTTGCCGTATGATGAAATAGTTGATATCATGAATGTTCCCATGGGAACATTGAAAACTTGGATGTTCCGAGCTAGAAAACAGTTGTCAACTATAGTAGAAAAGGAATTATACTCAGGTGTCTGAAAGACGGCGAAAAGAAGTAGATGCCCTGATTGATACCTCATTGTATTCAGAACGACATACATGCGCGCCTCTTTTTTTCCACCGCAAGATGGAGCAGAGTTTGCGCTTTGTTGCCATTCGTGACGCGGAAACGCAGAAGTTTCGCTATTCAGTAGCAGGCCTATTTGTGTCGTTATTGGCATTGCCACTTATTGCCGGTGCATTGGTTGTGTTGATCACCTGGGGAGTCGCCATCAATAACAGCTTCCCGGGATTACGTGGGCAGCTAGACTACTACCTGACAGCAGTTGGAATACCAACGCAACATGTCACTAACGAATCACTTTTTCTTCTTGGATTGGGGGTAATATTTGTTGCGTTTTTTCTGGGTATGATTACCCTCAGAAAACGTATAATCGATCTTTAAGTCAGCTTTGTTTCGTCACTATAATGTATTGATCGATCAGTGGACATAAAAAAGCGTTTTGCAGTGGTGGGGGCTTCCTGTGAACCAGAGAAATATAAAATTCTTTTTTGCTCAAACCGGAGCATCCACTGTTTCCACATTGCAAATTCTGTCTGTATGCCTGATGCTGATTTTTGTTTTTATAATCATTGCCTGGTTGTTTGTTCCAGAACAATCTGTTGCCCCTCCCACTTCCCGCCTTAGTTATGAGTCACCACCTTCCAGACCACCAGCACTCTCACCAGCAATTGAATATTTTCATGATGAAGTCAGCCCACCTGTAAACCAGGTAACAATAGAAGAATATTTTTCAGGCCCCCAGGAAGATACTGAACAAATCGCATACAATATCGTTTTACAAGGCATGGTACAAGATGATGACACCAATGAACCTGTTGTAGATGTATTAATACAAGTACAGGTAATATTAACTGATGGTGAAATCCATGAATTTTCACCCATCAACCCGATTATTACAGTGTTCAGAACAAAAACTGACGCGAGCGGCAAATATAATATCAGCCTGCCAATGATTGGTAGATATAGTGCTTCCTTCATACATCAAAATTATGTTACTGAACATCGTGAGTTTTCGGTTAGCGATAAAGATACAACTCTTGTACACAACATTCGATTGCATCAAGGAGCAAAAATT
>CAZIDP010000011.1:0-98146 GCA_964537975.1 uncultured Nitrospirales bacterium | reverse complement strand
ATGGTATGCATTTCGCCTTCACAACACTCTGGGTGTATGTTGATGAGGATACGGTACGGGAACGAGTACGTTTCCTGGTGGAGCGTATCGGCAGCCGACTGAGCCGAGACCTGTTTTTCGCCTGGGACGGATATGATCGCCCTACGCGCCCTACCTATCTGTGGCGCCTGGCCTGGATTAAACTGATGCGTACCGTACACCCGGAAAAATTTTCTTCCACCTGGATTCGCTTTCAACACCGGTACAGTAATTTTGTTTTTCGTATCCGTAGCGTTCCTACCTTGTCTGTGTCAGCGTACAGGTATTATCCCAACAATCTGCGTATGACTCGTCTGTTTACCCTGGCCATGCTGGAAGAACATCCCAGGCGCAAAAAAAGATATTTAGCTACCTTACGAAACATGTATCAAGATGAACTGCAATCACATCTGAATGCCCACTTCGCGGCGATATACCTTCTGGTTACCGGCAATGAAGACCTATCAGCAATTGCCACACTGCACAATGTGTTACTGGACTTTCCTGATGAAAAATGGTTGTCTGAAATTGATCACCGGGAGCAGTATCAGGAGTGGCTGGTCAATGAAAGACATGCGGGGATCGCCCTGATTCCCAGCAAGCGTGTCCACTCCGATTTCATCTGGCAACGCGCTCCCGGGCACTTGTATGGTGGACGTGACGAGCACATTGAATATCCCGGAATCGATATGTTCCTGCCCTACTGGATGGGCCGTGTAGCGGGCGTTATTGATCCCCCTTAATTCACACGGCATATTGGCTACTTGATATGGGTTCGAAGTAACAGGGAGAATCATCACCATTATGAAATCAATTACATCAACAGGCTGGCATAGTAAGATTTGTTTGTTTCTGTTTCTTGCGGCACAACTATTTGGATTAATTTCAATGGCGTCAGAAAAGATTGAATTTGATATGACTTTCCACGCGGCTGATTTCGGGGTTACCGGTGATGGCATTACCGATGATGGCCCGGCACTTCTAGAAGCATTGAACGTGCTTGTCAACCACCCCGGTAGCGCACGGCTGCTCTTTGAAGCCAGTTCAACCTGCTATATCGCGTCTGTTCCCGAAACGTATATCATCGACTGGGTAGAAGTTCACGATCGGGTTATTGATGGCAACAATACAACATTTCTGCTGGCAGGTGATGTCCGGTTTATGCAACTGGGGCAATGCCGGAACATTGAAGCCCGCAACCTGAATATCGACTACACCCCGCTGCCCTTTGCCGATGGCATCGTGGTTGCCAAGAATCCGGATGAATTGTGGATTGATGTCCGTGTTTTCGATGAATTCGACCTTCCCCCCTTGGGAGGGCCAACGCGCACGGGTGGCGAACAAGCCTATTTTGGCATGGTATGGAATGAAGGTCCTTACGATTTGATCAGCCGCCATTACTGGTTGGCAGATACGCTGGAAGCCTATCCTGGAAGTCTTGAAGACCGGGTTATTCGCTTGGTAGCCGAACATTTTGACGCATACCAGACCATTGAAATCGGAAAAACTGTGGTCAGCCTGCCAGTGCGTGGTATCGCGCATCGTGGTGCTGCAGAAGTATTTCGAATTCGCGGTAATGAAAACATCTACTTTGAAAACATCGATGTCTGGTCCGCGCCCTGGTTTGTCTTCGGTATTCATGGCAACCGGGGTGAAGTCATTAATCGTAACGTTAACATTCGCCCAAAGCCGGGAACGCTGCGTTATACCTCCGCCTGGAGAGATGGATTTCATGTAAAGGGAAACTACGCCGACCTGCTCTGGGAAGATTGCCACTTTGAAGGCATGAATGACGATGCGTTTAACATCTCTACCCACATGTCCTATGTACAGGAAATGACGTCACCAACCCAGGTAGAGGTTATTCAGAACTTTCCTCTGGGCATCGTACCGCTTGCCCCGGGTGATACCCTGGTGGCCTATGATGTACCAGGAGGAAAAATTCTGGGGCGCCGCGAAATCACAGCCGTAGAGGGCACCTTTGAAACCGACTGGTCTTCCGGCAGCCCGCGCTCTCCTTGGATTACGGTACATTTCGACGAAGAAATTCCTGGACTGAAGGAGAACGATTTAATCTGGAATGAAAGCAGTGCCAATCCCAATACCATATTGCGTCGCTGCACCATCAAGATGAGTTGCCGGCTGCAATCTTCCATTACGATTGATGACTGCGATGTTACCGCGTTGTTCTGGTTTTATGGTGAAAATATCGAAGGACCGATTCCATCTTCAGTAGAAGTATTAAACTCGCGCTTGCGCTTGGGGCGGGGCAACCCGAATCTGGCAGTGTCTTTCACCTCGGCAATACACGGACGTGGCCCATCGACGTTACGTCCACAAGAACCGGTCATCACCAACATACTGTTGCGCAACAATGAAATTGACGGGTATTTGAATATTGATTATGCTGAAAATATCTTATTGCAGAACAATCGTTTTCTTGAGCCGCGATCACGCTTGCGATTCCATGAAAGTACCAATATCCTGCTGCAAGATAATACAATAGGGACAACACCGATAGCCTCACTGGAACAAATTGAAATCAGTCCGACGAATGCAACGGATAGCATTATTTTCCAGAACAGTGCTCCGGAAGAACCCTTGAATCTCATGAAACCATTCCCAAGGTGGTACACGCAATCAGGAGAAGGCAAAATAATTCGCTATCATCACTTGCCGGACGCACTCCGGCCACAACGTGTTGGTCATATTTCTGTTGCAGATGCCCTACTGGATGCCTATACCATACCACTGGCCGCGTCCACAGACAGATACAATGGCATGATGCTTGACGAAATGATACCCGGTGAGTTTTCAGGGTTGGCCTTCACCACCTATCTGCCGGAAAGCTCCGGCAATCCGGTACAACTGTCTGTTGAACAGAGAATGGGCACAGAATCAAACACTTTGTATCAGGCATTACTTGAGCCGGCATCTATTGAAGCGCACCATATTCCTTTACCGGAGACTGCCACTGACGACTTTATCAACGTCGTGATTTCGCTGACATCGACGAATCCAGACAATGGTACTGTGCAAACCGTATATGTCGGCGATGTCCAAGCAACACGCACCCAGCCCGATGCGCTCTACCATTCCGCGGACATCAACAAAAATAATAGGATTGAGCTGGGAGAGTTTTTACGGGTTGGCCAACTGTATCACACGAAAGATTATCATTGTGACGCGACGACACCCGATGGCTACGCGCTGGGACTGGGTACTCAATACGGTTGCAGTCCCCACAGCAACGATTATGCTCCCCAGAATTGGCGTATTTCCCTGAATGAATTGCTGCGGTTGGTACAGCTATACAATTCCGATGGCTACAGCGCTTGCCCGGCACTGTATGAAGATGGCTTTTGCTTGAATTCCTGAACACATCCGTAATAGCGTACTATGTTACATATCTAGCTTTTTTAAGGATTTTTTGGACGGTTGCCTGGTTATTCCGCAACGACACGGTCTCTGAGTCGTTGCAGCCGGGATCGGGCTTCGTCCAAATAGAGACCTGAGCGTTGGCTCAGGTAGGCGCCATACAATACCCTGGCTTCCTCATATTCGCCACGTTGCTCATGTATGACAGCGGCACGATATGGATTCTCAGTCTTGGGGTTAAGTTGATAGCCTTTTTTAAAGGCCATTAAAGCGGCTTCTGGTTCACCATTGGACAATAGTGACATTCCCAGATGATAGGCAGCGTGCCCCTGATTGTGCTTTAATCCGGATTCACCAGCCAGATTAAACCAGGTGTTCGCTGCTTCAATGGCTTCGGGATAAGTAGCATTTTGTTGATGAGCATTGACAAGAAAACGCCACGCCTGAAAATCGCTTGGAAATTCTTCTACACATGTTTCAAGTACCGGTATGGCTTCGTCATATCGTTCCAGGTTCAATAACAACTCACCAAAATGGCGTAAGCACCATCCCCGCTGTCGGGGATCATCAAATCGGCGCGTCAACGCTTCTTTATATAAATCTACGGCAGCTTCTACTTCACCAGCCTGTTGCATTTCTCTTGCCCGAAAATAGGCCAACTCACCAATTCTGCCACTGAGACCTTCAACAGTCGGGGCCATAAACTGGACATAGATAACGGCAGCACCAAAAAAAATAATGGACAGCACCACTGCTACTATGACAAGGCTTTTACGAACTTTATTAAATTCTTCCGCAAAATCGATATTGTTGTTATGCTCTGGATTATCAGTCATCTTATTGGCAGTTTCCTGTTGATTCAAAAACTTGGGCAATCACACATGCACCTGGATTGTTGCAATGTTAACCGGCAGCGGACTGTTTTTTCCGCTTGCCTCCAATCAAAAACTGAAATGAAGTGCCCAATACAGTAAGTAACAGCCAGGCAAGTAATACCCACCAGGCATTGCCTTCCACTTGTTCTGATGCGGCTATTTCATCGGCAAACTCATCTCCGAGAATAAAATACGCGCCAACATAGGTCACCAGCCAGGAACCTATCGCTGCGGTCGCTAAAGAGATAATGGGGCGTTGAAGAAACAGAGACAACATTCCGCCCGCTATGCCGATTCCCAGAATGGCCCAAGTAGCCCAAGCTTCTGGCCTGGAATGCAGTAATTCATAGGATATAAGCACCGACGCTGTCAATCCGACGAGAAATATACCGACACGATATAGAAACCATAACGCTGTGGCACCGCATGCGCCACCAATTATCAATGCAAACACAGTGACCCAATGGTTGCCCTGGCTTAACCAGGCACCAAGAAATGCCGCCATGCCACCTGCAATCAGGAACCCGGTCAGCCCCAGCATAAGTCGCATAATGGGATAACCGAGAAAGCAGTATATCAACCCGATACCACCCAGCAACAACAGCCCAAGCTCAATGTTTTCCATGGGGATATTTTCAAGCTGTAGATTTGGCCAATCTGTCATGGGTGCTCCTTATTATACGTACCTTTGTTTATATAATAACAGCCCGGTACTTCGTTGCGCATTCAAGATAGTAACGCACCTGGCATTGCATAAAATAACAACCAGAGGATTGATAAATCATAGTAGGCGGTTAAAGGGGCATTTTGCAAAAATAAACCATTTTTGATATACTGAAAGGCTTATCCTGCCAAGGTTGTCTGTTCTGACAATGTTGGTTATTCCAAAAATGCGTGGCGCACGAAGTGTTTATATATCACATAATCCGTATCGCCTCAAAAGGTATCACAGGAGATTCACATATGCCTACGTATTCGTATGAGTGTTCTGAATGCGGCTTCAGTTTTGAGCTGTTTCATGGAATGATGGAACAGCCAAGTGTTCATTGTGAAAAATGCAATGCGGCCTGCCTGAAACTTATCGGTACTGGTGCAGGTATTATTTTTAAAGGAACTGGTTTTTATGAAACCGATTATAAAAATAAGTCGGGCAAAAAGCCAGATGATTCCGCAAAAAAGACTGCTGTCAGCACCAGCGAATCCCCATCCGCTAACAATGATAACAGCTCTCAAAAAAATAATTCCGACAAAAAGGATGCAAAAACCAGTAACCCCACCAAAGCTGCAAGCTAGCTCGCAGGAGCGCGGTTTTTCTCTCGGCAATATGCGGACGATTTTCTTTGAACTTTGTGGTTTTCATTAATATGTGCATACGAAGAAGAGTATATATCCTGCGCACGCAATCATGCCGACACCGCAGTATACTTGTCAGCAGATTTTGAAAAGATAAGGAGCTTTGAATTTAATGCAAACCGCATCAGAAGACACTCTCACAGCAACAGAAAAGATTATTGCTGGAAATGATCAATACATCATCAATACTTACGGTGCACGAAAAATTGCAATAGAACGTGGTGATGGTGCGCGACTGTGGGATGTTGAAGGGCGGGAATACCTGGATTTCTTCGCGGGCATTGCGGTGTGTAATCTCGGCCATTGTCATCCCCGGGTTACACAAGCTATTCAGGAACAGGCAGCGACCTTGTTGCATGTTTCCAATTTATATTACATAAAAAATCAGGTGCAATTGGCAGCAGTACTCAGTAAACATTCATTTGCGGAGCAGTGGTTTTTTTGTAATGGTGGTGCGGAAGCAAATGAAGCTGCAATTAAACTTGCACGGCGTTATTGGGTACAAAAAGGCACGCCCAAACCGGGTATTATCACGGCCTCACAGTCATTTCATGGACGTACCCTGGCAACAGTGACAGCTACCGGGCAACCCAAGTACCATGAAGGTTTTGCGCCAATGATGCATGGGTTTTATTATGCACCTTTTAACGACATAGATGCTTTGACCGCCCTGGTGACTGCTGAAAAACCAGGGAGCGCCAGGGTAGGTAATGAGCAAAACGCTTGCGAAGCCGTAGAGAAGGAATCTGCTACTGCATTTCCGATTGGTGCTATCATGTTGGAGCCGATTCAGGGGGAAGGCGGTGTTCGTATACCGCACCCGGATTACCTGAAACAAGTCCGTGCATTGTGTGATGAACATGACCTGCTGCTGATCCTGGATGAGGTACAGACCGGAATGGGGCGTACGGGGCATTTGTTTGCCCATGAAACTTTTGGCATTACCCCGGACATCATGACGTTGGCAAAAGGGTTGGGGAATGGCGTTCCCATTGGTGCCATGGGCTGTACCCGGGAAGTTGCCAGTGGATTCTCGGTCGGTTCTCATGCCTGTACGTTTGGGGGCAATCCATTGAGTTGTGCTGCCGCATTGGCAACGCTCGAAGTAATGACCGAAGCGGGCTTCCTGAACACGGTAGAAGCCAGGGGGCAATATTTTATCGCCAGGTTGCAAAAGACCCTGGCAAAATGCCCGCACCTGGTTGAAGTTCGGGGAAAAGGTTTTATGGTTGGAATAGAATTTGATGAGGTGGTTGCACCAGTGGTTGCAGGATTGATTGATCGTGGCATTATCTGTGGCCCTGCCGGGCCCAATGTATTGCGGTTTGTACCACCATTAATTGTGACAGAAGCAGACATAGACCAGGTATGTGATGCCTTGGGGGATACGCTGGGAGAATTAAAATGGCTATAGCACAAAAAATGAAAGACTTCATATCACTCGCTGATTTTTCTGCTGACGAAATCCTCGAGATACTGGCCACAGCCGATGATCTTAAAAGATTCCAGAAAGAAGGACGACCGCATCGTTTCTTGGAAGGCAAAACGGTTACTCTACTGTTTGAGAAACCCAGTCTGCGTACCCGACTCACCTTTGAAACCGGTATATATCAACTTGGTGGTCACTCGATTTTTGTCGAAACACGTCTTGGACAGCGTGAAACGGTACCTGATGTGGCCCGCAATCTTGAACGCTGGGTTGATGGTATCGTTGCCCGGACCTTTTTGCATAAACATGTCCTTGAGTTGGCTGAATTTGCCCAAATCCCGGTTATCAATGCTCTGACTGATCAGTTGCACCCCTGTCAGATTCTGGCTGATGTACAGGCATTACGTGAACATAAAGGGCACGACTTGGGTAGTATAAAAGTGGCATTTGTGGGTGATGGCAACAATGTATTCCATTCCTGGGCCAACTTTGCTGGAAAAGTACCATTAAACCTGTCGCTGGTTTGCCCGGAAGGGTATGAACCGAATATGGGTATCGTGCGAAAGGCCCAACAGGAAGCTACCGGGGAAATTCTCATAACCCATGATATTGAAGCCGGTCTTCATGAAGCTGACGCGGTATATACCGATGTTTGGGCCAGTATGGGACAGGAAGAAGAAGAAGCAATCCGCCAAAAAGCATTTGCGCCTTACCAGGTGAATGCGCAACTCATGACGTTGGCAAAACCTGACGCGGTGTTCATGCATTGTCTTCCTGCGCACCGGGGCAGTGAAGTGACCGATGAAGTCATTGACAGCCCGCGCTCTATTGTGTTTGATGAAGCAGAGAACCGGCTGCATGCCCAGAAGGCCGTACTCGTTATGTTAATGAAAACATAAATTTTCAATGAATAAGCATTTAATTGATACCTATTAGAAATCAGTAAAACCATGGAGAATTCTATGATGTCGGATAAAGTTAAAAAAATAGTATTGGCCTATTCCGGTGGTCTGGACACCTCGATTATTTTGAAATGGCTTCAAGAAACCTATAAAGCCGACGTGGTGGCCTACATAGCAGATATTGGCCAGGGAGAGGAAACTGAACCGGCACGTCAAAAAGCCATTAATACGGGGGCTTGTGAAGTAGTTGTCAAAGACCTTAAACGAGAATTTGTACGTGATTTCGTATTTCCTGCACTCAGGTCCAACGCCATATATGAAGGCACCTACCTTCTGGGCACCAGTGTAGCCCGTCCCCTTATTTCTAAGGGCCAGATTGATGTACTCCGTGAAACTGGTGGTGATGCTGTATCGCATGGCGCAACAGGCAAAGGAAATGATCAGGTTCGTTTTGAATTGACTTGCCTGGCTCTTGAACCAGGTGTGAAAATCATTGCCCCCTGGCGGGACCCGAAATGGACTCTGAATACCCGGGAAAAGATGATGGACTTTGCTGAAAAGCACAACATTCCCATTCCAGTATCAAAATCAAAGCCGTATTCCATGGACCGGAATTTGTTGCATATTTCATACGAAGGTGGGATTCTGGAAGACCCCTGGAACGAACCTCCAGAAGACATGTTCCTGCTGTCAGTAGACCCGACAAAAGCACCGGATACACCCACATATGTTGAAATTGATTTTGAGGAAGGCACCCCTGTCGCGGTAGATGGTAAGCGGATGGAACCAGAAGTCTTGTTGGCTACGTTAAATGAGCTGGCAGGAGCCAACGGTATTGGTCGGGTTGATCTTGTTGAAAATCGTTTCGTGGGTATGAAATCGCGGGGCGTGTATGAAACACCGGGTGGCACATTACTATATGCAGCCCACCGGGCTGTAGAGTCGATCACCATGGACCGGGAAGTAATGCTCCAACGTGATCAATTGTCACCCAAAATTGCACAGCTCATCTACAACGGCTTTTGGTACGCTCCAGAAATGGAAGCCCTCATGGCATTTGTAAACAAGAGCCAGGAAACGGTGACAGGTACCGCACGACTGCGATTGTATAAAGGCAACTGCACGCTGGTAGGCAGAAAAGCAGAAAAGACCTTGTACGACTCACAGATCAGTACTTTCGAAGAAGATGAAGGCGCCTATGATCAAACCGATGCTACCGGGTTTATCCGACTCAACGCGCTGCGACTTAGAGTTAGAAACAAGGCAGGCTTTTTCAAAAGTTAGTACGTAGCAAACAGAAAGCTTACCAGCTTACCGCAATCACTCCGTCAACCGAAAAACCGCGCATTTCAGATAAGCGGTTTCGGGCATACTGAGCAGAGCGGGATGGTCTGGCGATGCGCCAAGTATGGTCAATAACTGTACTTGGCGCTGTGCCGCAATAGCAGCTCTTTTTATCATTTCCATGAACTGGGCTGTATCTACGAAGTGTGAACAGGAAGAAGTAAAAAGCATGCCGCCTATCGGTAGTTTTTCCAATGCCAGTCGGTTGAGTTGTTGATACCGCACCAGCGCTTTTTTAACCTGGCCGCGACTTTTTGCGAATGCAGGTGGGTCCAGCACAACGATATCGTAAACGTCTTCTGACGCCAATAGCGTTTCAACATCCGCACATACATAAGTACAAGTATCTGTAACCGCATTCAGCCGGGCATTTTCTGTTGCCATTTCGATGGCTCGCGCGGATGAATCTACTCCCACTACGGATTTGGCACCTGATTTTGCTGCATGCAACCCCCACAAGCCAAGATAACAATGTCCATCAAGTATGCGCTTATCTACCGCAAAATTTTTAATCTGCTGACAGTTTATGCGCTGGTCCAGAAACATGCCGGTCTTCTGGCCACCTTTAATATTGCATTGAATCTCAATACCGTCAAGATTGATTTGATGTGGATGCGGTATGGTTCCCCATTCTTGAACTCCGGTCGGTCCCTGAAAGATAACACCGGAAATCCCGGTATCCATATTCATCAGGCATGAAGCAAGTGTATCCGCATGAAGCACGTAGAAGGCACATTGGGTTTGTATAGAAATCACAGCACCGTAACGGTCCACAACCAATCCAGGTAGACCATCACTTTCTCCGTGAATCCAGCGATATGCGTGGGAGTCTTGAAACAATTGTTGTCGCAATTTCAACGCAGTTTGAAGTCGTGTATTCCAGAAGTCACTATTCAAGGTTTGGGCATGCCGGGATAACAGTCGAACAGCTATACCACCTTCTGCCTGATAAAATCCCCGACCGACAAAACGTCGATGCTCAGTAAAAACATCCACGAGTTCACCATCAGTGAGTGTCGGCAACTGTTTGAATTCATTACGAAATGCCCAAAGATGGCCGCGAAGTAGACGACGTTCTTCCTTGGACTTTAATGTAGCTGTAGGTATCGTTTCGTTCAACTGAGTAAATCCTGTATACAATGGCTGATATATAGAAAATTTAATAACTATTATAATTACATTGCTTGTGCATTAAAATAAGAAAGTCCAGCAAGAAATTCTTGATGGTAGAAGTAAAAGTGATCTGTAATTGGCGCAAACAATCATAACGTTTTGACACAACCGCGTGAAACGATCAGTATAGCATGTTGCTTGTATGCTGAACAGAATTTCATTATTTTAGCTGTGAATATATATATAATTAAGTGTAACAAGTTAGATCATTTTAAGGAATTATTGCATACGTATCCTATGCTTGGTAGCATAAGGATAAATTATACGATGCTTGCGTCTTGATCAGGACAATTCAATTCGTATTCTATAGTTGTGCGGGAGGTTGTATTTTGCCACATAGTACCGATATTCGCGTCAAAGGGGTTGCGCTCTACTTTATTCCGGTTGAGACACGCGTTCCCTTGAAATTTGGAATGGAAACACTGACTTCGGTCACCTGTGCCCGGGTGGCGGTACGTGTGGAAAACAGTAAAGGTGATTCTGCCATCGGCTGGGGAGAAACGCCCCTGAGTGTGCAATGGGTCTGGCCGGAAGATATACCCTATGAAGTTCGACACAACGCGATGAAAGCTTTTGCGCATAAGCTGGCAAAGGCCTGGGCTGATTTTGGTGTGAGTGGGCACTCTTTTGAAATTGGTCATGCCTTTATTGAAGGTCGCCTGTCGGAATTGCGTTATGAATTCAACGCTACCCAGGTGCCGGTAAGTCTGCCTGGCTTAGCCGCACTGGTGGTCTGCTCACCGTTTGATATTGCCTTGCATGATGCATATGGCCAATTGCTCGGCATACCAGCGTACGCGACGTACAATTCACAATTTATGAATTATGATTTGTCCAGTTATCTGGAAGGACATGATGAGAAGACACACCGCTTCAAGGGTATATACCCGGAAAATTATTTAAATAAAAAACTGCCGCAGACCTTGCCGGTCTGGCATCTGGTAGGTGGAAAAGACTGGATTGACGTGGCAGATCAAGATGGTGAAGTGCCGGATGACGGCTATCCGGTGTTTTTGCGGGACTGGATTCGGCGCGATGGGCTCAAGTGCTTGAAGGTGAAGCTGCAAGGCAACAACTCCGAATGGGACCGGGCACGACTGCTGCGTGTTGGACAAGTGGCCGAAGAAGAAGGTGTGGACTGGCTTACCACGGATTTCAATTGTACGGTGACCAATCCAGATTATGTGAATGATATTCTGGACCGCTTTTTGCGGGACCACCCGGCAGTATATCAGCGTATTTTGTATGTGGAACAGCCCTTTCCTTATGACATTCAGAAGCATCCCATTGATGTTCACAGTGTTTCTGCACGCAAGCCGCTGTTCATGGATGAAAGCGCGCACGACTGGAGACTGGTACGAATCGGACGTTCGCTGGGTTGGACTGGTGTTGCGCTGAAGACCTGCAAAACACAGACTGGTGCCCTACTTTCACAAGCCTGGGCTAAAGAACATGGCATGACAATCATGGTGCAGGATCTGACCAACCCCATGCTCGCACAGATTCCACATGTGCTGCTTGGCGCGCATGCGGACACCATCATGGGGGTCGAAAGCAATGCCATGCAGTTTTACCCGGAGGCGAGTCGCCCGGAGGCTGTGGTACATCCCGGTCTGTATGAACGACGCGATGGTGTGCTTAATCTGAGCAGTTTGTATGGGCCAGGTTTTGGATACCAGGTAGACAAAATTGCCCGTCAACTCCCGGAACCAGAATTTAACTTCAATATATAACCTCGGGCGACCTGCCAATCGCTTGTATCTGGATGACGCACATAGCACAACATGAAAACATGGGTATCTTTGCCTGGTTTGGAATCCCGTTACCGTTTCGTGAACGCATGAAACTAATCCGAGAGTCTGGCTTCACATCGACCTCCATCTGGTGGGAAGAGCGTGATCCGGTACGGCGTCGTCTACGTCATCTGGCTCCGGCCCTGGTACGGGAGGCCGGGCTCCACTTGGACAATATCCATGTCCCCTACCGTGGTGTGAATGATCTTTGGAGCGAAGAAATATCCCTGCGTGACGCGGCGGTGCAACAGCATCTGGAATGGATAACGGCATGTGCGTACCATGAAGTGCCGAAGCTGGTCATGCATGTAGTGCAAGGGAATGGTCCTGTATCACAAAATCCCTGGCAGGCTGGGCTGGAAAGCTTCGGTATCCTGCTTCTACATGCTGAAAAAGCTGGTGTTCTATTGGCCCTGGAAAACACGCGTTGCCCGGAATATCTCGACTTTCTTTTCAACCAGTTCGATTCATCTGCGCTGGGTCTGTGCTATGATATCTCGCATGACTGGCTGCACAGCCCAGAGCCATTTCGCCTGCTTCGGGATTGGAGTCACCGTTTGCTGGTGACCCACCTGTCCGACACCGACGGTATTCTGGACCGGCACTGGATTCCAGGTACGGGTTGCATTCCCTTTGAACAGATACCCGTTGTCCTGAAAGATACCACGTTTACTGGAATTCATATGCTGGAAGTCACCGCAGCAAACCGTGCCCTGTCTGCCTCGGACTTTCTGGCGGCTGCCTGGCAGCACCGGATGTATGCATTGGGTGAAACGTAAAAATCTTATGGCATAGAACCTTAAATTCCTGAAAATTTGAATTCAAGTCAGCAGGATGTTGCCATTTAAATTGATAACATGCTATACAAAGTACTATAGACCTCCAAAGTTATTTGGTATAAAATAGAACTGACAACTACGTTGTTGCCAGGGGGGGTATTATTTTTGATAGGTGTAAAGTGTGCCTATCACAATTGGAGATATTGGAATGTTAAATGTTGATCGTAGAACATTCATGAAAAGTTCCGCCGCAGTGGCCACAATGGCCATGGCAGGAACCGCAGGTGCCCAGGCCAAAGACAAAATTCGGGTAGGCATCATTGGATGCAGAAACCGGGGCCACCAGGTCGGCAAGGTGATGACAGATTGTGGTGAATTCGAGATTGTGGCACTGGCTGATTGTGACCTGGCAATGGCAGAAGCCGCGGTGCCCCGTGTGGGTGAACAACCGCATGGCGCGCCTCGCATCTATCAGGATTTCAGGGAATTGCTGGAAGATAAAGAAGTGGACGCAGTCGTCAATGCGACCCCGGACTTCTGGCACGCAGCCATTACCATTCTGGCCCTGGAAGCAGGGAAACATGTCTATCTGGAAAAACCGGCGTCGTACAATATTAATGACGGCAAGGCCATGCTGGCTGCCTCCAGACAACATCCAGAGCTCGTGGTGATAGTCGGCACCCAGCAACGGAGCAGCGGCCATTTCAAACAGGCGAAAGAGTTTATCCAGAGCGGTGGCTTGGGCAAGATCGGCTTTACCCGCGCCTGGATTACTCATACCCGGGGCGCATTACCCAGAGTACCGGATTCCGATCCACCGGAAACGATGGATTATGATCTTTGGGTTGGACCGGCACCCTATCATCCCTATAATCAACATCGTTGTCATTATGACTGGCACTGGGTCAAAGATTATGGCACCGGGGAGATGGGTAATTGGGGTGCGCACTGGCTCGATATTTCCCGCTGGTTCCTGGACCTCGGATTGCCGACCGCAGCCATGGGACTGGGGGGCACCTATGTGATTGATGACATCAAGGAAACACCGGATACCCAGACGGTTTTATATGAGTACCCTGGCATAACTGCCTTGTGGGAACAGCGTCTCTGGACAAGTTACTCCATTCAAAATGAGCGAGCGGCCACAGAAGTCAGCGGTGATGATGGCTCGTTGGTGATTACCCGTGCAGGCTGGACGCATTATCCACGAACCGGGGACCCAGTACGTCATGACTCCATAGACAATATGGAAATTGAGCATGCCAAAAATTTCGCAGCTTGTATTCGCGGCGAGGAAACCGTGCCGGGGACTTCGCTTGAAGAAGGACTTAAAACCTCGGTGATGTGCCACTTGGGTAATATCTGTGTGGGGTTGAAGCGCCGTGTTGCCTTTGATCCGGAGACAGAGCTGATATTGGGTGATGAAGAAGCCGCCCGCATGGCAGGTCGCGAGTATCGCGGTGAATGGAAAGGTTTGCTGGACCGCTATCTGGCTTGAGTGCTGTAGTACTTGATTTTAAATCGTCTTAAATAATTATTCCGAACCAATTCGTCAGGGCAGCCAGTCTTGCCCTGGCGTTACTTGGTGAAGGTGGCGACAAAGACAGGAGAAATGTAGCTATGCAAATTATTATAAATGGAGAAGCCAAAGATGTCAGCCCGGACCAATCCTTGCATGACATCATAGAAAGTCTGGGACTGAATCCCAAGGCGGTGGTAGCCCAGGTGAATAGCAATATTCTAGAGCGCAAAACATATCAGGAAGTACTGCTGACCGAAGGGGATAATCTGGAGCTCATTCAGTTTGTCGGAGGTGGTTGATGTCACTTTCACAACGAATGGAAGCATTCGATAAAACGGACTTGTATGTCGTTATCACTGGGTTGTATTGCTATGGCCGTTCTCCGCTTGATATTCTGGATGCCTGTCTGAGCGCAGGCGTGCGCCTTATACAGTTCCGCGAGAAGGAGATGGAAGACGGGCAATGCTATGCCTTGGGTTGCGCGTTTCGCGAGCGTACCAGAAACGCAGGTGCTCTGCTTATTGTTGATGACAGAGTTGATATTGCGCTGGCAATTGGTGCCGATGGCGTGCATCTGGGAACCAGTGACATGCCCCTGAAAGCAGCCCTGCGAATTGCGCCGGAATTAATAATTGGAGCCTCAACCCACAATCTGGAGGAAGCACTGACAGCACAGTCTACCGGGGCGAGTTATGTCAACATCGGCCCGATATTCAGTACCCAAACCAAGACAGTAGCTACTGGAACGGTCGGACCGGCTATGATCGACACCATTACGCCACACCTTAGCGTTCCATTCACCTGCATGGGGGGCATCAAAGAAAGCAATATCGATGAAGTATTGCAGCATGGTGCGCGGCATATCGCTGTGGTTACAGCGGTTACTGCTGCGGAAGACGTCCAGCAGGCAGCACGGCAACTTCGCGATAAAATACTGAGCTACCAGTCCGCATAGAAAAACTCCTGACTGGCGATATTACTTCACCTGTCAGGAGCCAATAAATAACCTGTATAACCTATAATTTCCGAGCCAAATCTTGCCGTCTCGAAATCAAATCATGTTACATCCCCGCACCCGCGATCTGGTCTATCATGCTGATTAGTGGCACAAAAAGTGCGATGAACAATGCGATAACAATGATCGCTATAAAGATGGTGATTACCGGTTGCAATGTTTCGCCCAGTGTATTCAGGGAAATTTCAACTTCTTCTTCATACACATTCGCGATTTGGTCGCACACCTGGTCTACCCGGCCTGATTCTTCACCGGTGACCAGCATGTCGGTTACCACTGCGGGGATTACATCTTCATTGGCGCGCAATGGTTCTTCCAGTCCGCCACCCTGTTCTACAGAATTCCGTACATCCTGCAAGCTTTGCGCTACGGCACGATTATGAATTGCGTTACGAGCCAGGTCGAGGCTGGCCATCATGGACAAACCACTACGCAATAACAAAGCTAGCGTGCGGGTAAGTTCGACAAGGGCATTTTTATGTACGATAGAACCGGCAATAGGTATCTTAATCTTAATGCGGTCAGCACGCAGTCGGCGAAGCGGGTTGCGCCGGTACCACACCTTGTACAGCACCACCAATAATATTAATAACGCCAGGGGCACCCACCACCATACGGCCACGATGTCTGATCCATAAAAGAAGTACTCGGTCACTTTGGGGAGAGCGAGGTCGGCGCTTTCAAACATGGACTTAAATTGGGGAACCACGAAATGGGTGAGCAGCATGAGTACACCAAGACACGCAGCAATTAGTATGACCGGATAAATCATTGCGCCTCGGATACGCTTTTCCATGAGTTCTCGTTTTTCGCGAAATTCAATCATACGACGTAAAACGACAACGAGTGTACCACTGGCTTCACTTGCCTTGATCAGATTGACGAATATGGAGTCAAAATAGCGTGGATGCCGATCAAATGCTTGCCACAATGGGTTACCGGCTTCAACATATTGAGTGATGTCGGATACCAACCCTCGTAAGGCCGGACTTTTACCGCGCGCAGACAAGGTGCGTAGGGAGCGCAATATAGGTGTGCCTGCTTCCAACAGCATGATGAGTTGACGTAAAAATATTGTTATCTCTGCATGACGGACTCTTCCTCTGCTGAACATCCCCCCTTCATTCTGCACAGTTTCGCTTCCATGAAAGATGATGTCTTCTTCCGGGGTATCTGCAACGGTGACCACCGTCGTTTTCTTTTTGGTGCTGCGTGTGGGGCGTCGTTTTACTCCCCCTGTTGATTCGGCGTTATTGGCCATGAGGTACTTTCCTCCTTCAGTGCGCTAGTATTTTAGTCAACACAATAATTTTAAATATAACGTGTTGAGCACCAACCTCTTTACAATTAAGTCAGAACCGCTCTTTACGTGGAACGATCCCGATGGGTATTCCAATACAGAACAACATAATCTTCATCATGCCGATTAAACAAAACAATAGCTTCAACCTGTCCGTAAGAAACCTGATATTCTTTTTCGCTGCCTGTTGGCTCCAATAAAGCATACCGGCCTTCCACTACGATGCGAAAACATCTGCTATCTAATGTTAATGCCTCGGGTAATCCAATGGATTCGGCATTCACATCCGGGCGGTAATTGAATGTTGCTGGGTCCTTTTCAATAGCTGTGTACAATGCATTGGTACCGGTGATTGGGCGTTTCACTGCGAATGCTTCCGCCTCCTCTTGCGACAAGGCAAAGACCGCAGCCAACACTTCGACAGGTGCAGCATTTATATTCAGATATTCAACTGGTTGATCATGGTTGATCACCGTAAAAGTCGTCAACAGCGAAGTGTCTATGGAATTGAAATCTTCCCTGGAAAGGTAGCCGCGTGAAACAAGATCGTCCAGGCGTAAATACCAAGCACCATTTTCATCTGCACCTGGGCGTCCAGGTAACCCGCCAACAATAGCCCGTGCTGTTTCACCATCAATGTTCAACAGGCTTTGAAGCACGCTTGCCGGGGCGTGGTTGATGTTGACCTTACCGCTCTCATCCAGTACAGTTACTTCGGCCACAGCTAGTCGATTCGTTTCAATTTGCCCCTGATAACTAGAATTCAGCGGTGTAATTTCTTCATACACCGGGAATTCATAGGTATATGTCTTCCCGAGGCGCTGGTGTACTTGCCCCTCATTCAAGGCTTGCGTCAAATCAGCCAAAGCAGCATGAAAACCACTTTCTGCGACCAAACGGGCACGCAGCTGGCGCTGCTGAATGTTGTTGTGGTCTATTTCCAACGTCATATGGCGGATATATAATGTGCCCAATGCAACAAAGAGTCCCAACAGCGACAAGGCCATTATCAGCGCGGCACCACAGTTTTGTTTGTGGAGGTTACAGCCCTTGTGACGGATGTGGAAAACATTGCCTACACTATGTACAGCATGGTGAAAACCAGTACAGATTAAGATATAAAATGTGTGTATAAAGTAGGACATCTTTGATTCACCTCACCGCCGTATAATACGTTGCTTGACGGCTTATCTGTTCATCCAGGCGATGTGGATTCGACATCACCAGACTGACACGAATGGCATGTGGGTTGTGCGCTGTATCCCACTGTGTAACCCAGGCGCTCCGGTCATCGGGAGAAGCATCCTGTTCAAGATATTCAATACGTAGAGAAAGCACACTTTCCAATAGTATACTTCCTTCATTGTCGGGTGTGTACACACCAAATGGTGTCATATACCTTACCAATACCGGTGGTACCGTTTCATGGTCTATTTCATAATGCACCAGAAATCGGCGTGTATTTCCAATCCCATCAACAGGTACTTCCACCGGAAGCGTAATTTTGTCATCTTCTCTGCGTAGCCGCCACAAAGGGCTAGCACTGTTTTCTTCAACATAATATCGGGCTGAACCGATGACCGATACACCTGACATGTCTGAAGAAACCATACGGCTGACATCGTCCCGAATTTGCTCCAGTACGCGATCACCCGTGCGATACAACTCAGTTCTTGAATTTGCCGTGCGCCAGGCATCCGTAACTTTGATAAACATGCTGACACCAACGGTACTTATTATGGACATGATGGCTATCGATACGATAACTTCCATCAGGCTAAAACCGTAAGATGATAAGGTGCTGACACTGGTTTGTCTGCAAAGTCCAAGCTTCATGATAGTGCCCTCAAAACACGCGTCAAAGGTACTGCACCAGTGTATACCAGGTGCTGAGAACGGCCTGCCTCTTCCCAGGTTACTTCTACTGTTACTTCGAGATATTGATAGTTTGCTTTGGGAGCATTTGATTCTTTTTCGCGTGGGGCACCCGCGTATGCCCGCCACTTGAATTTCTCAAACAATGCTTCCTGTTGTTGCGCAGTTACAGGATTGGTAGGTTGGGTTGTTGGCGCATACCAAGATATGCTGCTGTCAATATAAACTATATCTACATTTTTCGGTACGACAGGAAAAAGCTCGAGGCGATCAAGTGAAGCGATATTTGGCAGTTCAGATACAGACTGATCAGCGAGTACGTTATCCTGTGTGTTGCCATGGGCATCGTCATCATTGTCTGCACCAGCTACTACATCCAAAGCATAGTCATCTGGTAGCAAGGAAGCTTCTGGTGCATCTAAAAGAGCAGCAATACGCCACTCAAAATGTTCCGGAGCTGACACAATTGCCGCAATCCGGGATTCCCCCAGATTCGCCGCAAGTGTCCGATTGCGTAACGTGTCACTAATACGCAGACTACTAAAAAATAACGACAAAAAAATGGTAACAGCGACACCAAGCACTGCTGCTGCCAAAATCAATTCTATCAGGGTAAAGCCCGACGCTGGTGATGTTGGATGATGATAAACACACTGCCCAGATACACGCAGGCGGCGTATCCGGCAAACATGGCTGTCCGGTGCATGGTTATCCACAGAATGGTTGCCCATATATCAGGGTCCTCCTTCCATCAAGTAGCGCTATATATGGTAATAAATAACGTTACCCTTCACGCAGACAAAATCACTCACACGGTTTTGTCTTATAATTCCCTGTGTTCAATGCTAATTGCAACACAGCGTAAAAGTCAACAATTTTAAGAATAAATTATCTACGACAAGAGATTAGTGACATCTATTTAACAGATCGGTTTGGTCAGGCTCATGTAAATGCATCTTCGATGTGCTTGATTTGCATCTGTCCAAGTGAAGTAATCGTTACCGCAATCACATCAATCCGGTAGTAAGTTTCTGGATCATAATGTTGGTTCAAATAATAAAGCACAGCATTACGTACATGTCGCTGTTTTGCAGGGCCAATACTGTCTTCTGGTGTAAATTCATCCTGTCGGGCTCGTGAACGTACTTCTACAAATATTAAGGTGTCTTTGTCCCGGCATACAATATCAATTTCATTCCGACCTGATCGCACATTTCTATCCAGGATTTTATATCCCCTGCCCTTCAGGTACCGAACCGCGGCATTCTCACCACGCAGGCCAACATCACCTTTGGACATGGGAAACCTGAACAATACCCGCAAGCTATTCCTGAGATATCTCCACTTGTTCGGGTATTTCTTCCATTTCCTGTGATTCATTGCGGGGGAGTATCCTGATATCACCAAAATTCCGGTGTTGCTGTGCATAAATGCGCCTCATACGGCAAAGCTCCAATATTGCCAGCAGACAACATACAATTTCGATTTTGCTGCGGCATTTCCTGAACAATTCAACCCAAGTGACACTGCCATGTTCCAGCAACAGCTGTTCGATCAGACCTATCTTGTCGTCAACCGATGCACCTTCCATGACAACTTCATGCACAGCAGGGTCAGTAACATAACGCATCATAGCACGAATGGCACGAATCAAATCGTACAAACTGACTTCTAAATAATCGTCCTCGGCTTCTTCATCGGCATCTACATTGCTGAGCTGCGGTTTGACACGACGACCAAACCAGTTTTCAGTTTCCAGAACCCGTTGCTGCAAGGCTTCAGTCAAGTCTCTGAACTTCCTATACTCCAGCAACTTCTCGACAAGGTCCAGTCGCGGGTCTTCCTCTTCAATTTCCTCCTCCTCCTCTTCAATTTCCAAGGGAAGTATCATTCGCGACTTAATCTGAATCAACGTAGCGGCCATAACAAGAAAATCCCCCGCCACTTCCAGATTCTTTTCCTGAAGCATGTCCAGAAATCGCAGATATTGCTCTGTTACCTTCACAATGGGGATATCAAAAATGTCTATTTCCTGAGATCGAATGAGGTACAGCAATACTTCAAACGGTCCAGAAAACTTGTCCAGCTCTATTCTGAGGATTTCTTTGTCCACTCCTTCAATCAGATATTCATCTGGCGGGCGTGGTGCATCCGGATCCGCAATTTGTCCAGAAGGTAGCGTTTGGGTGTGTGCTGTTTGATGGGTTTTATCAGACATATTCGTTTCGGACAAGTCGAGTTAATCCTGTAGTAATTGTGAATTTTTTAAAAATACCAGTATTTGATTAAATGCACTAGAGAAAATTGCGAGAACAGTCTTTGTAAGCTGAAGAACAACTATACCATGACAAAAGGGGATACGGTATGTTCAACACTATAAGTGTATTCGCATTGCACCATGGATTGTGTACACAGTATTAACATCCGGTGCTGGCATCGCAAATCTTGTCACTGATCCTATCTTTTCCAGAACAGGTACCGCAAATCACAGCTTCATCGTCATACCCTTTCCAAACAGTCATTCCCGCGAAGCGGGTACTCAGTAGTACGAGAAGCGTGACCAGAGAATTGTTTATTGCTGAATTCTATTCTGCAAGCGTATGACGAAAAGGGAGATACGTGCAGGTGATGGCTTGGCAAGTACAGGATGGTTCCCAGTAGAGGTGTATCAAAGCTGCTACTTGTTCTATATGATGCCGAGAAGTTGTTGTTAATTTTTTGTTTACAACGTCGTATGTATTTCGTTATCATGCTCTGAACGGTACGCGCTGTGGGGATGTGAAATGCGCCGCAAAGTCGTAGTATTTACCGCTAATGATGTTCGGACATATGTTACTTTGATGTGCATGACTAGCAATAATCCCTGTACTCCCTGCAGATTGTACCTTATTTTGTAGGGGGTGAGGTTTGTAAAATGCAATTTCAGAGTTTTTTGTCTCATAGGATATACAGAATGTAGAACAACCATATTTAGCGGAGGGTACAGCCATGTCGGTGATTAATCCCGGAAAGGAACGTAATGTTGGCATCCTAGGTCACGGCGGAGTGGGCAAGACAACACTCATAGAGCACTTGCTACATGACGCCGGAGTAACCAGTCGACTGGGTTCCATTGAAGAGGGCAATACAGTATGTGATTATCTTGAAGAAGAGATAGAACAGAAGCATACTATCGCGTTGAAGCTGTGCCACCTGGAATGGAAAGGGGACCGCATTCACATCATTGATCATCCTGGATTCAGCGATTTCGTGGGTGAAGTAGCAGCAACTGCACCTCTGCTGGATGGCATGGTCATTATCGTAGATGCATCAACCGGTATTCAGGTGGGTACAGACAATGCATGGCAATATGCGGAGAAGTACAATGTCCCACGTGCCATTTTTATCAACAAACTGGACAGAGACAATACCAACTTCTTCGAGGTAGTACAGTCCATCCGGGATTATTATGGTAAGCAATGTGTGCCACTTGTTGTGCCAGTCGGCAGTGGACCCGATATCCAAGGTGTTATCAATATCTTTGACGGTGACACGAGCCAGGTCGATTTTGACATCGAAGCGCTTAAAGAAGAAATGCAAGATATCGTCGCTGAATCCAACGATGATCTGTTGGAAAAATATCTTGAAACTGCGGAATTATCGCCTGAAGAATTCCACAAAGGTCTTCATGACGGAATCACCGCCGGTAAAATTATGCCAATCATCGCCGGTAGCGTAGCCAACGCATACGGTGTAAACGAACTCCTTGATTTAATTGCGCTCTCCTTCCCCAGCCCATTGGACCGCAAAGTGGTTGTTCAGAATGGACAAGACGGAGAAGTTAAATTAAAAATTGATCCGACAGAACCTTTTGTAGCCCAGGTGTTTCGCTCAATCATCGATCCCTACGTCGGGCAATTGTCCTTGTTCCGCGTGTTAACCGGTACACTCAAGTCCGATTCGGAAGTGTACAATATAAATACCCAGACCAAGGAGCGGGTGGGCAAGATACACTTGATGAATGGAAAAGAACAAACGGTTGTTGATGCGGTTGGCCCTGGTGATTTTGCTGCTTTAACAAAATTGAAAAACACGCACTTTGGCGACACGCTGGTAGCGAATGGTGTAGAGCTCCGAGCACTTCCCATTGAAATGCCAAACTCCATGGTAAAACTGGCGATCTACCCTAAGACGCGGGCTGACGAAGATAAAATTGGGGAAGCCATGAACCGGCTGGCAGAGGAAGACCCCACTTTCAAGCACTATCGTGACGAAAGCATTGGACAGCACATCATTCAAGGTGTGGGTGAAATGCAGTTGAAGCACATCCTGGAACGCATGAAGAAACGTTTCAATGTCGAAGCAGAAACGACCACACCCAAGGTGGCGTTTAAAGAAACCATACGTACCAAGGTGGAAGTGCAGGGTAAGCACAAGAAACAAACCGGAGGTCATGGTCAATACGGTGATGTGCAGATTCGGCTATCTCCCAACGAACGGGGTGCTGGATACAAATTCGTTGACAGTATCGTCGGCGGTGTGGTGCCGAAGCAGTATATCCCACACGTCGACAAGGGTTGTTTTGAAGCCCTGGAGAAAGGGGTTATCTCTGGAAATCCCGTGGTGGATGTCGTCGTCGAACTGTTTTATGGTTCATATCACAACGTGGACTCTTCGGAAATGGCCTTCAAGCTGGCAGCCGCACTGGCTATCAGGAAGGGTGTTGTCGCGGCTAACCCCTGCCTGCTGGAACCGGTGAATGTCATTACCGTGACCATACCTGAAGAATACATGGGTGATATTACCGGTGATTTGAACAGCCGCCGAGGTAGAATCATCGGGGTAGAACCGCTGGGTGGCGGTCGTCAACGGATTCAGGCCCATGTGCCGGAAGCGGAAGTGTTGCGCTATTCCACTGATCTTCGCAGCATGACCCAGGACCGTGGTGTTTTTTCCATGGAATTTGATCACTACGAAGAAGTACCGGAACACGTTGCCAAGACCATTATCGAAGCGTACGAAAAGGGCCGTACAGAAGAAGATTGATTCCGTATGACTATACAGTAAATCATTTTCGGCGGATGAACCAACCTGGTGTTTATCCGCCGTTTTTGATCGCTACTGACAAACTCTTCAGGGTGCGGATAACGCAACGGCAGCTTTGACACGTCCAGGCACACCGGGGTATGCTGTTTAAACAGCGTTGCGTTGTACACGTCCTATGTTTACCAACACCGGGATGCGAGGGGGCAAGATGAAAACACAACGACCAGATGCCAACATTTTGTTTATTACCAGTGATCAGCAGCACTGGAACACATTGGGTGTAAACAACCCGGAAGTACAGACACCGAACCTGGACCGTCTGGCAGAAGAAGGTACGCTCTTCAACCGTGCATACTGCCCCAACCCGACCTGCACTCCCACCCGGGCCTCGATCATCACGGGAAAGTATCCCAGCCAGCACGGCGCCTGGTCTTTGGGCACCAAGCTGCCAGAGACCGAAGAAACCATCGGCGCGATACTTTCGGAGCATGGATATGCTACGTCATTAATTGGGAAAGCGCACTTCCAGCCCTTGAAAAGTACACGAAAATACTCATCGTTGGAAGCGTATCCAGTGTTGCAGGATTTGGAATTCTGGCGGCAGTACCAGGGACCGTTTTACGGCTTTGATCATGTCGAATTGGCACGGAACCATGTGGATGAGGCCCATGTAGGACAGCATTACGCGTTGTGGATGGAATCCAAGGGATTCCTTGAATGGCGAGATTATTTTCGACCACCCACAGGCAACAATGACAAGCAACGCCATACCTGGGAAATTCCGGAAGAATACCACTACAACACCTGGATTACTGAACGTACCAATGCGCTGTTGGAATCATATGCCCATTCGGAATCGCCCTTCTTTCTCTGGGCCAGTTTTTTTGATCCACACCCCGACTACCTGGTGCCGCGGCCCTGGGATACGATGTATGATCCCGGGCAGATAACGGTTCCTGGCATAACTCCGGGAGAACATGATCGCAATCCCCCGCATTTTCAACTGACACAACAGCGCAATCCCGACTTTTCTGCCTATCAGGAGCCGGACGGAAATGGTTGCCACGGGTTCGGATCGCACCTGCATGAAACTGACGAATTGGCGAAGGATATCGCCATATATTACGGCATGATCAGTTGCATGGATGCTGTAATTGGAAAAATTCTGAACCGACTGGACACACTGGGACTGGCAGAAAATACCCTGGTGGTATTCACCAGTGATCACGGTCATCTCTTCGGGCAGCACGGTCTGATAGCAAAAGGGGCGTTTCATTACGAAGACTTGCTCCGTGTCCCCTTGATAGTACGGCAGCCGGGAAAGATTCCCGCAGGTCACGTCTCCGACGCGCTTCAGAGTCTGGTGGACTTGCCGACGGCATTCCTGGAACACACCGGTATCGACATTCCGCGCAGCATGGTTGGAAAGCGGCAGTTATCGGTCTGGAAAGGCGAGACTGAAACAGCGCGCGACTATGTTATCGTGGAAAACCGGCACCAGCCCACTACGGTACATCTCAAGACCTATATTGACGCACGTTATAAAATTACGGTGTACTACAATCAGCCTTATGGTGAGCTGTTCGATTTGCAGGAGGACCCGGGGGAAGTCAATAACCTCTGGGACGACCCTGCCTTCCAGGAACGCAAAGGTGCGCTGTTGCTGAAAATGCTGCATGCCGAAATGGGCAAGGAACCACTTTGGATGCCACGCATTGCCGGGGCTTAAACTTTATTACCTGCTTTTGTACTTGGGGGCTGTATGCAAAGCTCATTGAATGTGCTATATACAGAACAGGCCCGGCAACCGTATCGTAGCTGCCGAACCTTGATAATCAGATACTTTAAAAATGATGATGCGGAACAAATACTGTAGATTCCGCGATATTACACCAGACCTTGGTCTATCATGGCATCTGCCACTTTCAGGAATCCGGCAATGTTTGAACCGACAACATAATTTCCGGGATGTCCATATTCAGCAGCGACATGATAGGCTTGTTCGTGGATGGCTTGCATGATCTGTTGTAGTCTGTTATCAACTTCTTCACGGGGCCAGCATACGTGTTGTGCGTTTTGTGCCATCTCAAGACCGGATACAGCTACGCCACCTGCATTGGCTGCCTTGCCGGGACCATACAGTATTTTGTTTTCAAGAAAGATATCGACCCCTTCCGGTTCTGTGGGCATGTTGGCACCTTCACTGACCAATATACAACCGTTCTTGACCAGAGTTGCTGCATCTCCGGCACTGACTTCATTCTGAGTGGCACTGGGAAATGCGCAATCGCAAGGAACACCCCAAGGTCGTTGCCCTTCGGCAAATTTGCTACCAGAATACTTTTCTGCATACTCGGAAATCCGTCCCCGTCGGACATTTTTCAGGTCCATGACATACGCCAGTTTTTCATCGTCGATACCGTCAGGATCATGGATGAAGCCAGTGGAGTCAGACAAGGTAACACATTTTCCACCAAGTTGATTTATCTTTTCTACGGTGTATTGGGCAACATTGCCAGAACCGGAAACCGTGCAAACCTTGCCTTCTATGCTGTTGTCATTTGCCAGCAGCATGTTCTGCGCAAAATATACCGCGCCATAACCGGTGGCTTCCGGGCGAATCAGACTGCCACCCCAGTTCATCGCCTTACCAGTTAGAACACCTGTGAACTCGTTGCGAAGGCGCTTGTATTGACCAAACAAAAAACCGATTTCACGTCGACCTACACCGATGTCACCGGCAGGCACATCAGTATCCGGACCAATGTGTCGTGCCAGTTCTGTCATGAATGATTGACAAAAGCGCATTACTTCATTGTTGGACTTGCCTTTGGGATCAAAGTCTGAACCCCCTTTACCACCACCCATGGGTAATGTGGTCAGTGCGTTCTTAAAAACCTGCTCGAATGCCAGAAATTTCAGAATGCCCAGATTCACGGTTGAGTGGAAGCGCAGCCCGCCTTTGTAAGGTCCAATTGCACTATTGAACTCAATGCGAAAGCCACGATTGACCTGCACGTTACCCCGATCATCCAGCCACGGTACCCGAAACATCAGTACCCGTTCGGGTTCACAGATGCGCTCCAGAATACACTGGTTCTGATATTCCGGATGCCGTTCAAAAACAGGTTCCAATGAACATAATACTTCATCGACTGCCTGCAAAAATTCCTTTTCACCCGGATTGCGTTTTGCTACTGCTTCCAGTGTTTTTTTAACGTATGACATGTCTCGGAGCCCCTCCATAAATTGCATTGCTGGTATTGGTTGTTGTTATGGTCATGGTTTTGGTACGCCAATTTCCAAGACTTACAGCGTACATGAGCCAATATAAACTTGAGTCATTTCGGCATTCTGGTACAAATTATTCGCCCTGCAAACGACACTCATGTGGTTCGCATACTTGTACCGGGGAGATTTTCGGCATTGGATGTATGTTACTCGCCAGTAGAGTCAGACATGATACGCAGATAATCGGACATAGTAGCAGACCGCATAACTTTGACTCCCCCATGCACATACAAAATTGTAGAGCTTTTTCACGGTTATTGTCAATGTCGATTACCAATGACAAGCGTGAACAGCCCATTTGGTTGGATTCATAGATTTATGAGCAATGAATACAGACACATGGTTGAATAGATGAAATGGTGTTGTCGGTAAGCGAAATCAGTTCACCAGCTTGGTTATTACCGTAAATCATGATACACTTTTCTTGACATTAAAATTTTTATTTAATTATGGGGACACCTGTGTGGGACAGGATGCCAATAGTGTCCTTTGTGTTTATTGAATGGTTTCGGTATGGATGTTATTTGACACCTGCTGTGACTATCACTAAACTTATGTCATACAGATTAAATTTATCAGTTAGCTTAGTTTTTGGTTCGCCCAAAACAGAGAATTACCACTGTACATTGAAAACATGATGCTTCAAACAGATGCAGGATGAGGGCAAATGACAGAATATAAGAACCACGAAGCTTTTCAGGCACTTAAAGGTTCCCTGGAAGAACAGGTTGAATCCTGGAAACAACGTCAGGGTCAGTTGATAGATTTGTTTGAAAATGTATCTGTAGAAATTCGCAAACTGATCGATTCGCAGCAATCAATCGGGGATGAATTGGGTACTTGGCCGCAACTGGTAGAACATCAATTGGATTCTGTTATTGCTTCTGTACAAGGTGAGGGTGAAGGAGCATTTGTGGCACAACAGGAAGCGTTAACAGCTGAATTGGCACAAGTACGTGAGCAGGAAATGCAGTGCCGGAATGAATTGCAAAGCACCCTTGAACAATTGGAAACGCTTCGCGGTGAATCAGATGCGGCATTTACCACAATAGAAACGCTCCAACAGGAACGGGACGAAGCGCATGTGCAATTGGCCACACTACAAGATGAATTTGGTGCACTTCAGGCGCAGTTACAAACTTTACAAGACAGGTTTGGCAGACAGCAGGGAGAACTTGCCCAGGTAAAAGACATTGAAGCGAAGTTGCGTCAGGAATCTGAGGCAACCCAACAGCGTCTTGAGGAATTGGAAGCGGCATTACGTGAAAGTATTCCCAAGTCTGAAGCCGATGCTCTACGTGCTTTGGCAGACTCGGAAAGTGACCGCGCCAATACATTGCAGGAACAAATGGAGCAGGAGAATGCATACGGATTAAAATCTGCCCTGGCCACGCAACTGGCCGATGCTTTGCGGGATTCAGAGCATGCACGGGAAGAGCTGCGCCTACTGAAGATGTCGGTACGAGAAACCGAGGAGTCTCCTACCCCTGAGCAGGAAATACCTCACCAACCAGAAACAGTGTCTATAGATAACACAGCAAGTTCATTGGACGTCAATGCAGATATTGAAACGGTATCGTCACATTCCGAAATAGAAGATTTAGATGCTGATGCCCTCCAGTTTGAGGAAGATATTGAACCTGAAGCACATCAATATGAACCGAATAGAATCGAAGAAGTTTTTGACGAAGATGTTACGCTACCTGTTATCGAAGAAATCTCATCTGAAGACTGGGATTGGGAACGTAAAATACGTGATTATATGGAAAATACCCAGTCCCACAAACGATCTATGGGGGAGATTCTTGAACAAGCGGAAGTAATTACTTCTGAGCAATTGCTGGAGGCACTTGAAGCCCAACGCAGCACCCCGCAACGGCACCTGGGTGAAATACTGGTTGAAATGGGAATAACAACTCCCGAGGCAATTGCATTGGTATTGGCATTGCAAAGCGAGGTTGATTACGTTCGTTTGCATGAAATGACCGTTGAACCAGAAGCAACCGCACTGATATCAGAACGGCTGGCCCAATTGCACACATGCATTCCTATACATGCGACGGAAGATTCGTTAACACTCGCTATTTCAAATCCTATGGATTTGGTAGCAATAGAAGATGTCGAGAGAGCGTCAAACCGAAAGGTAGATGTATTGGTTGCTACAGCGCAAGATGTTCGGGAGGCAATCGCAAAACATTACTGGGAACCAGAATGATCCATTTAAATTCTGAATGATTTCCATATGATTTTTATACCTGTTTATTGTTACTGATGCCCAAAAACCAGCAATTAACCAAGAAACCAATCAAACAGAATTGGGAGATAGAGATAGTACAAAGATGGGCTTATGCCCAACGTTTCATTAAATCTTGAAATCCTTGACATTTAATTTTTTTGACTTGACAGGCAGTTATTTGTTATATTTTGCATACTATCGGGTAATCCGGTATAAGCAGGAGTACCAGCTCCTCACCTTGCGACGGTTGTTGATGCGTAAAGCATCATGACTTGTCCGCTTGGTTAAGGCATTTCTTATATTTTGAAATGTGATGCACTTTTTGATAATTTTTTATTAAAACGGCAGAGGGCTGGAAAGTCTTCTGTCGTTTTTTGTTGGGTTCTCGGTATATGGCATGTGTGTTGATGTATACGGTTCATAAACACAATCCAAAGTGCTTTGCGACAAACTGCAAGCATTGTATGTATTGCTGCGCACGATGGTTCGGCATATTGCCCTAATCAGGTGCTGGAATACATTAAGTTAAAATGGAGCAATTCAACCCGAAGGAGGTTCTTCTAATCGCCAGGCCAGTTAAACCCGCGGACGACAAGGTCCGGGTAAACAACCAGATTCGCGCTCAGCAAGTTCGGGTCGTGGATGAAAATGGTGAACAGTTGGGAATAATGCATCCATTGGAAGCATTACGGGTAGCGGAATCCCGTGACTACGACTTGGTGGAAGTGGCTCCAAAGGCTAGTCCACCAGTTTGCCGAATCATGGATTATGGCAAGTACAAGTACGAGCAGAAACGACGTACCCGTGAATCGCGGAAGAATCAACATACCGTAACGGTCAAAGAGATTAAATTCCGCCCCAAAATTGACAAACACGATTTTGAAACGAAGACTAACCACATCCGGGAGTTCCTGGAAGATGGCAACAAGGTCAAGGTGACGATCATGTTTCGCGGACGCGAAACGGCACACCCGGAATTTGGCAGGGAGATTATCCAGAATGTGTTGGAAGCAACCGCGGATATCTGTACAGGAGAGTCTTCTGCCGAAGGAGTACGCTTGGAAGGCCGTAACATGAGTATCGTACTGCAACCATCCGGCAAATAAAGCCTGTCTGCAAACCGGTTCAGTCCCGTGATTACTTGATTTATTAAGATCAAGGCTTCATATCGTTGTAAATTACTGATTTATTTTATTTATTGCTTTTGAACAACTTGGTGTGTAGGAATTGCCTGCTTGCTATGAGGTATCCCTGCACCTGGGAGGATTTTTTATGCCAAAAATAAGAACCAACCGTGCTGCCGCAAAACGTTTTTCGGTTACGAAGAACGGCAAAATCATGCGCATGAAAGCTGGAGCTCGCCATCTTAAAACTGGAAAGTCCCCAAAACGTGTGCGTAATTTACGCAGTGCTACTTTACTGTCTGATGCAGAAAAAAGTCGCATCAGTAAATTGTTGCCTTATAGCTGAGTTTCACGACAGGTAGGGATACAGCATAAACCAATTAAACCATACGTTGGGTTATGCCCTGTGTACCTGTACGGGAGCGTTGGCTTGAGTGCCAACTACAGACCAATTGAATTCCCAAAGTCGAATATGACCATTCGTTATGAGAAAGGATATTAATCATGCCACGCGTAACCAATAATCCATCTTCACGCCGTCGTCGTAAAAAAGTATTGAAATTGGCCGAAGGATATCGCGGTAGTCGCCATCGCTTATACAAGACAGCGAAACAGGCGGTAGACCATGCAGGTCAATACGCATATCGGGACCGCAGAGCACGCAAGAGTGACTTTCGTAAGCTTTGGATTGCACGGATTAATGCCGGAGTGCGCGCCAATGGTTTGAACTACAGCCAGTTCATGTATGGTCTCCGCATAGCAAACATCGATATTGATCGCAAAGTACTTGCTGATCTTGCCGCTACAGACGAAGTCGCATTCGCTGGAATTGTCGAGCAGGTTAAAGCCAGCCTGGCTTCGGCATAATCATGGATATTGTTCCTGCCGTCGACATCCGTGGAGGCCACTGCGTCAATTTGGTACAAGGTGATTACGATCAGGAAACGGTGTTTTCGGAGAATCCCGTGTCACAGGCCGCATTATGGTGGGAAGCCCTGCAGGAGGGGCTGATACACATCGTGGATTTAGATGGAGCCCGCAAAGGGCGTTGCTGTGTTGAGGATGAACTCCGTGAATTGACTGCCGCCGGGATTCCCTACGAGGTGGGCGGTGGTATCCGCAACATGAACACTATCGAAACTCTGATTAACGCCGGCGCAGAACGCGTTATCCTTGGTACCGCGGCACACAGGACTCCTGATTTGCTGCGTGAGGCGAGTAGTGTCTGGCCTGGCCGCATTGTCGTTGGTATTGATGCCCGTGCAGGCAAAGTTTCCTTGAGTGGCTGGATGGAGGATACCTCCACCGATGCTGTTGATTTTGCCAAAGCAGTGGAAGCGTCAGGCGCGTCACGCATTATTTATACAGATATCCTCAGTGACGGCATGATGAAGGGCCCGAATTATGAAGCAACTGCGGAAGTTGCGGAAGCCGTTTCTATACCCGTCACGATCTCTGGTGGCATCTCCTCATTGGACGATATCCGTAATGCACGTGAACTGGAAGCCCTGGGCATAGATGAGATCATCATTGGACGCTCTCTTTACCTCCGGCAATTCACTGTTCAGGAAGCAGTACAGGCAGCCAAGGGATTACTATGACAGTATCGAATGCGTCACCGCCTTTTGGGTGTGTCGTCATTATTGGTGCAGGTTTGCTGGGGGCGTCGCTGGGTCTTGCCCTGAAGTCACGCCGTCTGGCAGACCACATCATTGGAGTGGGCCGACGCGAAGAAAGTCTGGCGATTGCGAAATCCAAAGGCGCTGTTGATTCGGTCAGTTTGAGTGTGTCTGAATCAGTACGAGATGCCGATCTTGTCGTTATATCTACACCAGCCGCCTTGGTAATCCCTGTGCTTCATGAAATCCGTCCACTACTGAATAAATCGGCCATTGTCACCGATGTTGCCAGTACGAAAGCTGGAATTTGTGACTTTGCCGATGCTGCCTGGCCGGAACCACGGCGCTTTGTGGGTAGCCATCCTATGGCTGGTTCTGAAAAATTCGGCCCAGAGCATGCCGTTCCAGATTTTTACGAAGGCAGTGTCTGTCTTCTGGAATCCAGCACCCGAATTGATGAAGAAGCGCAATCGTTGGTCGCATTTTTATGGCGTAGCGTCGGATCGCGTGTGGTCCCCATAGATCCAGAACAGCATGATCTCATGCTTGCGTTGTCCAGCCATGTACCCCATGTTCTGGCAGCGGCTCTGGCAATTGGTGCGGCCGAACAACATGTGATACCTGATGTCATCGGCAACGGTTTTCGTGACACCACCCGGATTGCTGCAGCACGCCCGGAAATTTGGCGGGATATCTGCCTGACCAACAAAATGGCAGTACTCAAAGGGCTAAAAAAACTCAGAGCCAATCTGCAGACTTTTGAACAAGCCCTGCGCTCGGATGCATCTGATTCCATTGAGCTGTTTTTTGCCGAAGGAAAGGCAGCCAGGCATCTGTTGGTGGGCGACAACATGCAGGATGAAAGGGTGTCTGGAGAATGAGCGGTCTATTCATTACATTTGAAGGCGTTGAAGGCAGCGGTAAAACCACACAATTGGAGCTGCTCCGGCAGTATCTGGACACCCGCGGCTGTTCCATTTTGCTGACGCGTGAACCCGGCGGTACACCCACTGCCGAGGCCATTCGCAATGTACTGCTGGACACTGCCAACAAAGAACTGGTTCCCATGGCAGAATTGTTGCTGTACGCTGCCGCCCGTGCCCAGCATGTTGAAGAACGCATACGCCCCGCACTGGAAGCCGGTATGATTGTTTTGTGTGATCGATTCTCCGATTCTACCACAGCGTACCAAGGGATCGCCCGGGGCCTGTCTTTGGAATTGCTGGGGCAACTGCACCATATCGCAACCAATAACTTGCGCCCACATTTAACATTTTTGTTGGATATGGACCCGGAAGCAGGATTGGCTCGTACCCGAAATCGGGGTCGTAATGATCGCATAGAACAAGAGTCTATCGCATTTCACCGACGTGTGCGGGATGGATTCCTGGCGATTGCCGATAATGAGCCGGAAAGGGTGTTGGTGTTGGACGCTTCACAGGAGCTGGAGGTGCTGGCCCGTGAAATTCAGGGGCATCTGGATGCCTTTTTGCAGCGCCGGGCGCAAGAACAGGAATCTGGTATCGATTCATAGAAAACTGCTTCAAATTTGTTGCGTGTAGATTTCAAGGTCAGTATACTGCCTACAGGGTGATGTGGCAGCCACGAAATAAACTGATGATATAAAGGATACAGAGTAGCAACCATGAGCTTTTTAAATGTCATTGACCAGCCTATCGCCGTCAAGCTCATGCAAAGTGCCATTCGACGGAACAGAGTGCCCAGCGCCATGTTGCTATGGGGTCCTGGTGGTGTTGGGAAGGCGTTGGCTGGCTTGGAAATGGCTTGTGCCGTCAATTGTGAACAGCAAACCGATGATGCCTGTGGCACTTGCCATCAATGCCGCAAGATATTGCATGGCACGCATCCCGATGTGAAGTTTATCAAACCGACTGGAAAAACGCGGATTTTTAAAATTGAAGTCGTCGAAATGATGACAGAAATGACGTCCTATCGACCTTTTGAAGGCCGCTATCGCGTGTTTATTCTGGACGATGTGGAACGTATGAGCGTAGCGGCGCAGAACCATTTCCTCAAAACACTTGAAGAACCAATCAGCAACACACTTTTTATTCTTGTCACTGAATCGCCCAACCAGCTCTTGCCCACCATACGCTCTCGTTGCCAGAAAATACGTTTCGGGGTCTTAAAAACAGAAACCGTAGCGTCGCTCCTGATAAAGCATCGTAATGTTGAACCCCAAAAAGCACATGCCCTGGCCGCCATTTCTCAAGGTCAAATGACGCGTGCGTTGAACCTTGTTGATACGGATAAACGTGGAATGGTACTGGGAATCATGGAGGCATTGCGAAACGGGCACGATCCCCTGGCTGTGAGCGCCAGTTTTATGGAAGGACTCAAGGAAAAACAGGACCTGTTGCGGGTTGAAATTGAGTCACAAGAAGTTCAAGAAGACGTTGATGCGAGCAGGGACAATAAAAAAGAACAAGATGAAGCCTTGGAAGCGTATGTACAGTTGGTAATACGTCGTGATCTGATGGAGTATTTATACCTGTTCAAGACGTTATGTAGAGATGAAATGGTTTATGCTGAGACCAATGATGTCCGCCATGTTTTTAATCAAGATATCGTTGCGCAATTTCGCAATTCTAATATTTCCACATATGAAAAAAAATTGAATGCCATTGAAAAATCCTGGCGATATGTGGAACGTAATTTAAATATAGGTCGGGTTTTTAGAGATTTGTTTTTTGTACTGGCCGCTTGACGCCCAGTGAGGAGATAGGTGAGTTTTATGGAGTTGGTGCGAGTACGGTTGCGGAAACCACGTCGTGTGTATACGTTTCAATCAGACAACATACCGCTGCAGCGGGACGAATTCTGTATTGTGGAAAGCGATCGGGGTGTTGAGTGGGGAACCTGCATTTTACCCCCCGAACCTTGCCCGGACGAGATGCTGGATCGTTATCCAATGCATATCCTGCGAAGTATTACTGAAGACGATATGGCAGATTTCAATCAGATACTGAAGGATGAAGCCGAAGCCTACAAGGTTTGTCAGGAAAAGATTCGATTGCACGAGCTTCCGATGAAACTGGTTGATGTCGAGTACACCTTTGATAAAAAAAAGGTGGTTTTTTATTTTACAGCAGAAGACCGGGTTGATTTTCGGGAATTGGTGCGTGACCTGGCCCATGATCTGCGCACGCGGATAGAGCTGCGTCATATTCAGGTACGTGACGAAGCAAAAATGGTAGGGGGTATCGGTTCCTGTGGTCGTGAACTCTGCTGTACCACTTGGTTAAATGACTTTATGCCCATTTCCATGCGGATGGCGAAACGTCAGAATTTGTCGTTGAACCCCTCCAAAATCAGTGGGCAATGTGGTCGGCTCCTGTGTTGTCTCAGTTACGAGAATGATCAATACGAAACGGCAAAACAGCGTGCAAACCGGATGCAAGCTAAACCAGATGAGCAGGACGATGATAACCTGGATGTAGTGCCCCAAGATATTGAAGAGGACATTCCAGTAAGCAAAGTCGTTGTGGATAAGGTTCCAGTGGAAAAAGCTCCAGCCAAACCGGCTGTCAAGGCCACGCAAATTGCTTCCAGCAATGAAACCGGCAGTGAGACCAATAGAGAGACCGGCAAAGAACCTTCCGAAATTACGCAATCAAGCGCGGACACCACTGCATCTGAGTCGAAGAAAACACAGGGCGGCAAGTCGCGGAGAAGAAGACTTAAACGCAAGTTAAACAAGCGTACCCCGGATTCAAATCAGCCAGACGATAGCAAAGGTGGTGCGTAATTTATGGGACTGGTTGATACGCATTGCCATTTACAATCTGAAAAATTTGCCGATGACCTGGCCGCAGTGCTGCAACGTACCAGCGATGCGCTGGATTGGGCGGTGGTGGTAGGCGATGGCATCGAGGGCAGTCGTGCCGCGCTGGAACTTGCTGAAAAGTATGCGGCATTGTATGCCGTCGTAGGGGTACATCCCTATGAATCGAAGGACTATGATGATGCTGCGGAAGACTTGCTGCGGGAGTGGTGCGAACTGTCAGACGTGGTTGCACTGGGGGAGATGGGCCTGGATTATTACAACGAGTTTACGCCACGGGCAGAACAACGCGGGCCATTTGAACGACAGCTTGCACTGGCCTGTGACATTGGACGCGCTGTCGTAATCCATAACCGCGATGCCGATGCGGATATCCTGGCAATACTGCGCGAATATGCCGGTGCCTTGCCGGGCTGTATCATGCATTGCTTTGGGAGTGACGCCGCATTTGCGGAAGCCTGCCTGGAACTTGGTTTCTATATTTCATTCGCGGGGAATGTGACCTTTCCCAAAGCGCAATCATTGAGAGACGCTGCCCGGGTCGTTCCCATGAACCGCTTGCTGGTAGAAACCGATGCCCCCTACCTGGCCCCTCAGCCACAACGGGGCAAACGGTGTGAACCTGGATTCGTGCGCTTTACCGCAGAATGTTTGGCCGAATTGAAGGGGTTGTCCCTGGAAGACTTTGCTGCGGCGACTACCCGAAATGCCGCAGCGGTGTATGGCATAATACAAAATCGGTAACCCGCGTTAAGAGCCAGAATTGCGCAGAGATTCCATGACGAAACATTTTCCGCATACAGATCACAAGACCCCACCACGTCACCCAGGCACTGCCATACTGCCCCGAGGCAACCAGGCCTATTGGTTTAGTGAACCGGTTGACATCATACAGACGGATTGCCTGGAGGAGGTTGTTGCCTGTCTGGATGCGGTAGAAGCAGCAACACAGCGCGGGTATCATGCCGTGGGGTTTGTTGCTTACGAGGCGGCCCCGGCATTCGATGTGGCATTGACTGTGCATCCTCCATTGAAAGGGTTGCCGTTGGTCTGGTTTGGCATATACCAGGCACCAACAGTCGCGCCCTGGCCTTTGACGCCGTCGCCAGCAGACACTTCCACAGAAATAAATTGGCAACCTGGAATAGAACGTGCGACTTATCAACAGGCAATCCGGGATATTCAGACCCATATAGGAAAAGGTGACACCTACCAGGTCAATTTCACCTTCCCGCTGAATGCCCTGGCCGAGCGCGACCCCTTTGCCTGGTTTCAACTGTTGTATAAAAGTCAACCGGCCAACTACAGTGCGTACCTCGATACCGGGCAACACCAGATTCTGTCCTTATCTCCGGAATTATTTTTCAGTTTGTCCGGGAATCTTCTGCGCAGTAAGCCCATGAAAGGTACCCGGCGGCGTGGTTATTGGGTGGAGGAAGACCAGCGACTGAAAAATGAGTTGCGGACTTCGGAGAAAGAGCAGGCTGAAAATGTCATGATTGTGGATATGGTGCGCAATGATCTCGGGCGGATCAGCGATCCGGGCACGGTGCATGTAGAAGACTTGTACGCGATTGAAGCCTATCCTACGGTATGGCAGATGACCAGCCAGGTACGTTGTACCACCCGTGCCGGACTCGCACAGATTTTTCAGGCACTGTTCCCCCCGGCGTCGGTAACGGGCGCGCCCAAGGTTGAGACCATGCGGATCATACAAACCTTGGAGCATTATCCACGTGGGGTGTATTGTGGCGCGATTGGCCATGTAGCACCGAACCGTGATATGGAATTTAACGTGGCTATCCGCACTTTACTGCATAATACGCAAACACAGCAGGTGCAGTATGCCGTGGGCAGCGGTATTACCTGGGACTCGGGTATTGATGCCGAATACGAAGAATGCCTGATAAAAGCGAAGGTTCTGCAAAGTCACATTCCGGAGTTTTCCCTGCTGGAATCGTTGCTGTACGATGCCGCAGGTTATTTTCTGCTGGAAGAGCATCTGAAGCGTTTGGAACAGAGCGCGACCTATTGGGGCATTCCATTTGACCGTACCCGCATACGCCAAACGTTAACCGAATTTGCTGCCCAACTCGCCGGAGAACCCCGTAAGGTACGCCTGCTGCTGCACCAGGATGGCAGCTTCGATATCAACCAGGCAATTGCACCTGCTACCACCCCGGTACGTGTTGCACTGGCCAAGTTTCCAGTAGACCGGCAGGATGTTTTCCTTTACCACAAGACAACACACCGGCAAGTATATGAGCAATTCATGCATGCCTATCCCGGTTACAACGATGTGTTGCTCTGGAATGCGGACGGCGAATTGACCGAAGCCACAACAGCGAATCTCGTAGTAAAGCTCGATGGCCAATGGTGGACGCCACCGGTTGCGAGCGGTCTGCTGGCAGGGTGTTACCGGACACAACTCCTGGCATCAGGTAACATTCGGGAAAAGGTGCTGACCAGGGCCAGCCTCCAGCACGCGGAAGCCTTTGCGCTGATCAATGCTGTCCGAAAATGGATACCCGTTGCCCACCTGGACGGCTTATAGTGAAAATGTACATAGTAAAAAGCGTGGCCTCAGATGTAACTCCAAGACCACACAGGCAAAAGATTAATGAATTGATGAGCTATGTTGGCATCACATTATGCTCTTTTTCGCAGGCGACGATACGCTATGCCCGCCATACCCAGGCCAAGTAATGTTAGGGTAGCTGGTTCCGGGATAGGATCGGAGATGGGCGGAACACTTGGTTTTTCAGCCAACCAATTGGCCACATTCGTAGCAAATATGCCGTTATCTTCAGTATTCCACGAAAAATTTGACAAAACATTTACATCAAGTACCGTAAGGACATTTCCTGCTCCCCAGAGCGTTGCAAAATTCTGGTCAAAGAGTGCTGTTCCGCCGACAGCACGTCCAGCCGTAGGGAGGTATACTGTGTTTACACCTGCTGTAAGTGGATGCGCTAAAGTGGATGATGTATCTCCTTCATACTCACTACCATAACTCCCGCCCACAATGGATAGAATTCCGTTATTCCAGCTGGTCCAACTGTTATTCTCACCCATCATCAGTACTCGCTTACCAGTGGCGATGAAAGTTGCAATATTGGCAGCTTCACCCGCCTGCAATGATCCAGAAGTCCAACGCTGGTCAAGAAGCAATGCATCATAGGTTAGCATTAGACTTAAATCGGTGAAATTAGAAACGACATCTACACCATTTCCAGATGCAGTATCTAACGCATTAGTGAAGTTGGTCCAAGCACTGTATCCGTATCCATAACCACTAATTCCTGTACTTTGTGATACCAATATACTTGTTGCATTAGAGCTAAAATTAATCAAGACCATTAATACACTAAAGATTAAAAGACGTTTTACCATTTCACTATTCCTTATTTTCTTATCCGTTGAATTTTTCGTCAACCTCTTGTAGTTTTTCTATACGCACTTATACTTGTGAGCGAATCGGAAATTCACATCACATTAGCGGCATCATTTCGGATCGTAATTCAAAATATTCTATGGCATATCCTCATAAAGTAAGTTGATGGAAATTACGTTTACATTCTTTCATCACATAACATAACTGTGTGCGTCAGTACCAATCTTTTTATGATATTTAGCAAATTTCATGCCATGTGAATAATACGCTGGAGCATCAATATGGTATACAATATATGGTATTATATACTATTTGTGATACTATATATAGTATTTCATTTTCTTGAAGTGAAAAAATTGACGTGATTTCAACAATACCATATCAAACATGACAAATATTTGTTGTTTATATATATTACAAAGTATATAACAATTTTATTTGAAGAGGCTAGTCTAGTAATAATGGTAAAAAATGTATTTCAATATATAAGCACTGAAGTTTTTGCAGAATTTGTTGTATCGAGCAAGCGATTTATACACAAAAAATCACCCACCATTTTCAGATGAGTTGCTTTTGGTGCTGATGGACACATCATCAGGGATGATAACATGACATGTGAAAATCGTTGCTAGAATTTGAAGTAAGGCGAAGTGCAGGAGGTGAAGTGAGGCATTCCCCTTTAAGCAGTTTCAACAGGGAAAGCCATTGCGCTGATCAACGCCGTCCGAAAATGGATACCCGTTGCCCACCTGGACGGGGTATAAAACAAGGAATTCACCCAGGGGCCCAGCGCTTGTAAACGAGTCCGTACAGACCACTATTTTCGTGTCGACAATGTTCATTCAGGAAATGCGGGACTCGGGTGAAAACGTGGTCAACGGACAGACTGCATAAAGTTCAAGAAATAACAGCAGTATACTATTTTTAGGAAAAACCGGTGTTGTTCGGTTGTTTGTGTTTAAATATGCTGCATATAATAATCCAATTTCACTAAAACTTGGACTTGGTTTCATACACTTGACTTGCGATATGCCAACAGCTATGATGCCATAAAAGTGCTCAGGGTTAGTAAAGTACTGATCAAATACTAAAGTGGTCTCACAGATGGCTGATTCAACGACACGAAATTGATGAACTGGATTAGCGACACCTTTGGTGTCATGTTCCAAGATGCCATTTTCAAGTAAAAATGAAAAGCATATGAATTTATTATATATTCATTCAAATTATAGTTTGGCAATGTAAAGGAGTCTATAGCTATGAAATTTGTGGCCATTGATGTTGAGACTGCGAATGCTGATTTGGCTTCAATCTGTCAGATTGGAATTGCTAGATGTGAAAATTCTGTCATCACGGATGAATGGAAATCTTATGTTAATCCAGAGGACTATTTCGATGATGTGAATGTGTCAATTCATAGTATTGATAAGTCCGCCGTCCAAGACTCACCGACTTTTCCTGAATTAGTTGATATACTTAGTTTATATCTTGAAGGTTACGTAGTTGTGTGTCATTCACACTTTGATCGAGTGGCGATTCATCGAGCAGCCCAGCGGTATCAGGTAAGCCTACCACAAAGTGTCTGGCTTGATTCGGCTCAGGTAGCACGCCGAACTTGGCCAGAATGCGCATGGAAGGGATACGGTCTGTATGACGTCTGTAAATTGATAGGCTATGACTTCAAACATCATGATGCCTTGGAAGATGCTAAGGCTGCAGCTATGATTTTTATCGCTGCAATCAATGAAAGTAAAATGGATATTGAAAGTTGGTTCAAAAGAGTACGGCAGCCAATTAATTTATCATCTGCAAGTTCTGACTCAATTATCAGACGCGAAGGAAACCCTGACGGCACACTTAATGGTGAGGTACTTGTCTTTACTGGGATGCTTGAGTTACCACGGCGAGAGGCAGCTGATTTAGCTGCAACCCTTGGGTGCCAAGTAGCGTCTGGAGTTACAAAGCAGACAACTATACTAGTCGTGGGAGATCAAGATACAAAGAGGCTTGCTGGCCATGAAAAGAGTTCTAAGCATAGGAAAGCAGAAGAACTCATTAATAAAGGAAACCCGATAAGAATTCTTAGAGAAAGCGACTTTAAAGAATTGGCAAAACTTACGAGTGCAATTGCCAAATAAATTCCTAAAGTTATTACTCGTTTTGCTGTATGCTGTTTGTGCAGCACGTGAGAATAATTTTTCATAGGTAGAAAGCAATTGAAATTATTGATGTCTGAAAAACCTATAATTGACAGAATTGGTATCAGTAGAGTTGAGACATTCTTCTCCTCCCATGGATGGTTATTCCGTGAACAACATCAGAATGACTTTGGTATTGATGCCCAAGTTGAAATAGTTGAAGGGAGGAAACCCACTGGAGCGTTGATCGGAATCCAAGTGAAGTCTGGCACTAGTTATTTTAAGGAGGAGACAGAAGCTGCATATGTATTTAGAACAGATAATCGCCATATTGAATACTGGTCTAATCATATGCTTCCGATAATAATTATATTATTTCATCCTGATCGAAACGAACTATTCTGGGAGAGAGTTGAAGCAGAAACATCAACTTGTACTGGAAATCTGTGGAAAATCGAAATACCTAAAGAAAATCAGTTGAATGAACACTCCCTGCAAGCCCTTCGGCAACTCCTCCAGCCACCTCCATATATTCAGAAACTGATGAGACTCAAGCTCGATAGAAAGTGGATAAATCTAGTTGCCACTGGCGAAGTAGTGTACATAGAGTTTGAAGACTGGATAAATAAATCATTACCACGATTCCAAATCATTATCGGCTGTGATTCTAAGAGTGACGTGGAATCGGAGATCTGGCCAACTACATACGCTCCTGAAACTTCTATTAAAGAGATAATAGGTCATTTATTGCCTTGGGCAGATTATGAAATGGACCTGGAGGCACATGAAGAGTACATGCGGAATGTGTGGTATGACGAATGTTTCACTTGGTATGACAAAGAAACAAATACGCCATTTTTTACAATCCCATTTGAAGAATGGTATAGCCCTCCAGGAGAACTAAGCCCATGTTATGAGAATGGAGAGGTGGAGAAATACAGATTACTGCTCTCATTAAACGACTTAGGTAAGTCATTTCTAAATTTGGATAATTTTCTGATTGAAAACGATCCGATTTTGAAGAAAGTTTTCACACTTGAGTGATAACAATGTTTTTAGGGTAATGGTAATTACGAGGTGTTCAAGCTGGACGGGCATTATGATACAGAAAGGAGAGGTTGATGGCTGAGAGAGAACCGGAAGATTATAAATTAAGGGCAAACCGTAGGGCTGAGCTTCATTCACAGGGAGTGAAGGGCATGTTTCTTCTTAACGGGGGAGGAATTCTCGCATTACTGACTTTTCAAACACAGCTGCTGCTAGCCGATGATGATTTTTCTACGCTTTCAAAGTCAATAACAATCGCAATCTGCTTCTTAGTAATAGGGCTAGTGTTGCTAGCGCCAATAAATCACATCCGATATGAATCGTCTAGATCGTATGACAAAGATGAAACTAAGGCTCGTGGGAAGGCATTAGGTCGGGTGCATAAAGTCTTCTTTTGTCTGTCACTCGTCTTGTTCACGATCGGATTGTTCGTTGCATTGCGTGGACTTTGGTTGACGCACAACTGAAATTCAACCTATAAGAACATCACTTCTTGCGGGTCAATATAACTGACTATTCTACTAATGTTGTTCATGATTTTGCACATTAGGTGTTTTCATACAAATGCATATAACCACAATGCAAATATGCATTTTATACCAATGGCTCCATAGCAGGAACAAAGGCGCTCCCCTGTCGCGCTGATGTCATGGCTGCGCAGTGGGGTGCTTCAGCGTAATCCGGGTCGAACCGGTGGCCGGGATATCTCGGGGGTGATTGCGGCGCGCTTCCTGGAGCAATTCGGAATAGGTGCCATGCGAAACGCAGTCTCCCCTGTACTTTGACCCTTTCCCCCTTTCTCTGCTAAAATTTACAGGGTATCAGTGTCGCATATAAGGCCAGGAATCGCCTTTTCCCCACCTGTTTCCACGTCGTTTTACCGGAGCTTGTCTTATTCCCGGTTTCCAATCATGGGCATAGGAATTGCTCTGATAGAAACGTGTCATCGTGATGGTTGTTTTGGACAGGCTTGGGGCGCAGGCGCGGATACGGGTGTGTATCTGTTATGTCGCGATTGCTGAATACCCTGTCCGGTAAAACACCGCAGTTACAAAAGATTGGTTATTGCTATGTCTATACTTCAGGAGCCGGAGAAAAAGCCGGTTCAGGATGCCAAATCAGCGCCAAAGGGCAAATCAGGTAAACCTAAGCGTGTGGAAGCACGAACGCTAAAGGGTTTTCAGGATTTGTTGCCGGAGGCCGTGCTTCCACGGAAGGCTGTTATCCAGACGATTGAAAACATTTTCGAGTTGTTTGGGTTTGTGCCCTTGGAATCGCCGGCAATGGAATACCTGGATATTCTGCTTGGCGCGGGGGGTGAGGGGGCAAACAAGGAATTGTTTCGACTGGAAAGCCCTGAAGGCGAAGAAATTGCTCTGCGGTTTGACCTGACCGTGCCGTTTGCCCGTATGCTGGCGCAATATCCGGACCAGCTCAAGGCGCCTTTCCGGCGTTATGCCTGGGGGCCGGTGTGGCGCGCGGACAAGCCTGGCCCTGGCCGTTTCCGCCAGTTTACCCAGGTGGACATTGATGTCGCGGGCGCGCCCACGGTGGCCGCAGACGGTGAGATCATTGCGGTAATGTGTACCATCATGCGTGACTTGAATGTGCCGGACTATACGGTGCTGATTAACAACCGCAAACTCATAGACGCGCTGTTGTTGGATTGTGGAATTGATGATCCCAACCGCCAGAAGCATGTGTTGCGGGTGATAGACAAGCGTGCCAAGGTGGGACTGGACAATATCCGCCTGGAATTCGGCCCCGGGCGTATTGACGATTCGGGCGACCCTATTCCAGGGGTCGGGCTGGATGAGGTAACCATCGACAAAATACTCGCCTTTATCGCTGTGGAAGCCTCCACCCGCGTTGAACTGGTGGAAGCACTGATGCCGCACTTGTCCGACAGTAAAACCGCACAGGAAGCGCTGGATGAATTGCGGGAGCTGGCGGCCACCCTGGAAGCACTGGGAATCGCTGAGCAACACGCACGCTTTGATCCAAGTCTGGCACGTGGACTGGATTACTATACCGGCCCTGTGTTCGAGATGATTCTGCCCAAGGCGCCGGAATTCGGCTCAATCATGGGGGGCGGACGTTATGACGGACTGGTTTCTCGATTCAAGGACCAACCCATCCCCTGTACCGGCATGTCCGTGGGTCTGGACCGGCTCATGGCCGCGCTGACTTACCTGGGATGTGTCTCAACAGAACGCACTCCGGTGCAGGTACTCGTGGTTAGCATGGGCAATGTTCCCAAAAGTGAGACCTTGCGATTGGCGTCAGAATTGCGGAGTGCCGGCATTCGTACCGAAGCCTTTTTTGCAAGCAAAAAGAAAATGCAAATGGGCAACCAGCTTTCCCATGCCGACCATTACGGTATTCCGGTGGCAGTCATCATCGGAGAAGATGAGCTGCTTCAAGGCGTTGTGTCCATAAAAGACCTGCACGAGGGCAAATCGGGCCGGGCGGACATAGCGGAACGTGATGCCTATATGGAAGCCGGTAAAACAGGCCAGATAACCGTTTCCAGAAATGACATGGTGGCGCAGGTGCGCGCCATCCTGGGTAACCAGGCCACTGATTAACCCCGTGGTATTCAATATCCGATGTATGGAATTTGAGTGAATGGAGATACTATGCAAGATCCGCTGACACAACTGGTTCGCGCTGCGTTGGAAGAAGACCACGCCTGGAAGGACATTACCACGCTGGCCACGGTAGACGCGGAGCGGCGTTCCAATGTCAAGCTGGTGGCAAAGCAGTCCGGTGTGCTCAGTGGCATGCATCCATTCCGCCGAGCTTTTGAGCTGATGGATGCCGAAATTGAAACCTGGGAAGCCCTGCACGATGGTCAGCATTTTGAAAAAGGCATTATACTGGCCAGGTTTACCGCGCGTTCCCGTGCCGCGTTGATGGCGGAACGCACGGCCATGAACTTTATCCAGCATCTGTCGGGTATCGCTACGGAAACTTCAGCATTTGTGTCGGCGTTGGATGGCCTGCCCTGTCGAATCTGTGCGACAAGAAAGACGACGCCGCTCCTCCGGGACCTGGAGAAAGCCGCGGTGGTACACGGAGGTGGCGCGAACCATCGGCATTCCCTTATCGACGGCATACTCATCAAGGAAAACCATATCGCGGCATCGGGTGGTATTCGTGCTGCCGTAGAACGAGCGCGACACAATGCGCACCATCTGATGGGTATTGAAGTGGAAGTACGCAATTATGAGGAACTTCAGGAGGCACTGAATCTCGGCGTGCAAATCATCATGCTGGACAACATGGACATACCGGAACTGAAAGAGTCTGTCCGCATAGTACACGAACATGCAGCCAAATCAGGGCATCATCCTCCGCAATTGGAAGCCAGTGGCAATGTCACCCTGAAGCGTATACGAAGTATCGCGGAAACGGGCGTAAATATTGTTTCCGTAGGCAGTATAACGCATTCCTCAATGTCGCTCGACCTGTCTTTGTTAATAGATCATGACTGATGCAAGAGAAATTCTACCTGGCCTGATACTGCCTCCCCTGGACACCCAGATCATCGGCCACACCATAAACGCAAAACACCTGGTGGCTTCTACCAACAACCTGGCCCTGCGCCACGGTGAACACGGGACTGTATTTATCGCGGAGCAGCAACTGGCCGGTCGCGGCAGACACGGCAATACCTGGCACAGTCCACCTGGTCTGGGACTGATGTTCAGCGTGGCCCTCGATCTGCCCGCCTGCGGTCTGATGTTTGCCGCAGCTTTGGCTGTGCGGGATGCTGTTCGCCCCAGGCTGGAACTGGTGGTTAAGTGGCCCAATGATTTATTATGGCAACATAAGAAGGTGTGCGGTATCCTTGTTGAACACCGTAATGGGCGTAGTGCGGTGGGCATTGGTCTCAATGTAGGCATGCGCGAAGCTGACTTTCCTGAGTCCCTGCAAGGCAAAGCGACTTCCCTGGAAGCGGCAACGAATACTGCCTGGGATCGGGGTGAAGTATTGGCACAATTGCTGACTACACTGGACCATTTTATTCAACGTTTAGAAATGGGCCATGAATCACAAGTCCACAGGGACTGGGTAACTGCCTGCGACCTGCTGGGACAACACATTGAACGGGATGGCGTGCGGGGACGTGTCCGGGACATCGCTCCGGACGGGACCTTGCACATAGAAACACGGACCGGCATTCGGCATATAATCGCGGGTGGTATCTTTACGGCAGATGGACTGGGAGCCTGAGTAAATTATGTTATTGGTTCTCGATGTCGGAAATTCCAATACGGTGTTGGGTCTGTATGATGGCCCGGTACTGTGCCATCACTGGCGGATTTCATCCAGTAATCGCACGGCAGATGAACTCCGTGTGACACTGCTGATGCTGCTTCAAAGTGCAGGATTCGATCCGGATGCCATTTCCGGGTGTTGCATCTCAAGCGTCGCCCCACAAATGAATGCCCCGGTTATCCAGGCTTGCGAAAGTGCTTTTCAAACAAAGCCCATCATGGTCGGCCCCGGAATTAAGACAGGCCTGGTATTGCAGTGCGACAATCCGAAGGAAGTTGGCGCGGATAGAATTGTCAACGCCGTAGGCGCGCTTGATCGTTACCCCGGTGACTTGATCCTGATCGATTTCGGAACGGCCACCACATTTGATGCCGTTACTGAAAATGCTGCCTGGCGCGGTGGTATTATCGTTCCAGGCATTCAACTTTCGGCGGATGCCCTGTTTGAGCGTTGTGCCAAGCTGCCCCGTGTCGATATCGCCATACCCGATACGGTTATTGGGCGCAATACCGTAACCAATATACAATCTGGTCTAACTTATGGGTATGCTGATTTGGTAGATGGCCTGATACGCCGAATGGCCGTTGAAATGGGTGGCGACCCCACCGTTGTCGCAACTGGTGGCCTGGCCAGTGTTATTGCCGGGCTGACCCAATCTATCGATCATGTCGATACGGATTTGACACTATACGGTTTGTACCTGATTTACGATAAAAACCGAAAGCAAACCGAATGAAGCTGTCTTTCTTAAAAATATTCCTACCCTGTTTTTGTATAGTGTGCTGTCTTTTCTCATGCGATGCCCCGCCTGATTTGGGAGAAAATGCGGAGTTACAGGAAAACGGTGTTCAAACCGATGCCACTCAACAGCGCAGTGAGGTGATAAGCATGACCGGAATCAGGCTGTACCTGCATGATACCGCCCCGACGGCAGGTCGTGCGCGCAAGCCCCGGTTTATGGTGGAGGCAGATACCTCGTCCATGGAAACCGATGATTCCTGGTCATTCAAGGAAGCCCGTGCGGTACTATACAATGCGGAAACCGAAGCAGAAGACATCGTATTTCAGGCTGGTGAAGGTCGATTTATAGAAAACAGAGAAGCCTATCTGGGTGGAGGTGTAGAAGCAGATGCTGGAAATGTTACTATACGCATGACCGATATTATCTGCGAGAATCTGGAAACAGCTGATGGTATCGTTGCCTATACAGAACATCCTGTTTCCATTGACAGCCCTGATTTGGAGCTGGATGCAGCAAAAATGCAAATTCACCCGGACAATCGCACCATGGAATTTCAACAAGTCAGCGGCTGGATTCGCTTTGGGAGTCTGAATCCATGAAGAATTACAATTTTATTATGACCAGAAAAAAGTACGTTGTTCTGCTGCTAGTAATCATAGCTCTTGCAGTAATGCTCGGACGTTGTCCCACATTGCGTGCTATGGAAATGGGCGGCGATTTTGGCATCAATCTGGAACGTGCAGGCAACCTGGTATTTAACTTTGAGACGGCACAAATCCAGGAACTCACCGGTGGCGTGCAGTTGACCATACTGCCAGAAGACCCCAATCAACCCCCCATGCCAATCAGTGCCAACAACATCTATTTTACGTATGCTGGCGCGGATAACGTCCCCTCTCGAATCGTCATGCAAGGCAATGTGCGCATACGCCATCCCCAGGGCAATATTCAGGCAGGTCGCGCAGAGTGGGATTTTGAAGCGGAAACACTGGTCTTCACGGAGAGTCCCAAGTTCAGTTCAGAACAAGTAAAGGAATTGACCGGCGAAGAGATTATTGTCAATTTCGGTACAGGAAAAGTCAATGTCCGTGGAGGCGCACAAGGAGAATTGCCGGTTTTTGCTCGCGGCAATGCCGCATCTCCTGCGGTCACTGGTGCATTGCTGGGGGAAAATGATATCAGCGACTGGTCTGCGCTCATCGAAGCGTTGAAGACACAGGCCGCAGCAGAAGGGCCATCGCCCGGCAAGCATATACTCGGGATGCTCGATCCCAACATGCGTAACGCTTTAATCAACACGCCAACCAGTGTGCTTGTAGAGCAGCGGCAGCAACTGCTGCGCCAATTCAACACATTGCTGCAACGTAATGACATGTACAATGAATTGGCCTGGAGCAACATCAATAAATCAGATACCGTCCAAAACTTGTTATCACAAGATCAACGTAGCGCGGAAGAACAGGCCACATTGAACAGGGGCTTACTGGCTGCGGCATTTCCTGATTTACTTGAAGCAAGTTAAGCCATGCCGAAGATCAACAAGGACCATCAGAAACCAGCAGTCACACCGCCATTACTCAGTACAAAGGGACTTTTCAAGTCCTTCAAAAAACGTACCGTCGTGCGCGATGTTTCCCTCACCTTACGAGAAGGGGAAGTCGTGGGTTTGCTGGGACCCAACGGCGCCGGTAAGACAACAACTTTCGGCATGACTGTCGGTTTGATGAAACCGGACCAGGGTAGTATTTATTTTCAGGGCAAGGATATCACACGGATGCCCATGTACCGTCGTGCGCGGACAGGAATCGCGTACCTCCCGCAAGAGGCATCGGTCTTTCGCCAACTGACGGTGCGCCAAAACCTGCTGGCCGTGCTGGAGTACCAGCCCATATCCAGGGCAGAACGCCATCAAAGGTGTGACAAACTTCTGAAAGAATTGCGCATACACCACCTGGCTGACAGTCCGGCGTACACCTTGTCGGGTGGGGAGCGCCGTCGCACAGAGATAGCCCGTGCCCTGGCCATCGAGCCGAAAGTTTTTCTGCTGGACGAACCCTTTGCAGGTATCGACCCCATCTCGGTTGCAGACTTGCAAGACATCGTCGCGACCCTCCGCGACCAGGGCATCGGAATCCTGCTGACCGATCACAATGTGCGGGAAACCCTGCATATCGCCGACCGCGCCTACATCATCAACGAAGGCAGTGTCATTATTTCAGGTACCCCGGAAGAAATCGCAACCGACCCCACCGTGAGAGAAGTGTATCTCGGCGAACATTTCAAAATGGACTTCCACCACCCTTCCAGAAAACACCCCGCCAAGAAGTAAGAAGTGGTCCCGGGGTGGCGGCCGTTGGCCTTACCCCGCGCTACGGCGCTGTAATCGCTCCGCGATAGAGAACAGGTGGCGTGATGTATATCACCCCAATCGTCATTTCTACCCAATCCGTCATACCCATGAAGGTGGGTATCCAGAGGGGTGATGAAGGAGCCGAGGGCACAGCTTTGGCTTGCATTTTGTTGCTCACGCAGGTTGGTTTGGCTATCAGGGATGATTGTTATCTCGTGCTAGTAATATGCTTTACTGGGTTCCCGCCTTCGCGGGAATGACGGGAAAGGGGCTACGTGTGGGTGGGTATTTGGTAAACGAATACGGGAAAATCTTGCTGGCACGCCCTACGGGGTGCTGGGATGGGAGCGCTATGATCCCGGGGTGGCGGCCGTGGGCCTTACCCCGCGCTACGGCGATGTAATCGCTCTGCGATAGAGAACAGGGATAATCATACCCGGTGACTTTACCCCGCGCTACGGCGCTTTAATCGCTCCGCTATAGAGAATATGACGTAACATATACATATAAAACTCAGTCATTAGCACGCGTCTACTCATCTCTTCCATTATCAAAATCTGCGTTCATCTGCGCAATCTGCGGATAACGATCGAGGTATCTCTGCTGGCACGCCCTACGGGGTGCGATGTTGGGGTGGTGTGTTTTCCCGGGGTGGCGGCTGTGGGCCTTACCCCGCGCTACGGCGCTTTAATCGCTTCGCGATAGAGAACACACCATCCCGTCATACCCACGAAGGTGGGTATCCAGAGGGGTGATGAAGGAGCCGAGGGCACAGCTTTGGCTTGCATTTTGTTGCTCACGCAGGTTGGTTTGGCTATCAGGGATGATTGTTATCTCGTGCTAGTAATATGCTTTACTGGGTTCCCGCCTTCGCGGGAATGACGGGAAAGGGGCTACGTGTGGGTGGGTATTTGGTAAACGAATACGGGAAAATCTTGCTGGCACGCCCTACGGGGTGCTGGGATGGGAGCGCTATGATCCCGGGGTGGCGGTCGTTGGCCTTACCCCGCGCTACGGCGATGCAATCGCTCCGCGATAGAGAACAGGGATAATCATACCCGGTGACTTTACCCTGCGCTACGGCGATGTAATCGTTCCGCGATAGAGACAGGGATAATCATACCCGGTGACTTTACCCCACGCTACGGCGATGTAATCGCTCCGCGATAGAGAACGGGTGGCATGTGTCCGGTAGCCTTGTAAACTAAATCCCATGATATAGTTCACTCGAGGTAATGAGCTTATCTCCCTGATGCTTGTTTCAAAAAACCAAGAGATGCCTCATGGACTCATCCTGTGTCAAATGTACGCTAATTCAGGATGAACCAAAAAATATTTTTTTTGAACATATTCCGGTCTGGGACGTATTAAGGGGTAGCAACGTTCGCGAACGGTTCCTAAAACAAGAAAGTGACGATATGGCAACAACACCATCACACACCGATTGGGTGCAGGCGACCATGAACCAGTATGAACAACCATTATTACGTTATGCCTTACGCTTGACCGGCGAGATTGAAACAGCCCGTGATGTGGTGCAGGACACATTCCTGAAACTGTGTATCACGGAGCGCGGGCAAATCGAAAATCATCTCGTGCCCTGGTTGTATCGGGTCTGTCGTAACCGCGCCCTGGATGTGATGAAAAAGGAGCACCGTATGCAACCGATAGATGACTCTACACTCGAAGCGTATCCCAGTTCGGCACCGCTCCCCAGCACCCTGGCAGAAAAGCATGAAACAGAAACCCGGGTGCTGACGACGCTGGCTGCGCTTCCCGATAATCAGCAGGAAGTGTTTCGGCTCAAGTTTCTGGACCAGTTGACCTACAAGGAAATCAGTGCTGTCACCGGCTATCCCGTCAATCATGTTCGCTACCTGATTCACATTTCGCTACAGCGCATGCGGGAAAAACTTCAGGATTTACTCACAGCAGACGCCGGTACATACAAGGAGATACACTAATGAATACGCCTATAGACCGTAACGATCCACGGCTCCTGGACTATGTGATGGGAGAACTCGACACTGCAGCAGCAGAAGAACTTACCCAGGCCTTGAAGGCACCGGAAAATGCCGAGGCCCGCGAAGAACTCGCAGCATTACGCCAGGTGACGGGCATGGCACAAAAAGCATTGCAACTGGAATCCATGTCACCCGAAGCGCAGTTGACCCAGTCCCATCGCGATACGGTGTTACAGGCCGCGCAGTCAGCAAAACCGAAAAATGTACCGCGCCAGAGTATCGCCAGACGTATGCTTACCCTGGCAGCCATGCTGCTTTTTTGTGTTGGTGGCTTGTGGCTATACCTAGGTTTGATTCAACCACACTACGCCTGGAAAACTGCGCAGCGGCAAGCAGAAACCGAGGAGATTAATCAGCTGAAAATGCGTACACTAAATGTAGAAGACAGGGGAGTTCAACGATTCTTTGTCACGGATATCAACAATCCTGGCTCTGCTGCCAGTCACGATCTCTTCAATATCGACTACAAAGATCCCCAGGCGCGCGCTGAATTAAGTGACCTGTTGGATACCTTAGAAACGAATCAGGCAGTGCAAGATCTGGAGCGTGAACGGAGATTGGCAGAAAGACGCTCCTTGGGACGCAGTGTGAGTACAGTCGTGCCAGAAATTTTGAGCAGATCAGATGCCGACCCGATGCCCACGCTGGTACTGCCTCCCACAGACATGTATTATCCCGGTGGAGAACAGTACAATACCATCCAGGAGCAGCCTTTCTACACTGCGAAGGATAAACCACTCTCCACCTTCAGCCTGCACGCGGACAGCGCTGCTTATACCATTGTTCGGCGCTTTTTGAACCAGGGACAACTACCACCCGCGGACGCGGTACGCATAGAAGACATGATCAACTATTTCACCTACTCCTATCCACAACCGGTCGGGCCGCATCCCTTTTCCATCAACATGGAGGTCGGCCCATGCCCCTGGACGCCGGGGCACCTGCTGGTGAAGGTTGGATTACAGGGTCGGGAAGTTCCGCAGGAAGAACGTCCACCGGCAAACCTCGTGTTTCTGATTGACACCTCAGGTTCCATGAGGCCACCCAACCGTCTGCCGCTGGTGCGGGAGTCGCTCAAGGCATTGCTTGAGAACCTGAACCCGGATGACCGGGTTGGTATCGTGACTTATGCGGGAGAAAGCCGGACGGCCCTTGAATCCACCCCCATGACCCGACGGAAGCATATCGTGCAGGTGATCGACAACCTGACGGCTGGTGGTTCCACACATGGCAGCGCGGGCATTCAGGATGCCTACGCCATGGCGCAAGAACACTTCATTGAGGGCGGGATCAACCGGGTCATCCTGGCGACCGATGGCGATTTCAATGTCGGTGTCACCAGCCGTGAAGGCCTCTTGTCGCTCATTGAAGAAAAAAGACAAACCGGTGTATTTCTCTCCGTGCTGGGCTATGGCATGGGCAACCTGAAAGACAACACCCTGGAATTGCTATCCACCAAGGGCAATGGTAATTATGCCTACATCGACGATTTCGGCGAAGCCCGCCGCGTACTGGTAGAACAGGTCAGTGGCACCCTCATGACGATTGCCAAGGATGTAAAAATTCAGGTGGAATTCAATCCTTCGCATGTTCATGCTTACCGTCTGCTGGGGTATGAGAACCGGATCATGGCAGCACGTGATTTCCATGACGACACCAAGGACGCGGGTGAAATTGGCGCCGGACACACCGTGACTGCGCTCTATCAGATTGTACCGATTGGCGTACCCCTGGAGCCGGGTGTGGATAGTCTGCGCTACCAGGAAATGATGACGGATGCACCGGAGGTCACTGACGATTCGCGTGAAATGATGTTTGTCAAGCTGCGCTACAAGCAACCCGACAGTGATACCAGCAGGCTAATTGAAATACCGGTACCTGCCCGTGCGGTTTCTATTGAAAACACCTCGCAGGATTTCCAGTTCGCAGTTGCTACCGCGGGATTCGGCCTGCTGTTGCGTAATTCCGCGTATAAAGGCGACGCAGACTTCGACATGGTACGGGAGCTTGCGACAACTGCAACCGCCAGGGACTACCGCCGTGAAGATTTACTCAACCTGATAGTTACCGCGAAAACGCTTCGTGAACGCAGGTAAAGTATAACGCAAGAACCGCTCCTGGATGAGAAACACTGGCTGATATACAGTGCATTCAGGAGCGGTTTTATTTAACAAGATACAACAAAAAATGAATGATCAACCGGCAAGTTTGCGGTAGCGGCTGCGCCGGTTTTCAAACAGGCCGGAACCCAGTTCGCGCTTGCGCCAGTCTTCGTATTCCCGGAAATTCCCCTGGAACAAGCGCACTGCGCCACGGCCTTCAAAGACCAGCAGATGCGTGCAGATGCGGTCGAGAAAGAAACGATCGTGGCTGACCACCAGGACACAACCGTTAAATCCTTGCAGCGCTTCTTCCAGCAGCCGCAATGTGTTCACATCCAGGTCGTTGGTCGGTTCGTCCAACAGGAGCACATTGCCGCCTTCCTTCAACAGCTTGGCCAGGTTGCAGCGGTTACGTTCGCCACCAGACAGTTCATTGGCCATTTTCTGCTGGTCTGCCCCTTTGAAACCAAAACCTGCGAGATACTGCCGCACCGGAACTTTTCGTGTGCCCAAGGTGATTTCTGGTACGCCCCCACTGATCTCATCAATCAGACTGATATCGCCCTGTATGGCAGCACGTTCCTGGTCCACATATGAAAACTGGACACTGGAACCCACCCGAACGGTGCCGCTGTCGGGCTTTTCCTGATCGAGAATCATACGCATCAGGGTAGTTTTCCCGGCACCGTTCGGTCCGATGATACCGACAATTGCCCCACGGGGAATGTCCAGGGTTAAGTTATCAATCAACGTTTCATCACCATACCCTTTGGAAACCTGATCCAGGGTGATAACCTGATCGCCCAGTGAAGGTCCTGGCGCAACTTGGATTACACGGTCTTCTTTCCCCTCACGAGCCAGCATTTGTTCATTGGCACTCAGGCGTTCACGAGACAAGGTGCTCCGATCTTTGCTGCTCATTCGAATCCACGTCAGTTCCCGCTCCAGCGCGCGGGCACGGGGACTGTTGTTCCTGGCTTCCGCAGACGTGGCGAGCAGCTTCTGTTCGATCCAGGAAGTATAACTCCCTTCAAACGGTATGCCATGGCCACCATCCAGTTCCAGTATCCACTGTGTGATGTTGTCGAGGAAATACCGATCATGTGTCACCACAATGACCGTACCGGGATAATCCCGCAACTGCATCTCCAGCCAGTCCACGGTTTCCGCGTCCAGGTGGTTGGTAGGCTCATCAAGCAGTAACAAATCCGGCTGTTCCAATAGAACCCGACACAGCGCGACCCGCCGTTTCTCCCCACCACTCAGACTGCCCATGGTGCGATCTTCATCTGGAAGTATCAGTGCCTCGGCGGCATACTTCAGCTTCTGGTCCAGGCTCCACGCATCTGCGGCATCCAACTTGTCCTGCAACGCGCTCATACGGTCTAAGGCAGCCTGCATTGCGTCATCGTCCATCGGCTCTGCCATGCGTTCACCAATGGCTTCATATTCCCGCAGCATGGCCGTGGTCTCAGCGAAAGCAGATTCCAGCACCGAGCGTACCGTGACATCGGGATCGAATTGCGGTTCCTGTGGCACAAAGCCCGCGGTAAACCCTTTGGTAAGCGTGGCCTGACCCCGGAAGTCCTGATCAATACCGGCCATGATACGGAGTACCGTCGATTTACCGGCGCCATTTTCACCAACGATACCTATTTTAGCGCCTGGGAAAAAACTCAGATTGATATCCTTCAATATCTGCTTTTGCCCGTAGTACTTGTTCAGCCCGAGCATGGTAAATATATATTGCTGTGCCATAATGTTCCTGTGCTTATGTAATGGTTGGAAAAGACAACCAACGTTGGGTTTTCAGTGGGTGATGCGAATGCATGGTTTCTATTGTAACATTTTCCGTTCTTTTACTGTAACCCATGATGCAATGGTGCAAGTATCCAGAAGCAATTTCAAACCGGGATCATGAATCCAATACAATATCCGATATGGACACAAACGAACCTTCACCCTTTCAGCATTTTCTGGACCGGTATCTTGAGTCAGCAACCTTTGAAAAAGGTCTGTCGGAGAAAAGCCTGGCGGCGTATGGCGCTGATCTGAGGCACTACCTGGCGTATCTGGCGCAAAACACCATCGAGCGTCTGGACAACGTACTGCGCGAAGACATTGTAGATTATCTCTACGCACTAAATGAACAGGGGCTTCAGCCCAGAAGCATTGCCCGGCATCTCAGCGCGTTGCGCAGTTTCCATCGCTTCCTGTTGAGCGAACACCTGCTGGCGCAGGACCCCACGGAAACCATGGAAAGTCCGAAGATGACAGCAAGCCTGCCACGTGTTTTGCGGTTGGACGAGGTGGAACGGTTGCTGGATGCACCGGACAAACTCGAGCCTCCAAATATCCGCGATGCCGCGTTGCTGGCCTTGTTCTATGCCTGTGGTTTGCGTATATCTGAGCTGATAAATCTACCGGTTCATCATGTGTCATTGGAAGAGTCCCAGGTGCGGGTGCTGGGCAAAGGAAGCAAGGTACGCCTCATTCCGCTGGGTCGCCGTGCTTTGGAACGCCTCATACCCTGGATGCGGTTGCGCTCCGAGGGAACTATCCGGGATGACACCCTGTTCCTGAATGTGCGGGGGAAACGCCTGAACCGGGTCGCGGTCTGGAAACTTATCAAACAGTACGCGCGGTTGGCCGGCATTCAGCAAGAGGTAACACCGCACATGCTCCGTCATTCCTTTGCCACACACCTGCTGGACAATGGAGCCGACCTGCGGGCTGTGCAGGAAATGCTCGGGCATTCCGACATCAGCACCACACAAATTTACACCCATGTCAGCATCGATCGGCAGACCAAGGCACACCGCAAATTTCATCCCAGAGGTTGACGACAGGCGTCAATTGCTCATTTGCGTAAATAGGTACAGGCAAAGCGTAAAGGCCGAACCACAACATGATTCGACCTGAACACTTCACGTTATACGCATTTACTGTCTATAGCATCAGCCTTGACCGGTACGGGCCTGCGCTACGTTACCATATAAAATGCCATACAAGGGGTTGTCATTACGGGGGTCCAACGGGAAGGTGTTGGAAGGATAGCGCATGAATTCCACATGGCCGTCCATATACAACACATTGGAGCCACCGGGTACATGGTTAAACTTCTGTACGGAGTTGGCAACTAATTGGCTTTGCTGATCCCAGTTATCCAAAGATGTAGCCGATGCCGCATCCCACATCACCACCATAGTACTCTGAGCCTGAGTACTGGCACCCGGATTGTTGATATCGGTGATCATGAAACGCTCGACACCTTCCGCCAGCCGCAAGAAACTGGTACCTCCTACCTGGCCACTGCTGTCCACCATGTCAGGATTGCACCATTGCACCAGATTGGGGATTGATCCACAGGTAAGATTGGTGTTCGCCTTGAAAGTGTTGGTAAAGTTGGCTCCACCACTACGTGGTGGATCACACACGGTATTTGCCAGGTTATAGCTGTTAAACCCATGTCTGTCGATTTGTAATTCATTAAAATAAGACCACTCTGCGGCGTGAATGGCTTGCACCGCATACCAGTCCCAGATGACATACCCGGTATAGACATAGGAACGGCCCAGGCCCGCGATGTAGTCAAAGCATTGCTTGTCTACTTCAGAATTACTGGCACGTTCTGATGCTTGTTTGAAAATGTCCATCGGATCACCTGACGGTACAAAAGATTGTCCCATCGTATCGACCGCATGCGAATCGGAAGGACACAAGGCAATGGCGTAATCATTCCAGTAATCGGGGTAAATGGATTCTGCTGAAGGGAACCAATGGGAATCTACCCACTTTGATCGCGGGGGAAAGACACCCCGGTTCTCTCCATTGTACATTTTCATGATCAAACCCCATTGCTTGAGGTTGTTTGCGCAAGAGGCGCGTCGTGCCGCTTCCCGGGCCCGTGCCAGTGCCGGCAGCAGGATTGCTGCGAGAATGCCGATGATGGCAATCACCACCAGTAGCTCAATTAGTGTAAATCCTTTACGTTTGTTTAGCATACAAATAGCTCCCTGGTACATGTGTACATTTTCTGATTAGGTTCAGATAAATCTCATGAACTATCATAACGACCTGGTTGGAACTCCCGCCCAACCGTTATTTCCTCCAAAATAAACCAGTTGTGTAATTTAATCAGTTTGCGTAAAAATATTAATATACAAATAAATACTTATATATGTCTGTTAAATTAAAGAAGAAAGCCTTAAATGTCAATGTATATATAAAGCAATAATTGTAATATATATGCATATTGCAAATTAAAATTTTTGTGAAACGACAATTGGTCGCGCTTCGCGCTTCTACTTACCACACGCCTATTTCTACCAAATGACTGCTTGCGTATATCTCCCGTCCCGTCATTACCATGAAGATGTGAATTCTGATATGCATAATACTAGCACAATAAATCTATAATCATCCCTAAGAACCAAACCCACCTGCAGGAGCACCAAAATGCAAGCTAAAGCTGTGCCCAAGGCTTCTTCATCACCCCTCTGGATACCCACCTTCGTGGGCATGACGGTTGGGGTGGGAAAGACGATTAGGGTGATATTAGTCACGCCGCCTGTTCCTATCGCGGAGCGATTACATCACCGTAGCGCGGGGTAAGGCCCACGGCCCGCCACCCTGGGACAGTAACGCTCCTCCAACCCAGCACCCCGTAGGGCGTGCCAGCAGAGACATGCCATGCCCGTGTGTTCTCTATCGTGGAGCGATTAAAGCGCCGTAGCGCGGGGTAAGGCCCACGGCCGCCACCCCGGGTAAGTTGCGCCCACTCAACCCCGCACCTCTAAGAAAAATATCAACAACATTATCCACAAATGAATAGAGATCACCACGACATAGTTGTCTCAATCTTATTGGCAGGTTACAGCCAGTACCTACAGGCTCAAACAAGAAAAGGCCCAGCTTCTGCGGGGCCTTTGTGTATTAACTATGTACGATGATTAACGGGCTGTGGAGCGATCAGCCGGCGCCCATAGACATGGACTGCCATATGTTGTACAGGTCGGTACTGTACGGGAACTCACCAACGATTTCGCTAGTGCTGCTACCTTGAGGCCAGCGCAGGAAGCTGACGTGGCCGTCCAGGTACAGCACATTACCGCCACCAGGCACGTGGTTGAAGTTCGAGGCCGAAGCCACGACTGCTGAGCCATCAGCCGCAGAAGGCGCCTGGCCGCCCACTGCGTCCCACATCACAGGAATTTCACTCTGGGCTTTCCCACTTGCACCGGGGTTATTAATATCGGTGATCATGAAGCGTTCCACACCTTCGCTCATGCGGAACAGGCTGGTACCGTCTTTGCCGTCGCTACCATCTACTATTCCTGGTTTCCAGTCCGCCGGGATGTCTCGCGACAGGGCTGGATAGCCAAATCCAAGGGACTGAGGGGGATCACAGACGGTATCGTTCATCGGCCACCAGGCCGGATCCTGCATGCCGTGCCAGTAGGTAATACCAAACTCTACACCCTGGACACCGTCCCAGGTACTCACCAGATAGCCGGGATAGACATATGAACGGGGCATGGAAGCGAGATAGTGCAGGCAGAGGGTGTCTTCGGCGCGACCGGTCTGTGAGACTCGGTTCTGGGCTTCCTTCCAAACCTCCATGGCATCACCTTGCGGCATACGATTGGCGTTCAATACATCGATGGATCCAGAATCTGAGGGGCAGATAGCGATGGCGTAATCATTCCAGTAATCGGGGTAGATGTCCCGGGACTCCACAAAGAGCCACCAAGCCGTACTGGACTGACGGGGGAATTGGCCGCGGCTTTCACCGCTGTACATCTTGAAGATCAGGCCCCATTGCTTAAGGTTGTTGGCGCAAGAAGCGCGACGTGCCGCTTCGCGTGCGCGTGCCAGCGCTGGCAGCAGGATAGCTGCGAGAATACCGATGATGGCGATCACCACCAGTAGTTCGATAAGGGTAAATCCCTTTTTATTTATTTTATGCATTACATAACTCCTCTTTTTTATTAGTAAAAATCTATTAGTCCTTGAAGTAAACAATATCTATCGCATTCTCCTCTCATAACACATTAAGCATTTTCATCTACAGAATCTACTAATGTTATGTGGGTTCCAGCCCATTAGTTAATAATTTTTATTGGAACTAATTATATACAATATATATACCATACTTGTCAATTTAAAATTACATATACATTACAAATGTAAAATTATTACAAAAATTTTTTTAATTACTTTTCCCTTGTATATACAAATTATTGATTCGCTTATATATGCAGATGAACTGTTAGAATTATGTGTTTCGTTTCAGCGCGAGGTACAATTAGTATATTAATCAGAGTTTTCGCAATCATGCATTCTTCTCCGTCATACCCAAATTACTTTGTTAAGTTGTATCTATGCTTGTTATTTCCTTGCGGGAAGGGAATCCAGTAAAAAATGTTGCTTAGGTCGCGCTCAGCTGTTCTCTGGAAATCCATCTACGTGGGTATGACGATGCGTAGTGTTAACTATGGATTGTAGCGCGTGGGTTTTGCATAGGTATTTTATGTCGTGAGGCGATGACATCACCGTAGCACGGGGCAAGTTTCCCGGCTTCCAGCCTGGGTCAATAACGCCGGCTCCCACTCCGTACCCCAGAAGGTGTGCTAGTAGAAATACTGCTAATTATTTTTTACAAACAGTCACTTGAAGATATGTGTATGGGTCGAACCATCATGTGATTCGACCCATACATTACATGTAAATTAATACAGAATATGTAACGACTATATCATCAACCTTGACCAGTACGGGCTTGGGATACATTACCAAACAATATGCCATACATTTGATTGTCATTACGGGGGTCCAACGGGAAAGTATTAGATGGATAGCGCATGAATTCCACATGGCCGTCCATATACAACACATTGGCGCCACCGGGTACATGGTTGAACTTCTGTACCGAATTCGCTACCAGGTTGCCTTCTTGATTCCAGTCGTCCAAGGTACGTGCTGAGGAGGCATCCCACATCACTACCATGGTGCTCTGGGCCTGGGTACTGCCACCCGGGTTATTGATGTCGGTGATCATGAAACGTTCGACACCTTCTGCCAGCCGCATGAAACTTTTACCACCGACTTGACCACTGCTGTCTACCATTTCATTAGAACACCACTGTACCAGTGTGGGGATGGATCCACAGGTAAGATTGGTGTTCGATTTGAACGTGTTGGTGAAGTTGGCTCCACCACTACGTGGTGGATTACACACGGTATTAGCCAAGTTATAGCTGTTAATTCCATGTCTGTCGATTTGGTAGTTTTGATTGTATGACACCTCTGCGGCATGAATGGCTTGCACCGCATACCAGTCCCAGATTACATACCCGGTATACACATAGGAACGGCCCAGACTTGCGACGTAATCAAAGCACTGACGGTCCTCTTCTGAATTACTGGCACGTTCGGAAGCACGGTTGAAAACGTCCATCGGCTCTCCCGGCGGCACGAAAGATTGCCCCATCGTATCGACTGCATGCGAATCGGAAGGACACAAGGCAATGGCGTAATCATTCCAGTAATCAGGATAAATGGATTCTGCTGAAGGGAACCAATGGGAATCTACCCACTTTGAACGTGGCGGGAATACACCCCGGTTCTCTCCATTGTACATTTTCATGATCAAACCCCATTGCTTGAGGTTGTTTGCGCAAGAGGCGCGTCGTGCCGCTTCCCGTGCCCGAGCCAATGCGGGCAGCAGGATAGCTGCCAAAATTCCGATGATGGCAATCACCACCAACAATTCAATAAGGGTAAACCCTTTTTTTGAATTACTCATTGTATAACTCCTGTTTATTTTTTAACATTAATCTATCAAGAATTAAAACAGATAAAATCGATTATGTTCTCCTCTCATAATATATATCACTTTTATACATAAAACAGTTTTTACATTATGCGGGTTCCAGCCCTTAGATACTATTTAGAATATAACTAAGGTATACAATATAAAGGATATGTTTGTCAATTTAAATTATACAAATATGCCTCAAATGATAGTTAATAATAATTTAATCATTAGTTACTATTATCTTATATGCGTAGATTTGCAATTAAAATCTACGATATATTTAAGAAATATATGATATCTGAGCGTTGCTATTCGATAATACATAATTTGGAGTATATGCACTTTTATCGCTAGTAGCCATTCTAAGTATCAACATTCCATGACGATCAAGGGTAACCATCTCCTTTGTTTTGCCTAATCAAGTCGTAACACAGTGATATACGGAACGCAACTAGGTTTACCTCTTGCTGGCACGCCCTCCGGGGTGCGATGTTGGGGGTGGCGTTTTCCCGGGGTGGCGGCTCGTTGGCCTTACCCCGCGCTAAGTTGATTTAATCGCTCCGGGATAGGAACCAGGTGTCGGTCGTATATAATCCCAATCATCATTCTCATCCACACCGTCATTCCCACTCGTACCATCATACCCATCCACACCGTCATGCCCACGAAGGTGGGTATCCAGAGGGGTGATGAAGGAGCCGAGGGCACAGCTATAGCTTGTATTTTTGGTGTTCCTGTAAGTGGGTTTTGTTGTTAGGGATGATCGAAAATAATGTGCTAGTATTATGTAATACTGAGTTACCGCCTGCGCGGGAATGACGGGAAGGGGGCTATGCGTAGGTGGCTATTTGGTAAGCGTATACGGGTAAATCTTGCTGGCACGCCCTCCGGGGTGCGATGTTGGGGGCGTCATGGTCCCGGGGTGGCGGCTCGTTGACCTTACCCCGCGCTACGGTGATTTAATCGCTCCGCGATAGAATACGAAAGCGGTTACAAGTTTGAGGTGGCGGTCGTTGGCCTTACCCCGCGCTACGGTGATGTAATCGCTCCGCGACATGGAACCGGTAATTAGTCATGCTTTATTCGCAACAGGATTCCCACCCAGACTCGTTATACACACCTACACCCGTCATACCCACGCAGGCTGATATCCAGAAGGGGCGCAGGGCGCGATCGGAGCAACTTTTTGCTGGGTTCCCATCTTCATGGGAATGATGGAAGCGAGAGAAAGGAGGGGCAGGGGAGGGTATGATAGGACGGGAGCGGCGCAATGACGACATAAAGTTATAACGCAGTAAGAACGCTAAGTGCAGGCTACTCTCCGTCATTCCCATGCAGTGCTATAGGGATGAGGTGTAAGTAAGGGTTATGTGTCGGGTTTTTCGAAGTGGTGTTTTCTGGTATTATTTTCTTTCAAGCGATTGGATCGTTCATTATTATAACAAAAGTGTCAGCTGTCAATTATGATAGGCGTATTGCCAGGTCGTATTGATTGTGATTTTGTTTAATATACTAAATTATTTCCAGTATCAGCGATTACCAGTACCAGAAAGATGTGTTTCATGATTACTTATAATCATCAATTGTCCACAGGATTACCGGAGCTCGATCAACTGCTGCGGGGCCTGATGCCTGGCGACAATGTGGTATGGCAGGTGGAACGTCCGGAAGATTACCAGGCTTTTGTCGAACCGTTTGCGCACTACGCGCAGGCCAATGAGCGCCACCTGATTTATTTCCGGTTTGCACGCCATCCCATGCTGCTCTCTGAGGAACTGGGTGCTTCGGTCTGTTATCTTGACCCGAATGATGGTTTTGAATCGTTTCTTGATCACATCCATCGTGTGATTGAGGAAGCAGGCAAAGGGGCTTTTTATGTGTTCGATTGTCTCTCAGACCTGACTTCAGACTGGTACAGTGATCAGATGCTGGCCAATTTTTTTACGCTTACCTGCCCATATCTGTTTGATCTGGAAACGGTTGCCTACTTCTCCATACTTCGCAATTATCACTCAAGTTATGCATCTACACCCATAAGGAAAACGACACAACTGCTTCTGGATGTGTATCGGCATCAGAAGAAAGTGTATCTTCAACCTTTGAAGGTACAGCAACGATATTCGCCTGACATGCACATGCTGCACATCTGGGAAGGGGAAACCTTTCGACCGGTAAATGACAGCAGCACTATCGCCGAGGTACTTACTTCCACCCGCCACTCTGCAATGGAAACAGCAATTGATCGGCTGGATGTGTGGCAACGCACATTTCTACGAGCCGAGGAAATACAGAGCAGTCTTGCGGCAGACAACCTTTCTGATACCAATCATAAGGCTCTTTTCAAGCGTCTGGTGCGCATGGTGGTATCGCGTGAAAAACCCCTGCTATCACTGGCGGAAAAGCACCTCACGATGGATGATGTACTCGCCATTAGCAGACGCACAATAGGTACCGGGCTGGTTGGTGGCAAGTCGGTCGGTATGTTGCTTGCCCGTGCCATATTGAAAAAAACAGATAAACGCTGGGCAGACCTGTTGGAAGTGCATGATTCGTTTTTTATAGCATCGGATGTTTTCTATACATTTCTTGTGCAGAATGGGTGCTGGTGGTTTCGAAAAAATCAACGTGATCCCAATTCGTTTCTGCAAGGTGCGGAACGTGCGCGACAGCGTATTTTGATGGGATCATTTCCAGATTATATTCTGCGGCAATTGGAAGATATGCTTGCCTATTATGGACACTCCCCGATTATAGTCCGCTCCAGTAGTCTACTGGAAGATAATTTCGGGAATGCCTTTGCAGGAAAATACCAGAGTGTCTTCTGTGTCAATCAGGGCAGCCGCTATCAGAGGCTGGAGAATTTATTGACGGCAATTCGCACGGTGTACGCCAGCAGTATGAGTGAAGATGCCCTGGCCTATCGGGCCAGGCATGGGTTGCTGGAACGTGATGAGCAGATGGCGTTGCTGGTGCAACGGGTGTCGGGAACACGTCATGCCAACCTGTTTTATACCCAGGCGGCTGGTGTCGGATTTTCTTACAACCCCTTCCGATGGAGCGAGCATATTGATCCGGACGCTGGTGTCCTGCGACTGGTCTTTGGAATGGGTACCCGCGCTGTTGACCGTTCGGACGACGATTACACGCGGATTGTTGCCTTAAACGATCCGATGAGTCTTCCGGAAAGTGGGAGGGCACACGGCACGGACTACGCACAGCAGCGGGTGGATGTGCTTGATTTGCAAGGCAACCAAATGGTTACGCTGGATTTTGATACGGTCTATTCGCAGAAACCTGCTATTCCGCTTGATCTGTATGCGTCATCTGACGCACGACGTGCTCGAGAACTTCGTGAACAGGGGATATACAAGCCGCCTACCCCTACGCTGAATTTCGCCCAGTTAATTCAAAATACTTCATTCATCAGCGATATGCGCGCCATGCTGGACAGCATACACAAGGCCTATGAATATCCGGTAGATATTGAATTTACCTTGAATTTCCTGGACACGCAACACTTCAAAATCAATCTGGTGCAATGTCGCCCGTTGCAAGTGCAGGGAAGCCGAAAAATCACAGAAATACCACACCATATTCCGACGGAGAAAACGCTGATTGAAACGCGGGGACCACTCATCGGTCACAGTCGTATCGAGTTGGTGCAGCGCATCATCTATGTGGTTCCTGAAATCTACAGCGATCTTGCACAACAGCAACGCTATGAAGTGGCTCGTCTGATAGGCCGTCTGATGGCGCTAGAAGACTACCGAGCCCCCGCCGGTACGTTGTTAATTGGGCCTGGACGCTGGGGAACATCTTCGCCTTCGTTGGGAGTTCCGGTTTCATTCACAGAAATCTGCCGTGTCCTGGCACTTTGTGAAATCGTCGCCATGCGCGAGGACCTGACACCGGATGTCTCGCTCGGTACTCATTTTTTCAGTGAATTGGTGGAAATGGATATTTTGTACATGGCGGTATTCCCCAAGGATGTACAGAATAAGCTGCATACGACGCTGCTCACGGATGCCCCAAACAGCCTGCTTTCTTTACTTCCGGATGAAACCAATTTTACCGACATCGTACGGGTTGTACATCCCCAGGACATGCCGCACGGCAAGCAGTGTATTCTGCACGCAGACACCATGAACCAGCGAGCGGTCTGTTTTTTCAAATAGCGCTCAAATAATACGGCGCATGGCTTTTATGACCGCTCAAGTCTGCTCCTGAGAAGAATTGGCATTCAGATTCACATTGTTGCGCCGCAGCTCATTAAAACCGCGTCGATCATGGTAGATACCACCACCCGGCGTCGATTGCGCATTGGCGCGTACATGAGACAGCGTTTCAAAGAGTTCACGGAAACTTTGATTCGCCTGCCCGGAACATAAGGCCAGGCAACACATCGGCTCACAGGTTGGCAATCTTTTCACCGCTTCGTTGTCAGATTGAGACATTTCATATTCAGTTCCAAGCCCGACAAAACTATAAAAATCTGTTTTGTACCTTTCCCAGAACCGGTGCAGGAATTGTGAAAAGTGATCGATCTCGTGTGTAGACATGAGTGCACAGAAATGGCCCCCACCCATATGACCCAAATAGAACGCGTCAGAGTTCAGTTTATTACCGCATGCTTTCAATCCCCGAGCCATGAATTCAACAGCTTTGCCCCGTGACTCATTTCCAGCGTGGTGTGTCAATCCGTTTAATCCCAAAAGTTCAACATAAGCTACCCCAAATGACTGTTTTTGAGATATGCGTTTTTGCACCTCCAGTTTAATGCCTTTGGCTCCAGCCAACTGGGTCAGTTCATCAAATAATTGATTCGTCAAGCTGCTGTTGGACAACAAATTTATCAATCGTGCCGATAAAGTATCCAGACGAAAAGGTTTGCTGACAAAGTCATCGGCTCCTTGTGCCAATCCGTGTTGTATTTCTTCGGGATCACTCATACTGGACATCAGAAGGATCGGCAGAGAGCATAACCTGTCATCAGAACGTATTTTGCGGCATATTTCAAACCCGGAAAGCCCTGGCAGCATGACGTCCAAAATTACGGCATGTACCTCTTCATTCACAATATAATTCCATCCCATTGTTCCCGATGCCGCTGACTTGCACTGGTACCCCAATGCTTGCAAATGCCCCTGTAACTGCTCTACCAGTGCGGAATCGTCATCTATAATAAGAATCTTTGCCAAGATGCTTTACTGCCTTTCTACAAATTTACGCTTAAATGCCGTTTACCCATGTGATGAATCCGCAGCAGAGTGTAAATGTTCCCATTTTGCTTATACTTCTGAACATGTACATACACAAAGTAGTATATAACCCATAGTACTTTGAAATATGATTCTTGTCAACTCGAATAATTGACAAAGCCCGGAGAAAATCAATAATTACAGACGCTATTCTGGTCATGTGCTATTGCTTCGGCCAACCACGATGTAGGTTAGGGCGCTGCGCCCTACCAAATCGTACCGTTAATAACTGGAGTCTGGATACCCAGGTATCCAATATATAGATTTTGAGTCGATATAAATACAATATATTGTGGTTTTTCAGAATTGGCACGCTAGATGCTTATATGAAAGCACAACATCCGCAACCTACTGATACGTAAGCTGAGGAATTAAATCAACGAAAGGAGGATAGTTTATAGCGTATTGCAAAATTCACCGAATCTCTACAGTCTCCCGAGCCTCGGTGGCCGGAAAACCCCTTGACTTCGCAGCACCGGTCACCGAGGGTCACTTACTAAGGTATAACAAAGAAGTGAACTCAAAATTGAATCATCGCATTGAACAAAACATCTTCCAGAATTTCATTGGAAAAAATAGAACGTATTCATAATCATTATACAGCAATTATAACAAGCACTAATACAGTAATCAATAATCGTTTTAAAACACTTTTTACCAGGGGTTATCACTCACATGAACAAAGTCGGATTTCTTATAGATATGGATGGCGTGATTTATCGCAGCCATGATGTCATCCCTGGCGCTCATGAATTTATTACGTTTCTACTGGAACGGGGCATTCCCTTCCTGTTTTTAACCAATAATAGCCAGCGCACACGGCGTGACATCGTAGCCAAATTGAAACATATGGGTTTTGAAGTGGAGGAGCGGCACATTTTTACCTGTGCCATGGCGACAGCACGTTTTCTCTCACTGCAAAAACCCAATGGAACAGCCTACGTCATTGGCGAAGGCGGGTTGTTACAGGCGTTACACAGTAACGGGTATTGTATTGTTGATCATAATCCCGATTATGTGGTAGTTGGTGAAGGACGAACATTCACCTTTGAAATGATCGAGCATGCAGTAAATTTAATCCATAAAGGCGCAAAACTGGTCGCTACAAATTTGGACCCGAACTGCCCAACATCAACCGGAATGCGCCCCGGGTGTGGTGCAATAGTTTCAATGATTGAAAGTGCCACCGGCGTAAAGGCTTTCAGTGTTGGCAAGCCCAGCCCGGTAATGATGGGTGCGGCTAGAAAAGAGATTGGCGTGCGGACAGCAAATACTATCATGATAGGAGATACCATGGAAACAGATATTCTAGGTGGTACGCAGCTTGGCTACAAGACGGTTCTGGTTTTGAGTGGTGGTACCACAAAAAACGATCTCGCGAAATATGCCTATCGTCCGGACCTGATTGTGAACTCAGTGGCAGACTTGGCAAATTCGGAGTTTTTTCTGGAGCATGCACCTGTATTGGCGACTATGCAGAGTTAAACCGTAACTGTTTGAAAAACATTTATCTCAAGAAAATAGAAAACATAGAAACAAAAACACAACGTAACATTAAAATTACGTTTTGACAAATTTCCCCCCGGAAGCATTTCCCCCTTCAGCGGCGTCCCGGGTTGGCGACACACAGGGTATCTCTCCAATCCTGCGTCAACCAGTGACGCCTTCCTTTTTGAAAAGCACATTTTATGGTGCAACACGGAGTACGTATTTGCTATGTGGGTACAAGAACGGGCTTCCTGCGTGTTCCATTCAGACGATTCTGCCAGTTTGCTGAATCAAAAAGTTCTGAATCAATTATTCAGGCTTGTTAATCAAACACATGAAACACGCCCCCTGTGGGGAGCTTTGGGAAGAAATACGTTGATTTCTGCGGCATGGGTTCACCAGCATCGGCACAGGCACGGATTTGATCGGCACGAGTAGGTTGCAAGATAAATGCGATATCACAAGCACCACTATGGACACTTGCCATTGCCTGTGCGACATTTTTTTCATACTGGTGCAGGGCACTTTCTGGCAGTCCCAGAATTCGCTCGAGAATACCGCGGTGTAATACTGCTACATCTAAATCCCGCCAGGCTGGGGCTCGATCTTCACCCAGTAATGCGGTACGATCAATATCTTTCAATGTAAGCAGATATTCACCTTGGCCATGTATGGAAATGCCGATAGTACAACGTTGTCCATTGGCTTTTGCGACCCGTTCCGGCAAATTAGTGGTCACAGGTGTTACATCAAACCAGGTTTGCAACGACTGGACAAAGGTGTCCGGATTAAAGCCTTCTGGAGCTTTCACCAGCCGGTGTGGGGGATAGATGCTAAGTCCGCTGTCCTCAAAAGCGACAAAACCCATCAGGCAATAGTTCCAGAGGCTGTTTTCGTCACCGACACCTTTTTCACGCATCGCGTCCCGGTGAGTGCAAGCAGTTTTAAAACGGTGGTGCCCGTCGGCGATATATAATGTTTGTGGCTTGATAAATTCGGCTACTGCCGGGTCTTCTGACACACGCCAGAGCTCCTGCTTCACACCGTCAATGGTCGTCGCTTCAATGTCCGCTGGTCGCTCATCCATTTGTCTGAGGAATCCCTCCAACACCTTGTCACGGTCTGAATACAAGACAAACACCGCACCAAAATTACTCTGGGTTGCAGCAGTCAGGGCGAGGCGGTCAGAGACGGGCTTGTCAAAGGTGCGTTCATGCCCCAAGATAAACCGGTCCTCAGCTTCAGGAAGTCGGGTAACAGCAAAAAAACCACAACGAACACGTGCGATACCTTCGAGGTCCGTGAAATGTTGGCGCAGCAGATAATAAGAAGGTGTTTCATCTCGGACAAGCACTTCTTCCTTACGCCATTGCTTCAATGTTTCAGCTGCCACTTCATACCGTGATTTCCCTTCCTGTTCTTCTGGGAGAATCAGGTGTGCCATGCTGTACGGTTCATTTTCTGTCAACAGTGCACGTTCATCAGTCGATATCACATCGTAGGGCGGTGTGACGGCGTGGTCCAGTGTGTTTAATTTGTTTGTATTGAAATGTAGGCCACAAAAACCTTTGATCTCGGGCATCCTGAATCTCCATTTATTATGTCGCGTGCGCTGTGTTGAATATTGCGGTCGCTCTGGCTGTTTAGTTAGTTTAATTGATATACAACAGGTTATGTCAGCTGTTCACCAGTATCTGGGCCATATGTATCAGTCACTATGTACCATGCAGACAAATGGGTGAATTAATCGATAATAAAGTATAATTTACGAGGGGAAAGTACCTATTCTATCGCAAATGAATGGGAAATACCAAGACTGAGCAGTATTTTCCCGCTTACTTGGCACAGGTACGTGAATTACGGTATATTTGGTGTTCTTTTATAAAAATTACATGTTAATAGATGGAGGTTTTATTTGATGAAAGGTATTATCCTTGCTGGTGGCTCCGGTACCCGGTTGTATCCACTGACCCAAGCCGTGAGTAAGCAGCTTATTCCCATATACGATAAACCGATGATATATTATCCATTGTCAGTGTTAATGATGACCGGAATCCGTGAAATTATGCTGATAACGACACCAGAAGATAAACCCCGCTTTGAGCAATTGCTGGGCGATGGTTCCCGTCTGGGCTGTCATCTGGAATATGAAATTCAGAAAGAACCCAATGGATTGGCGCAAGCGTTTGTTATCGGTGCCGATTTCATCGGCAACGACAAAGTCGCATTGATACTCGGCGACAACATTTTCTACGGTACCGGGTTGAAGCAGACCTTGCAACAGAAATGTGATCCCGATGGTGGGGTGGTATTCGCGTACCACGTCTCCGATCCCGAACGATATGGTGTTGTGGAATTTGACAAAAACAACCGGGCTATCTCTATTGAGGAAAAGCCCGAGCAACCACGCTCTCATTTTGCGGTACCAGGACTGTATTTTTATGACAACGAAGTCGTCTCTATCGCCAAATCCCTCAAGCCCAGTGCACGGGGTGAATATGAAATCACCGACGTTAACAAGCACTATCTCGAATCAGGGAAGCTGGAAGTGGCCATATTGGATCGGGGAACGGCCTGGCTGGACACCGGTACTTTTGCTTCTCTCATGCAGGCAAGTCAGTTTGTGCAGGTTATAGAAGAACGGCAAGATCAGAAAATTGGTTGCATTGAGGAGATAGCCTACCAAATGGGCTTCATCAGCGCCGAAGACCTTCGGAAGCTGGCCAGACCATTACAAAAGAGTGGTTATGGCGATTATCTCCTGGGGCTGTTAGAAGGTAAAGCTTGCCTTGAGTAATCTGTAAATGCGTTGACGCCAATCATTAACTATTAAGACACTTTCAGCAACCCGTTTTACAAAACGTGGAACGTTGAAGTGGACAAGGTTTACCTCTGCTGGCACGCCCTCCGGGGTGCGTTGTTGGAGTGGCGTGTTGTCCCGGGGTGGCGGCTCGTTGGCCTTACCCCGCGCTACGGTGATGTAATCGCTCCGCGATATGGAACAGGTAAACGCTACACATATCTAGAAACATTATGTATGCCCCACACCATCATACCCACGCTCTACCCCAGTGAGGTGTGCAGCCATCGCGACACCGATGATCGCATACGCCTACTCATCACCTCCATTATCAAAATCTGCGCTCATCAGCGTAATCTGCGGATAACGATCGGGATTTAATTCGCTGGTACGCCCTCCGGGGTGCGTTGTTGGGGCGTCGTGGACCCGGGGTGGCGGCCGTTGGCCTTACCCCGCGCTACGGTGATGTAATCCCTTCGGGATAGAAACCGAAAGCGGTTGCAGTGTTGGAGTGGCGTCGTGGACCTGGGGTGGCGGTCTGCGGCCTTACCCCGCGTTACGGTGCTGTAATCGCTCCGCGATATGGGACCGGTACCAACAGCGGTACGGATATCATCTCAATGGACATTCCGCCCGCACCGTCATACCTACGAAGGTGGGTATCCAGAAGGAGCGCGAAGCGTGACCAAGCTACGACTCTTACTGGGTTCCCACTAACATCGTCATACCCGCGCCTATCCCCAGTGAGGTGTGCAATCTGCGGAGTGTAAAACGCGGCTGGCTTTCAGCTTCGTATTTGATCGCGGATGGCGTAAATCTGCTGTATCTTCTCTCGAATTTCATCGATGATTTTTCTATCAGCGTTGAAGGCAAGTCCACCTTCCTGGATGGCCAACTGAAATGCGATGCCGCATTCCCGTCGCGCTTTGTCTGCGCTTCTTTGCAACAGAAAGTAAAAGGCACACAGCAGGACCAGGGCCAGTATCAGGCCGGTTGTACCTGCATGAAAGAAGAAGGCTACGCTGCGTTGCGGGCCAAGCACAAACCCCCACACAGCCCAGTACGCGGTCCAGATGAGGTACAGCCAGATGGGGATATCAAACGCGTAAAAGACTGCACGCCCGGTAAGTTTCCGGCTTTGTTTCTCGAGCAATTCACGCAGGGGACCCTGTAGCACGGCGGCAATACGATCGTTGAGGCGTTGCCTGAACTGGTGACTTTCAATATCCGGGTCTGCTGGTTCGATATCACTTTGTCGAAAGGCCAGGCGAATACCATGGGCTTCTTCGTTAAACACCCGCAGTATGTGTTCAGAAGCAGCGTTTATGTCCGTCACGGACATGTAATCGTTGGTCAGGATGGTGGTGGTCTGTTGACTCAATTTCCCAGACCAGCGATTCCAGGGGAGAAAGCGGCTGATATGCATCGGCAAGGTACGAAGGAATTCGATGCATCGGAACAATACGCCATGTAGACCTTTGGCACGCAGTCCCACCTCATGTCCCAGTGAATATTTCCAGACATGGTTCTCGGACAGCAGCCGATTTTCCAGGCTCTTGATACAGGCCTCAGCCACATTACGCTCCGCTGCTACTAAGGTATGTTCGATTTCATCAAGCCGGGTTTCAGCCAGTCCAGCTAACCGGCATAGGTCATCGGTCATCTTTTTCAGCAAGCCGGTAGCATTGGAGCGCTTGATACGCTTGATACGCTCTTCGTCCAACTTGTGCGCTAGAAAATGTTCCAATGCCGCGAAATCGAGTTCATCTTCACCGGGTGCTTCTCCCGCCAGCTTGCGGTCAAAGCTTCGCAGGGCCTGAACCCGGAAGTACTGGTCTTCCGATATGGAGAATCCGGCATTGCGTAACTCCTCCAACCAGTCTTCACGGATGGCTGCATTGACTTCCGCACGTGGGGATGCCTTGGTATTGACACACACCAGGGTAATCGAACCGCTCAGGGGACGCAGCAGAGACCAAGTGGCTTCATTCAGATATTTTTCCCCTGTAGCACACAGCAATACCAGATCGCATTGGGCCAGAATGCCTTCGGTTACCACGCGGTGCTCGGGCACTATCGAGTCGGTGTCTGGTGTATCAATCAGCACGAGATGTTCCAATACTGAGCGCGGCACTTTTTTGCCCTGCAAAAAATCCAGTTGCATGCCCGACGGATGGTAGACTGTGGGTGTATGGGTACAGGGGCGCATCTCAGAGGTGCGGGCGATTTCATCGCCTGCCAACGCGTTCAACAATGTGGATTTACCGACACCAGTTCCACCCACCAGTCCAACCAGTAAGGTATCTTCAAGCCGCTCCTCTCGTTGCTGTAGCTCCAGAATCTGCTCCCGCAACCGGGGCTGGTGTAACTTCAAGCCCAGCCAAGCACCATCATAAGTTGCAATGCTGTTCAGGGAAGTTAATATGTTCGCGATGCTTACCGACACTGCGCATTGCACCTTTTGATTGTTTCCAGTTCTTTGCCGCGCAACAAGGTGTCCAGTTCACGCAAGTCATGCAGCATGGGGGTCAGGACGTATGACTCAAGTGCCTTCTTGTAATGCTCCCGTTGTTCTATCAGCCAGGGTTCCATGATGGACAGCCACCACGCGGAAAGGTTTGTGCGAATGAGGTATACATAGGTTCCGGCACCCAGATATCCGGATGCAGTAAGCATTTCCGCGGCACCAATTCCTCCAAAAAAAACACTGATAGGAATGCCGACTGCTGTTGGCGCACAGACAAAAAAGGTGTCGAGTCCCATGATTACCTTGCGTTGACGGGGATGCTCTTCCCACCAGGTATCCAGCTTCTCCCACATCGCATTTCGAAACAAGGAGCTTTCCTCGGCATCGCCCAGGGTTTGCCGGATAACCGTTTCAATAACAGCGTCTTGGTCGTGGAGACGATGCCGGAGCACGTTGGACAGAGGTTTTGGCAATTGCTTTCGTACCTCCACACAGGCGTCTAAAAGACCACGTGTCTGCTCCAGCAACATGCTACGGTTCTGCGTATAAATACGCTCCGTGTCAGAAACTTCATCTCCTTCCATAGATACGCGTCGAAACATGCGGTCAGCGACGCTTTTTCCCGTCTGAACAATGCGGGCACCGGCAGCGGCGGTGTATTGTGTGACGCGCCAGCGTTTCTTCCGGATGTACTCATGTAGCAATGCGCCCACGCTCTCGCCTGGAGTGGGTGTATACGCCGAAGAGGACTTGGCCGCGTGCTTCTCCAAGTCTGTTATCGCCTGGTGTACCTGCTTTGACAGTTTGTCCGCTCGCTGGAGGAAAGGATGCATTTCCCGCACCATAGCTTCCAAGGTATTTTGGTATACCTGTTCCTTGATTCGCGGAATGTTCAGGCTCTCCAGATAGGTCAGTAAATCTTTATCTTCGGTCAAGCCATGAATAGGACCGACAGGATGCTCGTCAATGTCCTCGTCGTAAGGAAGCACAAAAGCGGGATTGTTCGCCAAGCCAACACTGTCACAAAAATCGACTACCTGTTCACGGGCTGCTGCGAATGCCTCCCGTTTGCGGGCCTTATTCATCAAAGGCAAGATGATACGACCGCCAGCCAGCGCGTTCCGGTAAAAGGAGATAACCTTTTCATCCTTGTATTTTTCTTCTGTCAGCACGGCAATCACCACATCACCAGCAGCGCGGATATCTTCCGCCACTTCCCAGTTATCCTTTTCGATAGAGTCAATATCCGGAGTGTCGAGGTAGAGATGATTTTCTGATATGGAATCAACTACCTGTACAAAGAAATGATCGCGGGCAACCGCGTTGTCGAGAATGTCTTCCGGGCGCTCTACCTTTCGCGGATGGTATTTCGAGATCAGATACCCCGACATACAGTCCTCCAGACGCGAAGGCGGGCAGGCCAGCAGGGGATGTGATGTCGCCGCGGCAGTATAGCGTACCGGACTGATTGGCGCGCCGACGAGCCGGTTCAAGATGGTGGATTTCCCGGTGTTGGTTCCCCCAGTAATAGAGACTATCAGGCAGCCTCCGTTTCGTAGATGGGGCAACAGCTTGAATCGCAACAAGTCGCGCCAGGTTTCCTCACGCGGAAAGAGGCAGGCATGTACTTCGGAGTGGTTCTGGAGGAGCACTGTGTCCAGACGCTCCAGCGCATCTTGCAGTACTTCCAGTGTATCTCCAAGTTGCGCGGTCATGATGTGTAATCCACCAGCGTGTCCTGGGAGTCAAATTGAAGACCACGTGCACACATGGGAACAACGGTCGTTTGCAACCCGGAGAATCCGGAAGCAACCGCTGTTGCGTCTTGTTCATCCCTGCAAAGTCCAAACAAGGTTGGCCCGCTTCCACTCATAGCCGCGGCCAGGCATCTCCGAGACAACAACTCTGCCTTGATGTCGGCCAGCTCGGGATACTCAGCAAACGCGGCGGATTCCATACGGTTGAACACTACCCGCACCCAGGCACCGTCCCGCAGTGCACGTAATGCCCGACGAAATGCCGGGGTCTTTCCTGCAAAGCGTTGTTGTGTGTTTCGGGTCAGTCGGGGGTGCGTGTACATTGCGGCAGTACTGATTTGCACGGGTGGATGAACCAGCACAACCCATAGCGGAGCTGGTAGATTAATAATTTCAAGATGTACACCACGGCTTGTGGCCGCAACCGTACCACCAATCAGGCAGTAGGGTACATCCGAGCCTAATTTCCGGGCAAGAGACAGCAATCGTTGCACTGGCCAGTCAAGCTGCCAGAGGCGATTGAGAAGAACAAGTGTCGCGGCGGCATTGCCAGAACCCCCTGCCAGACCCGCCGCTACAGGAATGCGTTTGGTTAAGTGTAATTGCGCACCCCTATCCACACCAGACACCGCTCGCAACAATGATGCGGCACGACATACCAGGTTATCCGGCCCCGTAGGGAGATCGTCCAAATTACAGGTGAGGTGTATTTCATCAGAGCTAACGCTACCTTCCAGCGTGTCCTGCAACGCTACGGACTGAAATAGCGTTTCAATGTTGGTGAAACCATCCCGCCGTCGCTGCAACACATCCAGATACAGATTTATTTTGGCATGCGAATGTACGACCAGCGTCTTTTCCCGCGCCAGTGCCTGCGTATTCCTTGTTGGTGTCACCTCGTTCACTATCCTTCAACCAGCATATTTATTTTTCCGGATAGCGCATAGCTACCATGGGGTCTTCCACGGGGAAATTCGGATCAATGTACGCCATGAGATCACGCATGGCGATGACATGAAATTTGTTATCAAACAGGTAATCCATAAATTGCGCGAACATTTCTGGTGGCGTATGCACCCACGGATGGGCGTTATCCGGAACACCGTGGAATTGCAATACCACTATTTGTCCCGCTTTCGCCTGATTTACCAGCTCGATAAAATGCTCCAGAGTCCAGGTTGGGTAGGCATCGCCCGTCGTAGGAATCAGCAATGGGTCATACCGTTCGGCGGTCAATACTGGTCCCATATGGATTTCACCATAGGGCTTTTCAGGTTGCATACCCCGACGCGCGAAGACATATCCCGATTCTCGTAGCACAGCCAGCGCTTCCGGACCGAACGCGTTACCAGGCCAACCAAACGTAACCGGACGTGGAACACCGACAGCAGCCAGCGCTTCCTCAACTTGTGTGAGTTCCGCAGCGAGATCTTCGGCATTCTCCGGAGTGTGAAAGCCGCGGTGAGTCCAGGAATGATTGCCGATCTCGAAGCCCATCGCATGAATTTCAGCGACCTCATCCCAGGACAGAAAGTTCTCGGCATCATCCATCCAGCATGCCGTGATATAAAAGGTAGCATTGAATTCTAACGCCGACAACAAAGGCGCGACATAATGCCGATGCGACTTGACCGCGTCGTCAAAAGTGAGTACCACGGTTTTATCAGGAATCGGCAGCAACATTTCAAGACTGCCTTCCGGTGCAACTTCCAGCATGCTCATCGAATCCTCCCTGAAGATATTTCCTGTCTGTCCACGGCAACCCATACCGAGCAATACCATCCATCCTGCCGTAAGCAGTACGGCACAGACAATACCCGATACCCTGCCCATAAGTTGATTACCCCGCATTGTATTTGTCCTGATTCTGTTGAAGCACTTCAACCAGTGTGGTATTCTGATTTCCAGTCACATCAAAAAGCACATTATAACTGCCCTGACTGTGATATCAAACAGGAAATCATACACTAAGAACATGGTAGCATAAACAAAAGCCAGCATTCTTGTTTGCAGGCCACTGAATAAAGCGTGTTTGATAGCTGTAATTAGAGGTACTGAACATATTTTTATTTGCTTTCAAAAACTAGTCAAGGAACAGATCATGCACAACATGAACTCAGCGGCGCAGATGGCTACTTTCACCGCCCTTACCGCTACAACTATCCAGCAACCAGTTACTGTGATACGTGTCGAACCAGATGAATTTCAGCGGTTAGCTTACCTTCAAGACAACCCGCTGATTGTGTTTGCCGATTCAACTTCCTTCTTCTCTACGAATTACAAATATCTCACAACGTACCGTGAGTTGATTTTTTACTGTTACAGCCCTACCACGTTGCGTCTGCCCGACAACGCGGAAATAGTAAAAGCAAAGAAGCTGAACTTGCCCTCATAACAATACGTTCATGGTGTAACCAGCCTTTGCGCTATCTTACTGTGTCATATATACGAAAATCTCTTTTGTCTTTTACTGGCTTCTCACGCAGTTGGGAACCCAGTAAAAAAAACATGACTCAAGTCGCATTTCGCGCTCCACTTGATACCCACCTCTTTCCCGTCATTTACTTGCAGAAGAGAACCCAGAAATAAACGATACTTTTGCATTTAGCTGTTCCTATCGCCGAGCGATTAAAAGACCGTAGCGCGGGGTAAGGCCAACGAGCCGCCACCCCGGGTCAATAGCACCACCCAACTCCGTGCTCTACTGGACACCGTCTTTGGCATGCCGGAAAATTTGCTGACATAAGAGGGCGGATTATTCTAGTGCTACTGAAGCCCTATCAATCCAGGCAATGTCTGCTTGTTCGGCACTGCGCAGAATTTCAAAGCGTATCATGGTGGGCAAGGTGTCCTGGGGTATTGGAAAGCGTATTTCAAAACGGCGCCAGGAACCATCGCCGGGATGTAGTTGGCGCCGGGCTGTGGCCCGGTTATTCATCACACTGGTGTATTGTAGTCCGATGGCTTCGGGCACGTTGCAGCGTGCATCCAGGCGGAAGACCAACTCACGACCGCGCATTGATTCTGAAATGGGAATGTCCTGCACGAGGCGCAATGGTGTGTTTTCATCTTCTGATGGTGGTACTACCATTACTGAACCGCGCGAAAGGTGCTCCAGATCGGTAGTCCAATATACTTCCGGTGCATCGGAAAAGTTCTCATATCCTGCAAAATACCACCCATAAGGATCGCCCAGGAATGCCATGCCGAGTCTGGGGTTTTCGAGTAATTCCTGTGGATTCAGTCCAAATCCACTCAATATGGGTGCGGCATTCGGTGTTATACGCAGTGAAGTCCAATCCACCAGCGCGGCATGCTCTGTGTCTGCCCGGTGGATAAGTTTGCATGTGATGGAACGTCCCAATAGCTCGGGTTTGGCACGCAAAGCCACCAACAGGTCGTGCCATTGACCATCCCCTGGGTGTGATTCTCCAACTTCGAATTGTTGAATTGTGTCTTCTTCGCCATCTTCTCCAGCGATGGCCATTTCAAAGGCGACCACCAAACCCAGGCTGTCCGGCACATCAGCCCAGGCGCGTGCACGCGCAATAAGCCAACTGCCTGTGGGAGGCGCTTCGGGCAATTCTGGTGTCGATTGCAGCAGCACTACGTCTGTTTCTGCTGCTGTTAGTTCAATCGCAAACGCGCCACGGTATTCTTCGTCTTTTGTGTGTTTAATATAGGTCACCGCTGTTTCCAGGTTCCCGGCACGCCAATGGTGCCCCGTGACATTGTCTGAAAAAGCGATGCGCGGTGAAAAGTCAACGAAATACGGGTCATGCAATAATTCGCGTTCCCAGGGGTTTCCCGATACGCCATCATATGGCAAGGGTGTGAAGTCTACCAGACGCAGTCCAACATCATACGCGTCAGATGCAGATGGCAAATCATTTACAATTTCGATGCCGGGCAGGGGCTCCTGCTTACCACAAGCGGTCAGAATGAGCAACCCGGTGAAACAGAACACGCACGGGGCAAGCCAAGATAATTTTATTGGACTACTATGCATTATAATAAAAACCTGTATCTGAATTTGAAGTACATGTATTCAAAATGAACGTTTACAAAACCTGGTTATTGCGGATTTGCAGATAAATGATCAGCATTACGCAATGTATCAAAAAATGCCCTGCGCTATCCAGAAAGCATAAAAAACGAGCGCTAACTGGGGTTATTACGACTGGGGCAAAAGTTTGGGTGACAATGCAGTCGTGCATCCAATTGTTGATCTGCGATATGCTATATCAGCTATAGATACAATATTCAATTTGATACTTGAAGTTGCGTATTAAGAATAGTTTAATTCAACATATATTTTGCATAAACGGGGAGGAAGGTTATATGGGAATCGTACTGGGACTTGATGTGGGCACCAGCGGAACAAAAGCTATTGCCATGGATGAAAAAGGGGCGTTACTGGCTTCTGCACTGGTGACTTATCCTTTACATAGTCCGAAGCCAAACTGGGCAGAACAGGACCCGGCAGACTGGGAGAAAGCGTCGTATGAAGCGCTGGCAAGTCTGGCAGGGAAAATCAATATTAGTGATGTTAAAGGCCTTGGCCTGACCGGCCAGATGCATGGCTCGGTCTTTCTCGATGGCAACAATAAGGTGTTGCGCCCGGCCATCCTGTGGTGTGATCAGCGTACAGCCGCCCAATGTGATGCCATCAACAGCAAGGTGGGGGAGAAAAAGCTGCTGGAGCTGGTGTCGAATCCCGCGTTAACCGGTTTTACTGCACCGAAAATTCTCTGGTTGCGTGACAATGAACCGGAGCATTATGACAAGATCAGGAAGGTGCTGTTGCCTAAGGACTACATCCGGTTTTGTTTGACCGATGAATTTGCGACCGATGTCGCCGACGCGTCCGGCACCTTGCTCTTTGATGTGACAAATCGCACGTGGAGCAGGGAATTGCTCTCGATGTTGGAGATTGATGCAGACTGGATGCCGGAGTCATATGAAGGTACCGCTGTTACCGGGAAACTATCTGCAACTGCCGCTCAAAAGACTGGCCTGCCAGCAGGCTTGCCCGTTGTTGCTGGTGGTGGCGATTGCGCGGCGGGTGGGGTTGGCTGTGGTGTTGTGCGCCGCGGCGTGGTATCTGCTTCCCTGGGTACCAGTGGCGTTGTATTTGCCTTTTCTGAAGATGTCCATACTGATCCTGAAGGTCGGGTTCATACATTCTGCCATGCAGTACCGGGAAAATGGCATACCATGGGGGTCGTACTCAGCGCAGGTGGCGCGTTGCAATGGTATCGTGATGCCCTTTGTGCGGATGAATGCGCAGTGGCAGCGATAACTGGCCGGGACCCTTATGAATACATTACCGCGGCAGCAGCCCAGGCACCATTGGGCGCGGAAGGACTTCTCTTTCTGCCTTATTTAACCGGTGAACGCACCCCGCACAAGGACCCCTATGCCAAGGCTGCCTGGGTCGGGATGTCACTCCGGCACAAAAAACCACACATGGCCCGGGCTGTGCTTGAGGGTGTCGCGTACGCCATGCGGGACAGCCTGGAAATCATACGGGGCATGGGCATTCCCGCGGACGAAGTGCGTGCATCAGGAGGTGGCGCGCGCAGTGCCTTCTGGCGGCAAATTCTCGCGGACACCGGGCATGTTCCTATGGTCACCATCAATGTAGACGAGGGTCCCGCGTATGGTGCCGCTATCCTGGCCAGTGTAGCCGCAGGTATGCATGGTTCTGTAGAAGCAGCTTGCGATATTATCATTCATGAAACGGACCGGTTACAGCCTGTTGCCGAAAATGAAAAGAAATACGACGCCTGGTTTGCCGAATACCGCGCTTTATATACCTCACTTGCGCCAGCCTATCGACGTATTGCAGAACTCATCTGATGGATAATTGGCATATAGACCCGGATCAGACACTGGCATCAGTGAATGCGGAAATCCCCGATATAAATGGCCGGATCAACAAATTGCTGCGTGGATTGTGCAACAAGCGATTCAGCCGTTTCAGCCCAGATGAATTTTACTTGTGTATCACGACAGGAACAGGGCTGCCCTGGACGTTGCCTTTGGCTGTTAAAATGCTGCAGGAAGAACCTTTGTTGGAGGCAATTGCACATCCCGGGGATTTGTTTGCAGCGGTGCTGAGTGTGGACAACAGTTATTGGCATGATAACCCGGAAATGCATCTGGCGATGGCGAAGGTGGTCGAAAATGCGCTGGAACAGGCGCAGGAGATGGGAGGGGCGCGGCCGCTTGATGAGATACTGGGTGATGACTTAATGGCGGCAATCATGCAATTTCATGAGGGACTGAAGCAACAATAGCGGCAACTACTGACATTTTGATATGTGTATCTGAAATAGAAATCCCCTTGTGCTTTTCAGGAGCGCAAGGGGATAGATATTGCAGATTCAAATAATCTGTGTATACGAATTTAATAATTAATACTTGGTTACCGTTCCTCGAGAATGGCGCGGGACATTGCTTTTGCCAATTTGCGGCGGCGGCGTTCACTGGGTTTTTCAAAATGCTGGGTTTCTTTCAACCGCTGCATCAACCCTTCCTTGTTGCACTTCTTTTTGAAACGGCGCAATGCTTTTTCAAAGGGTTCTTCGGACTTAACGCGAACCTTGGTCACAGACGCTCAACCTCCCCTCTACAGGATTTTTAATGCTGTGTATCTTGCTGAAGAATATAATTAGATTTTATTGTCAACAATTCACAGTCTTTTTTGTGACCTGAAAAACAAGGATTCAGCCTTGAACCAGGTCGTAGTATCGCAAGCCGGTAATAATATCAAAAACATTCCTGATTACGCAAATAAAATGCAAAGTGAGACTCTGGCTCAGGTTCATATACCCATTGAATCATTTGGTTCTGGAAAGCAATCGCAGCATTCATTGAGTTAAGACTTATTCCGCCGGAGCCGACCCAGCATTGTCTGGCGTCAGATGGACTTTGAAGAATTCAACCATCTCGGCCAGGGGCTGATTGGGTTCTTCCAGTTGAAATCCATGTCCCCCCGTTTCGTAATAGGTGATTTCCGCCTCGATGCCGACATCACGCATCTTCTCATACATGATTTGCGATTGCAGCCAGGGAACAGTAGCATCATTTTTGCAGTGTAAAAACAGGATTGGGGCATCATTCGGCTCCACATGATTGATCGCGGAGACTATTTTCCAGAGATCGCTCTCAGGGGAGAATGGGGTGCCAATCCATTCTTCGTTTCGCTTTATGATGTTTTCAATGTGGTTTTGGAGTTCTATTTGACGGGGATCGGTGAATCGGGCAACAAAATCAAACACACCGGCAAACGCGACCCCTGCCTGGATGCTGCTTGAAAATTCCGAGTGCCCACCCTTGCCTTCGAATGTGTCAACACCGCCGGTTACCGCCAGCAGCGCAGTCAAGGTGGCTCCAGCCGAGCGACCTACCGCGCCAATTCGGTCCGGATCAATGGGGTATTCCGCACTGATTTTACGAATATAACGTACCGCTGTCTTGGTGTCAGCAACCGTATCGAAACACTGGTGATCGGGTCGTCCACGGTAGGCAATCATTGCCGCAGCAAAGCCATTTTCCGCCAGATAATTCGCTGTCGAGCGCAACCTGTTTCCAGCAGCGGCTGAGAATCCACCCCCTTGAATGACTATCACACAAGGTACGCGTTCTTCAGTCAGCTTTGGAAGGTATAGTTGCAGTGTCAGATCGGGGTTTTCTTCAGAGTAGGACAGGTCTGGATGAACTGTGATTTCAGATGGAAACTGTTCATTGGTTGCCGCTGTATTTGATATTGCGATCACGCCGATCACGCTGAGCGTGAAAAGGCCTTTCATTGTCATCTTTGATCTGTTCTGCATTGTAATTTCCATACCTCTCGAATTGAGTTTATTGATAAAATTGACAATCATAAATCAAACAGCATGATAAACAATTCTCTTCCTCAATCGCCATATAATTCATGAGATATTATTTCATCATTGGCCCTATCCATTCACACAGAATCTATCTGCATTTTTTCGATATTTTGATTTTGAACGGTATCTTTGAAATAATCCCATTGAATAACAGACCGTATATTCTGTCCCTGAGGCTGCCGAGTTCTCATTTTATTGTTGAAAACCACAGCGCTTGGCTGTTTTAAAATTGATAGATATTCAGGAGGTTACACAATGGGTAACGACATAGACCGCAGAACGTTTCTGGGAGTGGTCGGAGCGGGCGTTGCCGCAAACAGCGCTTTGGGTAAAAATGCATTGGGGATACAAGCCAATCGTGAGGAAACCGATACAATGCCGAAAAACAAGCCGAATGTACTTTTTATTATGACCGACCAACAACGTTATGACTCGATTGCGGCGCTTGGGAATCCAGATATTTACTCGCCAAATTTTGACCGTCTGGTGCGGCGGGGTGCCACGTTCAGGCAAGCATATTCCTCTTGTCCTGTTTGTGTTCCCGCGCGTTACAATATCCGCACAGGCCGAGAACCCCATACGACGGCAGTCTATCAGAACGGGCCAGCCAACCTGGTTGATGGACAACCGGAAGCGATGGAAGACCGTTGCGGCGCGTACCTCGCGCGTACCATGCGGAACCTGGGCTACCGCACATTTGGCATTGGCAAGTTTCACACGCACCCCCAGTGGAACGAGGACCTCGGTTATGATGTGCATCTGCACACAGAAGAGCTGTATGGTACCGCGGAAGTGCGGTCGCAAGACGCGTATGCCGGGTATATTGAACGTGAACACCCCTGTTATGATTTCATCGAAGGGCTGCATGGCGAGCGTACCGAAATGTACTACATACCGCAGATGAGTCCCATGCCTGCGGAACATACCGTTGAAGGCTGGGTCGCCAAGCGTGCGGTTGAGCAGATCAAAAAATCGTACAGCCGTCCGTATTTCGGATTTATTTCGTTTATCGGACCGCATCCTCCCCTGGCACCTCCTATTCCCTTCAACCGGCTCTATGACCCCGACCGAATGCCGAATCCGGTACGGGGCGATATTAAGATTGATCACATGGATGAGCAGATTACCTGGATGAATCATCTGATCTGGGCCGATGATATCAATGACTATCTGGCACGGGTACTGCGCTCGCGGTATTATGGCGAACTGACCTATATTGATCATTGTATTGGCCTTATTCTGGATGCGGTGGAAGCCAGTGGAGAAAATGACAACACCCTGATTTGCTTCTTTTCGGATCATGGAGAGCATCTGGGCGATCATGCCGCCTGGCAAAAGGAGAGTTTCTTTGAGGTGTCAGCGAAGGTGCCGTTTCTATTGAGCTGGCCCGCGAAAATTCCTGAAAATATAATTCGAGAAGACCTGGTCAGTTTGACTGACCTTTTTGGTATTGCTACTACTGCGGCAGGCACACAGGAACTACGGGATGGGACAGATGTACTCGGCGCGATTGCCGGAGTTGCGCCGTCCCGGGACTATCTCTTTGGCTTGTACGGCACGCCGGGAACGCGGCAGTTCAAAATCATGGTGCGGCATGAAGCATGGAAATACATCTTCTTTGCCAATGGGAACCAGGCCCAATTGTTTAATCTGGAGGAGGACCCCAAAGAGCTGACGCAACTGCTGGACGCGCATCCCGAAATGGCAGAAAAATTGCATGCTGTTGCAGTTGATTATTGCCGTCGGATAAATCTGGAACGTGCATTGGATGGAGACGACTTCAGAGACTTGCCGTTTGAGGCACGACCCCTCTTTCGTATACACCAGTTTGCGCGATCACGAGGTGTGACAGGATTTCCTGAGCATCCCCGCGATGTGCTTGATCAATGGGAATTCAACGGATTGTAATCAGAAATAGCGTAAGTGATTTTATTTGCATTTAAGGAAAAACTATAGATACAGAGATAAATGTTGCAATAAGTTCATGATCACGCTATTGTTAAATTCAGAATAAATGGTGTTTTTCTGTTGATATAAACATGAATGGAGAACCGATGACGCATAGAGAATGGTATTTTCATTTGAATGGAAAAACAGTCGGCCCCATACCGAAAGAAGAATTTTCAGAACTATTTCGCTCGGGTAAGCTTGCTCCAGACACCCCTGTTTGGGCAGAAGGGTTAAAGACTTGGGTGCCTGCGTCTCAAGTGAAGGGGTTGATACCTGAGTCGCAACTTTCACCGTTTGATATACAACTTGATCCACCTCCAATACCTGCCCAACACAACCAACACGCTGGCAGAGGTGTGTCCATAATAAAGGCGAATCCCGCTCCACATTACCGCCTTGCTGCTGCGATCCTGGATGGGGTCATCTACTATGTTATGAGTGTGATTTCCGGTATTTTTCTTGTCCTGATTCTCAGTAGTAGTGAATTGGAAACGTTGGAATCGATTAATCAGCTAGTGATGTTTTTCGTTAGCTGGTTTTATTACGCATTCATGGAAAGCTCTTCTAAACAGGGGACCGTAGGCAAGATACTGCTTGGCTTTGCAGTAACCGATTTGGGGGGCAACCGAATATCTTTCTGGCGTGCCACGGGGCGGTACTTCGCGAAAATTCTTTCGGTACTCACCTTGGGCATCGGTTATGCCATGTGCCTCTGGACGGAAGACCGCCAATGCCTGCATGATATGGTGGCAGGATGCATTATGTACGAGAAGCGGTAAATGGCCTTGCAACCAAAGAGTAGAACTACCTTGTATGTTTGGCTAACTGGATAACTGGATAATAACCGATAGTTGTTATTAGAATCAGGTATTATTTGGTTTTACTCTTCATCAGGTGTCTTAGCTTGCGGTGTACATAACAAGGTTATAAAAAATTTTTTTAAATAAATTTTATATATAAATTTTGATATAAACATCGATATAAACTTGAATCTAGACGGGAGACGGCATCATGGCAAAGCAAAAGACATCACGTTGGACACGGCGGCAATTTCTCGCGGCAGCCTCTGCAGGAACTGCAGGAACCGGATACAGTCTAATCATCAAGGCACCGCAATCCCTTGCCTCCACTTCATCTGATATGTCGCACACAGAGGTAGCCCGGCAATTCGAAGCCTTGGCCCCGAAGACTACGTCACACTCCGATGCCGAACCCAATATGCATCGGGTTGATCTCGAAGCCGATGTGGTGGTTTGTGGTGGTGGGATGGCAGGCGTGTGCGCTGCGATCGCAGCAGCACGTAATGGCGCACGGGTAGTGCTGGTTCAGGACCGTTCCCGTCTTGGCGGCAATGCCAGCAGTGAAGTCCGTATGCATATTGTTGGTGCGGACCACCACGGTTCTCGTGCCGGTTGGCGTGAAGGTGGCTTGCTGGAAGAATTTCGCCTGGAGAATGCAAAATGGAATCCGCACAGTGCTTGGGAATTGTGGGACCTGATGCTCTATGACAAGTGTGTCAGCGAACCCAATCTCAAGCTTATACTCGATACCTCTATTTACCGGGCAGAGATGAAGGATGATACAACCATTGAGGCTATCTGGGCACGCTGTGATAAAACCGAGCACCTCTATCACATAACTGCGAATATGTTTGTAGATGCCACTGGTGACAGCCGCCTGGCGCTTGAGGCGGGTGCGGATTACCGCATCGGTCGGGATCAGCCGGACGAGTTTGATGAACCGTTGGCGGGATTCGATGAAATCGGCAAGACCATGGGCTCGAGCATCTTGTTCACGGCTCGGGAACATGACCAGCCCATACCTTATCGCGCTCCCTCCTGGGCCCGCAAGCTTTCAGAGGAGCACTTTGCGTATCGTGGCTTGGGCAATTCGTATGAATATGGCTATTGGTGGATTGAATTGGGAGGGGTTTACGACACAATCCGTGACAATGAACGGTTGCGCTTTGAGCTGCTGGCAGTGGTACTGGGTACCTGGGACTACATCAAGAACAGTGGCAACATCCCCAATACAGAAAACTGGGCTCTCGAAACAGTCGGTATGATCCCGGGGAAACGAGAGTCACGGCGTCTGGAGGGAGATGTCATCATGACGCAACATGATCTTGAAGGGAACTGGCGCCAGTATCATGACAGTGTAGCTATTGGTGGCTGGCCATTTGACGATCACCCCTCACTGGGTTTCGATGCCGTGGGTGAGCGCCCCTATCGCTCCATCAGAATGGATGAAGCCTACAACATCCCCTTTGGTTCACTCTATTCACGCAACATCAACAATCTCCTGATGGCAGGCCGCAATATCAGTTGCAGTCATGTTGCATTCAGCTCACTTCGTGTTATGGGCACTTGCAGTGTCATGGGGCAGGCAGTGGGGACAGCAGCCGCCTTATGTGCCCGGGAAGGTATCTTGCCACGCGAATTGCGTGAAGACGCCGACCAAACCCATCAATTGCAACAACAACTACTACGTGATGACCAGACCATTCGGGAAGTCAGCAATGAAGACCCCGAGGATGTGGCGCGCCTGGCTACAGCGTCGGCCTCTTCAAGCGTGATGGAAAGCAAGCCGGAGAATGTTCTGAACGGCCTGACCCGTGACATGCCGGAAGAGGTTAATAATCGTTGGATGGGTAACATGGAAGACCTGTGGCAGGAAGGCGAAGAAGGTCCCTGGATCGCGCTGACGTGGGATACTCCCAGGACTATTGGCCTGGTGCAAATCATCTTTGACACCGGACTCCATCGGGAATTAACTCTGTCCGCGCAATATCCCCGTCAGAAACGGATGACGCTCGGACCGCAACCGGAAACCGTTCGCGAATACACCCTGACTGCGACTACGGAAGACGACGAAACGGTCACACTGGCAACAGTCGAGGACAACTACCTGCGGCTGCGCCGCCACCACTTCGAGCCAGTTTCTGTAAAATCACTGCGCCTGACGGTACACGCCACCAACGGTGCTACGGAAGCACGTGTGTATGAGATTCGTTGTTATGCGAAGGCATAATTTATTTTGTGTTGATTAAACTCTTGAAGGGTACAAAAAACGGTTTATCCGACTCAAGCATACTTTGTCTTGGCCAGGGTCTTAGCGACTTTTTTGCCGATTTGCTCGTGGCTCATATGCTTTTGGGTACGTCGGGCATTTCTACCCTCTGAAGCCGCCCGTCGCTGCCGTTGCATTATTAACGACGGACGGCTCTGAAGAGACAGGGCTTATTTCATAGAATGCTGTGATTGCATTCAAGAACAATATGGTGTACTTAGCATATTATCTTGTACCAAGCCTGTTTGAATAAGTTTATTTAATAGCCGTGCGCGGCCAGGCTGATGATCCAGTCGTGAACCTGCGTAACCAATGCTTCATCCTGTTCGGGCAGTCCCCCTTCAGCAAACGGCATTCGGATACGTCCTTGTTTGCCACTCACCCGTAAATATAGTTCCGATGATTCCGGATCGCCCGGTACAACCAGGGGTCGTGGATTCATTGGGGCGCGCTTGGCTTTTTCATCAAGGGCTGAGAGTAATTCCGTAGTGTTATATGGATAATAGGGGTCAAGGTGCATGGCGGCCATTCGGCCATCGGCGAGCGCGTGTCCACTGTGACAACTAAGGCAGTTGTTACGGAACACATTCAGCAACCGTGCAGTTTTAACTTCCATGTCCTCTTCATATGAATCAACTTGTTGCGTGGTATAAGCCGCTTCTGCATCCTTGGCTTGCTCCTCATGCAAGATTGGTTGAAAAGATGCTGCATCGTAGGCGCCAAGCCGGATGAAGTTTTCCAGAGACTTCACCGTAAGGTTTTCCGGGTGCAGGGCAAAAGCCAATTGATTGATGACACCATCGCTGTAATACCCACCGGCAGCACCACCATGACACCGTATACACAGGGATTGTCCCGGGAACATATAAGGATATTGTTCTCCCGTATGATCGTAAAAATGTACCAGTGTGTGCGCCTGTTTTGTCACGGTCGGCATCCAGTCATTCGATTGAAAGAAATAGGCCTCGGATTCCGGTGTAAACAGCAGGCTGTCAATGGACTGGTAGTTGCCAGTGATCCCATCTGCCCCTTGCGGCAAGTGGTGGGCAGTAAAGAAACGCCACCCGCCCTGTGTACCAACACCTTTGGGTGTTTTCAACAGCACTCGCCGTTCTATCAGATGAGCTCCTGAACTGGATTCAAAATAAAACTCCTTCCACCACATAGAACCGACAGGCACATCCATGTCCAGGACATCCTGGTCTTCAAGGTATTCGACATGTACACGCTGATTGGGAGGCGTCCAGAGCCAACGCTTTTTTACAGGTACTGTCGACCCATTACGAAGCGGTTCGCGCACTTCATAGGGTATGGCGTCACGGGGTGGAGGCGGTAAATAGCGTTCCAGCATGGCAGGGGTTATACTTGCGCCGCTTTCCAGATATCCTACAGGTAACTTACTTTGTCCCCAGGCCGACATCGCGGACACCTGGAGTCCTTGCGTACTCATCATTCCCAAGCTGATTGAATACGCCACCAGCAGGCTTATAACACCGGCCAGTATTAACGAAGAAATTTTAAGTAGTTGAATAGCTTTTGGCATGTTGTATGTGTTCACCTTCAATTAATTGTGTGCATGACTCTGGAGTGCCTGTATGGTATTTATCAGAATACCGAGCCAGGTAGAGACATGAAGTATGCACAACTTGATTCTAAACCACGAATTGATACGAAGCAATATCCAATATCTGGATTTGTGGTGGCGCACGCTCCAATGTCGTGGCAACAGAGGTTTTTTGGGCATTGAAGATGGGATAAACGGTAACACATTGTTGTGCAATAACTGATGATACCGGTGAGCAAGTGTTTTCTATTCCAAACTCAGGGTGTTCATCCGCTTCATTTGTCTGTTCATGGAGGACGGTTGCTGATTGCTCTGTCAGGCATGCTTTGCCATTTTCGTCAACAATGCCCCCCTGACTTCCTGACGATATTGCGGGCAGCAGGCCCAGCAGGAGATATAGAATCATTCCCTGTGATAACGTCAGCAAGGCGACACAGATATTCAATAACATGAAAGCATTCAAAGGCTTCACCCGGTATTTTAGCGTATCCCGGGGTACACCCGGGTACTTGATTGCAACTCAAAGAACATTATGTTGCGCAATAATGCTTTAGAATATCTTTAGAAACGCAAAGCAGCCGCGCCATAATCCTCAATAAGTATTTTTCTTGCCTCACCGGCAGTATAAACCGAACCAGTTATAAGCAAAGGGCAATCTTCACTGGCTTCTTGCATGGCCAGCGCAATGGCTTCCTTCAGACCCGGTACAGCCAGATGGTGAATTGTGCCTGCGGCTTCAGACATTTCTGACAAAGAACGCGAACGTTTTCCTTGAAATGTGGTCAATATGAGTGAACGGGTAAAAGGCTGCACCATCTCTATCATTTTGCGGGCTTCTTTGTCTGAAGATATGGCCATGATGGTGATAGTCTGCTCAAAGGCTTCACACAAGCGCCCAATTCCTGGCACATTGTGTGCCACGTCGATGATAACTGGTGGTGACTCCAGGACACGGTCCATACGACAGGGCCAGACCGCTGTTTCTAATCCTTGCTGTACCGAATCCAGGGTCAACTGGGGGTACTTTGGCAGTAATGTTTCCGCGAGTGCGACTGCCACAGCAGCGTTCTCTCCCTGATACCGCCCTGCCATACCTAGAGTGACCTCGTTAAATTCCCAATGCGTGCTTTGATAAGAAAAAGATTGCTTCCAGGGGGAACCATTCACCTTGAAGGTGAAATCTTTGCCTGTCAAGCTCACTGGACATCCCCTGGACTGGGCCAGGTTCAGCAGAACCGATAAAGCTTCCGGGTGTGTCTCACCGATGACTGCCGGTGTTTCCGGCTTGAATATCCCGCCTTTTTCAAAGGCAATCTTGCCCAGGGTATCTCCCAGGTATCGGGTATGCTCAAGACCGATATTGGTCACCGCGGTACTGTATGGCATCAGTACATTGGTCGAATCCAGACGCCCCCCCATACCGACTTCAATCAGCCCCAGGTCCACACCTGCTTGTCGGAACAGGCGAAACGCCATAGCAGTATTCATCTCAAAAAAAGTCGGGTAGTGGGGCATGCCGTCGGCAATATGCTTAAAAAAAGAAATATTTTCCAGCAGCGACGTTTCATTTACCGGCACACCATTTAGAATAAACCGCTCTGATAGATCAATCAGATGGGGGCTGGTAAAACGGCCAGTATTGTAGCCTGCGGCACGAATCATGGCATCCAGAAACGCGACCACACTCCCTTTGCCATTGGTGCCTGCGACATGTACCGCCGGGAAATCAATATGTGGGTTACCCGCTTCTTCCAGTAAATGCAGGATATTGTCCAAACCCAGCTTTATGCCATGAAAAGCAAGGCCCAGCAAGTATTCACGCAAATCATTTTGTTCAATGAGAATCGGGTTTGTCATGTGCCTTCCACAGAAGCTTTCGTCGCTTGTTCAACCGATTCTTCCGCGGGTTCCTCCGGGACAACCTGAGTTACCGGTGGTTCCCAGTCCAGCAAGGTGGCATCTGGAGACAGGTAACGCAATAATTTGGCCAGGTACGCACGTAACTCAGAACGTTTGAGTATCTGATCAATGAAACCATTCTCAAACTGGTATTCTGATCGTTGGAAACCGTCGGGCAGCTTGACTTTTAATGCCCCTTCAATCAGACGTGCTCCGGCAAATCCGATGTAAGCTTTGGGCTCAGCAAGCGTAATGTCGCCCAGGCTCGCAAAACTTGCATATACACCGCCTGTTGTCGGATCGGTAAGAATGACAATGTAGGGTATACCCGCTTCATTCAATCGCCGGACTGCATCGGTGGTCTTGGCCATTTGCATCAAAGCAAGAATTCCTTCCTGCATGCGGGCGCCACCAGAAGCGGCACACATGATCACCGGGGTCTTTTCTCGAACGGCTTCCTCGCACATCCGGCAGAATTGTTCGCCTAGTACCGAGCCCATACTGGCCATAATAAAGGACGGTTCCATGGCACCTATGGAAATGCGTACTCCTTCTATCGAGGCGAAACCGGTGACGATGGCCTCATTCATGCCCGACTGATTTCGTGCTCGCTCCACACGCTGGGTATATGTTTCCTCGCCAACAGCAAATTCCAGCGGGTCTGCCGTGCGCAAGTTGGTGTGAGTTTCCTGGAAAGAACCGCCATCTACAAGTAGCTCAATCCGCTTTCGTGCGCCAAGGCGATAATGATGTCCACAGGAAGGACATACCTGGTTATTGGCTTCAACCTCGCTTTTGTATACCGTTTGCTTACATCCAGGGCATTTAACCCACAACCCGTCGGGGACTACATGCTTGGAACCCCTGGATAAAAATTTTGTTCGTTTGAAAAACACGGCTTGTGTTTCCTTTACGTGTACGTTTTTTAAGCCAACGCTTCATTTTCCATGACATCATCCGCATATAGCAGACGACCACAATAGCTGCATGGATGAAACTTGTGCGCGGCCAGTATTTCATTTACTATCTGAGCTCGTATCATCATATGACATCCGGAACAGGTTTCTCCATGTAATGGAACTACTACTGCTCCAGTTTTTTTAGCCCGGCGAATTCGCTTGTATTGTGATAGCAACTTGGGTTCGATAGTATCAGCAAGAGGACGCAATTTCTTTTCCAATTCCTGGCGTTCCGCGATTGCTTTGGCCAGTTCTTCGTCAATATTTTTTAATTCCTCTTCAATTTCTGCTTGCTCGCGTGCTATACGCTTTTTGTCCTCTTCGTACTGCGCCTCCGATGCCTCTAAATCCATCATGATGCTCAAAATGCGTTCTTCTTTTAAGCCAATCTGCTTTTTTAACAATTCCATTTCGTGCAGAAGTGCCTGGTATTCTTCATTACGCTTTACCGACATCAATTTGGCATCTTTGCTTCGGATATCCGCCTGACGTTGTTCTATATCACCTTCACAAGAACGTTGCTCAAGCTTTAAAGTTTTACAGCGCTGTTCACTTTCTTCTAATTCTTTTGTCAAGCGTTGCAATTTGATATTAAACTTTTCTTTTTGCATGGGAATTTCCTTTTCCCGTGCCAGATATTTTTCGATTTTAAGATCTATCGCTTGTAATTGCAACAGTTTTTTCAATGAAACAAACCTCCTGCCCCGCAGTCACTTACCGGGCTTGATTTGGGATATATCGCATGCGGTAAAGACACAAAAAAACCGCAGCCATCAGGGGCTGCGGTTGTACTGGTAAAAAGGGGAACTGCCGAGTGAATTGCACCTGCAAATCCGGGGGAGAAGACTCCCTGCCAGAACATTATTAGCATATCAAAACCTGTTTTGCCTGTATGTGTACAGGTTGCATTGGGAATACATCTGTTTCCCGACACCAGACGGGCTTGCATATAGCGTGTATTCTGGTGCATTCTCAAAGCTTTCTTGTTGTATTCGTCAGATGTCATCGTTTTCGACCGGACGGAAGTCCCGCCGAATTGCCTGAAAAAGCCAGACACAAATCCGTGCCTGTGTACCCAGGAGTGTTTACATACTGTTAAAATGACCGAAAAATCTACATTCAACTGTTAAACGTAATGGATGCGAGAGCAAATGCCAGCACTGGTGCATCATTGCAAATGCATCTTATTATACGTTATATCTATAGCGTCAGAAGACGGCGTCAGGAGACTTTGGCTGTCGACTGCTGCTGTTCCACGGTTGTAGCGCGGGGTATGGCAATCTCGCCAGTACGCACTAAATCCAGAATCCCGAAGGTACGCATCATATCAATAAAAGCTTGAATTTTGCCTTCGGCTCCTGTAGCTTCTACTGTCAAGGTGTTCTGCCCGACATCAACTACTTTCGCACGAAAAATACTGGCCATCTCCACCACTTCACTACGATGACTGGCTTCGGCACGTACCCGCACTATCACCAATTCACGCTCGACAAAAGTTTCATTAGTGAGATCATGAACTTCTATAACATCCACCAGCTTGTTCAACTGTTGGATAATTTGTCGAAGCACACTGTCATCACCATGAACTACGACGGTCATCCTGGAAATTGTGTGGTCATCGGTCTCGCCGACACACAAACTGTTAATGTTGAATCCTCGTGCACTGAACATGCCGGATACCCGGGCCAACACACCAAAATGGTTTTCCACCAGAACGCTGATAATGTGTTTTTTCGTTTTCAATTGTCAAAACCTTTCGCAGGAGCAGTTTACAGAAGGAAGCATTCCGGATACAAATTCTGCTTGTCTATACGTTGTTTACTTGCGCTTGAAAACAAGCGAAAACACAGCGAATCAGGTTAACCTTGATTGTATCGGGACATGGCACATTCTATGCCTTCTCGTACCCAACAGCACACCGCTTCAGCTGCGCGTTCCAACATGGCTTCAACTTCTGCCTTTTCATCAGGGTGGAATGTTGACAACACATGTTCAGCCAAATCCACACCGCTATTATCACTACCAACGCCCATGCGCAGTCTGTGAAATTCATTGGTGCCGATTCGCTCGATAATTGACTTTAAACCGTTATGGCCACCCGCGCTGCCTCCAGCACGAAAACGTAACTTACCAATAGGAAGATTCACATCATCCACCACCACCAGTAAAGACTCCGGTTCTTGAATTTTATTCCTGATCAGCGGTGCAATGCAATCGCCACTGCGGTTCATAAAGGTCAACGGCTTAACCAGCAGCAGTTTTTCCTGTTTAATCAACGCTTGCGCTATCAAACCTTGATGCTTTTCGCGATCAAAGTCAGTATGCAGTATTCCGGCAAGCGTTTCCACTACCCGAAACCCCAAGTTATGCCGGGTATATTTGTATTTTGGCCCGGGATTCCCGAGACCTGCAATTACCTTCACAAGGATATATCCCGAAATGCTACAGATAAATGCGGGACAGATACCCTGTTTAAGGGTTCCATCCCGTTTGCTAATATTAGATTGATCTTATTCGTTTTCGCTTGAAGCTTCTTCACCAACCAAGGGAACTTCAACGCTCTCTTCCATATCTTCTGTTTCTTCGACAACCGCACGCGGTGCATGAATTGATGCTATGACCTGATCGGCTTCTGTTATCAATGTGATATTACGCGATATCTTCAAGTCACTTACGTGCAGGTTGTCCCCGATGTCAAGATTTGCAATATTGACCTTGATTTCCGAAGGTACGTCATTTGCGAGACATTCAATTTCAACTTCACGCAATTGATGATCAACAACACCACCAGCAACAACCCCTTTGGCTTGTCCAACCAGATGTACCTGGACAGATGTAGTCAATTTTTTGGTGAGGTCAATGCGTAAAAAATCCACATGGATGATGTGGTCTTTAATCGGGTGCCTTTGCAAACCACGAATCATGGTCGGTCCACTGAGTTCGGGGTTCTCCGTAACATCCAGTTGTACCAGGGCGTGTTGTCCTGCCACCTCGACCAATTTGTTAAACGCTTTCTGGTTTAACGAGACGCTTAACGCATCTTTCTCCAGACCATACACCACCGCAGGGATGTACTCTTTCATTCGAAGTTGCCGGGAAGCGCCTTTTCCACGACCGTCCCGCACTTTGACATCTAATGTACTGATTTCCATGGTTCTTTCTTGCCTCCGGAATCGGACAAATCGCCCCCTGTTATTTAAACAGGCTGCTTACCGATTCATCCTTGTGAATTCTTCGTATTGCTTCCCCGATCAGCGGGGCCAGTGTCAACACCTTTATTTTTGGATTCGCCTGCGCTCTGGGCGTCAGGGGAATGGAGTCACTAACTAGAATTTCTTTCAACACCGATTGCATGATGTTGTCCAATGCCGGACCACTGAACACCGGGTGCGTCGCGCACGCCCGAACACTCAATGCACCATTTTCATGTATTGCCTGCGCAGCTTTTACCAACGTCCCGGCGGTGTCGATCATGTCATCCAACAAAACCGCATGCATTCCATGCACATCACCAATAACATTCATGACCTCAGACATATTGTCTGAAGGACGCCGTTTATCGACTATAGCCAATGGTGTTCCGAGCCGGTTGGCAAAATCACGTGCACGGGCCACACTGCCAGTATCCGGAGATACCACAACCAAGTTTTCGCTTTCTTCCATCTCGCTCAGATAGCTGTAAAACACTACCCCGGCAGACAAATGGTCGACAGGAATATCAAAAAAACCTTGAATCTGCCCGCAATGTAAATCTACTGCCAATATACGGTTTGCCCCGGCGGCAGTCAATAGATTGGCCACCAGCTTTGCGGCAATAGGTACCCTTGGCTTGTCTTTGCGGTCCTGACGTGCATAACCAAAATACGGTATCACAGCGGTAATCCGCTCTGCCGATGCCCGCTTTGCCGCATCAATTAAGATGAGGAGTTCCATAAGATGGCGGTTAACTGGAGGCGAAGTGCTGTTTACCAGAAACACATCTCGCCCTCGGATATTTTCACCAATCTGAACCTTGATCTCGCCATCACTGAATGTGTCTACCACAGACCGGGAGGGCTCGATATCCAGAAAAGCGCAAATACCTTCCGTCAACGCTTCAGATGCAGTACCGCTAAGTACTTTCATGTCACTTGTATACGCCAACGGAAAACACCTCTCTCGGCAAAACAAAGTGGGAAAAATAAAAAAATGGCTGGGGCGGCTGGATTCGAACCAACGAATGCCGATACCAAAAACCGGTGCCTTACCACTTGGCGACGCCCCAATCCAAAATCGCATTATGCCGGTTGTTTATTGTGGGAGTTTCTATGAATTATATCCTGAAACAAACACCAACCTACCCTGCATTTCGTTTATCAAATGCAGTAATCCAGATCAACCCGACATATTTTTAGAAAGTATAGCAATCAGGCATGAATTATGTCAAATAGACAAGATAACTCCCAGATAGCTCGGGCCTGCTCAAATTTGCTTGGCAATTGCGGCATTTGGTACTGAATTAGCAACACAGTATTCCACATGCTTTTCCTTCCATTCATAGGATGCAGACGGGTATCTAGAAGGTGCGCGAAATGTGACTTGAATTCTTTTTTTGCTGGCACGCCCTCCGGGGTGCGGAGTTAGGAGGCGCTACTAACCCGGGGTGGCGGCCGTTGGCCTTACCCAGCACTATGGCACTGTAATCACTTCGCGATAGGGAGAGGGTGGCGGGACATACTCTACGCTCCGTCGGTTGTGCACCATCTCCATCATATCCACGAAAACCGTCATGCCCACGCAGGTGGGTATCCAGAGAGGTAGTTGAGGGTACAGCTTTAGCATGCATTTTGTTGATCTCGTAGGTGGGTTTGCTTGTTAGGAAATTATATAATAATGTGCTAGTATTATGCCTTACTGGGTTCCCGCCTGCGCGGTACTGACGTGAAAGAGGCTACGCCTGGGTAGTCATTTGGTAGACATAAACGGGGCAGCAGCAAGGTGTGCAGCTATCAAGGTACCAAAGAACGCATAGGTCTACGTATCTCTTCCATTCATAAAAAATCTGTGTCCATCGGCGTAATCTGCGGATGACAGTTTGAATTCTTTTTTTGCTGGCACGCCCTACGGGGTGCGGTGTTGGGGGGCACTACTAACCCGGGGTGGCGGCCGTTGGCCTTACCCCGCGCTACGGCGTTGTAATCGCTCCGCGATAGGAACAGGGTGGCGGGAAGCCCACCACACCACGCACCTTAGCCCAACTTCCGCAGTTATATTTGTAAATGGTTGATTTTATTGGATCGGA
>CAZIDP010000010.1:0-105931 GCA_964537975.1 uncultured Nitrospirales bacterium | reverse complement strand
AAAATTAGCCTGTTTTATATAATATCAGAGGACAACTGCGGAAGTTGGGTTAGCTCAATTAACCCCTATTTCTGGGATAACCCCGGTCCTGGGCAAAGGCGTTGAATGCTCCCAGTGCTGCGGCCTTATCCTCGTGGTAATTCTCGCCATGGCTGTCGGACGCATTTATGCCAGCCAAGACACGTACTTACATTCTCTTGTTATGCCTGCCGTCTGAAATTCTTTTCAATCTCGCTCATTGACACCTTGACAGGACAACATTCATATAGAAGGTAGCATAGAGGCGTTTATTCAATTAAAGACCCACTTTGTAAATACCTCAAAATCAATATGCCCACAGTCATGTACCTGGCTGTGGGCATCGAATTGCGAATAATATTTTATGGTTTTGCTTACATTTATTTAGCAGTAAACAGAGGAATCTTCAGGAGCTCACCATCTCGTAATGAAGATTGATGCGCGATAAGTCCTGGTACGGTATAGTTTAAAGCTTCATATATATTCACTGCTGGTCTGCGTTCGTTGATCAATGAGTCGATAAATTCGTGTACCAGAAAGTTATGGGAGCCATCGTGTCCACTGTCGCTACGTAATGATTCCGGCAGCATGTCTGTGGCCCACCAGTGGGGCTGCTTGTAGGCTTCCATTTGCTGTGCATGACGTACGAAACCGGCATCATCGGTTTCTTCTTCCCGGGCACCGTGAATGAGGATAGGACCGAGTCCGTTAGCGTGTGGAGCATAAAAACTCATTTTGTCCCCAATCCATTGTGCTCGTTCTGCACCACGATGGGCACCATGCCACCAGATATTTACCCGGAAGCCATGGCCAAGTTCTGTTTTGAACATAGCAGATTGGTTCCAGAATGGGTTGTTATGGGCATTGCCTTTCAACAAAGGGCTGTCATCTCCCCAGCCATGGCACACCACTTCGGTCAGTCGTTCACCAGTAACACCAACCATGTGTGCGGTACAATGGGTGGGGTAATACATAGGCGGCAAGCCATGTCTCCAGGTCGGTTTCCCATTTTCAAAAAAAAGCGCGTCCAGTCCGTCGTGTTGATACTCTGATTCCGCATAAAAAATGGTTCCAAAATCTCCCGCTTCGGCAAACTTGCGGGCAGAAATGGTAAACTGCTGAAAGTAACTTGTTTCTGCCATCATGTAGGTCAGACCGGTGCTTTCAACACCTTCAAGCAACATCTCAGCTTCTTCCAGCGTCGCGTAACAAGCCGGAACCGCTGAAATAACGTGTTTCCCATGTTTAAAGGCTTCTAGTGCGTGTGGTACATGCATGGTGCCTTCAGTAAAGACCGCAACTGCATCGACATTCTTGTCCTTTACCAGCTCTTCCAGGCTTTTATAGGTGTTGTCACATTGGTATCGGTCACGTAACCCAGCCAGGCGCTCCGGGCGGAGATCACTCACCGCAGTCACTTCACAATTTGGGTGCTCATGCCAGGGAAACTGAGCGCCAAAACCTCCTCCTACCACACCGATTCGTATCTTTTTTTCAGTAGCATGTACTTGCGGGGAATGATATCCGGCAATCGTCATGCCTGCCACGGCTGCTCCACCGACTTTGAGAGCCTGCCTGCGGGTCATACCGGTTCCTGGCTGTTGCGTACCAGTGTTGCCATCCAATGGTTCATTCATTTTGTACTTCCTTAAATTGTTGAATAGGTTAAAAACAGTATCATTCCGGGAGGTGCCCATAGCGCTGTTCATATGCACCTTCCATGGTAGCGATATTGTGTCGCAGTGTGCCCAGTGCTCCTACAAAATAATGATCAAAATAAGTATCAAGCCGTTTCATTGTATCTTGCACATGGCGTAAATACAGTTCTGCCAGATGACGCTGGTGGGGTGTATCCAGAAACTGCTGAAACAATGTCATCACAGGATTGAATCCTGTACCACGATCATATACTAGCATGCCCGGGTACAGTTCTATCAAATCTTTAAGGGTGCGTTGTTGTGATTCATTTTGAGCTATACTGTGAATCGCATTTACGATAGCTTGCGCGGGATTATAGGACACAGGATGTTTTGCGTAGGCCATCATTGTCATCAATGGCAGCCTGTTTATCCTGTTTTCTTTGTGCAGTGGGTTTGCCATATAACCAAAACATACTTCAGGTAAACGGGGATCGCGACCGGTCACAGGTCCAAGATGCAGGGTAGGGGCGCTGTCATTCACAGGATAGTTGTCCCAGATAATCAATGGGTTCCCCACGATTTCCCTGTAGGACATTGCAGCCTCCAGCGTAATTTTCGGTGTGACTACCGCATCGCCTGTCCAGAATACATAAATTTCCGGATGCAAAATTTTGCCCAATTCCTCCAGATACGGTCGGTCGGTGGCAGGAGTTCCATCTCCCCAGTAATGGGTAGGGCAGAAAATCAATTCTGCCTCCGGGTTCATTCCGCGCAAACGTTCGAACAGGCGATTTGCTACATGCGCCTGGCCCGCGGCATCAATTCCCTCATGGATGTCATCCAGTGCCAGGCTGAACCATTTCATTCCCAATTCTGCCATCCATGCGTAATGTTGCCAGAGTTCTTCAAAATCCGCATCACTGGAATAATCTAAAATGCGCTGTGCTCCCAGATTCGGATTAAAACTCAGGCACAACTCAATGTCATGTTCTTTGCACAGAGCTAGCAATTGCTCGTAGTCTGCTTTTTTATTATCGGGAAGCGGTTCCCACCACCGATTACACTGCGGATGTCCCCAGGGGTAGTTTTCAATGTCACACATCGAGCCATAACAGATCATCAAAAAATTTCCACCCATCTCTGCCAGTGGTTTTACTTCATCCAGATACTGATCAACCGTCCATAACCAGCCTTTGGTACCGCGTAATGGGAATCCGCCTGATGCTTCCAGTGTAACTAGATCTGGTATTACAGGTTCCGGTAAGGGCCAATCGATAAACACATTTTCAGAAAATGGTGGTGGGGCTGTCGGGTCAAATGCACTGCTCGCAATCACTATTCTGGACACCATGAACCAGGGCGGCATACCCGCACTGCCTTCCATAGCAATGTTCTTTATTTCTAGGAGATTTTCTCCCGCGTGTATCATGCCCGCGGGTATGCTGTGTGACTTCCAGTCGAAAGAATTACGGTCATGCGTACTCAATGCATCATATATTAGTTGATCGTTCAACAAGATTTGTATCGGCACATCGTTTTCAGAATCATCCTGCCGTGCCAATAAATACAGAGCCAATTCAGTTTCAGGTACCTGTGTCAGTGTGAATTTGGCTGACATGGTATTCAGTCCGGTGCCCTCCGCGTAAATAAAATTTACACCACCTACATTGTAATGCACAGAGCCAAAAACGGATGCGGCGCCACCATCCAATTCAGCTCCTGACCAGCGTGCAATCGGCGTCTCAGCAGTAAATACTCCTATCAGGCTACAAAAAAGCAAGATGCAGCTCATTATATGTGTCCTCCACAGGATTAAAACGGGTTTATTCGATATCGAAAGTGTTGTTTGAATACATGCATTGTTTTCTAGATGCACTTCATAAATCAAGTCGGAATAGATACAAAATGTTGTAATGATAATTTCATAATGAAACTATTCAAAAATATCAGGCATAATCAAGAATGGAGCTGATTATTTGTTAGTTCTAAATCTGAGGGAAGTACGCAAATATGCACAAAAAAATTTGCACAAAATAATTGGAGGCGTATCTCATGTTTTGTCGTTTTGCTGTTGTGGTTATTTTCATAGCCGCATTTATGTCAAATGTAAATGCACAAGGTAATGGGCTGGAAATCGCGCAAGGGCCAGAAGGCAAGCCCTATTTAACCTATGATGGAGAACCATTATTTGCCTTTGGTCCAGCGGATGAAGCCAGGACCCTGGCAGGTGCCGCGGATTTGGAACGTTGGGCTACCTGGCAGAAAAGCCATGGTATGAACCTGATACGTGCTTATCCCACTTCCATACCGATGGTTGCCTGGGGAACACCTTGTGAGCAGCAGCCATTTCATAGAAGTGAAGATGAAGAGCTGTGGGATGTGGATCGGTTCAATGATGCCTATTTTACTATGCTTCGTAATAATCTTGCTCGGCTGGAAGAACTGGACATCATAGTTCACCTGCAACTTTGGCAGATAGTTTTTTTTAAGGCAGGAGCTACACGCTGGGAAGCGAACTACATTAATCCACAGAACAATATCAACGATTGGACCAATGAATTCAGCCGTGGCCGTCAATATATTGATGCACCAGCGGACAGCCGAGCGCGGGAACACCAGCGGGAGTGGGTGACACGTATCCTGGATGCCGTCAAAGGGCGGAAGAATATCATGATTGATGTGATTAACGAGCTTGGGAATGAAATGGGTACCCTGGAATGGGCGGTTGAGGTAGTACGGTGGATTCGGGAATGGGAAGTAGAAAACGATTGGCACTTCCTGGTAGGTGTAGATTCCGAGCATCATTATACTCCGGAACGTTTTGGGCCTTACGCACATCACTTCGACATCATTATGTTTAATGAGCTGAAAAGTCCAGCACACGCCAGGCAGGCCTTTGATACCTTCCAGAAACCTATCGTGAGTGTACGACCCAGCGATGGTCGCAATCACCGTGAAGATTATATGTTTCTGGATGAATCACAAGTGGGACCAGAACATCAGACCCGATACCGCACGTTGTGCTATCGCAGCATGTTCTCCAATTTGCAATCCATAGGCTGTTATTGGAAAACACCCATAGATCGTGCTGATTATCGCGATATGGAATACTGGCCGCAATACGCCGAAGCACTGAGAGCATTTTGGAACATGATCAAAGACCAGTGGCCCGCTTTGGTTGTCGATGACAGCATTATTTTATCTGAGACTGTTACGCCACAAGCTTATGGAATGCGATCTCCCGAACTGCATCTTGTCTATCTTGAATGTGGTTCACATACCTGGAACAACACCTACGCAGCTTCTCAAGTAGTACTCCAAGCTCCCGAATACCTGGGCAGTGTTTCACTGTTTCAACCCCGGACGGGAGAACTCGTTGACGCTGATTTTACCCAGGATGGCGATCAGGTTCGTGTTGAACTTCCAGAATTTGTAGATGATATTGTAGTAATGCTGCGCAGCAACTAATCCACCACTATATGCGAAATCGAAACGCATATAAGCCCGAGAAAATGCTTGTTAAGATGTCTCTCGGGCTTTTTTGCGTTACACCATTTTTAAAAATTTCAAAATGTGAAGCACCACCTCGAAAAGGGGGAAACGAGATGGTGCTGCCAGAGGGGAGATATAACGCTGTTTGTTTTAATTGTTATTTGATGAACAGCATTTCCTGATAGGTCGGCAGAGGCCACAAGTCATCTGCTACCCAACCTTCCAGTTCGTCTGCATAATGCCTTACCTGATTCATAGCTGGAAGCAACGTATAACATACATAATTGGTTTCTTCAATCATGCCCTCAACCTTGATTTGCATCTTGGCTTCGAGTTCGTTCAGGCTGCTTTCCAGACCGTTGATCAATTTGATAACCTGGTCCAGGGTTTTGGTGTCGTATTCATAACCCAATTGTTTCAGATGGCTACAGGTACCGGCAAGTTCATTTTGATACCGGACCGCGGCAGGGAAAATGATAGTACGACCCATTTCAAGCATGAGCTTTGCTTCAACGATAACCGCCATGCAATATTGTTCCAGATAAATCTCTTGGCGGCTTTCAACTTCTCTCTTGGAGAGTACATTGTATTTTTCAAAAAGAGCGACATTTTCCGGGTCCGTTATCATGGGCAAAGCTTCTGCCGAGTTCTTCAAATTAGGCAGGCCACGCTGCTCTGCTTCTTTGTGCCAGGCTTCAGAATAGCCATCTCCGTTGAAAATTATGTTCTGATGTTCCGTTATCAATTCTTTCAACAAGACCTGTATGGTGCTGTTGAGACTCTTGGGGTCCTTTTTCACTGCATCTTCAAGGTAGGTTGCCATATAGTCCAGGGACTCTGCGATGATGGAGTTCATAGCCACCAGCGGTCCTGCGATTGATTGGTTTGATCCTACTGCTCTGAATTCGAAACGGTTACCGGTAAATGCAAATGGGCTGGTGCGGTTGCGGTCTCCAGAATGCTTGGGCAATGAAGGTAGGGTATCCACACCGATGGTTAAGGTACCCGCTTGCTTGGAAGCAGTTGCATTGCCCAGCTTTAATTGTTCATATACATCGGTCAGTTGCTCGCCAAGAAAGATAGATATAATGGCTGGCGGCGCTTCATTTGCACCTAGACGGTGATCATTTCCTGCAGAAGCTACGACAGCGCGCAACAGTTTTGAGTACTTGTTCACTGCGCGAATTACCGCAGTACAGAATATGAGAAACTGAGCATTCTCGTGTGGCGTTTCACCCGGGTCCAGCAAGTTGCCCAAGGTGCTGCTGGCAATTGAGAAGTTAACGTGCTTGCCTGAGCCATTTACACCTTTGAATGGCTTTTCGTGCGTCAGGCAAGTCATGCCGTATTTTTGTGCGACACGGCGTAACGTTATCATGGTCAGTTGCTGATGGTCTGTTGCTACATTGGCATTTTCAAACACAGGTGCAATTTCAAACTGACCTGGTGCCACTTCATTGTGCCGCGTTTTAACTGGTATCCCCAGTTTGAATAGTTCCCGTTCTGATTCCAGCATGAATGCAAGTACACGGTCCGGAATTGCTCCAAAATAATGGTCGTCAAACTCCTGTCCTTTGGGCGAAGGTGCTCCGAACAAAGAGCGACCGGCAGTAACCAGGTCCGGGCGTGCGAAGAAGAAATTACGGTCCACCAAAAAGTATTCTTGTTCAGCTCCTGCCGTTGACGTTACCACACCGGGATCACTGTGCCCAAACAACTTAAGTATCCGTGCGGCCTGTTTGTTGAGTGCTTGCATGGAACGCAATACCGGCGTCTTTTTGTCCAGTGCTTCTCCCGTCCAAGACACAAATGCCGTTGGTATACACAGCGTTGTGCCATTGGGATTTTCCAATATATAAGCCGGACTCGTAACATCCCAAGCTGTATAGCCGCGTGCTTCAAATGTTACCCGCAGACCACCTGATGGAAAACTGGATGCGTCTGGCTCCCCTTGAATCAATGCTTCGCCGCTAAATTCAGAAATTGCGCCGCCTTGACCGTCTGGAGAAAGAAAACTATCATGCTTTTCGGCTGTCTGGCCCGTAAGAGGATAAAAAACGTGAGTGTAGTGCGTGGCACCCCGTTGTATAGCCCAATCTTTCATCGCATTGGCTACGACATCTGCCACAGAGGGGTCAAGCTTTTCACCAGTTTCTATGGTCTTGACCAGTGACTTAAATATTGGCTTGGGAAGTAGTTCTTTCATTACTTTTTTGCTGAAAACATTAACCCCGAACAATTCGCTGATTGAAGTCTCGGCAAAATTTAATGGTTCCGAAATGGGGGTGTAGTTATTCACTGCACAAATAGCCTGCAGTCTGGCTTGACTACCACTCATATTTTTATCTCCTGAGTTAAAGGGTTGCCAAAAGGTTTTCCAATAGGTTTGCCCAAAGTTATTTGCCATTTCAGGATGAAATGGACACCATTTCCAAAATGAGCAATTATGATGCCAATAATTGAGATGCAGCATTATAAATTACTAAGCAATCATAAATGGGCAAAATGAGGCTCAAAAAGCACAATTTTCATAGTAAAGCCTGCCATGAAGAGAGCGAAACCCGGTTGATAGAGGTTTCCTTTTTGTACAGGCTAGAACTATATAATCTAGATAAGCTACTTTTTGGTTGCTTTTTGCGTTTTAAGATACCAAATGGTAGGCCGTTTGCAGCGGAATGTAAAAAAAGGAATTAAGTTTATAATCCCGCAAATAATTATAGTCTTTATTGTCTATTAAATTTGAATCGCACAATCTCTTCTTTTAATAGCTCACGATAAAAATGCCCATGCTCCAGGGAAGGTTCGATATCTTTGCTGATCTCCGCATCAACCGCTTCACCGAGGGTCCATTCGTTCCAGGATACTACCATGGCAAACTTTGGGCCGATTTCTCGGGCTCGTGCCCATTGTTCCCTGAATGTGGCGCCTCCCAATCGGCCACGAGCCGGGATGTAACTCGCTTCGCCTGGTTCGGCTTGTTTGCGCCAGCTGGCGACGACCACCATAGACTCAGGCTTGCCATCATGTACGGTATAGGTTTGGGCACCACGGTCTTCCCAGGACCAATATCCAAATTTACTGATGCGGTCTTCTGTTCTTAGATTGGGTTGCTCTGTGATGAAACCAGTCATCCATCGTACGGTAAAGCGTGGATCGTCCCAGTTTGCAGTTCCTGACCGCCAAGGTGAAGGGGTACCAACATAGACGACCAGCAGCGGTTTGCCCAGGTAATCTACATAAAGGTCTCGATACTCAGGATTCGCAATAAAGGTGTCGTAAATCTGATCTGCTTTCTTCTGCAATCTTCCATCATCGGCTGAGGCTGCTGGTTGTGCACCTGCAAAAATGGCAATCTTGGGCCGTTGCTCCAGCTTTGCATATTCCTCGAACACAATTTCAGTAGCCGTCTCTATTGCCAGTATATCCGGCCGATTTGCCAAATAACGCTCACCATTCGCGTCCAGAACAGGTTCTCCAGGAGGTAAACCAGGATCATGGTCCACATTGTTCGACCAGTCTATCCATATAAAATCTACTCCGGTATCATAAAGCCACTCCGCATGCTTCCGAATGATTTCCCGGTCATCAGAGCGGTAATGTCCCAGTTCCGGTGTTCCCCAAACATGGTTCCAGTTGGTGGGAGGGAACCAGGTCTGGTAAGCAATACCCACCAAGCGTTCTTCAGGTGGGTGAGGTGTTAATAAAGCGGGGTCCAAAGTATGCTCCTCCGCATGGGATGATAATGTTGTGACTAAGATTGGTATTACCATTAACCTGACAGCATACGTGAGAATGATACTTAAATCTGGATAGTGTGACATGGTGTGGTCCTTGTAGCATACGTTACAGTAATTTTTTTGGATGCTGATTCACCGCATGATGTTCATTATTATTAGTTGCAATCGATAAAGTTTTCTATTTTTGTGCGGCATCAAGTGTGTCCTGCATGGATACCGGAATTCCTCCCTGGCGTTTACTGACTGCGGCAGCTTCCATGAATGCAAATATCGCCAGTGTTTCTTCCCGGGATACAGCTGGTTTTCCAGTTCGGAAAAGCTCCAAAGTGGCTTCCATCAATCCTTGATAATTACCGCTGAGTTCCTGGTCAACTACCTCATCGGCACCATAAACGGTGAGGCGAAATGGTGAGGCCGCATTTCGTATGCCCCGATAGGTGCCAATTCTACCGTCAAGCCATTTGCCTACAATCAGATCCGTATTGTCGGTGTGAATATGAGTCACTTCGATGCACTCTGGCCCCATAATGCTGAACAATACTTCAATACCGTGAATACCGTACCAGTATAAATCGGGTATGCCTGGCTGGTACGAGCAGGGGCCGACAGATGTAGCACCCTGGATATTTTCCAAGCTTCCCATTTCAACAACCGGCTCCCAGAAACGCAAGGCAGATGAAGTAAACAGCGGAACTTCATGTGTTTCTGCCAATTTAAATAATTCAATCGCTTCAGCTAATGATCCTGTGAATGGCTTGTCGACAAAAAGTGGTAAACCCGCGGTAATTACTGGCCGTGCCTGATCCAGGTGTTGTCGGCCATCCACCGAAGTCAGAAAAACAGCATCAACATTCTCACACAATTCTTCTATCGTATCGTAGAGCGTGATATTCCAGTCCTCCACGAGGCGTTGTGTAAAATTGTCAATGCGTTCGTAACTTGGCGGGAAATCGTCGCTGCCCCCTTTGTATCCTGCTACGATTTTTGCGCCTGGTACATGGTTTGCATGTACTGGGTCATTCAACAGGCTGATAAATGAGATAACATGAGATGTGTCAAGCCCAATTAGCCCCAGACGCATGGTGGTTTCCTCTCCTATGGTATTGTGCGAAATCATAAAGGACAGAAAGATGCTTAGAATGGTAGGTGGTATTGCTGAAATTCGCATGCTGGAACTCCAAGGTTGATTGTGATAAAAATACTACGTTAGTCATATTTTGAATCCATGATAGAGTGCCGATGATACAACTGTCAAAAGTGTTTAAGGGTAATATTGATCTGCGTTGTTTTTCTCATCAAGTTTTCCGACGATATTTTCTTATCGCTGCCCAAAGACGACGGTATATCAGATAGGAGTCCAAGAATTTATTAAAGTGCGATGAAGGATTACCAGATTCATACACAGTGGCTATGGAAACTTGCTCAAGACTGAATCCCCGGCGAATAGCCAAAACCAGGATTTCCATCTCGGTTTCATAACGCCCGCCATCCACTTCCTGCAACACGGTTTCTGTAAAATGACGCGACATCAATCGAAAGCCACATTGGGTATCGGGCAAGCGCCGCCCTAATAACCAGCTAGTTACATGAACGGTAAGCCAGTTTCCGAAGCGACTACGTAGCGGTACATAAGTTCCAGCACGGCTCCGCACTCCTGTAATGAAATCTGCTTCACTGCTCTTATATGTTGCCCAGAAGCGGGGGATATCTTGTGGGTTATGCTGGCCATCGGCATCAACCACACATGCTGCAGCGATTTCGTTGTTTTCCAAAGCTTTACGGAATCCGGCCAAAAGCGCGTGCCCTTTACCGCGGTTCTCAGGCAGATGGAGGACGTTCTCATCTGGTAGTGATAACGCGGATACTGACCCATCGGAACTGCCATCATCGACTACAATAAATGGCACCCCGACTTGCTGTACACCTTTGACGACCGGAGCCAATCGGGTACCCGCGTTGTAGCTTGGTATTACTACACAGAGTTGATGCAAGTTGTCCGGTAAAACTTGGGGTGTTTCTAGTGTGTTTGTTGATGGACTGGCATTATTCATTTTTTTATTTGAACTCCCCACTAGAATTGGCATTGTTTTGAGATTTGTTTTCTGACTTTATGAATCCCATGCATTGAATAACTGGAAGACCAGGATAACGCGGGAAATTGGAATCTTGTTCTGCCAGACTACATTGCCAATAGGATGCACCGCCCCGTGGATGCCGTATTGCCCGGGCAAATTTACATATACTGCACAGACCAATTTCTGGAATAATTTCGACCATATATCATAACCTCAAATTCGAATATGTATTGATTATCCACAGCAGCGTCACCAGATGCTACCTGTATGTCCTCAGTTTCGAAAATACAGAACAAATTGCTGGAATTGATTTTATGCTGGCGTTGCATAAAAATGCCTTGTGCGATATGATGGAGAAGCAATTTGCAACTAACAGTTTCAGATTTTTTGTATGCAAAACATGAGGAGTCATCAAAATGTGTTTCAGTGCCATGCTGTTGTCCATTGCCTTATTACATTCATCTGCGCCTGATCCGGCAATGTACGAGGAAGAAAATGTACCTGAGTATACCTTGCCTGACCCATTGGTTCTGGAAAATGGTGAACCGGTAAATGATGCAGAGGCGTGGTTCAAGCAACGTCGAACCGAAATACTGGAACTATTCCGTGAACATGTTTACGGTCGGCGTCCCGGGCCGCCTGAGCACATCGCTTTTGAGAAGCTTGAAGAAGATGTGGAAGCGTTGGATGGCGCAGCTACAATGCGTCGTGTGAATATACAAGTGAGTCAGGGAGATAAAACACATGCATTCGAGTTAATCGTGTTTGCCCCGAATGCTGCTGAATCGGCCGTACCCTTATTTTTGTTAATGAACAACAGAGGTCGTGAAAATACAGATCCTACCCGGGAAACCAAATCTGAATTCTGGCCAGTAGAGGAAGTTATTGCCCGGGGATATGCCATTGCCGCTGTACAGGTGAATGAAATCGCACCAGATAATGCTGAATCTTATCGTACAGGTGTAATCAGTCTTTTTGAAGATATCGAAGCAGAACGACCAGCCGATGCGTGGGGTGGCTTGGCTGCCTGGGGCTGGGGGGCCAGCCGTGCCCTGGATTACTTCGAACAGGATGCAAACATAGACGAATCCCGTGTCGTGTTGCTTGGCCACTCTCGTGGTGGAAAGGCTGCTTTATGGGGTGGTGCAGAAGACGAACGTTTTGCCATTGCCATCAGCAATGAGTCTGGTTGTGGTGGTGCCGCATTGTCGCGGCGACGTTTTGGTGAGCGTATCAGCCATATCACTGCTGAAGACCGATTCCATTATTGGTTCTGCCGCAATTTCCAGGAATTCGCTGAAAATGAAGATGCCCTGCCCATCGACCAGCACATGTTATTTGCGCTGATGGCTCCACGTCCGGTATACGCGGCTAGTGCGGTAGAAGACAGATGGGCAGACCCCAAGGGAGAATTCCTGGGCGCTTATCATGCCACACCGGTGTATGCATTGCTGGGCCTGGAAGGGATGCCTGTTGATACCATGCCCGCTCCCGGTGAAGCAGCCCATGGTACTATCGGTTACCACATCAGAGAGGGCGGGCATAATCTACTGCTCGAAGACTGGAACCACTATATGGATTTCGCTGACAAACATTTTGGCAGGTAATTAACGCGGATTCCGCCAATAGATTGCAAGCACCTTTTCGCTGCCACAAAATGTATTACCATCTGTGGCTTCTCCCCTTAGTTCCAGGGTGACATAACCGGAGTCAATTTTTTCTTTAACACATATTTCATCAAACTTTGCGACCAGATTTCCTCGATTGTCAGGAAAAATAACCCTTGCTGGTGTCCCACTCAAGAAAACACTGTCTCTTATTACTTGTGTATAAGGAATTTCAACGTGAACAGTAATATCACCACCTTGATCCTTGTCAAGTATTAACACAGACGGAGCAATTCTAATGGTCACAACCATATCAGAATCTCCGCTATACATTGATGGCTGAAAGGCATTTCCCGATAAACCGAACAATGCAGTCAGCATGGCAAACAACAAACTTAACAGTTTCATCATGTGAACTCCCATGGATTCATGGTAGTCACGGAAGCGTACCATTAATATTATACCTGATTTACAAGCTACTTATAGCAAGTGATATAGTAATTCTTAAGTGACGTATACTTATTATTTTTATAATATATTAACTATGCTGTCCAGTTTTTACTGATCTTGTCTATCTCGGCTTCTTCTGGATCTCCATTGAACATGACTGTACGGTACTTAAGATGAACGGATTCTCCGGCTTGAAGGTGCCAGGGTTCTTCAATCCATTGGAATGGCATGGGGGAGATCATGCCGTAGTCCCGGGTAAACCAGGGGCATGGTTCCCAAGGGTTGTCGGGATGATCAATCAGGGCAATACCCTCTACAGGTTCTCCTTTGGTCTGTCGTCGCTTGCCATAGAAAGCACACCAACGTGCGGGCTTGCCGAAGGTGGCCGCTTCACCGATGTCCCCTTCACTCGACACCAAGGTGCCACCACCCCAGGGAGAGATATCAATAGCAGATCGTATCGAAAACAGTGCGTGGTTGGTTTGTTCAATGGTGATATCAACCTCAGCCTTCCATTCAATCTCTGAGTCGATGATCCAATTATTTGGGTAGTCGATGGTAATGGTGTATTTCCTTTTGTCAGTCATCTGAAGCGGCATGTCAGGTGCATGCCATTCGCAGGCATCTTCAATAATAGCTGAAGTGCTCGTTGCATCTGTCACTTTGGGGCCGGTCGATAATACCTGTCCATGCTCCAGGCCCAGGTGCCAATAATTCACCGCATTTACCTTGTCGCAAGAAAAGAACATCGAGCGGTGGTGTGGCCAGGGTAACGCAGTTTCTGATGTTAATGACATTCCGGAAGCCAAACCCATAAGCGGATAAAAATAGGGATACTTCTGGCCTGTGTGTGCTCTGTAACTGGCCAATGAAGCGTTATTCCAACGCAACCAGATATGCGGGCCATGTTGTTGGCCTCCTATCTCTGATTCCTGGTAATGCGTAAGTTGTTCTGCTCCTTCAGGTGGGTGTTGTTGTGCTGTAGCTTGTTGATTCATGGCTTGGAACCCCAATGATGCCGTGGCAAGAGCCAGTGAACTGCCCATAAATAGGCGACGGTTTAAGGTGTGGTGGTCTTTGTCATTTGTCATGAGTACGTTGATGTTGCCTTGTTAAGCTTTTAGTGCATGTCATTCTGCTTTTTAATTGTGTCAGGGCTGATAATGCTACCAGCCCTGGTGAATTGATTATCTTGTACCAGCAGGTTACTGTGTACTAAAAATCAGGTACCAATCCAGCTATTACTGATTTGATCAATTCCTGCCTCTTCTGGGTCGCCATTAAATATAACCGTGAGATATTTAAGTTTGACAGATTCACCGGCAGGAAGTTGCCAGGGTTCTTCTAACCATTGGAAAGGCATGGGGGAGATCATGCCGTAGTCCCGGGTAAACCAGGGGCAAGGCTCCCAAGGGTTGTCGGGATGATCAATCAGGGCAATACCTTCCACAGGTTCTCCTTTGGCTTGTCGACGTTTGCCATAGAAAGCACACCAGCGTGCGGGCTTGCCGAATGTAGCTTCTTCACCGACATCCCCTTCACTTGAAACCAGGGTGCCACCGCCCCAAGTGGAGATATCGATCGCGGAACGTATGGAGAACAGCGCGTGATTGGTACGTTCAATCGTTATATCGACCTCGGCCTTCCATTCAATCTCTGTATCGATGATCCATTTGTTTGGATAGTCGATGGCAATGGAATATTTCCGTTTGTCTGTCATCTGAAGCGGCATGTCAGGAGCACGCCATTCACAGGCATCTTCAATAATAGCTGAAGTGCTCGTTGCCTCTGTCACCTTGGGGCCGGTCGATAATACCTGTCCATGCTCCAGGCCTTGTTGCCAGTAATTTTTTCCATTTACTTTGTCACAGGAAAAATACATGGAACGGTGATGGGGCCAGGGGAGTGCGGTTTCGGATGTCATTGATTGACCTGAGACAAGGCCCATGAGTGGATAAAAATAGGGATACTTCTGGCCGTGATGTGCCCGGTAACTTGCCAGTGGCGCATTATTCCAGCGTAACCAGATATGCGGTCCATGTTGTTCGCCTCCCTGCTCCGCTTCCTGGTAATGTGTGAGCTGTTCTGCGCCATCTGGTGGCTGTTGTTGTGCCGCAGCTTGCTGATTGATGGCATGCAAACCCAACGGTATTGCAGCCAGTGCAATCGAACTGCCCATAAAACCACGCCGACTTAACTCGTTGTTCTTTTCATCATTGTTCATGACGTTCCCCTTTGTATTAATTGTGACTATCAACCTGCTACCATGAAAACATATTCAGACCATTAGGTACAACCTGCCAATTTACATGTTGATACTTGTACGATATTACATGAAAACGTCAACTTGGAAATAGAGTCCACTTTAAATACCAATTTTTCGAAGGAGGTACTATGGAACGAAGATCATTTATGAAACTGACAGGGACTTTGGGCTTAGCAGCTATGTTTAACCCTCTAGCAGTTGCAGGGACCCCGGAAGATCGTCCCAATATCATATTCATACTTGCCGATGATCTTGGATATGCCGATCTCGGGTGTTACGGCCAGGAAGTTATCAAAACTCCATGCATCGATCGAATGGCCTCTGAGGGGTTGATGTTTACACAGCATTATGCCGGCAGCACGGTTTGCGCGCCTTCTCGTGCGTGTTTTCTCACAGGGAAACATTCAGGCAATACGTATGTGCGGGGCAATGGAGATTACCAATTGCGAACATCTCCCGAAGATACTACGGTGGCGGAACTTTTACAAACAGTCGGATATCACACCGCTATGATTGGCAAGGCGAGCACGGGTTGTATTACCACACCGGAACAGCCCAATGCCAAAGGTTTTGACCACTTCTTCGGATACCTGACCCATGTAGATGCCCACCATTATTTTCCAGAAAAGCTATACCATAATGGTGAGGTTATTCATTATCCCGGAAATGCGTTGCATGAGGGAACCCATTACAGTCATGATTTATTTATGGACGACATCACACGTTACCTGGAATCGCACAAAGATGGACCATTCTTTTTGCACTGGTCTATGCAGATTCCGCACGCAAGTCTATATGCACCCGAAGACTGGATGAAGATGTATCGTAGTCAATTTGATGAGGAACCTGTTATTCAGGGGCATTATCGAAGTGAAGAAGAACCACGTACAGCTTTTGCTGCGATGGTGTCGCGGATGGATTGGGAAGTAGGCCAATTGCTGGATAAACTCAAAGAACTTGGAATTGCCGAAAATACACTGGTCATATTTACCAGTGATAATGGCGCCATGCATGAAGGGGGTCATGATCGTTTCTTTTTTAATTCCAGTGGTGTACATAGAGGGGGTAAGCGTGATTTGTATGAAGGAGGTATTCGCGTACCATTCATTGCCTGGTGGCCGGGAAAAATACAAGAAGCTACGACGACCGACCATGTATCCGCGTTCTGGGATTTTCTGCCTACCGCTTGCGAATTGGCCGGTGCCGCAATTCCGCACGACACAGATGGCATTTCATTCCTGCCGACACTCCTGGGTCACCCTGACTCCCAGAAACTACATGATCATCTGTATTGGGAATTTCATGAGCAAGGTGGGAAGCGGGCAATACGATGTGGCGACTGGAAAGCAGTTCAACTCAGTATGAGTGAGCGACCATTCAACTCTATAGAACTTTATAATCTAGCTGAAGACATTGGGGAACAACATGATTTGGCTGGAGAGCACCCGGATATTGTTGCGAAGGCACAGGAACTTCTTGACAAAGCACATTCGCCATGCGACATAGAGCAGTTTAATTTTCCGACTTAATCTGCCTGGCAGTGCCGTCTTCTGGTAGTGTGCTGATTCTGACTTGCTCTGTAAGACTTGCGTACATTTATATATGAACTCCTGAAATTTTCACAAAACATAGTTGAGTTGTTGTCTGCGATATTCAGCCAGATTCTTATGCCGTAGTTTTATGGGCTGATAGTGGCATTGTAATTTATTTCAATTATGCCTTTTCTGCTATGACTTATGAAGCGTTAAATGATTGGGGACTACATGCCAACACGACTAATTTCTGTGCGTTTATCTCGTTGATTGACAGCTTTAAATGCGTAATCGATACTGTAATTGCGATAATGTCAAGCCGAATCATTTGTTGATCAGCTAATGAAATTCTAATTAGTTTTGCATCGTATTGCAATCAATAAATCGTAGAATCAGGTATAATAGTTTGAACGCAAGAAACGATCTTCCGAATGAAAGGAGGAGTATAGCGTTATGCCATATGTATTTCATGATGACGGAGCCCCTGAAGCCGAAGATTTTGACAGTAACTATGACTTTATTGAAGAGGAGCCCTACTATCCAGATCCTTCTGCCTTCGATTCTGAATGGGATAAAGGCATCCAGGGGAATGGATACAATAATGCTACATCAACTGCTTATAAAACTAAAAAGCAGAAAAAAGATTTGCGTCACAATGCCACTTTATGGACGCGCTTTCTTTTGTTATGGCGTCACTGATTTTTCAGTAACATAGCATTCTTTGTTGTATGGATAATGTAGTTACGTTACTGGTTCAAATCAACTGATTTTCAGGAATCGGAAAATTCACCAGGATAGATGGAACGTGGCATTTGTGACAATCCCATCGTCAACAGCCGTATAACCAGTTCCTGACGAGTCATTCCTTCCCCACAAGCAGCCAATCCAATTGCTTCAAATACATCCATCGGGATGCGCATGGAAACCCGGATGGTTTCCAGATCAGGGTCGAGGTTCTCTGAATTTTCTGCACCATACCGCCACAAGTGTCTTCGAATAGCTGCTGGTCCCCCAAGTACCATGAAATCATCATGCTTGGTAACAGGATGTATAGGTGCCAGCGCTTCTTTCTCACATAATTCCTGAGCAACTTGATTCATTCTGCTCAACGGCCTCCCTCGGTTGTCAATTGAACAGTCTATTCTGTCATCCGTCGAACCACACCACCTGATTCATTTACAGGTAGCCGATAAAACGAATGACAAGTTGTCAACAATATACAAAAGGGTTGTAGCCATCTGATATTGCTGAATACAGCACACGCATTTCGATACGAAGCTGTATTATTTTAAATTGTCACTTTGCAAGTAGCATAATATGTGCTACAATTAAAGTGATCCTGGTAAAGATTTTAGTTAATTGTTGACCAATTGTCAAATTTATTATAGTTTCGAATAATTGTAGTCTTTTTGCTTGATGCGCTTCAAAGAGAGGCGTTATGGTAAGAAAGGGTATTACCGCAGTATTCCTTGAAAGAATAGTATATCTTCCTCACATATTTTATAGCTATCGTAACAACACCACCCGTGTGCAAGTTTGTAATTCTGGATGCGGTTGGTGTTCTTTCTTTAGGGTATGGAATAGGACGATATCTATGGTTTTTTAAATACCTAAGCTATTCCGACTAAACGATTTAGGAGGTTAACTACAAGGCGAAAAAACAAGAATAATTGACAAGTCTGGAAATTCGGTGCTATGATGCGCCATCATACCTGTACTTATTAACGGAGGTTGTAAACGCCATGAATATTAAAATTGCTGGCCGGCATATGGAATTGACCGATGCCTTGCGTTCTTATGTTGAGAATGCTTTAACGAAGCTTGATTCGCACTTTGAGAAAGTCCTGCAAGCGGATGTCGTACTCGAGGTGCAGAAGCTGCAACAGATTACAGAAGTGAACCTGAACATCAATGGCGTTCGAATCCATAGTAAAGAATCATCGGGTGACATGTATGCCTCGGTAGATGCGGCTATTGACAAACTCGAAAAGCAGATTCGCAAGTTCAAAGGTCGCATCAAAAGACACAAGCCTCGTGTTGTAGAGCAGTTACAAGATTATAATCATGCAATCCTGGCTTTGCCTATGGGGAATGGTTCTGACGATTATGACAAAGAAGAGAGCAGTCATGAAGTGATCAAACGCGAACAATTGCCAATGACACCATTGAATATAGATGAAGCATTGATGCAGTTACAGTTGCTTGGAGATCACAATTTTCTGGTGTTTTCAAATGCGGACACTGCGAAAGTCAATGTGTTGTATGCGCGTGGAGACGGCACATATGGTTTAATTGAGCCCCAGTTTTAATCTGTAAACACAAAGCGAAACTCAGGTGTCTGAGGTAACAACGATTCCTGCATCGTGGTGCCTGAGTGCGCTGTACAAGTTCCTTGTTAAGGTTGTTTCTGCTTTACAACAGATTGAGGTGTAATGGATACCCAGGATCTACCGGTCAACCGCAAAACGCACATCGCTGTGGCGCGTCTGTTGGATTATATGACGCAAGAGCTTGAACTGGAAGTTATGGCAGGGTTCCAGGGGGTTGGGCGTCCAGTACTTTCTTCGGACATTAATCGACCTGGCCTGGCACTTGGTGGGTATCTGGAATATTTTGCAAATGATCGGGTACAGATTTTAGGCAATACAGAAATCCATTATATGGAGAAGCTGAATACTGCTTTATTGTCGTCTCGATTGGACAGCATGTTTTCGTTCGAGATTCCCGCCTTTGTTTTATCCAGGCATCTGACTCCACAAAACATTTTTCTGGATATGTGCAATCAGCGAGGTGTCCCGGTACTTCAATCATCAAGCAGCACCGATGAAGTTATCAGTCGTATCATCCTCTTCCTTGCGGAGGAGTTCTCACCAGAAACTGTAATTCATGCAACAGCTGTAGATTGTTATGGTGTCGGATGCCTGATTGTAGGCTCTCCCGGTGTAGGTAAAAGTGAAACAGCGTTGGAATTGATTGAACGTGGTCACCGCTTGGTAGCAGATGATGTTGTCGCACTTAAACGACATCGTGAAGACCATCTGTATGCAGAAACCAATGAGATGGTTGAGCATCATATGGAAATCCGAGGTGTCGGGATTATTGATGTAAAGGCTGTTTTTGGTGTTGGTCGGGTGCGTAATCGCAAGACCATCGGCCTGATTGTAGAGCTTGAAGAATGGAACGAAGATGCCAATTACGATCGTACCGGGCTTCTGGAAGAATTTGTAGAAATTCTGGGCGTGCGCATTCCATATCTGCGAATACCCGTACGTCCAGGTCGCAACATGGCCATTATAATTGAGGTTGCTTCATTAAACCACCGGCTCAAAGAAATGGGGATGAATCCAGCAAAACAATTCAATGAGCGTTTATTGCGAATCATGAATGAACGAAATAGATGAGTTGTTTATGATAAATATTTTTACGATCAATGAATCGTTATTTTTTTGATTGCCTGGTCTACGACACGATTCTGGTGTACGTGAAGACATGAATAAGGGAATAACGATACGTTCAAAAAAAAATACTCTAGAAAGTTTTCTTTATAATGAAGCATATTAATCTTATATTTGGATGCCATGGTCATCAACCGGTAGGTAATTTCGACTTTGTCTTCAGAGAAGCATATGAAAAATCATATAAGCCATTTATTGATGTGCTTCAAAATTTCCCTGAAGTTCATGTAACGCTGCATTATACAGGCCCCTTACTTGACTGGTTTGCTGCTAACGAACCTGATTTTCTGAAACGTCTGTCACTACTCGTGCAACGAGGTCAAGTAGAGATGATGGGGGGTGGGTTTTATGAACCACTCATTTGTGCTATCCCGGAACGTGATGCAATAGCACAGATCAATCGCATGCATACCTTCTGCGAAGAGCATTTTGGTGCACGCCCCAAAGGTATGTGGTTGACAGAGCGTGTTTGGGAGCCTCAAATGGCAGGCACATTGGCAAAGGCCGGAGTGGAATATACCGCGCTGGATGATACCCATTTTTTATGTTCTGGTTATACGCGTGAAGACTTATTCGGGTATTACATGACCGAGCATGAAGGATTAACCTTGAAAGTGTTCCCGATATTGGAGCGCTTGCGATATCTGATTCCATTTCACCCGGTAGACCAGTCCATTGCATTTCTACACGAACATGCTACTGAAGATGGTTTGCGTTGTGCGGTGATTCATGATGACAGTGAGAAATTTGGTATATGGCCCGGTACTTTCAACAGTGTATATAAAGAGAAGTGGCTGGAAGCCTTTTTTCAAGCTATTACCGACAATAAAGAATGGCTGCACTCAGTGACATACAACCAACATCTTGACAAAGCAAGAGCTTTGGGTAGAGCGTACATTACCTGCGCATCGTATGTTGAAATGATGGAATGGGCTTTGCCTACCCCGGCACAACGTGAATTACACAGCCTGGTTCATGGACTTAAAGAAGACCCGCATTATTTCAAAAGGATTGAACCCTTTATTCGAGGTGGGTTTTGGCGGAGTTTTCTCGCAAAATATGACGAATCGAATAATCTTCAAAAACGTATGCTCCAAGTTAGTAATCGCCTGGAGGCAATGCGAGACCCATTGGATTCCAAAGGCAGCTTTGCCGAAGTTGAAAAATTATTGCACGAGGCACAATGTAATTGTGCGTACTGGCATGGTGTCTTTGGTGGACTCTACCTCAATCATCTTCGTACCGCGCTGTATGAAAAAATGATTGCAGCAGACGTTATCTTAGATTCACTGGAGCATGGTAAAGATACTGGGTGGGTAGCGTGTGCGGTAAGCGATTTCGATGGAGATGGGAATCCCGAGGGATTATTAAGCAACAGCAAACTTTCAGCATATGTATGTCCTCTGGACGGTGGTACACTTTTTGAATTGGATTATAAACCCAAGCCCTTTAATTTATTAAATACGTTGACCCGTCGGGAAGAACCATATCACGACAATCTCCGTGGTGGAAATGTTCAGGTTGGTGAAGTATCAGATGGTAATCAGAGTATCCATGAGATCACCCGTGTGAAGGAAGCTGGACTCGATGGGTATTTATTGTATGATTCATATCGGCGGGTTTCATTGCGGGACCACTTTTTTGAGCTGGACATTTCACCCGATGCATTGTGGTCTAATTCTTATAACGAACTGGGTGATTTCGCGACGGGTGAGTACTCGCTTACAAAAGACACGAATAAATTAACTATGTCGCGTGATGGACATATAAATACACCAGAAACGCAACATTTCTGTATTACTAAACAGTTGAGCCTGTCCCCAGATACGGCTATAACTGAAGTGGGTTATACACTGGAGCATATACAAGGTAGCGCATGTAATTTTCGATTTGGTGTAGAATGGGTGGTTAATTTTCTCACCGGCACAGCACATGATCGATATTACTACTCTGAAGAAAAGAACCTGGAGAATGCTATGCTGGGTGTGCGTGATTGTTTTAATCGCATCTCTCACATCGCGCTTTGCGATTCCTGGATGAACATGGCATTTCATATACACTTGTCCGATGTGGCAGATTTTTTTGTATACCCGATTGAGACCATCAGCCAGTCTGAGGGAGGTCAAGAAAGAGTATACCAGGGTAGTGTTGTGATTCCGACTCGGGTTTTTGAATCGAGTCCTGGGCAGACGCATACATTTCACATGTCAACTAAAGTTATTTATCCGATCTTGTAAAGTAAGACGAGAATATTTCGAAGTCTGGAGTTACATCTTGCCGACCTATACTCGGTTAACGTATGATTCACACTTGGAATATAAACCATGACATCTTTAGTTGCTTCTCATGCACTCTGCATCGGTTGAAACACCGTGCTACGTCATAGCGCTGTTACAACCCATTCTAATAATGTGTAACCATTGTTATTGTGTCCGTCGGAGCTTAATGAATGCGGACCCATATTTACTGAAGGAGACAGCCAAGCATGGATGATGGCGTACATGAAGTTACAGAAGAAGTTACGGTAACCAACCGATTGGGAATACATGCGCGTCCGGCCGCAGCAATAGTTCAGCGTGTATTATCATTTGAGTCCGATGTTCATTTTAATTTTAACGGAAATCGTGTTAATGCCAAAAGCATTATGGGATTGTTAACGCTTGCGGCAACCCGTAGTAGTCGTCTGATGGTACATTGCAAGGGCAAGGATGCGCAAGAAGCCTTGGATGCCGTAAAAGAACTTTTTGCCTCTGGATTCGGAGAGGAATAGGAAACTTTGGAAAAAACATTCAATGGTATTGGGGTGTCTCCGGGGATTGCTTTAGCACCGTCATTGGTAATTGGTGTAGAACCATGTGATGTGCCGGATTATGCCATTTCTGATCCAGACGCAGAAATGCAACGCTTAGATACGGCCATTGAAACTGCACGCGAAGATTTAATTCAGCTTTTTGAGACTACAAAAAAAGAGTTGGGAGAATCGCACGCCAATATTTTTCAAGCACACCTGATGTTATTACAAGATGTTGCAATGCTGGATGGTGTAGCAGAGTTGCTGGAAACAGAGCGTAAAAACGTTGAGCATGTGCTCCTGTTGATGTGTCGTAAATACGAGCGTATGCTGAGTAACCTGGATGATTTTACCTTACGTGAGCGCACAGCAGATTTACATGATGTGGTGGATAGAATTATTCGCATTTTGCTGAATTGTGAGCGTCCCAACCTGGGAAACTTGCACGAGCGATGTATCATTGTAATGCATGATCTTTCGCCCTCTGATACTGCGGTAATTGATTTACGACATGTCTGTGGCATCGCACTTGACTCAGGAAGCATGACCTCACACACTTCCATTCTGGCACGGGCTCTTGAGGTTCCCGCTGTAATGGGTCTGGGAGATTTCTGTAACCATATAGCCTCCGGACACAACATGATTATAGATGGAGCTGCTGGTTTGGTGATTGTTGAGCCAACTCCGGAGACACAATCTAGATACGAAAACGCAAAACAGGTACTTGACATTGAACGCAAGAATTTACTTGAAGAAGTATTGCATGGCGGACCTTGGGAAACACTTGATGGCGAGCGTATCATCACACAAGCAAACATTGAGCTGCCTATAGAAATTCAGCATTGTAAAGACATGTTTTCAGAAGGTATTGGCTTGTATAGAACAGAATACTTGTTTCTGAATCGCAATACTTTGCCGTCTGAAGAGGAGCAATATCAGGCATATGCCAATGTCGTTAAAGCATTTGCACCTCAACCAGTAACCCTTCGTACCATTGATATTGGGGGTGATAAATTTGTGTCTCACCTCCAGATATCGAAGGAAGATAATCCGCAATTGGGATTACGCGCAGTGCGTTTTTGCCTGGCCAGACCGGATATTTTCAAGGTACAACTCAGGGCCATGTGCAGAGCATCCAAACATGGCAACATGGAAATCATGTTTCCCATGATTAGCAGTGTTGATGAGCTTCGTCAGGTCAAAGATATATATAATGAAGTATTGGAAGAGCTGAAAGCAGATGGAATTGAATATAGCCCAGATATAAAGCTTGGTTCCATGATTGAAGTACCATCGGCTGTATTGTTGGTTGATGATTTGGCTCGTGAATGTGATTTTTTCAGTATTGGCACCAATGATTTAATCCAGTATTCACTGGCAGTAGACCGCTCAAATGAGAAAATTGCATATCTCTATGAACCTGCGCATCCTTCAGTAATTCGAATGATTCATCATACAGCGCAGGCAGCGGACAATGCCGGAATTTCTTGCCGTATCTGTGGTGAAATGGCTAGCGACCCCTTGTATACAGAATTGTTGCTTGGGTTGGGAATACGTGTATTGAGTATGTCATCGGTGGCCTTGCCTCGTGTTCGTGCCGAGGTTGTTCATACAAATATTGAGCAAGCCAAGAATTTGGCAGATGCTGCCCTTGAAAGTTCAACAATTGACGAAATAAAAAATAGGTTACGCTTACGGCAAGATCAAAAAGGCACCATGAAATTTTACAGCAGTACAGATAAAATGCATACGGTGGAAAATCATTCAGAAAGCTTGCATACTAATGAAATCGAGTGAAATAAAACGAAAAAAAATCGTTTTGTTCGGCTCGACAGGGTCTGTTGGTCGGAATACACTTGAAGTAGTTGCTGAATTTCCGGAGCGCTTTGAGGTTGTTGGATTGGCTGCACATTCGAATACGGATTTGCTCATTCAACAAATACGTCGTTTTCAACCGCGTTATGTCGCGGTGAGTAATCCCGAGGCAGCATCACGATTGCGGATAGATGTAACAGGTGTTACTATTCTCGAAGGAGCTGAAGGGTTATGTGAGCTGGCGCGTATACCTGTAGATATTGCGATGTGTGCCATAGTAGGTGCTGCTGGTCTACAGCCTTTGCTTGTCGCTATTGAAAGTGGAAACACTGTAGCAGTGGCAAATAAAGAGCCATTTGTCATGGCAGGTGCTCTTGTGATGGAATCCGCATCACGTCATGGTGTTCCTGTGTTGCCGGTAGATAGTGAACATAATGCTATTTTTCAGTGTCTTCAAGGACATTCAAAAAAAGGACTTCACCGAATTCATCTAACGGCTTCTGGTGGGCCGTTCTACGGCTGGCGTCGGGAAAATCTCCGAAACATCAAACCAGAACAGGCAGTCAAACACCCAACATGGGACATGGGGCCGAAGATTAGTGTTGACAGCGCTACTTTGATGAACAAAGGCCTAGAAATTATCGAGGCTATGTGGTTGTTCAAGCTTCCAGTCGAAAAAATTGATGTAGTGATACATCCACAAAGTATAGTCCATGGTCTGGTAGAATTTACGGACGGCAGTTTTTTAGCCCAAATGGGAGTGACTGATATGAAGTCGCCCATTTTGTATGCACTGGAGTATCCAGAGCGCTCATCCCGGGCATTGAGTCGCCTGGACTTGTGTTCTTTGACTCCCTTAACTTTCGCAAAGCCCGACTTTGCAGAGTTTCCCTGCCTGGAGATGGCCCGAGTTGCCGCTTTAGAAGGTGGTACAGCGCCGGCCATACTGAATGCTGCCAACGAAATTGCTGTAGAGGCGTTTTGTGGGCGAAAGATATCCTTTTTGCAAATTTGTGAGGTGGTGGCAGATGTGCGACGGCATTGTACTGTTGTACAAGACATGAACCTTGATGAAATACTGAATGCGGACCGCTCTGCTCGAGAGGCCGCAAAGCATAGAGTTGAAACCATGGAACCTTTATTATCATGATGAGTTTTATTATTTTCCTTTTGGTCTTGAGTTTTTTGATTTTTTTCCATGAACTTGGGCATTTTCTGGCAGCCAAAGCATGCAATATATATGTTGACAGGTTCAGCATCGGTATGCCGCCAAGGGCATTTGGTATAAAATGGGGTGAAACCGACTATTGTATCGGAGCACTGCCGATTGGTGGCTTTGTGAAAATGGCTGGTCAGGAAGATGCGCCTATGAGTGAGGAGGAGCGCTCCAAGGAATATGGAGATGTTCCGCCGGAACGCTGGTTCAACAACAAACCGGTGTGGCAGCGAATCATCGTTATTGTTGCCGGGCCATTTATGAATGTAGTAGTGGCGGTCGTTTTGTATGGAGTTATTGCTGCGGTTGGCGCAAATGTCCCGGAATGGGAAGTCAATGCCCGCATTGGTAAAGTGGAATCGGAGGCACCAGCAGCCTCCGCGCCTATGTGGAGATTAGAAGGTGAAGAAATACAAAATCATAACCTGGTTGATTTCCAGCGAGAACCGGATACTTATGGTTGGAAGACCGGTGACCTGATTGTATCGTTGGGTGGGCGTACAGTTGACAATATTTCGGACTTGGCTATTGAAGCTGTTCTTGGTGGTGAAGACCGTATGCATGATGTATTGTTGGAACGTGTACAACCTGATGGCAATATCGATTATTATCTGTCGCGTGTTTCACCACGGTTGTTGGAAGAGGGTGAATACCCACGTTTTGGTGTTGCGCCATTTTCTACCGCTTTGATCGGCGATGTGATGGAAGGCATGCCGGCAGCAGCCTTGGCACTTCAAGAAGGAGATATCATCCAACGCGCAAATGGCGAGACAGTAGATGCTACCACATTCAGAGAAATGACAGAGCAGATACCCGAAGGCGATGAGATGTTGTTGGAGATTCTGCGCAATGGTGAACGAATTGAAGTTGCCTTAATCCCGGATACAATTGGACGTATTCAAGGTATGAATGTTATCCCGACGAAATCTAACGTGGATGCATCGTCGGTCGAGGTTGTAATGATTGGCGCAGACTATCAAGAGCTGACTGGATTACAACGACGTGATGTTATCGTAGAGGTCAATGGCCTTCCGGCTACAATAGAAACTTTCCGAGATATGGAGCGGACTCACCCGGGTGAAAGTCTTGAGGTTAAGGTGCAGCGGCCTGCTATCATGATGGGTATATTACAAAGTCGTGATGAACTCGAATTGGTATTACCGGTTGATGCTGTACGTGCTGTGGGTATTGGTATGATAACTAAAACAGTGTACCATCGTTCTCCGGCATCCCGGATAATTCCAGAAGCGTTCAGACAAAGTTATCTTGCTGGCAGTCGTACATTGCTGACATTAAAGGCACTTATTTTACGTGATGTAAGTATCAAGGACCTGGGAGGTCCTGTGATGATCTATACGGTAACAACACAAGCTGCTGAAGCAGGTTGGTTGTGGCTGACGCGTATAACGGCATTTATCAGCATCAACCTGGCAATTTTTAACATGTTACCCATTCCGGTATTGGATGGTGGATTGCTTGTATTGAATACACTGGAAGGTATACGACGCAAGCCGTTGAATCCAAAAATTCAAGAACGATACCAGGCTTTTGGGTTGCTGCTGATAGTCAGTCTGATGTTGTTTGTTACCTGGCAGGATATTGTTCGGTTGATCAGCAACAGTATGCCCTAGATATGAGTTGAATCAGGCTTCGTATACTTCTGGTAAGTGCTATTGTCTATCTACACATGTTGTTGGTTGCATGCTCAGTTTGCCTACAATTTCTTGGTATGAGAAAACTTGATTCATGGACGCATGCAGATGGAAATGCCTCACAATACTTTTTGCATATTTCTTGATACAGAGAGATGCAAGCTAAAATGCTTGTACTATAATTCGGATGGATACCAGACAACATTGTAGTATTCCCCAATTCATAACTTATTGCCGGTAGAATAGGAGACTTTGTTTAATGAGCGGAATTACCTGTAAATTTGGTGGTACTTCACTTGCTGATGCGGCGTGCGTGATACAAGTGGAACGGATTATAAGGGCTAATCCCGATAGACGATTTATTGTGCCATCGGCTCCCGGGAAACGTGATCCGAAAGACCGTAAAATCACCGATTTGTTGTACGCTTGGCATAGTGTCACCTTGCAGGGACTGGACCCGGCCGAACCCAAACAGATTATCGCAGAACGATTTAAACAGTTGGCTGATGATCTTAACGTCACATTTGATATTCACGCCATACTGGACGATATTGACGATCAGCTTTCGGGACTGGCTGATTCACCGGAAACCCATCCACATGCAAAACCCGATTATATGGCTTCGCGTGGTGAATATATAAATGGTCGATTGCTGGCTAGCTTTTTGAATGCAACATTTATTGATCCGGCTGACTATATCAAATTTACAAAAAATGGACGACTGGACCCAATCAGTTTTCAATTATTAGGAACACAATTGAAAAGTGAGGGCATGTTTATAGTGCCAGGTTTTTATGGTTCATTGCCGGATGGTCGTATTAAAACGTTTTCGCGTGGCGGAAGTGATGTTACTGGTTCGATTGTGGCAAGAGCTTCTGGCTCTTCTCTGTATGAAAACTGGACGGATGTTTCTGGTTTTCGAATGGCGGACCCACGTGTTGTGCAAAATGCAAAACGTATTGAGGAAGTCACCTACAAGGAATTACGAGAGTTGTCCTATATGGGAGCGACGGTATTACATGATGAAGCCATCTATCCTGTCCGTGATGTAGGAATTCCCATTCAAATTCGTAATACGTGGGAACCAAATAATCCAGGAACAATGATTGTATCGGAACGGACAAGTGAACATCCTGTCTGTGGTATTGCTGGTCAACCTGGGTTTTCCATGATCAATATTGAAAAGACCTTGATGAACAAGGAACGTGGTTTTGGTTTCAAGGTACTCCAGGTTCTTGAAGAAAATGGTATAAGCTGGGAGCATATGCCGACTGGCATTGATACCATATCTGTCATCATAAAAGATGATGAATTAAATGGTAAAGGGGAAGACCTGGTAGAATTCATCAAGTCTCGATGTGAACCGGATGAAATTAATATTGAGAGCGGGCTGGCGATGATAGCAACAGTGGGCCAGGGAATGAACCATCACATAGGTGTGGCAGGGCGTCTGTGTACCGCGCTAGCGGAAGCCAAGGTGAATATCCAAGTCATTGATCAGGGCTCATCCGAGATGAATATCATAATTGGGGTTGCTGAAAAAGACCTTGCCAATGCCTTAGAAGCGATCTATAACGCATTCCTGGATTGGAATTAATAGCGGATGGATCGCCGCACCAAAATTGTTTGTACCATCGGTCCGGCTTCAGATTCTCCCGAATGTCTGGAGAACCTGATCCGGGCCGGTATGAATGTAGCCCGATTGAACTTCTCTCATGGTTCTCATGAAGAACACCTTGCCCGATACAATAAAATTCGCACTGCTGCTTTATCTCTCGATAAGAATTTAGCCATCATGATGGACTTGCAAGGGCCCAAAATCCGTACTGGTCATTTGGAAGGTACAACTTTTGTAGAATTGGTCGAAGGAGATGATTTCGTTATATCTACTGAGAATTGTCCTGGTGACGCCTTCCGAGTTTCAACGACCTATAAGAACCTGGCCAATGATGTTCATCCCGGTGATAGAATCCTGATATCTGATGGTAGTCTGGAAGTTCAAGTTCGTACCATAGAACCACCCGATATTCATTGTGTTGTCATTCGCGGTGGTACATTGGGAGCGCATAAGGGAATAAATTTACCCGGTGTAGACATAACTGAGGCTTCATTGACCGAAAAAGATTTATCAGACATTGATTTTGGGTTGAAGCTTGGTGTGGACTACATCGCACTGTCCTTTGTGCGCAGACCGGATGATATCCGATGTTTACGGAAGATTATTGATGAATCCGGAGCCGAAACAGGTATCATCGCAAAAATAGAGCGTCCCGAAGCTTTAGAATGTTTTGAAGAGATCGTTACACTCAGTGATGCGGTAATGGTAGCGCGTGGCGACCTCGGTGTTGAAGTGGATTTTGAAGAAGTTCCAGTAATTCAGAAGCGACTTATCCATCAATGCAATGAAATGGGCGTACCCGTTATTACCGCAACGCAGATGCTGGAGTCTATGATAAATCATCCACGGCCAACCCGGGCTGAAGTTGCTGATGTCAGTAGTGCAATATTGGATGGTACCGATGCGGTAATGTTGTCAGGTGAGACTGCCGCAGGACGTTACCCGGTAGAAACTTGTGCCGTTATGGCCAGAATTGCGTTCAAGACAGACAATTCCCTTGCCACAATTCCGCAGGAAGAACGTCGGGCACAACGGCAGATAGTAGAAGAAAAATTGCGTGTACGACGTGAACGCCGGAGCCAGGTACGTATTGATTCATTTGCCGATGCGATGGGACTGGCAGTGTGCCGCCTGGCAGAAATGCTTGATATCAAGCGCATCATTTGTTTCACCAAGACAGGCTATACTGCATTGGCAATGGCCCGGCATCGTCCAGCTTCTCGAATTACCGCAATAACCAATTCGGAAAGTACGTTAAGGAAATGTGCCCTGATGTGGGGTATTAATGCGTTGAAGACAGATGACTTTGATCGTGTTGATGAGTTATCGATACGGGTTGAAAAACTTTTATTGGAGCATAATTTAGTGTTGCAAGGTGAAACAGTTATTATTGTAGCCGGGTCTCCAATGACGGTTGGTGGACGAACCAACCTTATGGAACTGCATACCATTGGAGAAATGTTGTAGTGGTTTGCTAATGTGTATAATTGGTGTATCTGTTACCAATTAATAACCGATAACAGTATAACGTTTATAAGAGGAAGAGGTTGCTGGTTTGCCATTAAATGATAAGACTATTGATGTCAATTGGTTCGCGAATGCATTCGACGATCTGTACCCGGTATTATATGGACATCGAAGTCTTGAAGCAGCGAAACCAGAAGCTGAATTTGCCGCTGAAGTTTTGTCTATACATTCACAAACACGTTTACTTGATCTCTGTTGCGGAACCGGTCGTCATCTTGCTCATTTAAGCAACTGTACTGCGCAACTATATGGTTTGGATTATTCAAACGAACTGCTTAAAAAAGCCTGTAAATCGCTAGGTGAGAATGCCCGGTTGCTTCGTGCAGATATGCGCAATATACCTTTTCATAAATGTTTTGATGTCATTGTAAATTTCTTTACCAGTTTTGGGTACTTTCTGGATATGACGGAAAACATTTCTGTTTTACGCGGAATTCAATTTGCATTAAAGCCAGGTGGTCTGTTGTTCATGGACCATATCAACGTAAATTCTATCCGTAAGACATTGGTGCCGGACTCACAAAGAATTATGGCCGGTTTTTCCATTGAAGAAAACCGTTGGATTGACGAAGAAACGCATCGGGTGAACAAGCATACCCGGATTGTAAATTCAGAAGGTGTGGTTCAGGAGATAAAAGAATCGGTACGATTATTTACAGCCAATGAAATCAGCGCTTATATGTCCGATGCAGGTTTGAAAGTGCGCTTGTTTTTTGGCGATTACACAGGTGCTCCCTTGACCGAAGAATCACCACGCATGATAATAGTTGCAGAATCCTGAGGTAGTTATGTCTACGTTCTTGCAATCATATATGGCCAGAGATGCACAGTTGATGGCTTTTTACGCGAAATCACCTGAGGCGTTGTTTAATAATGATTCAGCAAGGCCGGTATGGAATCCTGCATTGCTGGAAGCGTTGCGATCCTATCAGGGGTATCTCGGTCTGGATCGCAAAATTACAGGCAATGAGTGGGTCATTGTTACCGGTCAGCAACCAGGTATGTTCACAGGCCCGCTGTACACTATCTATAAAGCCATTTCGGCTATACGTTTGGCACAGGAATGCGAATTACGAACAGGCATACCCCATCTTCCTGTCTATTGGGTTGCAAGTGATGATCATGATTTTGAAGAAGTACGTAGTTCCCATTTTCTGACACGCAACCATACTGTTTTTACGCACCGTTACGAAATTGCTGAAGATGGATTCGGAGCATTTTCTGGCTTGCCGATGTTTCGGATGCCTTTGGAATCTTCTTTAAAAGAGGTTGTAGATCAAATCAGTCGCGTCGTGCGATTTTCAGATGTCGGTGAAGAGATTCGTGATTTGTTGCTGGATACGTTGAATGACGCAGCATCATTGTCGGACTGGCATGCTAGATTAATGGCAGTACTTTTTCGCAATACGCCATTGTGTATTTTTTCACCCCACCTGGACGCAGCACGCGAATGCGCAAAACCAGTTATCGCGCATGATATTGCCACACCACTCAAAAGTACTGAACTGCTGAACGAAACCGGTCAAGCCTTGAAAGCATTGGGGTATGATGCGCAAGTAGTGAAAGCGGAACATGAATGTAATTTTTTTCTGTACATGGGTGGCAGACGAAGGAAAGTGTTGTTTCGAGATGGTTATTACTACATACCAGAAGAACAACTGCGATGTACTCCCGTTGAATTGGAGCATATGCTAAACAGTCTACCAGAGCAATTCAGTCCGAATGTTGCTTTGCGCTGTATAGTTCAACAAGCCTTATTTCCAACGCGATGTTATGTGGCAGGTCCGGGTGAGCTTGCATATTGGGCACAATTAAAACCCTTGTTTGAACACTATAAATATTCTATGCCGATAGTTTATCCACGTGCCAGAGCACTCCTTCTTCCGCAATCGGTTGCTCGTTTACAGACAGATTATGCCCTTCAAGATGCCGACTTTACCCGACCGCACACAGAATTGGAAGCCCAGGCGCTGACCTCAATGCCAACACTCGCTTCTTTGGAGCATTTCTATCGACATGAAACCTCGCTTCGTGCACAAGTCGGCAGCTTGCGGGAGGCACTGCAGCAAATGTCACCAACCCAGGAACGCGCACAGCAACAGGTGCGTTTATTTCATAAAGCTTTTGAATATCATCTGGAAAAACTCAAGCGTGGTCTCCTGCGTGGTGATATTGAAAGGAATCGCACTGTTTGCACTCATGTGACGCGTATGTGCAATGTGATTGCACCACTCGGAAAGCCTCAAGAACGGGTGCTCAATATTTTTTCATTTCTGTTTGAGCATGGAATCGATCTCATACCACATTTGATAGCCACGATAAATCCAGTGAGTAATGAGACACAGGAAATAATTCTATGAGCAGCAATATATTGGTGTTTGGTGCGCATCCGGATGATGCAGAACTGGGAGTTGGCGGGATCATTGCCAAGTTGACTGGAGGTGGGCATGCAGTCACTATAGCTGATATGACTGCGGGGGAGATGTCCAGTCGCGGGACTGTTGAAGAGCGCAGGTTAGAAGCCGCGGAATCTGGTAAAATTTTAGGAATAAAAGAACGTGTCTGTCTGGAATTACCGGACAGTAAACTGGAAAATAACGAAGCACAACGTCTTGAAATTGTTGCCTGTATCCGGCGTTTCACTCCACTATTTATATTTGCTCCCATGGCACCGGACCGTCATCCGGATCATAGTGTGGCGCATGCCCTGGTGCGGGACGCGCACTTCTTGTCAGGATTACACAAGTTGAAAACCGATGTGCCACCGCATCGTGCTGAACGCATATATTATTATCATGCCTATTATGAGTCGCTGACTACTCCGACCTTGGTAGTGAATGTTTCAGAAACTTATACGCAGAAAATAAATGCGCTATGTGCGTATGTTTCGCAATTGTACCATCCGGGCTATTCCGGGGTGGAAACACATGTTTCATCAAAAGCTTTCTGGGATGATATTGAAGTACGAGCACGTTTCTGGGGCCGACGAATTGGAGTTGAATTTGGCGAACCACTGTATACAGAATTGCCATTGGGCGTAAACTTGCCTTGGGAATCCGATTTACAGGAATAAAAACATATTCGAGTACGATTCCGATCTGGGATTCGTTGAAACTTTAAGGATATAGTATCATGAAGATTGGAATTACATGTCACCCGACAGCAGGTGGTAGCGGGATACTTGCAACGGAGCTGGGTATCGCATTGGCAGAGCGTGGTCACGAAATCCACTTTGTTACCTTGGAGCCTCCGTTTCGCTTGACTGGATTTTATAAGAATATCAGCTTTCATTATGTCGATGTCTTGTCGTATCCGCTGTTTCGATTTCCACCCTATTCGCTGGCACTTGCTACACGCATCTGTGAAGTCGCGGAAGAACATGACATCCAGGTCTGGCATGCGCATTATGCTATACCGAATGCTGCGGCAACGCTGTTTGCCCGTTCGATGACAGTCCCGGAAAAACGTTTCGGAATTGTGACGACATTGCATGGGACAGATATTACCCTGGTCGGAAGTGATCCATCGTTTTTCCGCATTACCAAGTATGCCATGGAAAACAGTTGCGCGGTTACAGCCGTATCAAACTGGCTTCGAGAGGAGACCCAACGCGAATTTCAGCTTAAAAAACCCATACATACCATATACAACTTCATTGATCCGGCCAAGTTTTCCAATGATACCTCTAATAAGTGTCAGCTCACTGAAGATGATGAAAAAATTATAATGCACATATCAAATTTCCGGCCGGTGAAACGCGTGACCGATGTGGTTCGTGTATTTAAGAAAGTGCTGGAAAAGGTGAACGCGCGTTTAATCATGGTTGGTGAAGGACCGGAGCGGCTTGCGGCACAAGGCGTAGCCAAGCAACTGGGGATTTCGGATCGTATTAAATATCTGGGTAATTATGAACAGATCGAGAATATATTGCCATGTGCTGATTTGGTTTTTCAGCCCAGTGAGCATGAGAGTTTTGGGCTGGTACCCTTGGAAGCCATGGCGTGTGGCGTTCCGGTGCTGGCGACGGCAAGTGGTGGAATTATGGAAGTCGTGGTGCATGAAGAAACGGGTTTCTTGTGCGAAGTCGGTGACATTGAATCCATGGCTGCTTGTGCCATACGTGTGCTGACCGATGAAGCGCTTGCTAAATCGATGGGTGATAAAGGTCATGAGCGTGCATTAAATGTATTCAACCGGGACAAAATAGTACAGCAATATGAAACATTGTATGAGCAAGTAGCCGCTTCTGTCAATGGCAAATCACCTGAGTTGTGGGGCTGAGCCTGAGTACAAATAAGTGAACTTGGTATTGCTTTTGTCTCGGCACGATCAACGCCTGCGGACGCGGTAGTGCTCTAAAGCATCCAGATTGATATCCAAGCCAAGCCCGGGACCTTGCGGGATGTGCATGTAACCGTCTTCAATGTGCAGCGCGTCTTGATTATGCAGCAGTCGCTTTCCTGGAGCCAAGGTCTCCTGGGGCAGGACACCGGGTGTAGTCATGACCAACTCCTGCATATATGGTAAGGACGATGCGGCGTCGACCTGGAGGTTTCCCGCGACGGGCAACCCGTGAATGCCATGTAGTATGAACTCGGTATCGAAAGCCTCACACATCATGGCAATTTTGATTGACGTCAGAATACCGCCTACCAGCAGACAATCAGGTTGCAGCATGTCAAAAGCGCCATTAATCAGATACTGTCCAAACATATGCGTGTCATTATCACCTTCTCCTCCGGTGATACGAATATCCACTGCCTCTCGCAGCCTTGCCGAACGCGCTATGGAATGATACGATGGGGATTCATGGGTTGGAATGAGTTCGCGGAAAGAGCTGGTGTAGTTTTCGCGTTCGAAAGGTTCTTCTATCCAGTAAGCACCTTCCTCCTGCATGGCCAGACTCACCTGTAAAGCCTGATCGTAAGACCATATCCAGGGCGCGCGTTGTCCGGTACGATCAAACATGACCAGAAAGTCATCACCTACGGCGCGCTTGATATGTTTAAGGGCTTCGACATCGTCCATGGGATTCTCACGCCAGCAGCGGATTTTCGCAGCGTGAAATCCATTTTGTTTGAAGTAGTATAAGTCCTCAGCTTGTTGTTCGAAGGAGACATCCGACTGATCGGGATTGCCGGGCCAAACGGTGGTGAGATACAGTTTTATGCGATCGCGGTAGGGACCACCGAGCAGGCGAAATACCGGTTGGTTACATGCCTTACCGATGAGGTCCCAGATTGCGTTTTCCCAACTGCTTACGTGGCACAATCCTTCGTGGATGAAGTCTTCCAGTGCGAAGGGGTCTTTTCCGAGCAGGATTTCTTTCACGCGTGGAATATCGCTGTAGGGGTGAAAGCGGCCAAAGGCATACCCGGAAATTCCGGCATCGCTCATAACTTTATACACATAGAAACGGCGTTCCTCGCCCCGGTTCTCTTCTTCATCTTGGTCCTTGACATAGACTTCAAATTGCTCGACATCGGTTATCGTCATGTCCGGACGACGTCCCGCGGCGTTGCGTTCAAGTCCATCGACCAATGGAGCAGCCAGAGATTCGCCGGTCATGTTCAACAGGGAAGCACCCAGTCCCGCTGCCGCGCTCATCATTATTTCTCTGCGTTTCACTTTGATAAATTCCTCACAGCGTTTTATTTCATGATTCTGGTTGTGTGCCTTTGCTCAGACGCGGTATTCTTCCAAGGCGTCTTCATTCACAGGTATTCCCAACCCCGGGCTTTGCGGGATGGTGAGATATTCAGTATCAAATTCAAACAAGTCATCCGAATCCAGTAGCTCTCGTGCAGGTTCCCATTGCTCGTGCGGCAATATGCGCGGACGAATCAACCCGATTTCCTGATACTCGCAGTTGGTCAGTGCGGCATTTGCCTGGAGCCATCCAAACATACTCAGGGAATGCGTGCCGTGGAGGATACAGGGAATATCAAGCGCTTGGGCTAGAGTTCCAACTTTTTTCACCGTCGAGATACCGCCACACCATTGGGCATCGGGCTGGACGATATCGAAGACCTGATCGCGCATGTACACCCCAAACGGTGTGGTACCGAGATCATGTTCTCCACCGACTATCAGCATGTCCATGGCATGGGCCAGTTTGGCGGATTTTATGACATCTCCCACTTCAAAGGGCTCTTCCAGCCAGTAAACACCGGCATCTTGCATACCGCGCGCTACCTGATAGGCCTGCTCATAGCTCCATACCCAACCGGGAAATTCCGCAGTGCGATCAAACATGAGCCGGAAGCCGGGCGGCGCATTGGGAATGACCAGTCGGGCTATTTCGACATCGTCCATAATGTTTTCACGCCAGCAGCGAATTTTTATAGCGTTAAATCCTTGTTCCGCGTACCATAGAATATCTTCTGCCTGCTCTTCAGGTGTCAGATGCGACTGGTCACCACGCCCATGCCAGACCATGGTAATGTAATACTTTGTTTTTTTCTTGTTGCCGCCCAGCAGCTTGTGTACCGGCATGCCTGCCGCTTTGCCGACAATGTCCCAAAGGGCATGTTCCACTACTCCGTAATGAATTAGGCCATTCGCCAGGTGTAGCTCAATAGCGAAAGGGTCCTTTCCGATAAGCAGATCACGAATGCGCGCCAAAGCTGCTTCATGATCCCGGGCTTCGTCACGGAAGGAAGGTACTACTGGACCAAAGGCATAGCCGGTGATGCCGTCTGTTGTTGTGATACGTGCCACGCTGTATCGATCATATACACCACGCCGACGCTCTTCTTCAGAGCGGGGGATAAGTACCGGAAAATGATCAAATCCAGTAATTTTCATGTTGGAGGTTTCGGAGGAATAACTGGCAGGAGGTACCGTACTTGTAGCTACCAGCATTCCACCACTAAGTACAGCACCGTGTTTCAGCAAGTCACGTCGAGTAAAGTTAGCCATGGATGAACTCCTCCTATGTAGTATCATCAAGCCTATACTGTAATTGGCATTTGCAGTTCCAGAAGGTACGCCAGTTTTGAGGTATTACACGATCATGTTAATCTTGTGCCCAATAATCAAAAATGAACGTACTCTCCACATACTCACGGACAAAGTCAGCGGCTTCTACATGAACTGGATGCACCAGATAGGTTTCCAAGTCTTCCTTGCTGTCGTAGGTAAAAATGGCACCATGCGTATAGCCGTCATTCAAATTGCGACCACTATTTTCAATACCCCATTCAAATGCTTTCACTTCTTCAATGTGATTCTGCAATGCGCGCAATTGTGCCAACACGGCATCTATCTGTTCCTGTGTCGTTTCTTCTTTGAACCGGAACAGGACAATATGACGTAAAACATCTTTATTAAGTCCATCTTCAGCAGAGGTGTCGCTGGCAGTAGTAGCAGGTAAATTACCATAAAACAACATTGCTACTGCGATAATACCGGCCAACAACGGGTAAATCGATGCTCTCATGATGCAGTCTCCTGTTCACTGTTAATCATCTATATATCGCCTGAAATAAGCATCCGAATAGAAACGGTACTTAAATCAAAAGTTGAATACGTTAGCAATTTAATCACTAGAATTACGTAAAAGATGATAGCAATTATAAACAATGTCATTTGTGCTAAGCATAAATGAATGTCTTCGTAAAAATAAAGTTGATTTCCCGAGGTATAAGTTCCAAAAAAACTACACCTCGGGAAAATCTCACATCAAGAGCGTAACAAGAAATGGCTTAAATTTTATGGATATAAAATACAACTCCTTTTGAGATGTCTGTAATTTTGTGCTATAAAAATATGGGTATTGTGAAGTCAGAAAACGAAAATTACCCTTCAAGCAAGTAGTCTTCACACCAGTCTGTACGCCAAGGCATCCAAGGCATCTTGTCGCCCTGTTGTTTGATCAGCTTTGTGGCATCTTCGTTGTCGAGTATTTCTTGGGTTTCTGGGTCGAATTTGACCGATGTACCTACCTCTTGCGAGATCAGAGCCAGATGCCCCGGTGTAGCAGAGCGATGGGCGATTTCTACCGGTGTAATTGTCTTTTCACGGCTTTTGATACAGTCCAGAAAATTTCGGATATGGTTTTCAGATTTATATACTTTGATAGGTCCAGGATCAAATTCGTCTTTCAGCCATTCAGGGTTTGAAGCTTCCACACCACCTCGGTTGACATACAGCCACCCTTCCGAGCCAAATAAGGTTACACCTCGGCGGGTATTGTTGGTGACCCTGGAGCGAAATCCATTGGGGTAGGTGCAGTGGTACTCATAACTCCAGGCTGCATTCCATACCGATTGATCTTGCGGACGTCGATAATCAACCATATGTACTTCAACGGGGCTGGTATGTTCAAGATCCATCATCCAATGCAGAATATCGTTATGATGCCCAATCCAGTCCAGCATTTGACCAGCGCCAAAATGATAATGCCAACGCCAATCATAATGGGTGCGCTGCGGGTGATATTCTATAACAGGACTAGGCCCGCACCACATGTCATAATTCAAGTTTTCAGGTATATCAAACTCAGCATTTCCTGGAGGGAAGGGTTCGCCGGAGGGCAGTCCGACTTCCGCATACTGTACCTCACCCAGCAGACCATTACGGACGATTTCAACTGAACGCCGCCAATGATTCTGACTGCGTTGCCAGGAACCTGTCTGCCAGATAATATTTTCCTGAAGTGCTACTTCAACTAGTTTTTTTCCTTCTGCGTGAGTATGTGTTACAGGTTTTTCTCCGTAGATGTCCAAGCCTTTTCGAGCTGCCATTATTGCTATTGGCGCATGCCAGTGGTCGGGAGTGGCAATCATGACGGCATCCAGTTCTTCCAGTTCCAGCAATTCACGGTAATCACCGAAACATTTACAGTCTGTGTTATTATAAAATTCGTTGATTTGTCCTTCCCGTTCGGAGAGAACGTTGCTGTCTACATCACATAATGCTGCGATACGGCAATCAGGAAAGTTAATAAAACCGTTGATGTTAGCGTGCCCCATGTTTCGCACACCGATGCAACCGATATTAATCCTGTTCGATGGCGCGTTTTGGCCGAATATGGTAGATGGTACTATCAATGGTGCTGCAGCCAAAGATGCCGTGGTAAGAAATCCACGTCTGCTTATTTTTGAAGTCATAATTTTACCCCTAAATCAATCGTAACTGGTTTTGTCATAATTGTTGGTCTACAAATAATTATTTAATACCATGATTGTAATAAATATTATGTGATTAAATGCAATAAAAACTTAAAAAGTTTCAATAATTTATGGTTAGTACGCAATTTTAAAAATATTTATTGAAGGTGCCATTTTGCCTGCCGCAAAACTGCCATGTACTTTTCTGGAGTACCCTCGTACCAGACGCTCAAAAACACCCCAGGCTCGAGTTCTACGGTACTTGGATATCCTAGGTCACCACGTCCATCTTCTGAAATAAGTATGGGTTCTGACCAGGTTTGTCCATGGTCTTCGCTTATACGGGCCTGGTTCCCCATGGGTGCACGACGATGGCCGTAGGTCATCATCAGCCGGTCGTCAGTGAGGCACATCAGGTGTGATGGAAACCCCCATACACCAATAGAACGGGGTGCTGTCCAAGTATGACCGCCATCTTCAGATTCGAACTGGAGTGTTTCATTGTTATTAACAGGATTATGGTTGCGCAGTTGGGCAACAATACGGCCATCGGCTGCCTGAACCGCGTGGTATTCATGATATTGCTTGAAATCATCACCTTCGCGCACGGGCAAATCCGCAAGCCATTCCCAGGTCAGTCCCTGATCGGTTGATCGGCAGGCGCCAATACGTTGTTCGTCTTCCCAATCTTTGCCAACAAAGAGCAACGATCTATCTTCAAGCAGGCATGGCCCATGGGGACTGCCAAGGGGCGTCTGGTAAGCGTCTGACCAGGTCTTTCCACCATCAGTAGAGCGCAGCATCCATTGTCGCCCTGATTCAGGCCGGTGCTCTTCTTCGGGAAATTGCTCCAACAATTGACGCCAGCGTATCATCTGAGTGCTTGGTTCAGCGTTTTCCTGTAAATCTGCTTCCCATTGACGCAGCACACCTACCCAGGCCATGGAATCGAAAAAGTTTACAAGTATAGTGCCAGCAGCGGTCTCAATAACTCCAGCATCCCGGCAGTCACGCTCGTTCTTGTAAAGAAATTGGGCTTCTGACCAAGTGGCACCAGCGTCAGAGGAGCGTATCAGTTCGATCTGGCCATAAGGACAAACATGACCTTCACGACCTCCGCTGCACACCACCAGCAATTCGCCGTTGGAACGCCTGGCGATTGTAGGCCACCCATGAAACTTCTCTGCTTGTTGACTGATAGTTTTGATCTCTAGTATTTCAATGTCAGGCGCGGCCCAGCCCGGACGCTGCCCGTTGATCATAAATCCGATTCCCATTGCCGCACTGTTCAAAGCAAGCCACTCTCTTCTGGTCCATTTCATCAATGACACTCCTTTTATCCATAAAATAAGAAAGGTTTATATATTTATATTGATAATTATTAATCGGTAGCCGATACAAGAATGCGTGTCCACAAAAATTGGAAGCACGCCGTCTATAAGGGTAAATATATAAGTTAGAAAATGTACAACAACCCCTTAACCACTATCATACGATTATTTTTTACAGGTATTGAATATAAACCATGCATGATGCTGAATCAAACTATTACACGGCATATGAAGTACTGATCAATCCGATCCGTAACCGCATGATACGTGCAATTTGGCAAATAACCCAGGACGAAGATGATGCCGAAGAAGCAATGCAAGAAGCACTTGCGAACATTTGGAAAAAAATCGATCGCATTCTAAAGCATGAGAATCCACAGGCATTGATTCTTCGCATGTGTCACAATGCAGCATATGATGTATTGCGAGCAAAGATCAGACGCCGAAAACGAGAGGCGTTGTTACGCACATTAACACTGGGCAGCACCCCAAACAGTCCGGATTGCATTGTTGCAAACAAAGAGCGTGAATCGATCATCTTGCGGGCTATCGCCCGGCTTTCCCGCAACCAATCTCTGGCAGTATTGCTTCGTTGTGTCCAGAATAAGTCATATGAAGAAATAGCGCACATTTTGGGTTGCACGGAAGTGACAGCTCGAAAACATGTAGCGCGTGGTCGACAACGTCTGAAGGTTAGCCTACCCATACTTTTGGAATTAAATCCGGAAGAGTATCCCTTGAAATAAATTAAAGAAAAAATCAGACACAAAATATTAGATAAGCAGATAAACATATAGGAGCATTCAATATGAATAAAAAAAATGATTCAAATAAAAATGAGGAGTGGTTGGATAACATGGTACACAAGTCTTTAGGCAATGAGCCGCCGCCTGAGATCAATCGGAAATTGAATAATCGAATTGATGCTTTTGGTGAATATCTGGCAATGCAGCCCCGACAGACAAGTTGGCGAAGACTGCTGTTTGGTGAACTGCGATGGGCTTACAGCCTGGGGGTAATGCTATTGGTCGTACTGCTGGGATTTGTCACTCTGGGTGGCAATACACCTCCGACGTGGGCTGAAGTAGCCGAACGTTTCAGTGCGGTAAGTTACATGCATGCCACGATATATGTAAAACCATCTCCGCTGGAGCCTGTATCTCAACTGGAACTCTGGCTGCGCGATGACGGCAAAATGCGATTCCGTGCGGGAGATGTCATGCATTTTGGTGAGAACTTCAACATCTACACATCTATTCCGTATCGTGGCCGGGTACGTGGAACACCTGATCCTTTAGGCGCACAAGTCCTTATACAGGAAGTCATTGAAAAGATTGGTAAAGCGGAAGTTTTTTCTTTGGAAGTGTTGGTACATGCCTTGCCAATAGATGGTGAATTGTCTTTGCCGCTTCCAAGTGAAAATGTGGGTATCTCAAATGATTTAGTGGCATTTGAGCTTGCTCATGAGGGTCATGCCGAATGGTTGCGGATATGGGCTTTGCGTGACAGTCGTTTGCCGGTTCGTTTGTTGTATTGGAACCCACAGAGTGGTGAATCCATTGATGTCGTGCTTTCTTACTCCGGACCACAACCCGAGACGTTCTTTGACCCAGACGCGTTCCTCCAGCATTTGCAAGCACACCCCGACGATGTGCTCCAGTGGGCATATGGACTGATGCAAGATGCGGACGGCTTCCCACTGGTATCTGATAATGCTGTGAATTGACAAGTTTTTGAATAGTTACTAACGATAGGAGTTTTTAGATGAGAACGAGAAATGGTTTTACTTTAATTGAATTGTTGGTAGTGATAGCTATCATAGGCATACTGGCAGGAATATTGTTGCCTGCACTAGCCCGCGCACGAGAGGCTGCCCGTCGTGCCTCCTGCGCAAATAATCTCAAGCAGATGGGTATTGTTTTCAAAATGTATGCAGGTGAGAACAGAGGAATGTTCCCTCCCAAGGTACGACTTTGTGATTTTAATCCCGACCTGGTAGAGCGCAACCATGTCTGGATGCCAGATGCCTTGTCGATATATCCAGATTATTTGAATGATGCCAAAATATTAATCTGCCCGTCTAGTTCAGACCGTACTGCTGTTCAGGAACCAGGTGGAGCAGAAAGTTGGTACGACGCAAATGGCAATCTTGATCTGGACCATCGAACAGGTTGCGGAAATTTTGCGCTCTATGGTGACTCTTCTTACGCCTATCTGGGATATGTCGCGCCAAAAGACAATCGCTTTCTCAAAGGTTGGCCCGGATTTAATCCAGAGTCGCCCGATTTCAATCCCAATGATTCACAGGGTATTCGAGATGTAGTTGAAGCCATCTGGCCCATGTTTGAAAACCCGTTTGCTCAACATTATTTACGTCATCCCGAACAAGGTATATTGCCCTTGATCCGAATGCAGGAAGGCGCTGAACGACTTTTCATTACCGATATTAATAATCCGGCTGCTTCATCAATGGCGCAATCTGAGTTGACAATTATGTGGGATGTCCTGAGTGTTGATGTGAAACGATTCAACCATGCACCTAGTGGTTCCAATGTTTTATATATGGACGGTCATGTAAAATTTCAACGGTACCCTGGTGAAGAATTTCCCGTGAACCCCTACATGGCTTTCATTACACATGCAGCCAGTTGATTTTCAAGAGCATATTGTCTGATTTATCGAAAATTCAGGGTATACAATGTGATGTCGCTGTAATTACCATGCAAATACAGTGCCTCACGTTGTATACCTGTTTTTGTAAAATTTAATGTGTTCAGAAAGGTATCAAGGCCGGTATCGCTGGTATTGTCTTTATCGCCAAGGGCGACAGGAGTCATAACAGACTTAATTGCATGATTTTGTTTAGTCAGTTCATCAATGATGGAACGGAATGATTTTTGAATGCGTGTGTCTGCGTAGTCTGAATTATTCCGGAAGTGAACCCAAAGCATCATGGTACCTGGTAGCGGGAATGGACGCATTTTAAGCAAACCAATGGGGGTACCGTTCCTGCGCGTGAGAACGTATTCCTGGTCGATACCACGTGGATGCAAGGAGTCCATTTCACGATCATATTGTGTTGCCAACAATAATCCACTTTCATTGAACAGAAAGTAGGCCGAGGTATTCCAGTTTTCCCAAGTCTTTAACATGGACGCATCTGATTCCTGGATGGGGCGTGGCACAACATGCGTGCTCCAGGCAGCTTTTAACATGCGCCATAACGAGGGTCCATTTGTCCCACGTAGTGATGCATACAAGCGTGTAAAGTTAACATCCTGTGTGGATAGCGCGTTAAATGCGACAATGGCAGACTCCAGCCATTCTCGTTGCCCTTCACACCAACGTGCATCCGGTGTTCTGAATGAGTCATTCCAGTTTTGGTGTACCGAAGCATAGCCACCACCGCACAAGCTCTGTGCCCAGCAACGCATGCAATCCGGAGTCGTCAAAGCGCCTACATCTTCGAAGCACCGTATAGCTGACGCATTCAGTGCGCCTGTATCCAAATTTCCACATTCGAAGGCCAAGGAGTCAATAAAATGCAATCCTGGAAATAATTGTCCATGTTGGTTTATTGCCAAGCTATGTAACCCTGTCGGGTCTCCGCGTAATTGAGGTTCGCCCTCATAAATTTGTTTGAACAATGACGCGAGCGGTTCCAAGCGGATATGTTCTTGCTTCAACAGCCGGGCACTATATTCATTGGCGACTTCTTGCAGGTTCTTCATCAATGCCAAGGCATTTTCTGGCTTTAATGTAAGATATGCACTTTCGAGATCAAGGGATATCAGGTTAAGCTTGGCTCGAAACAGGGATTGTACAGCTGAAAATATCTCCTGTTTTCCAGGGTGTACTATTATCCAGACCTGGTCTGTTGCCTTGTTGTCCAGAGCGAAACTGGTGAGGGCCTTTGGTGTCTCTACTGCCAGTTGTGACAATAGCTTCAAACGCTGTTCTACTACTTTGGTGTCAAGGGAATTTGTGGTTTCTGATGAAAATTCCAGTTGAACCGATACCGCATGGCCGGATAACGGTGATTTTTTGTCAGCTATTATTTTGCTATCACATCGACGTAATGCAAGCGTGAGAGTTTTTCCGGTGGTGACCGCTGAACGCAAGATCATTACTATTTGATTGGCCAATTCGGAAGCATTGTGCCGGATGAAATCATTTGTAAAAAGTAACACCAACCGGGGATGCTGAAAATTTCCTGAACGTGCATAGAGTAAGTTCAATGCTTTTTGTAATAGCAAAACCCAGTTGTTTTCTTGAACAACTTTGAAAGTTTTTTTCTTTTTAAAAAAGTTCCAGCGAGACTTTTTGACTGGTTGTTCCTGATTGTCAATGTCAGGCATACCCAGTATCATAAAGAGGGTGTGTAAGTCTTTGTCGATAGTGAACTGCTTTTGCATGTCTTCAAGGCGGGGAGGAGGAAGTATAGCTTTGGTTGAACGCAACCATTCCAGCTCTCCAACGACTTCATCGATTTCATGCGGGGGGTGTTTGTCTTGTAAATGGTGCTTTATGGCATTGACGGTACACTCCGGATAATATTCAAGAACATCCCACGAGATAGTGTCGCATTCGAAACAAAAGCAAGTCTGGATATCTATGGCGTAACGCTTGCCATGTTTTTCGAATCGATGAAAGTACATCCGTGACATAATCTTAGTAGGTCCCCAGCGTTCCCCGAGAACGACTCCAGTTTTCCATTGTTTTAAAGCAGGCAATACCGATGCTAGTCCATAACACACAACTTACAATCAAGAAGAAAAACGAAGGGTGGGTAAAGACCGAAGAAAATTCTCCGTCAACTGAACCCTGGCCATATATCAAAACGTATTTCAAACATATTGCAGCGTCGGTAATAGGTAATGCATGAACCAACGCTGAGATAAAAAAGTGTTGTTCCAGCAGTTCCTCCCGTGCGAAGATAGCCAGTGCAAACAATGCCATACGGATCAAAATCGCTACCTGTCCCACTTGCTTGAAAACCAGAACCAGCCCCCCCATCATGAAGCCGAATCCCAATAAATTAATGAATGTGAGGGCAAGTAATACAAAAACAGGTATAAAATCAAAATACAAAACACCATTCACTGATATAGTCACCAACCAGACCATAATACTGGAATACAGCACAGAAGTGGTGGCGCTGACAACCGCTTGAGCCAAAAAGTTTACAATCAGCCCATGTGGACTCATACACAACTGTTCGAGAACGCCTGATTGCGCCATACCCTGAATGCCCTGGGTAAACATACCAACGACACCGAAGGCAAACATGCCAAGAATGAATCCCAGAACAAAGTTGGTGGCTGTAGTAGGATCAGCGAAACGACCGTTCATGGCGTCACCAATTGAGTCACGGCTGGACATGAACCCGACGATGAGAACCATCAGCATGCCATACCCGATAGCCATTCCTGTCAAGGTTCGGAACCAGTAACGACGCATGATAATAAGTGACCGAACAATCTCGGCCTTCATGACTAAAAAAAATCCCATTTATGTTTACCTGATCTAGTGTATATGGCTTAAAAATGCAGTTGTGTAACTTATATAGAACTGGTTGTAAGTTGAAGAAAAACGCTTTCCAGGTTTTGCTGGCGTTGATCGATACCATGCAATTGTATACCGGCGTTTCTGAGTTGTTCGATAACGGCATACAGGGCTTCAGAACGAAATGTGTTGTTCGGGGTCATATGAAGAACCAATATCTTTTCACCCTTTTTGACTTCATTTTTTGCGTGCAGAATGCCCGGGATATCTTTTATGGTATCCAGATTTGGTGATTCATCCAGACGGAAAACAAAAACGGTCTCACTGAACAGTTCAATTAATTCACCGGTAGGCTTACAGGTAATCATGACCCCTTTGTCAATAATGCCAATGGTGTCGCACAGTTCCTGAGCCACATGCATGTCATGTGTGGTGACAAGCACTGCTTTACCTTGTTCTCGGGTAACTTCGATTATTTTGTCTTTTATAGCGCGACTGCTTTGCACATCGAGACCGGTCGTCGGTTCGTCCAGCAAGATAATTTTTGGGTCGGCTATCAAGGCTATACAGATAGCCAATTTTTGTTTTTGTCCCCGAGACAACAGGCGCACCTGAATATCTCTCTTTTCTGAAAGACCGATAAAATCTAACAATTGGGTTGCCCGTTCTTTAAGCACACGGCCCCGTACATTCTTCAAGTTGCCGTAATAACGCAGATTCTCCATTGGGGTCAATGGCCATATAGTGGTGCGTGTCCCCTCCAGTACCACACCAATCTTTCGTAATGCCTTTTTGCGGGCCCGTTCTACATTGATGCCATCTACCCAGACTGTTCCCTGGTCAGGTTTAACCAGCCCGGATATCATTTTAACCGTTGTTGTCTTCCCAGCCCCATTGGGTCCGAGTAACCCGAATATATGTCCCGGGGCAATATTCAGATTGATATCTTGTGCCGCCGGTACTTCTTTTTTTACATATATCTTGCGTCGAGCAACATCACCATCTTTATAAAAGAAATGGCGTGTAAAAAAGGTTTTGTGAATACCATCCAGTGTAACCAGCGATTCTGTGTTCACCGTTAAAATTTCTCCGATGTCTGTCGTACATATTGCTGCTCAATATATTGCAGTGCTGAAGTTTCATCTTTTAATTCATCCAGCTTCACTAGATATTCCAGATAGACAATTTCGAGATTTCGCAGTGTGTGAATCAAGATAACAAGTGCCAAATTGCCTGTATAGTAAAACAGTACGCCAAGTAATATTGAGAATCCAAGAAATTCCAATGAATCGGGTAGCCGGTTTCGAAAGAAGTGCCAGTGTACCACAGAAAACAGGATGGCAACCACCGCAATTGCAAATATTGGATTGCTCGACCAGTTAATTAGAAGCGGTTGAAGGGCAGCGCGGTAGATGATTTCTTCTATAACACTGATAACAAGAAAACGGATAATCAGGGTCGGGCTTTCTTGGAAAAAATATAAAACAGGGCGTATGTGGGTAAAATGTTTCCAGGCGTCTTGTCCGTTCCTGTGTGTAATCCAGACCGATACAGCAAAAGTCAGATGTCCAGCCAGAACCCCCAGAGCAATGAATGGTGGTGAGATAAGTCCCCTGTCCATGTAACCTTCTCTGGCAGCAATAAAAATAGATAAAATAAACAAAGGCGTTTGTAAAAGAAAAACATTGGGGCCAGGTTTTACTGTTGCGTCTTGTTCAGCGGATGCAAGGTTTGCGTAAAGTGCATGCAGGAAATAGCCCAAAAAGAAAACGCCAAACAGAGCAATTACCACATTCACGGGGTAGCTGCCTCATCCATTGGCGTATCGTCTTCTACTTCTGCCAATTTTAAAATCATCTGTTGTAACGATACACTATGCATGCTCTTGTTTTGCGCGCGAACAGCTTCAAATTCACGGCGTAACAATCCATAACCGTAAACATCATACAAATTGCCATTACGGACAATGTGATTCCGCATGACCAACTCACGAATAGCGCCAGCCTTTTGGAATATTCGCCAAGATGGAGTATTGAATGCATATATGTATGCGGCAACCCGATGCAAATTTAACTCATCAAAGCAGTATTCCAAGGCTCGATATACTGCAATTGCTGTCATCATGTGGTTTCTCATGCCCTTACTGCCCAAGTAAAAGTCCAGGTTACATGAACGATTTCGCCAACTGACGTTTTGGAGTGAAATCATGCCCAATGGCCCTTGGGAGGGTGAATCGATAATGAGATACAGCCCTCCAGGCATCGTATGCCCAACAGAACGGCCCAACATGGATACGATATGTTCGCGAATCTGCTTTGGAGAGCGGGTGGGATCACCATAGAGAAAGTGCTGAAAGTCTTCATCTTCCATCCAGGCTACAACCGTGTCGAGATCTTCCCGCTCTGCGCGCCGCAAGTATGAGTCTGTGCTAAACGACATCGGTAAATATTTTCCCTATTGGTATTGCTTTCAGATTGACGTATCTAGTGACAGAGATTCGAGATTTAACCAGTTACCCCCGGTATAAATGACTTCTCGCTGCACCCCGTTGCTTTCAAATCCATGGCGTATGAGGAAATCGCGAAAACAGGTTTCACAACTAAGCAATGAAGCATAAATTCGTTTACGTTGTGACTTTTCGAAAGAGCGTTCGAAGACAAAGTGCATAACACTGTCTGCCAGGGTTGACTGAAAGGTATCGTCTGAAAGAAACATCATTGCCAGGTCACCGAAACCGGTATCTTGCGTCATGCCACGCAAATTGCAAAACCCCATGACTTCACCGATGTCGTCTTCAATGGCAAAGAGATTCCCCATAGCAGCTTCATGGCGTCCCAATAATTCACGAAGCTCATCAACCGTGGGTATCAATGGTTCTCTGCGGTTATCGAGAAGTCCAGCCCTTGGTTTCCCGTCAAGGTACAACCAGCAAAGTGCTCGGGCATCATCGGGTTCTGCCATGCGGATATAGCCATTATTGAGAGTAATCATACAGATACAACAATCGTTCTGAATTTCGACACACATCAACGAAATGATGTGAAACCATGAAATGCATGAAGCATAATATCATATTGAAAAAAATATAAAATAAACAATATGATGTACAAAGTAAGACCGGAACATTGCCGATTAAGGCTCAACACACATGTTCCGGTCTATAAAAATTCTGGGACTTAAATGCCCATTTCATTTTTTTTCTGAAATCGAAAATCGCGCCAAGCGCGCCAGATCGCATTCCAGAAATCGGTGAAAGCATCCGCCCTGGCCGTCGAAATCGTTCTAATATGTTTCATCTGCTTCGCTCCGTTGGTCGTTCTCCAAGAAAGCACTATTAAACCATTTTTCGTCAGACACTGCAACTATTTATAACATCGTCACTTTGGTCGACTATTTTGATTTCAGTATTTATTCTAAAAAATGAGAAAGGGTTAGTCGTTTATTGTTCTATGCCGCGCCTATATACTCTACTGAAACATCACCCCGGACATGAGCTGCCCGAGGTGAAATTCAAGATTGAGTATAAATAGAACGAGATCGATGCCTATGCTTTGATTTGTTCGCCGCTTTTGTAGATTTCAATCATCTCTTCCAGGGTCATTGGCTTGAAATCGCCAGCGTGCCCTGCCTGGCCAAATGCCAGCATACGGTCTTTGTACATTTCCGCAGCAGCTTCACGTGCTTTTGAAAGGTAATCACGTGGGTCAAACTTTTCTGGTTGTTCCGCATAGACTTTGCGGATTGCCGCGGTCATGGCCAAGCGCATATCGGTGTCAACGTTGACTTTACGCACACCATGCTTGATTCCATCTTGAATCTGATCGACCGGGATACCATAGGTGCCGGGCATGTTGCCACCATACTGGTTGATGATGTCGACCAGTTCTTTTGGTACTGAGCTGGAACCGTGCATCACCATGTGGCAATGGGGCATACGTTTGTGAATTTCATGAATCCGGTCCATGGCCAATGCTGGAGGAAGCATTTCACCAGTTTTGGGGTCTTTCCGCAATGATTTGTAGGCACCATGACTGGTACCGATGGCAACGGCCAGCGCGTCGACGCCGGTCTTGGCAACAAAATCTTCGGCTTCAGCCGGGTCTGTAAGGTGTTCCGTGTCATCCGCGGCAATACCGGCACCATGACCGTCTTCAATACCACCCAGGCAGCCCAATTCGCCTTCCACTGTTACGCCCAGTGGGCGGGCAAGTTCGACAACGCGACGGGTGACATCCACATTCTTTTCATAGGTGTTGGGTGTCTTACCATCTTCATCCAGTGAGCCATCCATCATGACTGAGGTGAAGCCCAATTCAATAGCACGCTTACAAGTATCGAAGCTGTTGCCATGATCCAAGTGCAGTGCAATGGGAATATCTGGATTCAATTCGACGGCAGCATCTACCAACCGGCGCAAGTACAAGTCATTTGAGTACTTCAATGCACCACGGCTGACCTGCATGATAACCGGACTTTTGGTTTCTTGCGCGGCCATCATAATCGCCTGGATTTGCTCCATGTTATTGATGTTAAAAGCGCCGACGCCATAACCGCCTTTGGCAGCTTCATCGAGTATTTGACGCATTGGTACAAGCGGCATAGTTAAGTTCTCCTTAGCTTGGTGAGTCATCACGACAGATTATAGCATCTACCCCCGGGTATAGAACTGACGATGCCCCCTGTCGCATTATAAAATTTGGTGTTTAGGGATTTCTTGGATTATAGCATAATGCAATGGGTAGTAAAAATATTTTATCAAATATATTCGGCCTTGGAATAAATAATAGAGCACATGATGAACAGCAGTTACTATTGGGTAGGTCTGTATCCATCATGTGCCTTATAAAATAGGGATCAAGGTGCAAATTTGCGTAACTTTATCTCAGGGCGTTCCAGTAGACCTGCTGGATATAGCATATAGTTGTCACTGAAATTATCACCTTCGGTGATAAAGTTGTTTGGGCCGTATCCTGGGGTGTCCAACGGCACTTGATGCAATGGCCCAAAAAGGTTGCGCCGAGTGAGGACTATTTCCAAATCAACAGACTTACCTGAAGTGACTGCCTCTGTGATGTCTGCTTCATAGGGTTGCCATGCGATAATTTGGGGTTCTTTACCTTCAGCCTTTACTTTCAGACAGGCTGCCTGAAATTTTGGAATAGACAAGATAGCCTGATCATTTTCGCCAAGGCTTGATTCAGGTTTCAATTTTAATGTTATTGGCCCGGAGTAGAAGGGTAGATTCTGTTCAACCAGGCTACCTACCGCTATTTTTTCTGGCAGAGGCACCAAGGTGCGTTTTGTATCGTCAATGCGCACACCAAAATTGCCGAGGAGATACAGCGATTCTAGGTCCACATGCTCGTGGAAGTCTGCTTCCAGTTCAATCAGATTCTCACCAACACGCAACAGGCCATCTGGCAGGGTGAGTCGCTTGAAGGCTACATCTATCCACCAACCGGTAACATCGTTGTGTGTGAATTTCTGGCCATTCACACGGATAGAAAATTTTTCGGGATTCTCCAGCACCAGCTCATGGGTATTGCCCTCCAGGTATTCCACATGGAACTGAAAACGGAGGGCCAGTTTTGCCTTTGGTTGCAACGGGGGATGAAATTTCTTGCGAAACCAGGGTTGTACCATTTCACCACCACGCAAGTCCATGCCCAATGCGGTACGTATTGTCCGGTCCACTTTTAATATTTCCTGCTCTTCCTGCCAATCACCCTCGTCAATGCGATACATGGCACGGTCCAGCACACAGACATTTGGCTCACCCAGGGTGTAATCAAAGGGACCATCTATGTGGAACAAGTCTGGCGTTGTATGCGGAGTGCGTACAGGCAGAGCGGTGTCGAGATCAGTGGTGATGACATACAGCTTCTCACCTACAGGTGGGAAGTCGGTCAGAATATCCAGATACCCTTCATGCCGCATTGCTTTCACAGCAAAACGTTCACCAGAGACACAATCCCATTCCTGCACATGTCCGTCGGTGAATACACGCAGTATGGTGTCATGGTGCCAGTTTTCCCGGCTGGTGTTGATTGCCATGACGATGGTGTTTTCGCCTTCTTTCCGGGATTGCGTGAAAATATCTTTTTGGTGTGTTCCATCTTTTTTCAACGCGGCAATATATTGTGGCGTATTTGTTTTCAACAACGATACCAAGGCATCGGAAGGTGCATCGACACTTTCAACACTCGTTTGTAATGCAAGTGCCCGATTGGATTTTAACGCGTCGACATATGCAGGGGCTTCGCCAGCGAAAATTACTGTTCCACCCGCCTTTTCAAACGCCTCAAGAAGTTCCAGTGTGGTTGACCGGATGGTTACCATACCACTTACCACGACAGCTCGGTAGCTTTGCTTGCCCAATCGTAATCGGGGTGTATCAGTTTCCGTGTCCAGGCCGCCCATTCGCATCAGCATGTCTTCATCACCATAATCAAAGTCAATTTGCGCTCCCATCAGGCAATGAAACATGTCCACATAATTTTTTTCTATCTTGCGAATGTCATCATGTTGCGCACTGAGCCAGCGAGACCAGCCCGGGTAAATCTGGCACCACAAGCTTTCAATGGGATTCAGTACCAGCACATCGCATTGGGGTGTGCCCTGATTCATCAGTACGGCGATTCGGGCATAATAGGTTTCCAAGTGTTCATATTCTCGCCACCAGGCAGACTGGTGAAAGATGCTGGCCGGGAAATCGCGCTTGGCTTCACCCTGCATGGTATACCAGGACAGATGTGGGCATCGGAGATTGATACCGAACAATGCCTGCCAGTCTCCGATGGCCTTATGGCCTTCAAAGGGCATTTGCCACCCCGTACATCCATCGAGTTCAGAAAGCAGCCACTCCCGCCCGACCTGTCTTGCCGCCGATTGGAGTTGCTTGGCCACCCAGAAACACCGGTTTCCTTCTGTCAAAAGATCAATGCCGGGGTATTCCATGTGCTCATAATAACGCATGACAGAACCGCACATTGCAGTCTGGGCTGTAAGGCTGTCTTCATGTAAAATATGACCGGTCAGGATAAGATTGTTTTCACGACACCATTTGTCGCATGGCTCGGCCCAGTTTTCGAGAAATAACTGTTGTAACAATTCGACATAATGCCATTTTACCTGTGAAATGCGCTGGCCTTCAGGAAAGAGAAAGACTTCCGGCAACTTTTCAAGAATGTCGTAACCAAAACGGTCTTGAAAGTACTCCGGTAGTTTGGTTGTCCAGGGTGCTATCCAGTGTGCTTCATCAGTCGTCATGGAAAAACCGTCCATTAAGGCTCCACGATGTGGTTCATCCGTGAAAATGCCCAGAATGCTCTTGCCAATTCGCCCTTCGCATTCACTTTTATAGACTTCATGGGTAATCTCAATGAATCGTGCCGTAGTGTCAGCATTCATCAGATCGGCATAGGTTTCACCATTATAAAAACTGGATTCCTTCATTTGCTCGATAGAAAAACTTATTACCGCTTTAAAATCGAAATCGGCTACTGGAATGTCGCGAGTAATTTCCTCCAGGTTGGTGTAGTTCATGCCCTCAATATCGCAGGTATACGCTTTAAAAATGGCTTCATTCCATTGAAAATCAGTACCGGGTTTTACACTACAGCGGATAAAGTTGAGACGAAATTGGTGGTCTTTGGTTACCATGCCCCCTGCTGTGCCGCTCGGCCAACGATCCTCATCATATAGCCAGGATTCTAACCCCAGTTTTTCACCTTCATCCGCGCAGGCATTAATGAGATCAAACCATTCCTTACCCAGATACTCTGTCGCGAGGCCTGTGCGAGAATGCATGAAATAACCGCCAAAGCCCATTTCCTTGATGACATGTACCTGCCGCAGCAGCTCATCTTTTTCCAATTGGCCATTCCAGGACCAGAACGGTTTAGCCCGATAAGCATTTGTAGGTGATTGAAACAATTTGACAATGTCGGCGTTCATGAAAGACCCTTTCTTGAAGCTGCTATCTGAATTTTGTTACACCGTATTTTATTCAAACCTGGATAATTTGTGATTACCCTGAGAAAAACACCTTGGTTTTCTGATTCCAGGAACTCTGCATTTATTGCATTGCGAAGTGTATACTGCCCGTGGCAATCCTTTCAAACAAAACATTTAAGTTTCAAAGTTGTAGAGTAGCTTTGCGTGAAATGTTCAAAGATATTGTATTAATCATGACCATTTTATGCAGAATATGCTTCAATTATCGATTGAACCCAATACTCCTTTACCTGTCATAATAATAACTATGTTGAATAACATGCTGCTCATCGGTGCAGTGCTGTAAATCTTGGTTGTAAAAATCAAAACTATACTGACGCGGGGGGAAATAACATGCAGCGAAAGTACATATTAATGGTTATATATTGTGTCTTGTTCTCGGTGGTTACAGGAATTTTCCAACCAGAAAAGGTATATGGCATATTGGATGAACCGGAAGGAGATTACATCATAAAAATCAGTGCGATGACAGATGTACTTCAATTTCAATGCATGATCGGTTCCAACAAAAAAGTACAGTTAGTAGAATTGCGTCCTTATGAAACATTCAGTCCGGATAGTGTATTTCCAATCATATGGGAAGGTGATGCTGCAGAGCATGTCACTGAACTTTTAATTGATATACCACGATTTGATGGTAAACGCGACCGACTGTATTCTAAATTTCAAATGATAGACATGGCTACCGGTGATGCAATGGGGCATATCCGATATGTGACCGATATCGATGCAATTATTGAGCGCGACTTTGAAATTCCTTGGCCTGAAAGCAAAAAAGGACTCACCTGTATTACTGATATTGATGATGCTATTGCCATCGGAACGAAATATTCCGATGAAGGGGTGTTGATTAATGCGCTGATTGATTGGGACAACCCCGACCCGGAGTTCACCTGGGAGGTAGACGGTCATGCGATACCCATCAACATGGACTATGTTCGTGGCTGGATGGATATACGGTACAGGCATATGTATGAAGGCGGTATCAACTTCACACCCATACTGATACAACATGTCCCCCGGGAAGCACAGCCGGGGAATCCGTTGATTCATCCGAATACAGATTTGGAGAACACACCTATGCGGCATGGTGCTTTCAACCTGTTGGATGAGGAAGGACTGCGCTGTTACATCGCTGCTATCGAGTTTATGGCTGACAGATATACCCGCCCTGATCGCAAGTATGGGTTGATTTCTGGAATTGTTATAGGCAATGAAATCCAAAGCCACTGGGTGTGGCACAACATGGGAGAAGCATCTCCAGAGCAAGTAGCCAAAGAATATGTGTGGGCTCTTCGAATCGCGGACCTGGCAGCAAGAAAGTTTCATGGTGACCTGAAAATATATGTATCTATGGAACACCATTGGACTAAGCGGGGTCACACGAACAACCCACTGCATGAAACCCGTGGTGATGAATTGCTGACGTTAATTAATGAATGGGGACACCGTGAAGGGAATTTCCCCTGGCATCTGAATCACCATCCCTACCCCGAGAATCTCTTTGAACCACGTTTCTGGTTGGACCGCACAGCTACTCATCGATTTGATACTCCACGCATTACCTACAAGAATCTGGAAGTGTTGGTAAAATGGATGAATCAACCCGAATTTCTGTATGAGGGAGCGCAGCGTACAATCATTTTGGGTGAGCAGGGGTTTCATACTCCCAATACGGAAGATGGGCAAAAGATTCAAGCAGCAGCATTTGCCTACGCGCATCACAAAATCAAACATATGCCAGAGATTGCGGCTCACATCATGCACCGTCATACTTCCATGCGGGATGAAGGTGGTCTCGATCTGGGGCTGTGGACGTGGGACCCGGAAGACCCTCATGGCGCGCGTGCCCATGAGAAGAAGCATATCTGGGAAGTATACAAGTATGCGGACACGGAGCAACAGGATGAAGCCTTTGCGTTTGCATTGTCTGTTATCGGTATAGATAGTTGGGATGAGGCATTACCCAACTACGACATCGATTTGACACCGTCGCCTGTGGATAACAACGAAGATATGGTGTTTGATTTTTATAAAAACATGCTAGACGCTCGGTTGGTGAATCAGGAAGTACTTGGCTCTTTCCGACCTGAATATGTTGTCGTTGCTGCTGGCTGGCTCGCGCCTGCCATTTTTCACCATCCACCGGCAGAAGGGGTAGGGGAGGCCCATTATACGGTGAATTTGCCGGAGATATCACCAGATCAAAAACTTTACATGCGCTTTGAAACTGGTTTCATGGCAGAGACACAAGACGGAGTTGGATTCTCTGTGCTGGTAAATGATGAAACACTGTGGGAAGCAGCGCAGTCCAGCCTGGATTTTATTCAACGTGAAATTGATTTTACCTCTTATGCCGGTAATGAAGTAAAAATCACCCTGCAAGTCGATAAACTCGAAGACTTAACTTATGACTGGGCGTTGTGGGTTATGCCACGAATAGAATTGGAGTGATTTTGCACATAAGCTTATTAACCAGATCTGTCGAATTTTTAATTTACATGTTATTTCCAGATTTAATCAGTATTTCTATCAATAACATGTTGTTTGAAAAATGCAATGACCTGTGCTTTAGAAAGTTCTCCATTTGCTACACCAAGCGTAAGATTTAATACTTCATTGTCACTTGCATCGAGTTCATAACCATTCAGGAGTAAAAAAACTTCTGCAGCGGCGAGAGCAATACGCTTGTTGCCGTCAATGAATGGATGATTTGAGCATAAATGATAATGATACGCAGCAGCCTTTTCAGATATACCGATATGAAGTTCTATACCGTCATACGTTGATTGTGGCATGGCAACAGCAGACTCCAGTAGCTTATTATCTAAAATACCAGCCTCTCCACCAAACTTGAACATTGAATGTCGGTAAATTTTCAATATATCTTCTACAGTAAGATAGATGACAGAAGTCATTATTCAGCAAGCTGTTGTAGCACTTCAAAACGCTTATTGATTACGTAACATATGGCATCATCTAATGTCTTGTTGCTGTCAAGCCTGTGAGATGAAAATTTGGAAATTTGATGTTGTTCTGGTGTAGAGGTATTTACCTCTTTGTTTTCTTTTGCCTGATGTGTTCTATGGATGTCCTCAATAATCGCAATTGGGCCTTCCAGTCTGGTAATGCGCTCCATGATATATGATGAATGAGTATTATTATCAGCAGTACTGGATTTTGACCCTATCTGAGCGTCTGAGGTAGTGCTGAAATTGCTTGGATTTTGTAGTTTTTTCTCTTCTCTAATGCTCATTTTGTTGTTCCCATCCTTCAAAAACGCGATTGTCATATATTGCGTTTTGGAGTATACCGGAATCATTTTTTAATTGTGTTTTTGTCAGTATACCTTTACTGCAAAAACAATGCGAACCACCATCAACACTTTCAACAAGTGCTCTGGGTAAATTATATTCAACAGCGTTTTGTTTTGCCAGGATGTTATTGGGTTGAAACGGGGTTGAAAGTTCTAATTCACCAGCTATATCATCATATATCTCTTTTATTATTCTATATAGCGCATCGTCTGGTTTCTCGATTGGCAGCCCCAATTCATCGTGTGCTTCCCGTCTGTTGATAGTATAATCGTGGCTGCCTGACTCGCTACAAAGAAAACTTAGCAAGTTATCGAGTTTATCTGGAGCATGACTTTGATTACTTAACAGCCTTTTTGCCAGCATCCTAATCTGACTTCTAGCACGATACGCTTTACCTAATACCAGGGGATGTATTTTCTCGGACAATAACAAAATGAATTCTTTCTCGCTCGCATGTTGACCTAGCGTTTGCTGACAATACTCAGTGAATGCATTCAAATCTTCTACACTTACTGGAATTCTAGCATTTGGAATCGCATCGGGTACTTGAGGATTTAAAGGTGTATTGACTGAAGGATCTATCGGACCAAGTGTTGCTTGTTTGGTCATGATTATGGAGTTAGCGCCTAGTGACATTAATGTTCCCGCACTCAGCGCTTTGGATGGTACTATAACTTCCAGAAAATCTGTGAATTGACGAATTAAATTGACAAGGCTCCAAGCAGCTAATGTATCTCCACCACGTGTATATAAATATAATGAGATTCGTTCATGCTTATAAATTTGATCAAGATGGTGCGTAAAAATATCAAAGACATCTGCACCGATTTTTGTTTCTAGTTGTTGGCGATCACCTGTAACATACACTAGAACTTTTGACTTACGCATTTCTTCTAATTTGATGTAAAGGTGCTTTCGCTGAGGATACATGTTCTTACTATCCTTTTAAGCCAAATATATAATTACAATACATATAGTTTAACAAAATTATAGATATAATGACGTTTCAATTGAGTTTTTTATATTATTTTATTTCCATCAAAATGAAGCAATGCCTTCAACCAAATCGAGTAATGGCATGATATTTCACATCTACCGGTTAATATGCATCATAGCTTTTGCAGAACCCGTAATCGAACATAATCCAGCCATCAGTTTTAATTATAACAGCAATTGAAAATAATATGAATTGCCGGAAGCAAACCATTGTGTGATCTGCTTCCGAAAAAGTCATGACATCATTGTTGCTTTGCTATTCCTCACCCGCAGGCACCAGACGAAAGTCCTCTATCGTCACGTCGATATTGCTGACGGTGCAGGGATCGAAGCGTAGTCCGGTGATCTGGCCACGCCAACGGGCATGCTCCGCAAGACTAACCCGGTATGTGTGTGTTAATCCGTCTGTAGCGAGTGTAAATCGAACGCTGGTACTTTCCGTTATGGCACGACCATTGGATGACCAGAAAAGTTGTCCGGCACCGGGATTGTTGCCGACAACCCGCATGCGAACTTCCATGAAGTCAAAATCATCAGCGCGTAATGGAGCAAAATCTATGGTAAAGGCAGGATCAGGGGTCATGCTGCGGAAACGCAAACTTTGATTCTCATGCCGAAAATCTCCTATACCCATCATGGGTGTCCAGCTCTGGGTGCCATCAATAAAATCCCAATGTGATCTGGGTATGAGTGGTGGGAAATCATAGGGGCCCAAGCCCACGTCTACAGGTGCTACATTCACAGGCCATGTTTCCGGACTTCCAATGCCAAAGACATCACGAATGGCTTCGTACATTTCAAACCCATATTCTGTGGCTGGTTCGATATAACTGCCCTCACCCCATTCATTCATCGGACCAATGACCAGCAGCTCTTTCTGGTGATCGGCACAAAATGTCTGGACATTTCTCAGGAGTCGCTCAAAGCGTTCTGGTGTGCGTCCAGCAATCACAAGTGACTGCGTACCGTGCCAGGGCCGGGAGTCCCATCCGGTGGTGGCTACCGGGAAGTATTCTAACGGCAGGGAGCGTTGTAATTTTTCAAGCCAATGCTTTGGTGTCGTTTGTACTACTTCTTCAAAATCCTCACGCCGAAATTGTGTCTGTTGTCCAGTTACATCACCCCATTCATGATAGGTGGTGGTTCCGGAATAGCCTTCCGCTTCGAGCATCGCAACGAGATCACTGGATTCATGACCGAACAGGGCTGCGTAATAAATCCCTGCATATCCAGCTTCTTGTGCCAGGCGTTGTGATTCATCAAATGCGGCACGTACAGCTTCTGAACTGCCCAGATCATTGCGTATGCCACGTGGGTCCCAAATGAACACCGCAGGCATTCCATCAATGTGATAGTAGGAGTCCAGTGAAAAATAATGCTCGATCCAGTGTTCTGTTACACGCACCCAATCTTCGTGTGAATGCGTGCCCGGAGGATTGTGATTGGCCCACATTATCGCAACCTCGAGATGGTCGCGGTAGCGGGCTTGTCGGTACGCATCAAACCAGTGCTCCAGATGCCGAGACCCATCGACCCAGTACCAGTCTACGAGAAAAGTCGATATACCATTTTCAACAGCCCACTTAATCTGCCAATCTACAACTTCTGGATTGCTTTCGTCATAATATCCAAGTACAGGTTTGCGTATAGGGGCTGTTAAATGAATCGGACGCCACTTGGCGATGGTGTCCCAGCCTGGAAAATAGTAAGCAGCAATGTCCAGCTCTGTCTCTATTGGTTGCGGCTCTGGCACATAGTCTGCCACGGGCAGGTTTAATGACGGTGTAAATGTCAGAGAAGTTATTGCAGAAGTCGGTGCATCGTCACCAGTAAATCGAACTTCTACTTCAAATACCTGATTGTCACGGTTGAATTCTTTTTCGCTGGCGGCGCCTGGTGCGAAACCATCTTCTGTTTCGAAACGTGCGTGGTAGGCACCTGCATTGTAGAATTGTACCAGGCGTAGTAATTCCGCCATGTTGATCTGCCAGTCGGTCGGGTTATAATCACTGTGATGTGGGAGGCAGGCATTATTACCAAGCCCGGGGTGATATGATGTGTAATGTGCATGCTGTACACAATGGAAATCACCCGCGTTGTACAATGAAACCAGGTGCAACAGGTCAGTCAGGTCGATTTGATGATTGCCGATTAAATCGGCTGTATGGGTCTTGTTTTCGTCAGCCCGAACCGTCCACAGCAAATCAATGAATTCACCATATTTCACAGGGGCCACTATGGTTGAGTCCGGTGCTGAGACCACTTCCAGACCGTCTGGTGTTATAAACTCAAAATGGTCTATTCCTGCCGCACTACCGCCATGGTTTTCAATGCGCAACAGGATAGAAGCGTCCATGCCAATACGGTTTGGCATGTTTTCAAATCCGAAATAGGAAACCTCAAGTTGAGCAGGGCCTGTGGGTTCTGCACCGAGTTGCACAGATTGCAAGCTGGCCTGACCATCTCCGGGCAACTGCACACCCAAAGCAATCACCGGAGTTTCCCAACCGGTTAGCTCTGCCAACTCGACAACATAGATGTTCGAGGTCTCTCCGGCACGTACAGGAAAGTATTCGCGTTTCAGACCATGAGAATGCATGGAAGCCCACACTATCGCGGCAAGACCATCATACTCTGATTGTATTTGTAGTGTTGCCCAGGACAGGTTGTCTACATCCAGATTGCCGAAACGCTCGTTCCAGCCTGGATCCGGAGAGTCTGTTGGAAAAGGAGGAGCCATTAGAACACGACCGTCCGGTGATTGCCACCAGGTTGTGATGTCTGAAGTCTCCCAGGCGGTCTGGCCTGCCTCGCCGTCACCAGTCACTTCTCTCAGGTCGTACACTTCAATGGCGTCTATCTCAAACTGTGCGCCATATGGAATATTTAAACGTAACTGTTGGATCGTGTTGACCGTGTGCCAATACGGAAACAACGTTATCACTTCCCACTCTCCTGTACCAGCAAGATTGAATTGCACGGTTTGCGCCTCGGTCAATCCGCCATATTGCCCTTCAAGCGCTTCAGACCAATACAATTTGCCCATGCCGCCCCTGTCCGCTCGAATTCGAATCTGGACATAGTAAAATGGCGACGCGGAAAAAGACACACTGCGGTTAAGGAAGAATGCATCATGCCCGTTTGTATATCCTGAAAGAATGCCTTCTTCAATGCGTACATCTGTAATGAATTGATTTGGGGCCCAACCTTCATGGTTACCCGCTTCAAGAAAATTCCATCCTGTTACCGGAGTCAATGATGTTGCAGCTCCCAGAATGATTGACGTCATCAGTAAAAAACTTGTCATCAGAAACTTCCTCCTTACTTTCAGAATTCCGATAGCACCTAGTGTTCAACAGATACAAGCATTATATAGTACGACAAACCTGTAACCTCCGAACTTGCTAAGTTTATATGATTGTGAAACCAATTCCAATGTATATTCACGAGATAAGACAGCGAAGAAGCAGTTGTCAGCTATTTTTTTGTCTCAATTATATTATAGGGCATATTTATGGTTGCGGCAGCTTGTGTTCAGGATGATATGAAAAATAGCAGTTTTTTATGCTATTATTGTGTACTGATTTTGACGGTGAATCCCCTTCCAACCATTATTGGGCAGAAACTATTTTTTGCCTGATAGCGTTACTCCAGATGCCTTAACGTGTCGTTTGCGTATGCATTCCGGTATATAAATCTTTACGAGTGGCATGGTGTGAGAGCCAGGCTTAGCCGGAAAAGGTTGGGACTTGTACGCGTCTTGTGCTTTGAAAAATGTTAATGAGGCTTCAATACAGTAGTGAGGATACGAATGAAAAAGAAATACACAATAGCTCTCTTAGCGGGCGATGGTATTGGTCCGGAATTGGCGCTGGAAGCAGAAAAAGTACTGCGTGCAGTTGAATCCGTTTCAGAAGCCCGTTTTGATATACAGCATGGTGATTTTGGTGGTAATGCTTATTTTAAGCATGGACATGCTTTCCCAGAAGAAACCAAATCAATATGTGACAGGGCTGACGCCATTCTAAAAGGTCCTATCGGGTTGAGTTTTGAAGAATCGCGCAAGATTCCTGTCGATGAGCAACCCGAACGCGGTGCTTTGCTTCCACTTCGTAAACGCTACAATACTTTTGCCAATTTCCGACCGGTTTACCTTCCCCCGGAACTTGCCCATTTCTCACCATTGAAGTCCCATGTGGTTGAAGGTGGGATCGACATTATGATGATCCGTGAACTGGTGGGTGGACTATACTTTGGTAAAAAAATTCAGGGAGTAAATGAAAACGGAAAACGATTTGTCGTTGAACACCTGGAATACGATGAAGACCAGATCAAAGAAATAATGCACGTTGCATTCAAAGAAGCCATGGATCGGAAAAAATTGTTGCACAATGTACACAAAAGCAATGTTTTGAAGTCCAGTGTTCTTTGGAATGAAGTTCTCGAAGAAGTCGCAATCGAATACCCGGAGGTGACAGTAAAGCACATCATCGTCGATGCCGCGGCAACAGCATTGGTGATAAACCCACGACAGTTCGATGTCATGGTGATGGAAAATATGTTTGGTGACATCCTGAGCGATCTGGGTGGTGGGATATTGGGTTCACTGGGACTGATGCCCTCTGCCTGCGTAGGTCCGGATAAAGCTTATTATGAGCCGTCTCATGGTTCCGCACCGGATATTGCGGGTAAAGGCATCGCCAACCCGTACAGTATGCTGGGTTCAGTGGCAATGATGCTGGATAAAAGTTTTGGTATGAAGCATGAAGCACGCGCTGTCTGGGATGCCATGCGGCAGGTATTCGGTGCAGGAATTACAACAGCCGATTTGCGAGACCCCGAAGGAAAATTGACGATTATGGAGACGGCTGCCTTTGGCGACAAAGTGGTCGAAGCGCTTTTAAAGTAATTTCTGGTGAGTACCACAGAAGTCCCAATCTATCAGATAATTTGGATAAGATATATTGCACATTGTCTATGTTGTTTGGGACTTTTTTATTATAATCGTTTAGGTTTGTGTGTTCCTATGTGTGAGTTCTTATGTGCGTGTATTTCATTGTAAGTTTCCAATAATACAAATTGAAATATAGCTGATCGATATCGAAAACTAGCCGTATAAAACTCAAGGTGCTGTCTCGTAATGTTGTTATGTACATGAATACGGTTTTTTAGTTGCAATTCCCTTCCTCTTTTTAAAATCTGGCATTGTTGTCTCAACTGCACGGGGTCGTGTTATACGCTATAATCGTTTGAGTTGGACAGTACCACGCCATTTCTATAGCTATATTTTATTGGTTTTATTTCTTTGATCGGAAAAGGAATATTTATATTATTGCTATAATTATTTTGTTATGTTCGCAATAATCACATAATCCATCATTATTTTTTTGATTCTCTGGTATGATTTAGCAAAGTTGTGCCAAAATAAGGTATCATTCAAGTATGAACAAAAAGTTATCTTTTAGGCATTGTTAATATCATCTCAGAGTTCTGCTATAGTGCAACTATCGCTATACGTCGTGTATTTGTTGCATGAAGATATCTAAATAGAATTTATACATTTATTATTATTTGTACAAAATGGACTTATGCTGGGTTTCTAGAAGGGGTTGGAATGAGCAAATTGTGGGGTGGCCGGTTTGAAGGAGCCACAGACTCGCTTGTTGAAACGCTGGGTGAATCGGTTTCGTTTGATGCAAGGTTAGCGACTTGGGATATCCAGGGTAGTCTGGCACATGCCCAGATGTTGGGCAAATGCGGTATTATATCTGAGGAAGATGCCGATAAAATCTGTGTTGGTCTGGCTTCTGTCCTGGAAGACATAGCTTCTGGTTTATTGAAGTGGAATCCTGCGCTTGAAGATGTTCACACGAACATTGAAGCGGCATTGGTGGAGAAAATTGGTGATGCGGGAAAAAGACTGCATACCGGTCGAAGCCGTAATGATCAGATTGCAACAGACATTCGGCTTTGGATGCGTGATCAAATCGATACCATCCTCTTATTGCTGGGTCATTTACAGTTGGTGTTAATTGAATGCTCGGAGGAGCATCTGGATGTTATTTTACCGGGTTACACCCATCTACAACCTGCACAACCTGTACTTTTAGCACACCATTTACTGGCCTATACGGAAATGTTTCAACGTGATGCGGCACGGTTTAGTGAATTGCGAAATCGTGTGAACATCTTGCCCTTGGGCTCAGCAGCTTTGGCGGGTACACCATACCCGATTGACCGTAACTTGGTTGCAGAAATCCTTGAATTTGACGGGGTAACCCGAAATAGTATGGATGCTGTAAGTGACCGTGACCACCTCGTAGAGTTTGTTTCGGATTGTGCCTTGGTGATGATGCATCTGTCACGTTTCAGTGAGGAGTTGATTCTCTGGTCCTGTCCGCAATTCGGTTTCATAGAAATTGGCGATGCATTTACAACTGGTTCCAGTATTATGCCCCAAAAAAAGAACCCCGATGTAGCCGAGTTGGTTCGTGGTAAGACAGGCAGGGTATATGGTGACCTGACTGCGCTTTTAGTGCTGATGAAGGGGTTGCCAATGACGTATAACCGAGACTTGCAGGAAGATAAAGAGCCACTTTTCGATGCGAGCGACACAACGCAGTTGTGCCTGGAAGTCTATGGTCGAATGATTCCGGCTATAACTTTCAACCGGGAGGTGATGGCTGACGCCACGCGTGCAGGATTCATGGAAGCAACAGACTTGGCAGATTATCTGGTTACGAAGGGAGTTCCCTTTCGTGAAGCACACGGCATTGTTGGACGGATTGTTCGACATTGTCTTGCAACAGAAACAACCTTGCCAGCATTATCCCTGGAAGAATACCAGCGTTTCAGCCCGAAGTTCGAAGAAGATATCCATGCATTTTTGGAACCGGAAACATTGGTTTCACGACGAAATCACATAGGTGGAACGGCACCATCGCAGGTGCTCCAGGCTTTACAGAATGCTCGGGAACGACTTACACCAAACTGGACACCAAAAAAACATGACAAAATGCAATAAATATGTTAGAGTTGAGCATGAACAGGTTTTTTTTGGAGGTAGTGCAATTTGATGGCAAACAAATGCCGTATTCTTGTTGTTGACGACGAAGTCGTTATACGTGAACTGCTTTCCAGTATTTTATCTGATGAAGGTTATACCGTTGATGTAGCTGGAAACGGAGTGGAAGCGATTGAGAAACTCCAAGGTGATATGGAGTTTTCGCTATTGTTCACCGATCTCATGATGCCGGAAATGGATGGGATCGCTCTGATTCATGAAGCACACCTGATGAAGCCGGACTTGGTGTCCATTGTTATGACTGGATTTGGCACCCTGGACACGGCACGTGCTGCTGTGAAAGAAGGGGCTTATGATTATGTATTGAAGCCTTTTAATCTGAGTGAGATTAAGATGGCTGTACATAATGCACTTGAACGTTCACAAATGACCAATGAAATAGCCCGGCTTCGCGAAATAACCGAGCTGTTTAATATTAGTGAGAAAATTGCTTCATTTCGAGATGAAGAAACGTTGCTGGACTATGTGTTGGACGCAGCACTTGAACGGGTAGATGCTACCCGTGGCTCACTGATGCTGGTCTCTGCGGATGGCAAATACCTGGAGGTGGTGCGTAGCAGTGGTCTGCCGGAGAGTGCTACACGCGCCGTGGTAGACATTGGGGGCAGTGTATCCGGGTGGGTGGCCAGGAATGTCCAGCCGATATTGGTTTCGGAGAACGGTGTAAAAGCCAACATTCAAACATTGAACCGCGACCTTCCTCATGACATGTCGTTTGTTTCTGTACCTCTGGAGCGCAAATGCTCACCCCTCGAGAGTGAAGCCATCCGCTTGGGACTTGTTCAGCCGCGGGTAGTCGCAGTATTGAATGTTTCCAATAAGCGAAATGGAAAACCTTTTTCTGATGGCGACCTGAAAATTTTAAGTATCGTCGCAAACCACGCCGCAGCAGCGCTAGAGAATGTCCGGTTACTACGTGATATGGAAGATGCCCAACGGGAAATAGTGTTTACACTAGGCGAAATTGTAGAAACACGGTCCCGTGAAACGGGTAATCATGTGAAACGGGTTGCAGAGTATTGCAAGGTGATTGGACTGAAGGTGGGGTTGAGTGTAAATGAAGCGGAAGTACTTCGCTTGGCGGCACCATTGCATGATGTGGGTAAGGTTGGAATTCCAGATGCAATATTGAACAAACCTGGTAAATTGACTGTTCAAGAATTCGAGATTATCAAGACGCATGCACAAATTGGGTATGACATGCTGAAAGTTACCAAAGGGCAGGTGCTACAATCTGCGGCAATTATTGCACAGCAACACCATGAAAAGTTCAATGGTACTGGATATCCATTGGGGCTTAGTGGCAAGGCAATACATATATTTGGGCGTATTACCGGTATTGCCGATGTATTTGATGCCTTGGGTGTTGAACGTTCGTATAAAAAAGCTTGGGATTTGGATAGAATCCTTGAACTGTTTTGTGAAGAGCGAGGGAGACATTTTGATCCCGATTTGGTCGATGTTTTTTTCGAAAATCTCAATGATATCTTAATTATCCGGGACGCATTTCCCGATGATTATGTGGATGCCCTCATGTAAATACAGCTGATTTGGCAGTAGCCGCAACCTTCACGCATGTTTTCGTATTATTTGATGTACACTGGTTAAATTAGCTATCCTACGTTTCAAAATTTCCCGTCATTGGATGCGGATTCATTTACCTTTAATGTCTTGATGTTTTCTAATGTTATTGTTATGCTTTGTTGGAAGGAAATATAACAATGTCCAATCAGACCATCTATGAACCTGGAGTACCTGCAAAGCGGAGTGGGTGCGGTGGCCCCTGCCTGAAGAGTTGCCTTGGCGTAACCATTGTATTAGGAGTGCTTGTCATTGTTGGGGTTGTTGTAGTTTATACCGCAGTAGGACGGCTGGCCGATCGGTATCTTGATTCCGAACCTATGGATTTGCCGATGGTTTCCTTGCCGCCTCAAGAACAGCAGGCATTGGAAGATCGTATCGCAGCCTTTGAGGCAGCTTTCGAAACCCCGGGTGAGGTGGCAACATTGCGGCTGTCTGATCGGGAGATAAATGCTTATATCCAGAATCTGCCTGAAGGTAGTGATATGGCTGAATTTGGCAAGTATTTTTACGTTACCATTGAAGACGGAACTATTCGAGGTGACATGAGTTTACCCCTGTCAGAAGTGATGCCCATTGGTGCCTTGGATGGGCGATATATGAATGGGTCGGCTACATTGCGGGTTGATATTGTGGGTGGTCGACTTGAAATGTATGCAGAAAATATTGAAATGAAAAATGAAGATCTACCCGATTTCTTCCTCAGTGAATTTAGAAAACAAAACCTGTTGGAAGGATTAGAAGATAATCCCGATTTTCAACGATTCCAGCAAAGTATAGATACATTCAGAATCGAAGGCAATGAAATTATACTGGTCTTGCAAAATAGGCTTGACGAGCAAGAAGCTGCTGATTATATAGAAGATGAATCTTATTGATGGTCTGGATGCAAGCCTTACATCTTGGATATCGGTGCTTGGTATATTGGGACTATCAATAATTGAAAGGAATAAGTAGCGTTGGTTTTGCGGCGGTTTGCAGAGTTACTGTTCCCAAAAAACGAATCAGAAGATACACGACATGACAAAGAAAAGGTTGCTTTGGCAACGTGTGTCGTGTTGCTGGAGGCTGCCCGGGCAGATACAACCTTTACCGAGACAGAACGTCGACATGTGTTGGATACCATAGCCAAACGTTTTCAGTTGGATTCGGTAGCGGCAGAAGAACTTCTCACGGAGGCACTTGCTGCTCGGGAAGCCAGTACAGACCTCTGGCGGTTTACAAACACAATAAACAAAGCCTATTCGCCACCTGAAAAGATAGCGATTATTGAAGAGGTTTGGCGTATATTTTATAGTGATGGTACTCTGAGTGGCCATGAAGACGGGTTAGCACACCAATTGCGCAATTTGCTGAATCTAAACCACCCGCAATTGATTGAAGCTAAACTAAAGGTTTTGAAAGAAATTCGGGAAGAAACATAGCCGGACTGTAAAGCATGACCCAAATGTTATTGAAGGTGTAATAACGCATTTCTTTAAGCAAGTGCAGTGGCATATTACATGCATCAAAAATCATGAATTTTTAAAAATAAAGCCTGTCTCCTGGTAAGTTACCCCAGAAGACAGGCATGTTTCATTTACTGCTCAGCTATCAGCAGATGCTGAAAGCATTACAACGATTCAACTGATCAACCAGAACCGTGAGAGTTCGCCTGCCAGCCATGAATAAGGTCGGTGCTGTAGGGGAACTTGCCGTTGGGTGGTTGACCGAATGGGGTGGATTCTCTTGGATAGCGCATGAATTCAACGTGACCATCCAGGAACAACACATTACCACCACCCGGTACGTGGTTGAAGTTCAACGCAGATGGTGCTAAGTCTGGGTGGCCTCCTGCATATCCAGGTGCCGGGGGGTTACCAGATACGGCGTCCCACATGATGGCGACTTCACTCTGGGCACTGGCGGCCGCGCCGGGATTGTTGATGTCGGTGATGAAGAAACGCTCTACACCTTCCGCCAACTGGAACAGGGTGGTGCATGGTGTGCCGTCACTGCCGTGGTTTCCTATACCCAAACATGGGTAGCCGAAGCGGGTGGTCCACTCACCTTCACCAACGGCACTGATACTGCCAGTCATTGGTGGTGTTACTACGACACTATTTGTTGGTGGGTTACAGGCTGTACCAACAACATTTAAATCTGCATCATTTATACTAGGCAACTTTAATCGTTCAACAAAATACCAAGAAGTCATTGCATACTCAATAGCTTGCATGCCTGGCCAGTTTTGTACCACATAGCCTGAATAAATGTACGAGCGGGGCAGTGAAGCGATATAGTACAGGCACTCCATGTCGGCCCTAAGTCCAGAACTGGCGCCTTCCTGCACCCGTTCCCAGACATCCTTGGCATCGCCTGCTGGCATACGCCCGGCAGCCAATGAGTCAATGGCACCGGAATCGGAAGGACAAATAGAAATATTAAAGTCATTCCAATAATCCGGATACAACTGCTTGGATTCATAATTAATGGCCCAAGTGGTTCTGGACAAACTGGGCATGCGACCCCGGTTTTCACCGTTGTACATTTTGAAGATGAGTCCCCACTGCTTGAGGTTGTTTGCGCAGGATGCGCGACGGGCCGCTTCTCGTGCACGGGCAAGAGCCGGCAACAAGATAGCCGCCAGGATACCGATGATGGCGATCACCACCAGCAGTTCAATCAGGGTAAATCCCTTACGATGGCTTTTCATACTAACTCTCCTGTTTTAATACGTTAAAAAATTTGGTAAAAATAGAACAATGCCAGTTATCGTGCGGGTTGCCGTCCGCTTATTACCTCCTCTCAAAGGTGCCTATGCCTCTACCGATTATCTGCCATAACATAAACACGCTTTTTACTTGATACAATAATTTATTAATATAAATGAAAATCATATAATACATTCTAAACCAATTTTTATCTTATGTCAATACAAAGTAAAAGATAAAATTAGTAATTACTGTTTAATATGATTTTTAATTGTCATTGTAATGCGAAATATAATAATTATAGAATTTAAGTATCTGGTAATTTTGTATTTAACTACGTTTGGTGTATTGGTAGAAAGAATGCAAATAGTGGTATTTATACGTTGTTGCCCTGTAGAATCTCCCTGATCATGGAGTCTTTGGGCAAAAAAGCAATAAAGGAGATATTATGCGGGGATATAGTCACCAGTGGAGATTCAACACAGTACTGTTAACAGGATACTTACTGATTATGGGGGGACTTTTTGTGGAAGCACAGGTGGCAACACCAGAGGCACCGGTAGGGTTTACTTCCTTCAGTTTCAAAGGGAATGATGAGACTGCCAAGGTGATGAACGATTATCTCTGGTACCATTTCCATCATCGGCTGGGGAATCCGGAGGTGCTGTTTAACAAAGAATACTGCCTGACGTCCGATATGTGGTTGAACAAAGCGATACCTCGAGGTGAAGAGCGCAATATTCAGGAAGTACACCGGTCGAATCTGTTAGATATTGAGATGGACAGCGAAGGTGCAGTGTTTACCCACCAGCATTTCTCACATGCGCACGATCACGGCTGGCCATTTCCTTTATGGACCCAGGCCGATTATGGTCCAGACAGACTGCTGGGCAAGGCCGCCGGGTGGCACTTTCAACACAAAGAGGACCTGCATGGCTGGGGTGGTGATCATGTGCGGGCCTGGGGTCGTGAGAAATACTTTGGTGAAACAGCAGCCAACTCCTGGGAAGTCGATAATGCCCGTTCAGAAGGGATTGTAGACAGGCATTGGCGTGTGGTAGCGACAGCAGCATCTCCGACAATATATACTCCTGAAGACATGACGATTGAAGCACAGCATGCGCCATTCCTTCAATTGCGATGGACGCGTTCTGGTGTGCCGGTCGACTATCGGGCGCCTTATCTGGAATGGTTGCGGGAAGGCGATGATGCCTATGGAGAAGACCGCCGGGTGTATCTGTACCCTGAACAGACCCCCTTGTCGCCTGAAGACCTTTACCATTCGATACTCACCATGCACTCCCATCCGAAATGGGAAGGGGTAATTAAGCGTATGCGGATCAATCTGGCACCAGGCGAGTCGGAGGTTACCCTGGACATCGATTCTTTCTTCACGGTGTACGATACCCGCCATACCATCAATAATCCCATCTATATCATGGCGAGTGATTACTATTTTAACTGGACGGGCGACCTCGCGTTTTTGCGTGAGCAAATCAACAAAATGCGAATTGCTTTGAAGCACCAGCAAACGGTTATGGGTGGTCTGGAATTGAATCATATACGCAATATCTGGCCTGGGCATGAAGGACTACCGGGTTGGGTTAAAGATGAAGAAGACAATTTGACGGTATATGGTGGTCGGGGTATCGGCAACAATTATTGGGACCTGATGCCCTTTGGCTGGGATGATTTTTATGCTACGTACCAGTATTACCGGGCGACATTGGTCATGGCCGATCTGGAAGAGGCAATACGAGAGAACCCGGGTTGGAATGTTCCTGAAGGTGCCCTGGCCATGGACCCAGAATTTCTCCGGAAACATGCTGCCGATGTGAAGCAAACTGCCAATGATCTGTTCTGGAACGATGAAACCGGACGTTTTTACGCGAGTATTGATGTAGAAGGAACAAAGTACGACTACGGATACACTTTCCTGAACCTCGATGCAATCTGGTATGGCATCGTGAACAAAGAGAACGCGATTTCCATCATGGAATGGTTGGATGGTGATCGCATCGTAGAGGGCGATACTTCAACCGGGGAAGATATCTATCACTGGAAATTCGGCCCCAGGGCTACGACCAAACGCAACCTTGAATGGTATGGTCAGGGTTGGATATTTCCTGAGCATATCGAGTGGGGTGGACAGATACAGGATGGCGGTGCTGTGCTGGGTTTTGCGTTTTATGATCTGTGGGCTCGCTTGCAAGTTCTGGGCGCAGACAATGCCTGGGAACGCTTGCAAGCTATTGTCGCATGGGAGAACGAAGTACACGCGGCGGGCGGTTATCGCGCTTATTACGCAGATGGGAAGCAGGGCACAACCTTGCAGGGCGGTGGCACGGCGGGCGGCATTGGCGTTGACGCGGAATTTTTTGAAAGCAGCCTGATACCGTCCATCGTGGTGTATGGATTTGTTGGTCTGAATCCGAAACCAGAAGCGTTGTATATTAACCCGGCATTGCCTTCACAGTCACCTGAGATGCAAATTCATGATTTGCGATACCGAAGTGTTGTGATGGATGTTACAGCCAGTAACAGTTCTGTTGTGCTGGATCTGAAAAATGATCCGGCGTATGAATTACATCTGGAATTTCCCGAGGGCTGGGTGCAGGAAAACGAGCAACCCGCATCTGGCGTTGTGCTGACTCAGAAAGGTACCTATATATTTACTAAGTTATAGTTTTTTGTATAGAATACTAAGACTTTGCGGAAGCGTTGCTAGAGTATTGTTTCATGAGTCCATTTGCCGCCGCTGTTTATAGGACAATTCACTATATTGGTTTTGAAACTTAAAATTATAAATGTAATGCAAGGGAGAAATATAATGCGAGTTGTTAGCAGGTTGCTTGTTGCACGGTTCATATTTTGCCTGCTGTTGGTGTTTAGCCTGCTACCCTGTGTCGGGTTTACAGCGGAGTCAGACGGTCCAGTAGAACTGACTGCAACTTCTGGGGCCAGGTTGATTCCGGTTGGTACGGCTTGGGCACGCAACAGTGTTAATGCGGTTATTTTTCGACATAACGCCATCACCTCACATGCCGGTAAGCAATATCTGACCTATTACAATGAAGATGAACAAGTGGTTGTTGCAAGCCGCACCCTGGGAGACAATGTCTGGGAGCAAGAAGTTACTGCATTTACAGGGAACGTCAGGGACGCACACAATGCTATCTGTATTGCAGTTGATGGCGATGGCTATCTGCACCTGTCCTGGGATCATCATGGGCATCCTCTGCGTTATGCGCGTAGTCAGGAACCAGGAAGTCTGAAATTCGGTGAGATGATTTCCATGACCGGGCAACGGGAGAGCGCGGTTACCTATCCGGAGTTCTACAATCTATCCGATGGCAACCTCCTGTTCTTTTACCGTGATGGAGGTTCAGGCCGTGGCGACATCGTACTGAATCATTACGACACCGATACCCGTACCTGGCGTCAGGTGCATTCCAATCTGGTGGGAGGTGAGGGAGAACGTAATGGTTATTGGCAGGTTGCTATTGACGCGGAGGATGTCATCCATCTGTCGTGGAATTGGCGGGAAACAGGAGGTGTCCAAACCAACCATGATTTGTGTTATGCCCGATCTTTGGATGGTGGTGAAACCTGGATGAAAAGCTCGGGTGAAGCTTATGAACTTCCGATCACAGCAGCGACAGCGGAATATGCCGCGTATATTCCACAAGACCACGAATTGATTAATCAGACTTCGATGGCAACAGACTCCCGGGGACGACCTTATATCGCTTCATACTGGCGACCAGAAGGCACGGAAGTGCCGCAGTTGCATCTGGTATATCATAATGGCCATGACTGGAAGGTCTCGCAGGTGGGTGAACGTACCCATGCTTTCACACTGAGTGGCGGTGGGGCAAAGCTTATACCGATTTCACGACCGGAGCTGATGGTGCGTTCTACCCCGGAGGGGGACGTTGCGTATATGTTGTATCGAGATGAGGAACGTGGGGGACAGGTTACGGTTGCCATTTGTGATGACCTGGCCTCTCCTGATTGGCGCTTTGTGGATTTGACCCGTGAGTCAGTGTATCAATGGGAACCTAATTTTGACAAAGCCGTATGGCGTGATCAGGGTGTCCTGCATGCCTTTGTGATTCGTGTTGGTCAAGGGGATGGCGAGACCCTGACCGACCTGCCACCCCAGACCGTTTATGTGCTGGAATGGGACCCTGAAGACCATTAAGCCAGTATGGTTAATATTGTTTAAATGCATTAGTATTAAATAAGGAAACTTGCACATGCTTACCGCGCTTATAAGTGTTATGTTAATGGGTCAGTTAGAGCATATGATGGGCCCAGCCCCCACACCGGTAGAAGTGCCACATTTTCCGAATCGACTACATGCATTTGTCTGGCGAAATTGGGAATTGGTACCCCTGGAACGCATGGCAGCCGTAGTGGACGCAGAACCAGAGCAGATTCGCAGCCTGGGACATGGCATGGGGTTGTCGGGTCCGCCAGCTATATCAGAAGACCAATGGCTGCGTTCTTACATCACCATCATACGCCGTAACTGGCACCTGCTACCGTACGATCAATTGTGTACGCTGTTGGATTGGACACCAGAGCACCTGGAGTTTATGTTGCGGGAAGACGACTTTCTGTTTATCAAATTAGGGAATCTGAAACCTGACTGTGAACCGCTGAAATATACTGAGCCGGATGCAGAAGCAATTGCGCGTGCCAGAGAAATTGCACAACTGGTTTCTCCCCTGACAGAACTGGAGGCAGAAGACCCGCTTTTCGGCTTTGTTGCAGCATTATCACAGCCATTTGAAACAGATGTAGATGCTGTCCGAGAGAGTAGATTTTCTCCACGATTCGCGTACTCCTACTTTGCCTTGTATGGTGATCCGTTATTAGAAATTGAGCAGGACCCCTTTCCTGACGGATACCTGGCACGCCTGGCTGCGTCGGGTGTCGATGGTGTTTGGCTGCAAGGAATTTTATATACCCTTACACCATTTCCCTGGGACGAATCGTTGAGCACCTACTGGGAAACCCGGCTTCAGAATCTCAACAAATTGATTGCGCGCGCCAAGCGTCATGGTATCGGCATATATCTGTATTTGAACGAGCCCCGCACCATGCCGAATGCTTTTTTCGAGGAGCATCCCGACCTCAGAGGAATCAGCGTGGGCGGTTATGCGTCCATGTGTACGGAATCACCTGGTGTTCAGGAATATATCCGCAATGGCGTACGCATGTTGTGCGAAGCAGCGCCTGATCTGGCAGGCATCTTCACCATCACCGCTTCAGAGAATCCTACCAATTGCTGGTCGCATTACCGGGGTGGGGAATGTTCCCGCTGCGCTGAGGCCGGACCGGGCCGTGTGATTGCAGGAGTCAACCGGCTTATTACTGAAGGTATCGCGGAAGCCGGTACCGCGACACGTCTCATAGCCTGGGACTGGGGTTGGCTGGATGAATGGTCCGCAGATGTGATCGCGCATTTGCCGGAGTCTGCTACATTGCAAAGTGTAAGTGAATGGAGTATGCCCATTGAACGTGGGGGTATTCCGAACGTCGTCGGAGAATATTCGCTATCAACAATTGGCCCGGGGCCTCGTGCTACAAGACACTGGCAGCTTGCCCGAGATCGGGGGCTGCGCACAACCGCGAAGGTGCAGGCCAACAACACCTGGGAATTGTCAACTGTACCCTACATTCCTGCGGTGGAGAATGCCGCGCAACACGCAGCCAACCTGCGAGAGGCAGACATCGACGGGTTGATGTTGTCCTGGACACTGGGGGGCTATCCCGCTCCGAATCTGGAAGTGTTTGCCGCGCTGGGTTCAGACGATAATCTTTCTCCCGAGGAGGCCATGTTACAAGTTGCCCAGCACCGATATGGCAGCGCGGTAGCGCCATTTGTCGTGGATGCCTGGAAGACATGCAGTGCCGCGTTCAGTAATTATCCCTATGACAACAGCTTGATTTATAACGGACCGCAACAGATGGGGCCGGCAAATTTGCTGCACGGTGAGCCCACGGGCTATTCCGCGACGATGGTCTGTTTTCCTTATGATGATCTTCCCAGATGGCGTGGCGCCTATCCGGTAGAAGTTTTTATTTCGTTATTTCATGATATGGGAACTGCGTTTTCTGAAGCTTCATTAAAGCTGCGAAAAGAAGTTGATTCACATGCTGACTCAGATACCAACTTAGAAGCATTGGAGATGGAGTTGAATGTCATGCAGGCAGTTGCACTGCATTTCACGAGTGCCTCCTTGCAGGCAAAGTTCATTCAGACGCGTGACGCACTGCGCAACGCTGAAGTAGAAGACGACACGGAAGCAGCAACATCTGCACGCGAAACACTGCAATCCGTTCTGGAATCCGAGATTACTCAGGCTACGGAGTTATACCGGATTCAACGTCGAGACTCCAGAATGGGTTTTGAATCCTCAAATCATTATTTTTATGTACCGTTGGACCTCGTAGAAAAAGTGATTAACTGCGCTTGGTTATCGGAAACGCTTAAGTAATTATTGGATTACATGCTTGGCGACTGAAATATAGACTGATTCTGAATCAGGCATTTATGTTGCAGTAACAGCGCGTACTGAAGGAAACAGGATGGCCTCGAAGACGGTTTTGATCATATATGTCATGTGTTTTTCGATAACGTATCCAGCTTTCGCTGAGGTACTACCAGGATTTCGTATTGGCATAGAACTTCCATCTCAAATACCGGTAACACCGGCAGTTGAAAATGCACTTCGTGATATGGGCATCGGATACATCAATTATTATGTGAGCAACGTGCCTGAGTTAGAGCCTCCAGAGACTGAAATCAACGCGGAGATGATGGCGTTGGCTGAACGACTGGACCTCGATTTTTCTATCGCGTGTCACCACCGTGATCCCTTGCCGGAAACCGTGGTTGCTTCTGTGGAAACATATGCGGAGCGTTTTGAAGGTATACTTTTTGACGAGTTGGCCCATATCCGATTGATGAGTCCCGAATTCGCGCCAGTTACTGAAGAGATCATGCTTGCTGATCCCGCTGAATTCACTAAGCTCGAGCAAGCCTATGAAGCGACGCTTACAGGTTACAAAAAATTACATGACAAGTTTGTCCAACTAGGTGTGCCAAGGGTGACTGCGACGCATGTTTTTCCTGAATTTCTGCACCTGGCTGCGCGTGCGGGTTTTACACCATGTCCAAAGATACAGAAAGAATTTTACTCATCTGTGAGCCTGGCAATTGGGATGGGAGCTGCCAGGCAATATCAACGTGACCTGTGGGTTGATGTTGATTTGTGGTATTTCTACCTGGTTCCGGGGCACCCGGTAGAAGAAGTCTGGAGCAACCTGTTACTTGCCTATTGGTTGGGTGTGGACCTGGTATACCTGGAGGGAGCGGGGTATAACCTGATACCTGCGGGGCGACAGGGAACACCGTTTTCACTCATGAATCAGATTACCCCAGAACGTTACCAGCTTACACCTCATGGAGAAATGCTCAAACGATTCTGCCGAGAGTATGTTCCAGGCCATCCACGGCCCTGGAGCTTTCGCGATGTAAAACCGAATATCGCGATAATTCGATTTGAAGATGGTGATTTCGGGCAATCCTCCTGGGGTGTCAACAAGCTGTATGGCTCAAGTAACTTGGCTCCTGATGCTGATACACAAGCCTGGCTTCGGTTATGGAATGTGTTGACCCACGGTATCATGGGGGACGATGGGCTGGCCTGGTTTAAAGGCTCTGTGCCACATCCAACCAACGATCCCCGGTATCATACCGATGTTACACCATCGTATCTGACAGATGATGTCGCATTGGAACATACCTTTTTTGTCCCGTTGAATGGGGTTGTTGTGTATGATCATCTTGCCGGATACGATCTGTTAAAAGAAATACCCTTGTTGTTTCTGACTGGTAAACAGGTGAGCGTGGAAACCCTTGCTGCCATTGAGCTAAGTCTGGAACAAGGTGCTGTCTGTGTTGCTTGGGGACCGCTTGCCCAAAAAAGCGGTCTTGCAGACTGGGAAGGTGGTACGCGTATTGAATCCCGTGGAAAAGGTACGCTGGTAGTGACGGATAATTTTGCATCTCCTGAAGCTGTTCAAATATATGAACCTTACCTGGGTTCGCCGGATGAAATTCGTTATCGATTTGGAGAATATGAGGTCATATTTCGAAAGGTAACCGAAAACAGCATTGATGTCGTCATCAACTCATTACAGGAAGGTATTCAGCAAATTGAGAATGATAGCTGATTTTTTTATTATTTGTCATTAACGACTTCATGTGATGACACTAATAATCGCGTTTCCAGAAAATGCCGATACCACTGCGTGCGCCAGCCGAGACCTCACCTTCCAGCTTGATTTGCGGGCTTAGATCTACGTTGACTTTGGCCTTTGTACTTTCGGGGGTGAGTCCTTGTTCAAACTCAAAATACACTTCTTCACTCAAGTACTTGCCCAGGCCTACGGCAGATTCTTCTGCTGTAGCACCTCGTCGAAAATCAAACCGGTCCAACCCGGGCATGCGCCCACTTCCCGCTGACAAGAGACCTAATCCACCGACATTGCCCCGGAACATAGATGCATATCGTGCCAATTGCACAGCCTGCATCGGTGTGATGTCGGACAGATTACGCCCAAACATTACCCGGGCCAGAATTTCATCCTGGGGTAGAAATGGTTCCGATTCCAGGTCCAGTTGTAGTGTATCGAATGGCCCCGTCATGCGTAGCCTGGCGACTACGTCACCAGCATCTGCCGTGGCTGTGACATTGAGGAAGGGTGATGGCGGTGTTGAAGCGTCAAATGTGATGATACTCTCGGCAAACATGAAACGGCGTCCGAGGAAATCGAGTTGTCCGCGCATCACATTCAATTGCCCTTGAATTCTGGGATCGTCCCCGCTTCCTAGTATGTGCAAATGACCATTCCATTCTGAGTCGAGACCTGGCCCGCGCACAAAGACACGGTTTGGTATCTGTGTGCGAATATCAAGGTTGATTTTCGGCCCGAATGGTTGTGTAGTATCTGTGTGTCCTGTTGCAGGTGCCCAATCATCCGGACGATTAATTTCTTTTACCTCAACCACAACCATTTCTCTTGGGGGTAACCGTTCCGGTAAGGTAATGTCTGCCGGACCAATAGTCAAGTCACCAGTGACATTGATTTCTTGCGTTGAGCCTGCAATAAGAACATTTCCATCAGCATGAGAACTGACATCATCACGATGTATTAAACGTGCTCTGCTGAGGTCAATATTGATAGTAAATGGAAAATCGGCTTCAGGTTGTATATTGAATTCACCATGACCTTGAAGACTCCCACCAACTCCGTCTTCTGCTGAGAAACGTGTCAGCTCAATTTTATTTGGCTTAGCTTCTACCAGCAGATTAATTGCTTCTAAAATGGTACCTGCTTCAATGTTTTCATACCTGCCATCAGACAGAATGATTTCACCTTGAACTAGCGGATTTTCTGTAAAACCACTGACAGTTGCCCAAATCTGTGTTGTACCTGCCAATACATGGTCTTCAATGCCTGCCATTAAGGGAATTGATGCCAAATCAATTTCTGAATCTAAACGCCCATCAATTCGGGAATCTGTTGGTATCGTAAAATTGAAAGGAGCAAGTGAAATGTTGAACGGGATATTAAACTGGCCAGTAAGAGTTAAAGATTCTGGCGCATTTCCTGTAACAGTACCAGACAGTAGTGATTCAGCCAGTCGTGTCTTCAGATGCAAATCAAGTGGTGGTGCGTTCACATCGTCATCGGTCAATTGCAATGATTCTATATCAAGTGAAAAAATTGCCTGGGGGTTTTGAGGTGTACCCATTACTTGTAATCGGGCCTGTACCTGTCCTTTCATAGGTGTCAATCCGAATGATTGTATCAGGCTCAAGGGTAAATCTCGTAAGGTAACGTCAACATCGATGCTGTCCGGCGTTTGTAAAAATCGTGCAGCAAGGGTACCGCCGCCGAGATGCATGTTCAATGGCTTCAATAGTATTTCGCCATTAAAGACCTTCAAATCAAGGGGAGTTTCCAGGTAATATTGTTTATCGTCAAATGAGAATTCAAATTCATGCAGTACCGCTGAGATACCTTCGCTCAGTTGTAGCTGTCCAGTTCCGTATAAGCGATGTGGTACCAGAGTCTGATATTTTCCTTCACCCGATGTTGCGAATTGAACGCTTTCATGATTGCCATCGGCTTTAAATTCTACATTGCTCCAGTACATGTCGTTGATTTGAATTGCACCTGCCTGAATAAGAAGATCACCTTCTGGTTCATTAAATAAATCGGTAGCACGTACCATTGCAGTTGTGTTTTCTGCTGCTACCCAAGGTGTCGTCAAATCTTTCAATTCAAACGTGCCATCCAGTGATGAAGTGCGTTCTGTTGCCTGCATGGCGATGTTGCCAGTGATTGATCCTTCCAACTGGAAATCAGTAAACGCTTCGAATACAGAGAGGTGTTCCATAGTAACATCCAGTTGCGCGTTTCCTTGTCGAGATTCTATATTCCATCGTAACGAACCTTCTATGTAATTATCCGGGGCTTGGATACTTAAATAAGGTACATGTATTTCTGGAAGTGATGATTCCAACCTTGCATCAAGAACAAGAGGTACTTCTTGTGTTGAAATTTCGCACTGGAGACGGCCATGTAACTGGCCAGGTAATCCCTCCATGGCTACCTGCAAAGCAAGGTTGTCTGCATGAAAGGCATTCATTCCGAAATTTTGTGCATTTATGGTGCCTGATACCGCCAGAGCATTAAAATCTCCATTCAATTCCAGCCTGCCATCCAATCGACCACGAACATAGTCATTGGAATCCATTACTATATTCAATTCGGGAAAAATTAATTCTGTACGTATTGCGAGTTGTTCGTCATCCGTATTTATCTGGCCAGATAGTAAAATACGGCCTTGTGCCAACTCAGTAACTATACTGCCCAATGTCAATATGCCTTCATGAAATTGCAACTGGGCGTTTAACGTTGGCGTAACACCGATAATTTCCGAAACCGAGGTGGGCAAACCGTATATCTCTGTGGTTTCCAGGTTGATGTCCATCCGGGCCAAGGTGTCGGCATTCGATGTTGTTGTGGTTTGCATGTGAAGGCCACCATGGACATCCTGACCAATTAATTGACTCCAGGGGGTAATATCAGCAATGACCATTGTGGTCTCAAGGAGTGCAGTTTCATCACCCGCACTCCAGCTTCCTTGAGAGGTTATTTCAAGGTTGCCGTCCGTCAATGTAAATGTATCCACTTGAATGGTAGTAGTGCCTTCACCCTGGAACATCGCTTGTACCGTCATGTCCGAGAAATCTATATCCGCGACCTGTATGCCTTGAATATCTCCCTTGGTTGAAATTTCCCATTGATCGAGCAGAGTATCAGGCCAGGCACCAGTCTTACCTTCAATTGAAAATTCGATTTTCTGTATTCTGTTCGTATCGAATGCAAGTTCATTACCATGCATATTGAGGTTGAATCGACTGCCGTTGTCATCACCAACCAGCAGACCTTGTACATTCAGAGCGCCTGCAAGGGGTAACCCCAGTAGAATGCCATATGGGTGAGCATCATCCACGCGGGCTTCAAGATGGAGGTCAGCCTGTGGTTGCCTTGTGTGTAATTCACCATTGACGTTCAAATGTAATCCGGCACCTTCCAGAAAGAGCTGGCTGACATCAATGTTACCTTCTGTGTCGTAAGTGAGTGCGAGTTGGAGTGCAATACCGTCTTCTAGGAAATTATAAATGTCATCCGGGAGCAGGCCATGAGCTGGATACGCGTGAAGGAGACCTGAAAGTGATATGCTGTCGGATAACTGTAAATTCAGATTTCCTGTAAGCAGTTCATCGCCCGAGAGAAACGAAGAAATATTAACATCCAATAATTCTAATGGGCCTGATGTTACTATTGAAACATCTAATGGGAATGTGCTTACCTCTGTTTGCGACTCTATGCCTGCCAAGTAGGGCTGAAGGTCTTGGTGTGTTAACTTGATTTGGGTATTGAACATCTTTTCATTCAAGTTGATTTCACCTTGTGCAATAACTGTTGCCTGGTCTGTCACCAGCTCTGCTTGTTCTAAATATAGGTGAAGGTCTTCATTCAGGTTACCCTTGAGTTTTAATGAAACCTGGTTCCCCAGATGCTCGGGGAGTACTTCTGGAAAAAGATCATTTTCCAGATAAGCTTGGAGTTCAATATCAAAATCCAAGCTTGATAGCAACGAAAGAGAAATATCTCCCTCGACGAGCGGGGTATCACCCAGACGCAATGATGTAATGCCATCCCAATTATGTCCGCTGCCTTCACCATTCAATGTAAGTAATACAGGTTCGCTTATGTTCAATATTGATGGCAATATGGCCGCGTCGTATAATTCCAGGTCCAGCAACAAGGTTTCTTCCGGCATACCCGCACGCATTTTCAGATGTGTTGTTTCGTGATCCAGTCTTTCCAGGTTCAGCAGTGCATCCCAATTCGAATTTCTGTCGAGTTGATTCAAATATCCTGAAAGTGAAAACCGCACTGTCTCATCGAACGATTCTTCATTCATGCCTATCGAATTCATAACATTGTGACCAAGTTGAATAGTGTCGATTCGTAGTTCTACCAATGACAACCAGCGTGGAACTTGTGGAATGTCCGGTATTTCAAAACTTTCTTTTGGTTCTGATGTTTCTGTTTCAGGTATGCGGTGCAATGTAATAGTTTCAATCCCAAGATGATTTATATGTACCTTTCCTCGCAATAACTCGGTTGGTGACAGTGAGATATACAGTTCTGACAACTCAAACCAAAGACCTTCCTCATCAGACAGTGTCATGTTGTGTAAGATGATCTGAAAAGGTAGCCATCCACGGATTTCATCAAAGTAGATTTCATATCCAATCACAGGGGACAATAAATTACCTAACTGACGTGCCAGTATGTTTTTGCCTGTGTGCGTTTGCAAAAGAGCACCTGTCAGCAGCAGCGTTACCATGAATACAATGAAAACGATAACAAGATATTTCAGAATTTTTTTGACACGATGCTGTTTGATCGGCTGGGGCGTGTTTGTCAGGTTTACTTCGGTCATATAAATAATCTACCTTGTGACATCATGGTTGATTAAAATGCTTGTCCAATGCTGATGTACATCTGGAAAGAACTGTCCACACCGGTACGTTTGTTTATGGGCACCGCTAAATCAAAACGTAATGGACCCAATGGCGAGAAGTAGCGAACACCCACACCTGCGCCATACCGGGGTGTAGTAGAAAAATTGGGATATATGGCTTCTTGTGCTGAACCGGCATCCAGAAACATCACCATACCCAGGCTATCACTTAATTGTCGTCTAATCTCAATATTAGCCTCGATAACCGAGCGCCCCCCGATGGGGTCTCGGTTATCCAGTGGGCTGGCTGATTGGTAGGCAAAACCGCGAATAGAGCCGCCACCCCCAGCATAAAATCGTATATCGGGGGGGACATCGTTAAATGAACCAGCACCAATCGCCCCTACACGTAGCCGTGTTGCCAGTACCCATCGGGCGTCATCATCAAATGGCAAGTAATGGGTGCCGACGATTTCACTTTTCAGGAATGGCGCATCTCTTCCACGCATGTCTGCATAGGGTGTCAAGCGGAGTGTTAAACGAAATCCATGTGTAGGGTTCATTCTGTCATCTGAATAATCCCAGGCTACCATGGTTGGAACGGAAAAAAGATGATATGTTTTTTTGATGTTTCGTTGTTCAATATTACTCGATCTCAGTCCCAGCCCAATGCCAACAGTCATGTGCTCGGTTAGCTCACGTTGAAGCCAGGTATTTGTGGCCAAACGATTGGCATCGTAGGCATCTGTGTTTTCGCGTGCTATTTCCAAATCTACACCAATTTTTTGCCCTTCCTGACGAAAATAATCTACATCGTAACGAAGTTTTAAATTGGTCAATAACTGAGAAATGTTGGATTCTACGCCGAGTCTGTGCCCGCGTCCCTGGTAATTACGGTGTTCCCATTTAAATTGAGCACCAGCGCCTTCATCTGTACGGTAGGTCAAACCGGCTGCAACTGTTCGATGTTTTCGCTCGACGAGTTCCAGGGTTACCGGAACATCTGAATAGTCTTCTTCTGCGGAAGTTCGAAGTCGTACCGTAGAAAACAAATTCGAGTCGTACAATCTGCGTTGGTATATTTCCATTTCGCGCTGATCGAACCGATCCCCCTCTTCCCAGGGGAGCCGAATTCGCACGGTTTGTTCTCGAACCTCTTCGAGTCCCATAATTTGCAGCTCACCAAATCGTGCTGATTCACCCGGTGCTACCTCAAATGTTACTGATACAGACTGGTTTGCATGGTCAACCAAAACTTGACGATTGGTAACAGCAGGAAATGGATATCCATTTTCACGGAAATAACGCAACAAACGATTCTGGGCTTGACGTATATCAGCGGCAATGAAGGTGCGATCTAAATGCAAACCCAAATAAGTGGTGCCAGGCATGGTAAGGGGAAAGACTGATTCATCAAGCGGGATTGCTTCGATATCTTCTAAAATAAAGTCATCTGACAGGTCATCATCGTCGGTAAGAATAGTGTCTTCGACACCTTCAAGCAACCTTGCTGATTCTCGTGTGTCCGCGACGGTGACCGGGTTTACAATTACTTCGCGAAGTATATATGCCGGGCCCGGTGTAATTTTGAAAGATATATTAATTGGTTCAGTAGCTGAATCAATTTCATACGTTACATTTGCACCATAATATCCTCTTGAATGGAAATACCGGAGGAATCGTTCTTGGTCTCTTTCGATTCGACGACGTAAATGCACAATACTGGCAGGAGGACGGTGCATTTCACCTATGCTATCCGATAAATCATGCAATGTGCTTCGGACATTTTCACTCAATTCACCATTTATCTGGACTTCATAAGTGAGCCCCCAGGCAGTATCTGTTGTAATAATCAGACCCACCATAATATTTAGAAATACTGATTGATTCTTGAAAAGCATATGCAGTTTTCTTGAAAAATCCCTTGAATATTTTTATGCCCGTTTGGAGAATTTGTATCTACTCAGACGGATTAAAATCCAGTATTCAGACACTAAATAATTTAAATCCTTACTCATGCACAATACATTATACAGGAAATCATATACATTATCAGGGCTATGGACGTTATTTCCATGCTTTCTGCAGCAGTTCCCTCGTGTAAATCAAGAGAGCCTGGAGGCAGGTGAGGGGAATCTGCCTCCAGGCATGAGGGGGGATGGGAGATTGCTGTGTGCAATGAGAAAGTGTGGTTAGTTATTCGCCAGGCAGTAAAACCGAGTCGATGACATGGATAACGCCATTCAATGCAATAATGTCGGTTAGCAGTACCTTGGCGCCACCGATTTGGACTTCAGTAACTTCGCCTTCATCTGATTTAACAACATGAATGGAAAGGGTTGAGCCTTCAGCAGTTACTACTTCACCTGCACCTATCACATCTGCTGCAAGTATTTTACCCGGTACAACATGGTAGGTAAGGATTTGTGCTAGTGTGTCTTTGTTTTCAGGCTCCAGCAGGCTGGCTACTGTACCTTCAGGCAATGCTGCAAATGCTTCGTCTGTTGGTGCGAAAACTGAGAATGGGCCACCAGATTTTAAAACTTCAAGCAAGTCGGCAGCTTCAGCAGCAGCCAGTAATGTGTTAAACGAACCTGTACCAGCAGCAACCTCGGCAATGTCTTTCGGAATCAATACCGCATCAATTACGTGTATAACACCATTGCTGCATACAATGTCTGTTGCAGTTATCGTCGCTCCGGCAATGGTTACTGAATCATCGACAAGCACTGGTGCAGGTTGCCCGAAAACAGTTTCAATGTAATCAGAACCAACAACATCAGCAGCCATCAATTTTCCAGCAGCTACATGGTAGGTCAATATGGCTGTGAGTTTGGGTATATCATTCAATAATGCTTCTACAGTCCCTTCAGGCAATGCAGCAAAAGCCTCGTCTGTAGGAGCGAAAACGGTGAATGGCCCTTCACTTCCAAGTATGTCTACCAAACCCGCTGCCTGAACTGCCGCTACAAGTGTTTCAAAGCTACCCGCCGCTACCGCTGTCTCCACGATGGTCTTTGCATCTTCGTATGCCCCTGCTTCTTTGTGGTGTACGTTCAAGAAGGTTAATCCAAGTCCCAGTATCAGAGTTAGTGTGATTTTTTTCATTCATTTTTCCTGTGTTGTTCTTGTTTTACAATGTCATACATTTGCTGACAGAGAAAATTTACCACATTGTCTAGAAAAAGTCAAGAAAATTATGAACAAAAAATAGACATAAATTAGAATGATTGATAAAGATGTATCTCAGTAACCAAATCTAACCTTGCGTGCCTGTTGTTCTAACCACTTACATTGAATGGTGAGACGTTCCATCCACGAAGCTGCATCCAGTCCTGCAACCAATCCATCCTGCTGATGAAGTTGATAGGCAACTGTTGCTATATGCTTGACACCAATGGCATAGTACAAAGCCATGGATTCATATGTTGAAAGACTGCGGGAAAATTGGTATTGATCGATTAAATGGTTGGTTCTGAGAAGCATTTTATCGGTATCGGTCGTAGTTCGTAAACACAGGTTGGATATCGCATAGGCAATATCTTCAAGGTAACACCCATCTCCCGCAAATTCGAGGTCGAGTATGGCAGCCAATCTGTTATCGTTGAATAGCAGATTTCCGCCATGCCAATCACCATGAATCGGTCCAACCTCAAGTTTGTCACGTTTTTTTTCACTGAGTTCTACACTCGCATCCTGGAGAAACAGTGCCAGATCATCACAATGCTGTTGAAGTTTGGAATCTTTTCTGATTTTTATTGCCGCTTCATACATTTTCTGAAATGCGTTGAAAGGTACTTCACTGAATCGCCATTTCCTTGTATCTCTGGGAGGAACGGGAAAGGTTTGACAGACTACATGGAATTTCCCCAATGCCAGAGCACTGGTTATCAGACTGGATGTGTTGACTTTCATCGTTTCCCCTTGTACATACGATTGCAGCTCTAATATCCAGTCATCTACGACAACCAGTCCCTTACCTTCACGAGTGTATTCTATGCGGGCAACCGGTAAATTATTTAACTGCAAGTGCCTGGACAAACGATGTTGAAAGTGGAGGGCGTCTATTACCACCGGATCATTGTGGTAAGTTTTAATCAAATAGCGGCCCTTGTCGGTATCCACGGTCATTTTTCTGTGTCTACGTTGGTGTACAGCTTCAAGTTGTTGTGGCATACCCACCTCCCCAAGATCATAATTCGTTCGAATTACATCAGCGATTATTTCCATGCCACTTAATTTGGGTATCATGATTAAATGCGCATCCTTACATTTTGTCCTGCACAACTATTAAATTGTCATTGTTTACTTGATATTTTATATTTGAGATTATTTTATTTATCCATAATGAGATAAAGCTTGGCTTATATTATAATGAATCCTTATAAACATACAGTATGTTCCATGACTGAGAAAATCTGCTATAATTTCGCTCAATCATTTTTTTATACCTGTGGAGGATAACCAATGATAATTCAAGGTGCGACGGTGTCTTCAAAGGCCAACACTTTTTTTCTTTTCACTATATTAACTGTTGTACTGGTTTTCATTTCTGAAATTTCTTTTTCTGAAGTGATGGTATCAACGGATATACAGGACCCCAATCCTGCTTCAATTCACTCCACTCGAGGAGCCTGGCCACTTTATCGTCAGTGGAACAAAGCTGAAATTGCACATTTTGCACAGTGGATCGAAAATATTTACGATGTAAAAAGCACCGGGACAAAAACACAGCGCCTCGCAAAAATCGAAGAAGTATTGACAGATCCCGAGATTAATCTGTTGATGGATTCAGCATTCATCGGTGAACCATCCAATCCTCAATTATCGCAAGAGACCATGCAAGTGATGCACCGTATCCTGGATTGCGGCAAGTTGACGATATCGTTAACGGGGTATTACGCATACAGACGCGGCTTGCCATTTATGATTAGCTGGATACGCTCCGGCGATGGTGGAGATATACGAACATCTGCTTTCAATAACGTTACTGGTGGAACAAGCAGTTTTGATTATGAATCTACCCACAGGTTTTTTGTAGATGCAGTACATGGCTTTAATACAGGACATTACCGTATTGAACCTCACCGACCAGGTGCAGCGTTGTCAGATACGGTTCCGGTAGCTATAACTCGGGACACATTATTGCCGGGTAGTCTTTTCTATCTGGATGGTCATGTACTGATTCTCGGAAAAGTAGATAACTTCGGTGAGTTGTACTTCCTTGATTCAACTACGGCGCCGACCCGAGGTATTTATTACCACAACAGCATGAATGCAGTAACTGGCATAACTGCCAAGTATGAGAATCCTGATGAACCGTTGGCCGGATGTTACCGCGGGTTTCGAATTCATCGTTATCCGATAGCAGAAGTTGATGATTCAGGCCGGGTTTTGCGTGTGCGGCGACGGACCGATGATGAGATGAAAGAATTCGGGTATTCCTTAGAGCAGTATGAAAAGTTGGCCATGATTAGATCCCGGCAAAAAATTAATGAAAATGGCATTACTCTTGACAACATCCATGATTTTATACGTCTACGGATGCGCTCTGTCGATAAAATTAATCCCATAAAAGTATTGGAATCTTTTGCTGATGAATTGCTGGCAATGTGTAATGAAAGGGAGTTGATGGTTCAGGCTGGCTGGCAAGATGTGCTTGCATCAGGTCCGGTAACATTCCCTGAAAAAAATATTCATTACAATGTATTTAATGCTCGGGGAAGATGGGGGGATACAACAACCGCACCAATGGATGTCGATTTGCGTGCCAGATACTTTCAGTCAATTAATTTTATTGATATGGCAATCGCCTGGTTCGGTATAGATTCGAATTGTATAATTCCCTCTCCACAGTGGGATAATGCCGTGTTTTCGCAGGGTGACTTGGCATTTCAATTAATCCGAGCTAAAAACGAATTGTTTTCTTCACGCAAGTTTTTTTATATCAATTCGCAAGGTGTTGAAGTGCCTTTGACGCTCATGGACGTAGAAAAAAGACTATTTGACCTTTCTTTTGATCCGAACCATGCACCAGAATTGCGGTGGGGGGCACCACTGGACAGTGATGAACTTGCTTCTGCCCGAGAAATTGCTACGCCATTGCCAAGCGGGGCAGGAGTGCCTATGCTAGAAAGTTTTAAACGCCAAGCTTATTACCGTACATTGACCCATCGAGAACAAGATCAAAGCTTTTTAGCAGAAATGTTTACCGAAGGGTTCCCAATTCAGCAAAAACTTACTCCATACATCACAGCCCGATACCGACCAATGCTGCCACCGCCCTTGGTGCCGTGGTACTTTACGCCAGTTGGCTGATGTGGATTTGTTGTTGTAAGTATTTGTAAATAAAGAACTTGTATCGCGAATTGACGCAGTAGCTTCAGAGTAATAATTTTTATTAAATTTTTTATGAAAATATGCTTGACATTCAAACCGGTTTGTGATACAAACTAGTTGTTGGTGGTTGAACACAGCGTTCGAAATCAACTTTGTTTGGAAGTCTGTAACTGTTCAAAGAACAGAGGGGACGGAGGTCCCGTTCACAGAAATCCGCAACGAAAGAGAGGTGAAATTAGAATGAAAAAGTTTGGAATCGTAGCTCTCGTGCTTATGATGGGTGTTGGCAGTGCCTTCGCCAGTTCAATCAGTGTGCCTTGGTTCTTGGATTACGCTGAAGTAGGTGCCGGTTTTCCGCCTAATGCTGGTATTACCACATTGGTCTATCTGAAGAGTAATGTAGATGAGCAAATGGAATTGGCTATTGAGTACTTCAACGCAAATGGTGAAGCACTTGGTGCAGTTAATCCAAATCCTAATCTTGACACCAATACCTTCTTTATTGCGCCGAATTCAGCACTGGCATTTCGTCCAGTAAGAATCGACCCAGCACCGAATACAGTTGTACCTTGGACTGGTGAAAACGGTAATGATGGTGGCCAAGAGGGTGCACAAGGCTTGCTTGTTCCCATTCGTCCCGCAACCGGTACTGGTAACATCTACAATGGTAGCATTACCATTTCTTGGGTTGGTGGAGCGAATGACATACAAGGTATGGTAGTTTTCGCAGGTGAAACACTTTCATATGCTCACTTGTTGCCACCAGGAAATTAATCTGGAAACAACAATACTGAAGAGCTAATATGTTACAAGTTAGAAGGTGAGAATGTCGTGAGGCATACTCACCTTTTTTTAGTTTTGTTTGCTTATTAAGATTGATAATCGTTTAATCCGCGACAATGCAGGGTTATGTTAATGCATATTGATTTATAGTCAATGAAAATTTTATTGTTTTGCATGATCAATATGGGAGAGTTATAAATTTCACGATATAGGGTGCCTGGATGCGTATTGAATCCAGCCAATAAAAGGGACAGTCAACTCGTTGTTTGTGGACTTGAGACCATTTGTATTAAGTTATACGTTTCTCACCTGGAAGATACAGTTTCGATATTTTGAGTATAGTGGCATCTCGAATACAAAGGAGTAGTGGAGTATGCGGTTTTCTTTTACATCAGTAAAAGTGGAATGCTGGAAAAGTGGTTTGATTCTTCAGTTGTATTTGGCTGCTTTGGTGCTGTCTTGCATGGGTTGTGATGATAAAATTGTAGATAACAATGGGCAAAATCGTAACAATCAACAATCCATACTGCAAAGTGAAGACAGTATCTCTATCTCAGAAGATCGATTCCAGCAGGAAGAATTATCTGCTGAACAATTGGACATGATTGAACAACTGAATGCGATTGGGTATCTTGGAGGTACCCAACCCGTTCCAACATTATCGGGTTTAATTCAACATGACGAAGAGAACACTTGCAATGGCTTAAACTTATACATAGCCGGTCATGCTCCCAAAGCTTATCTGATAGATATGCAAGGAGACTTACTTCATACTTGGGCTTATACTTTTGAAATGGTTTGGCCAGAACGTTATATTCCTGAAGACAGCATCGGACATTTAAATTGGCGGCGTGCGTATTTATATGATAATGGTGATTTGCTCGCTATATTTGAGGGATATGGTCTAATAAAGATTGATAAAAATTCAGAATTGATTTGGGAATTTCCTGGAAATGCACACCATGATTTAAAGGTCATGGATGACGGTGACATATATGTACTATCGCGAAAAGCACATGTTATTCCGCGAATCCATGCACATGAACCTATTTTAGAAGATTTTGTTACTATTCTTGATCCTCATGGAAATGTGAAACGTCAAGTTTCAATACTCGAAGCTGCTGAACAATCTGATTTCTGGCCGGTAATCAGTAGTTTAGTGAAAGAAAGTGGTGATTTGTTTCACACTAACACCTTGGAATACCTAGACGGCACGTTGGAACACATATCACCATATTTTAAAAAAGGAAACATACTAACAGTGTTGCGTGAAATACACGCTTTGGCCATAATCGATATGGAATTGGAAGAAATTGTTTGGTTTAAGTTGGGAACCTGGAGTGGGCCTCATCAGCCGATTTTATTACCCAATGCCAACATTATCTTGTTTGATAACAACCGATTTTCAGATTATTCACGTGTTCTTGAAATCGAACCATTTACTGAAAATATCGTTTGGTATTACATTGCGAACCCTCCCAATTCGTTTTTTACCGAAGCATGTGGTTCTATACAACCATTACCCAATGGAAATATTCTTGTCATAGAATCTCAGGCTGGTCGTGCTTTTGAAATACAGCGAAATGGTAGTATTGTCTGGGAATATGTCGTTCCCCATGTACTGGAAGGCATTGATCAGTTCATTCCATATTTATTTGATTTGGTCCGTATAGAACCAGACTTCTTGTTGGATTGGCTTGATTAAACAGAATATCACTCACTATTTCTTGTAGTCTTTCATTGTTTTTATTTCTATGAACTTCCGATCAATATTTTGTAACAAAAGAATGTGGTTTCGTGAAATTTTTCCGACGTAAAGAACTGACTGAAGTCTGGGGAGAAAACCTCTCCATGATTCAACAATATCGGACTATTTGGGACAGTAACCCCACACTGAAAAAATTTTATGCCAACTTATGGGAATGGGGTATCAAGGAATGCACGATTGGCCCAATAGTGGAGTTGGGAGGTGGTGCTGGCTTAATACGTGATTATAATCCGAACATCATTACCACGGATTTACTGCCATTTCCTGAAAGTAATATGCAATGCAATGCAACACAGTTACCATTTAAAGAGAATTCTGTTGGCTGCTTTTTGGGGATAGCTTTTTTTCATCATTGCCCGAATCCTAGTGCATTGTTTGAGGAAATATATTTTGCCTTAAAACCAGGCGGCTGCTTTGTCATTATCGATCCCTATATATCTTTCTTATCACGATGGATTTACAAGATAGCAACAGATGAAGCAGTTGACCTGAATGAGTCCCCTTTTGATAATAATTATCACCATGAAAACAACCCATTGCTTGATGCTAATGTTGCAAGGGCAACAATTGTGTTTTTTAGCCAAAGAAAAAAATACGATACCTTGTTTCCACAATTGCGGGTGCATTCTATTGAATGTATTAATTTGTTCCGGCATATTGCCGCAGGCAGTTGTGTACAACAATTTCCTTTAGCACCAGTGTTTTACCCTCCAGCAAAATTACTTGATGAATTGCTTTATCCCCTTCGAATGTATACCGGTATGTGTATGAAGGTGGTGTTGCAAAAGGTGTGATGAATCTAGTGATTCTAGAGGAATCTTTGTAGTTTTTTGGCATAAACACAATATAAAGAACGTGTAGGAATTGCTATGCGACTTTTATTCGCATTGATTTTGTTTATTGTTGTGGTTTATCGCGGTACGCCATGGCCCGTTGCGTTGCTCTTAACTCTTTTGGGTATTGTGCTGTTCTTACATACCTTTTCTAAAAAAAAGTGTGATGTTGTTATTCTGCGTAATGTTTTTATATATTCTATGACTTCATTATTTCTATTTGGTATGTTTTTTGAATTTGGCGCACGTTTACTCTTCGAACCACAATACGATTCGACAAATATTTTAGCAGATCACCCGGATATGATGCAGATTCTGAAGCCGGGTGTACAATCCAGTATCAGGGTCAAGGACTCTCCGGATTCAGTTAATCTGATCCCAATTGAAATATCCGAGCAAGGCTTGCGCAATGTCTATTTGCCTGAGAAAGAAGCAGATGAGTACCGTATTTTTATGTTGGGCGATTCCTTCACTATGGGATGGGCGGAAGAGGATGAGACCATACCGTATTACTTGCAAGAGTTGTTCCAGTCACAACTACCCAATAAAAAAATCACGGTAATTAACGGAGGTATGCTTGGTACGGCCGCCTGGCAGCAGCGCATTTTTCTAGAAGAACGTGGCTTCCCATTGAAACTGGATTTGGTTATTATGCAGATTTATGCAGAAAACGATATTGTCAACACAATTATAAAACTTGATCATATACCAAACGTAGAATCAGACTGGGATGACGAGTGGTGGCGCTTACTGAAGCGACAGCAAAATTGGCAATTTGAGCTTGATAACTGGCTTCGGCGCAAAAGCATGGCCTACCAGACTGTGCTGAACAGTACAGGACGAGGCACCTTATTGGTTGATGTGATGGACCGTGTTCGTTTGGTTCCATATCGGGGGTACACCCCTAAGGGGAGTCTTGAGAACTTGCCCTGGTGGATTGAAGTCAACAAGAAGGATTGGACGGCCGAGTTTGAATATGGTTGGCAGTGCTTGCAGGAAGACATACTTGAAGTTGTCGACCTGGTGAATGCTCAAGAAGATATGGATATCCTGCTCTATTGCATTCCTTCCAGTGCTTCTGCTGTGAACGATAGCTGGGAGTCATCGGTGAACATGGCCGAAAACCCGGACATCTATGAGCGTTTCAAGGATGTACGAATAGTTGAAGATTTTTTCATTCAGGAGAATCTGCCTTGGGTTCCGGTTCATAAAGCTATTTTGGAGCACGACGAGGTAAAATCATTGTACTTAATCTTCGATGGACACCTCTCACCCGCTGGCTCAGAACTGGTTGCAGAGACTTTTTTTGAGTATTTAATCCAACATAAGATAGTGCCGATGAATTGAGCATGCTGATAGCGCCAGATAACAAGACAACAGAACTCCGCATTATCTGCATTGCCTTACCGATTTAGACTTCGATTGATACCTGATGTATTGAGAAATTTGCGTCGCACTCAACGAAATCTGAGGATTTATATTTCATCAGTCACTTCAGGAGTTTTTTGTCAGCTCCAATGATGATTTAACTGGTCTTCCAGCGTTTCAGTCTAGGGATTCCCCTGGTATACAACCAAGCCATGAAGCCTGGTGTGCCCATTTCTTTTAACTTCTCGATGCAGAATCTCTGCATGTCAACCGCTGTACAGATTTCTGGCGATGTAAACGTACCATTCTGGAAGCAATAACTACAGTAGTCTGGACTCTTGCTCCCATCTGTATTGGTTCCGCCTTGTTCTGGGTCCTTTTTCATTGGCATTCCACAACTCTGACAAAACTTGTTCATCTCATTTCCTCCTTTCTGGTCTAGAAAATACTTTTTTATTAATCTGCGGCATAGGTGCTGAGAATTTTGCCTTTTACTCTTTTGGTGCTCCGGGTAACAACAAAACGCCCCATTTTCCAAAGTTGATTGTCTCACCAGCATGAGCTTGCCTTTGGAAAAGGGTGCAGGCGTTGGGATACGCCTGGTCGAACAAGATGAATTCCGGTAACGCTGTCTTTTGAAATCCACTGCGGTAAAGCGCGAGTTCAAGGCTGTCGCTGTTGCGTTCGGGTTGCGGTGTGAGAATCCAGACCACACCTTCTGTTTCGACTGTTGCATGGATGGAGTCGATGCTGCTTCTCAGGAATCGTGCTCCAATCAGTTTTTCCGGTATTTCACCAATAGTGTAATCACGGTTGGTGAAAACCTCTTCACCAAATTCGAATGGTGCCCATTCCCCTTCAATATCGGTGAGAACTGCGGGCAATTCAGATATCAAAGCTTGGCCATCTTCATGTAACTTCAAAGTGAGCGCTGGTGTATCGGTAGTCTCCGGAGTACCAGTTGCCTGATGCACCAATACTTGACGGCGTACTTTGCCCGAAACATCTACTTCTGAAAGTATATCCTCTTCTGTAAAGGTTGCCATTAATATTTGCTTTTCATTGTAACGGGAAAAATCATAAATGATATAAATGGTGCCATCTTCGGCCTGAATACCATCGGGGTATGAAACACCAGCACGTTCATCAATGCTAAGCCCTCCAAGCCATGTAAACCCATCATCTTCTGAAAGATAGGCAGTAAGATGTGAACGCGTACGACCGTCAGGTGGAGTGTGCTTGACCAATAACACCCGCCCTGAATTCAGGTGGCGGATGAAAAATCTGGATGTAGGCACATGGGGAATCCAGGAATGACGGGGTGTTTCCCAAGTATAACCACGGTCCCTTGAGATACTCTCACCCATGCCGTATGGCGTCCGGGCCATCATCCAGAGTGTGCCGTCACTACGTTCGACCACCATGTGTTCATCACATGAACGACCCGGTATATCAACCCCGCCACGGTAAGACCAGGTTTCTCCTTCATCAGTTGAGACAACTATATTCGAGGCATTAGGAATTTCCGGAGTGCGTATATTTTCTTCTTGGATAGGTTGCCCTATGTTGTGTGGTGGAAACGCTCAGATAGCCACAGGCAATACCCATTCGCCTGTCGATAACGCCGTGGGTTTATTCATCATGATTCCATCCGAGAGACGGCGTGGAACGCTCCAATCGGGATTTTCATCTTCAGGATTTTCTGTGACAATCGCCCAGACACCAGCGCGACCATCCCAGAATTCTATAGCTTGAGCCCAGAAAAACCACATACGTCCGAGGGGGTCGATCCATAGGCATGGGTCAAAGGCCCGCACTTGACCTTCAGGTTCTATTACAACCTTTAATTCTGTCCATGACCTACCGTCATCACTGCTGGTATTCAGCATGACATAATTCCAAGGGCCTTCTGTCGGGCCACCACCATACCAGGTTGCCCAAAGGCGTCCATTTGAAGCACGTTCAATGCCGGGGATGCCTTGAAAGACTCGTGTTTGTGGTCCATACTGTGCCAGATCAGGTGTAGTTATGACAGGAGGTGGCATTAAACCGGGGTCTTGCAAGTCGTACTGTTGATTCGATTCTGCCATGAGTAAGCTGCCTCCCATATGTGAAGCAAAAATCACAAATATAGCCAAAAATATTGTCTTATCATAGTTGATTTTAATTAAATTAGGCTGTGCATATTTTTTCATGATCCCCTCTTCCTTGACTTTCATTGTAATTAGCCCTGAACTTTCAGTCTGACTATAACTGTCGAACTGTGTATATCTGAGTAATTAATTATTATATATATAATACACATGTTTGTAAGACGTAAATAATGTATACTGCCAAATCAATGCCTGGATTTTACCTTGTGCTATAGCAGAATATCATGAACAGTCAGTCGATTTACATGGCACAAAAACTTAAACGTGGTGTAATGTCAAAATCCAGCATTACGGATTAACATGAGTATGAATATTTCTAATATCTGAGTGATTATCTTCAAATGCTTTCAGCAAGTTGTACATCATTTCAAAATCGTACAAGTTTTTCAGTAATTAATACAAGTATTTTTTGTACATTGATGCTAGTATTTTATAGCATTGAAACGGTTTTCTCCATCCGATTTCTCTTGTAAAATAGCACTAAACAAAAGGAGTTATTCAAAGTGTAATAATGTATTCGGCAATAATAGTGATGCTGGAAGAGATTCATAAATCATTGTTATATACAGCATTTATTGGATAGATATTATCTTTGTATGAACAACATTTGTAGTTAAATGGTAATTAATTATATAGCATAAATAATACAATGAATTAAATAGTTTATAATAGGTTATATATCATCAGAATGTAAAGTTGTTGTTTTTTCGTCATTTTGTTGCTCAAAGCTTGTGATTTATAGATAAAAATCTAAAATGAAGATAGGTAATATATTGTGTAAAATTTTATTGACATATTAATTAAAAGATGTTATGGTTTTAAAATTGTTGTACTCTATAAGTCATTTAATGCATTATTCTGTATATGCAGAATTATTGATATTATTTGTATTCGCGCCAATTTGGTTGTTGGAGTGATTCAAAAAAAAGCATAGGGAGGTTTATACTATGAAACCAGTAGTGATAAGTTCTGGGCGCATGGCGACATGTAGAGGTTTTTGTATTCTCGTGGCGGTTTTGATCGCTTTCGGGGCTAGTGCCGATTATGTCGGTACACAAAAGGTTTGGTTCACGCCCTTGTCTGCTGCACCCACCATTGACGCACAGATGGATAATGTTTGGGATAGTCTGCCTTGGTATCGGATGAGTGATATCATCACGGCTGCAGTACCAGCCAGTGCTGAAGATATCTCCGGCCAATTCAAGGCTGGTTATCTGGGCAATGCTATGTATTTATTCATAGAGGTGACCGATAATGTAGCCTATGGAAATCCGGCTGATTCCCCTTGGCAAAGCGACAGTGTGGAACTCTATGTCGACTTACCTGGTGTAGCCGGTGATATTGGTGATTCCGCTGCGCAGGCAGCAGCTTGGGCAAACGCAGGGGGGCCCGCACAAATGCGTTTCCGTTTTGATGGAGCTTCACGGGGATTTGGTGCGGAAGAAGGCAACATGTCCGATTCTGATAATGTGTTTGCTACAGTCCGTAATGATAATACGGGCAAGACATATTATGAAATACAATTAAACACTCCCGGAAATCTTGATTTAAACGAAATAGAAGACTTTGGTTTCTTGGTTCAAGTAAATGACTCTGATGGTGCCAATGCGCTCGATAAACCTGTGATTGGCTGGTGGGGCGGTCCCGAGCAACCTTGGGGCCAATATAACCCGGCTATTGATGTTCCCGTACGTCCCTGGCAAAATTCCAGCGTATTAGCGGAAGCAGGTTTCAGTGGCCCACTGGCATTGGAAGTTCATATTGAAGGCCCATCCTTGGTCTCCTTGGGACAGAATGTTGCACTGAGTGCAGTCGTAAGTAATGCTGTTGGAGATGTATCCTACCAATGGTTCAAGAATGGTTCAGCATTGGACAATGAAATTCATCAACACTTGATGTTGGTTGATGTAACTATAGTTGATGCCGGTGTATACACGGTCAGTGTGACAGATGAAGATGAAGAATCTGCGACATCTTCCGGATTCAATTTGGTAGTAGGAACCGAGTTGCCGTTATCGAATACAATAATCTTGTTCAGCTTGATTTCATTGTTTGTATTGGCTGGTACCACTACATTGGTTTGGAAACGTCTGGTTGCATAACAAGACATAGCACGTTATTTGCGAATCTATAAGTAAATCTGGTTCCCTCATTACGGTTTAACAATTGTAATGAGGGAATCTTTTTAATGGTACGCTCTCCTGAGTGCGGTGTTGGAGGCGCTACTAACCCGGGGTGGCGGCCGTTGGCCTTACCCCGCGCTACGGTGCTGTAATCGCTTCGCGATAAAGAATATGTAACGGCATGTAAACACGCCACGTTTCATTGATTGGTAGTCTCGCTTGTTATACCCAGACCCAGGCCGTTATGCCCAAACCCACGCGTCATGCCCGCCCAATCTGTTATACCCACCCATACCGTCATGCCCACGCAGTTGGGTAACCAGTAGGAGTGTAAAACTAAGCTACTTCTTTTACTAGATTCCCTTCTGCAAGGGAATGACAGGAAAGGGTTCCCACCAGCACCGTCATATCCTCGCCTTACTCCAGATGGAGTATATGGGGCAATCGGAATATATGTTTTAATGATGTAAAAGTATCTCCAAGAAATAGATCGTGACCATCAAAAATTTGCATGACTATTAACAGAAATGTCAGTATTACTGAATATTTAATGTATGGGGGATACTTTGTCCTGCTAGTCACTCTCTGACTTTAATTTAAACTGAATACTGTAATCTGGATAAGGAAGTTACTCATGTTAAACTGGGTAGATAAGAACGTACCTGAATTGTCTGTTCTATTCTTTGGTTTATTGTCGGTGCTTTTGGTATGTATCTCTAGTGCAGAAGCGCAGGTACTACCGATATCCAATCCTTCGTTTGAGCTTGGGACTACGGAACCTGAAAGCTGGGAATTGTCGCATGGTGAAGGCTTTTGGCTAGATGATGCTGCCTCGGGTTCGCGTTCTATAGCAGTGGTTGGTGATGGAACAGAAGCTCCGAACAGTTGGCAATCTGAAAAACTTCCTTTCAAGCCAGATACTGTTTACCGACTTCAGATTCACGCACGGCGAGTAGAAGGTAACAGCGGCAGTCTGATCATGGGAACTTTGTTCAACAATTTTGACTATAGCATTTCAGATGATTGGCAATGTTATACCAGTTATTTTAAAACTCCCTCTACTATTCACTCGGATTCTGCCCGGTTGAGCCTGGGGCAATGGAGCATTGACGGTATTGTGGCCTATGATGCTGTGGAATTGGTTGAGTCAATACCTGTACACCGCAGATGGGGTAATATCGAACTGGGTGTTGGAGAACACATAAAAAATAACCGCTATACGTTCCGGGCACCTTACCACCAGGAGACTTCCAACCATACACGTTCTCTGCAAGGATTTAGTTGTTTTTTTAATCGGCCACGTTGGGTAATGGAAGAAGGTGGGTGGGTTATTTATCACCATAATATAGGAGATATGTTGCAGCACGAAGCAGAAGTAGGTATTTCTGTGGGACATTATGTTGGTGGAGAAGTTGTTGTTGAGGTGAGTACTGACGGAGAAACTTGGAAATTTCTGGGTTCCCGAGACCAACTGGGCATGAGACGTATTCCTGTACCTGAAGAGATGCTGCCTGCCAAAGATATCTGGGTCCGTTTTCATGTACAACGTAAAACAGAAGGTGATCCTGCCACGAATTCACCTGCCTTTCTTCAGGTAGACGGATATCAATACTTGGCGGATATCGGTCATGATTTAGGGGTTTTATCTGGTCATACCTATTACATGGCTCAAAATAAAATTGATGATCGTGTAAAAGTCGATTTTATTGATTTGGGGAGTGTGATACCGGGCCAAAACACACTGCAGGTCGCATTGACAAACACATCGGAGCAAACACTGGAAATCAAACCTGATATTCATGTTTCTACGGACTCTTTCTCGCAAACCACCACTTCTGCATCAAGTATACTAATACCACCTGTTGCTACTAAGACGGTTGATCTGGCTTATGAAATTCCGGAAACAGGCGATATGAAGCTGGTACTGGAACTTCAGGGCGATGTCACCTATTCCGCAGAAACCAGTCATTATATTTCTCCACTTTTCGCGCATGACTATGGTGCTCTGCTGCCGGACTCATCCGATACTGTCGGCTTGTGGTGGGCTTCATCGGGCTGGAAAGTCAGCAGGTGCCGTCCTTTGCCTGAAGTTACAACGCCTGCTTTGCGCATACAGGCTGCAAGAAATGAACGAGAAGCGGCCCAAGTGGTTCTTCGACCAAATACTGCATTGTCCGGCTTGCGTGTTCAAGCGCAATCATTGGTGAATGCTGATGGCGATATGTTGCCCGCATCGGCGGTAGAAGTCTTGCAGGTGGGCTATGTACCTGTCATTGAACCGTCTGACAAAATTGGTGTAGCCGCGCCTTGGCCGGACCCCATTCTTCCATTAGATAAGCCAATTAATTTGACAGCAGGTGAAAACCAGCCACTCTGGGTTCTGGTATATGTACCTGAAAATACTCCTGCTGGTGTTTATACTGGATCATTATTGCTTGAAGCAGAAAATTGGCAAGCACAGGTACCTATGGAGGTCGAGGTATTTGATTTTACGCTCCCTGATCGGATGACCTGTCAGACCGCATTTGGAATGGAAAGGGGAGTCCTGGAAACTTATCACCGATCACGGTCCGATGAGGATCGTCAAGCATTGGCAAAATTATATTTTGAAAAATTGAGCAAACACCATATCTCACCCTATGAATCCGGGGCCAAGATAATGTATCCGTCCATACCATATTCTTTTCCCAACCAGCCCAAATGGCGTCACACACGTCGCGTACCTGATGATACAGCAAGTGCCGGTGGTTATCTGGAAATCAGTGCGAATATTTTGAAGATGGTAACCGCGGCCCGGTACGATGAAAAATTTGAAGTGCCGGAAGATGGTGTTACGATTTCGCTTACTTACAAATCTGAGGTACCAGAACAACGTTTCATGCTTTACCTGCGTTATTTTGACAATGCTGGAGAGATACTCACCAACGCTGATTCCGAATTTATACTTGAGGGTAGCGACACCTGGCATTCTTTTGAAACAAAAGTAGAGTCTTTTCCTGAAGGGGCAGCAGAATTTATGCTGTATATCAAGCATACCCCGTCTGACGACAGTAGCGACGCAACTGGTTCATTACATTTGGACCAGGTCCGTATTCACTGTAAGGCAACTGGTGATTATTATATCGATGATGACTTTACCCCGTATACAGAAGATGAATTGGCGTGGTTATATCGGCCAGAGTTTGACTGGGAGCCGTGGGATAACGAAATGCAACGGATTCTCGATACCTACCACTTTAATGCCTTTGTTTTACGTACTCCCGGATTGGGCATAGGCGCGGGCTGGTCGAAGGATAATAACCAACCTGGAGAAATACTCGGGCTTACTGACGGCACGCCTGAATATGAGGTAGCATTTAATTTTTGGTATCACTTGGTACAGGAGCATCTACGAGAAAAGGGCTGGCTGGAAAAAGCGTATATCTACTGGTATGACGAACCAGAACACGAGGATTACCCGTTTGTCATGCATTACAATTTGAAGATAAAAGAAGCCGCTCCGGACCTGCAACGGATGCTGACAGAAGAAGTGACTCTGGAATTGGCCGGTGGGCCGAATTTATGGTGTCCCCTTACTCATATGTATGATCACGACGTGGCAAATGCCCGGCGGGCAGAGGGGGACCGGTTCTGGTGGTATGTATGCACGATGCCAAAAACACCTTATGCCGGGCTGTTAATAGACCATCCTGCTGTCGACATGCGGGTTTGGCTCTGGCAGACCTGGCAATACAATATCGAAGGGATTCTGGTATGGCACTTGACCTATTGGCATAGTGGTGCTGCCCATCCTCGAGGGTTACAGAACCCTTATGATGACCCTATGGCGTGGTTTTCCAATCCAGATAACCATTTTGTGCCCTATAAAACCGCATTTTGGGGTAATGGTGATGGCCGTTTTCTATATCCTCCGTTGGCCATATTCGAGAACAAAGATGACTCTCCAGTGATTGAGGCACCCAATGGGTCGATTCGTCTCGAAATGCTGCGTGACGGTATTGAAGATTTTGAATACCTGGAGATTTTGCGAAAGTTAATCGACGCCCGACCAGACCATGTGACAGAAAGTGAGCTAGCTGCCTACAAGGAACTGCTTGTCGTTCCAGCAGAAATCAGCATATCTTTAACCGAATTTACCTGGAGACCTGAACCGATAGAAACACGCAGGGAAGCCATTGCACAGGCTATCGAACGACTGAAGCCATAAAATAACAGGGGGGATTATGACGAAACGTGAGCGTTTTCTGGCTTTTGCACAATTTGAAGCTGTAGACAGACCGCCCCGTTATGCTGGATTTACTCCCGCATTGCATGAACAGTTAACGCGACTCGTTGGAGAAGATTTGTGTGCCTATTTCCATATGGATACTGGGCAAGGAGCGGGACTGGGACCACCACTAGGGTTTGAATTCCCGGATTATGCCCAATATCATCCAGAAAATGTTGTAGGTAAGGACGGATTTTCCATAGACCCGAATGGATGTGGCCATATCAATCACGGGTTCTACCATTTTACTGAGTATGTCAGTCCATTACGGTATGCGACTACTTTTGCTGAAATTGAGTCCTACCCTGTGGTAAGCAACGCAGACTGGCTGGATGACGAGATGCGGCTTGTGCGAGACAAAGCGCACCAGGCCGGTGACTATTCTAAAGTTTTTGTAGGGCATATGTATGAAAATGCCTGGCAGGTTCGCGGATATGAAGCATTTCTGACGGACCTGCTGATCAACCGTGACTGGGCTGAATTGTTGCTGGACAGGTATGCCGATAACAACCGGCGTACTGCCATTGCGGCTGCCCGGGCCGGTTATGATTGCATAGCAGCTGGTGATGACGTTGCCAATCAGCAGACTCTCATGTTTGATGTGAACCTGTGGCGAGACGTCATGAAACCTCGTTGGGCTTCGGTGTTTGCTGCTGCGCGCAGTATAAAATCTGATATTCAGATTTGGTACCATTCGGATGGCAACATCTCCGATATACTCGATGATCTGGTCGAGATTGGAGTCAGTATCCTGAATCCAGTGCAACCGGAGTGTATGAATCCTGTTGCCATACGCAAGCGTTTCGGCAATCGCTTGGCCTTCGATGGATGTATCGGTACCCAGACCACCTTTCCATTTGGCACACCAGAAACTATGCGTCACACAGTGCGTGGTCTTGCAACAGCATTAGATGCTTTGCATGGTGGGCTGATGCTGTCTCCTACCCATGTCCTGGAGCCTGAAGTACCAGTAGATAACATACTCGCTTTCTTTCAGGCATGTGACGCCTGCGTATAATGCTCCCCATCCTGCTGGTTGCAAAGCAGAAGATAATAAAATATCATCATACGAAAACCGTGTAGCAGATCGATTGTTCCGTAACTTGGTTAAGATGCGGAATGGCGGTCTTGGAGTTTTTGTTTCTATGATCAAGTGTGATGATGCAATGATACAAGACAGAACCAATGGCACACTACGCATAATTTTATTATATGGTATACTTTGCTTGCAGGTCGTGTGTTTAGAAGTGGTGAAATTGAAAAAGTCTGGAGGCAGACAATATGCTCGCGTCGTGAGGTTAGAAGAACGCTTGTAATAGCACGGCAAGACAGGGAGGTTAGGCCTATGACAATGTACGGAATTCCGGATAATCCTGTTTATACAACCAATTCATGGTTGCGTGCTTGGTGGTTGCACAACGTTTGGGGTTATAAATTACTGGATATACACAAGAAACCCCGTGCCTCTTATTTTGGCAACCTGACCTATGATGAGACCTATCGTCTTTTGCCAAAAATAGATACAAAACAGTAAACCAGTAAATCATTTTTCCTGATCTTTAATCTGTTTCATATTTTTTTCTAGATTCACTTAGCACAATCAATTTTATCAATGCCAACCCTCCGGCGCCAGGATATACTGGTGGCCATCCAGACTTGGCACCATCTGCTTTGAACTTTAACCATGTGCCTGGTGGTGGTAATGTTCTGTTCTTGGATGGGCATGTCGAATTCATGCGGTATCCGCAGGTTCGTCAGGCGGATCCGATTCTTGGAAAGTTCCCCTACAGCACAGACCTGTATGATTCCTGGCAAGCCAATTCACATGGTTCCGGCTGATTAATAGAAGAGCTGGATACGTTCCATATTTTAAATTAAGCTAGATACAAGGCTTGCATTCCTGAATAAGGAGTGCAGGCCACTTTATTGAAGGCAAGCCAATTCTTTTATCTCAGAACGATCTGCTTGTCATGTTGGCTTTCAAAGTAATTAATTAAGTGTTCGGCCAAATATTGGTTCTTGTACTTCTGGGATTGTTATTCGCAGGTTAAGAAGAGGTTGCTCATTTATATTTGTCTGTAGCTGTGCTTTGAGATGACTACTCAGCACGCGTTGCAAGCAAAACTGCATCCTGTGCAAACGGTGCGATGCCGGAGTGCGATTCACCGCCAGTAATCAGTGGCTCGGAGTTATCAAGCCACGCTCCGGTCTGCGGGTTGAACCAGCGGAGGTACCATGTTCCTAAAGGGAATGTTATCGTGTATGTAGCGTTTGCAGAAGCAGCATTTGCCTTACCCGGTTCATCATTATCTGGATTTGCCAGGTAGACGATCATCACATTATCATCTGTCATTACTTTGGCTGTCAGCGGGTTGTTACCAGCCATCTCATCAGATGGTCGTAGCCCAGCCAGGGAGAGTGATGTATCTGCGAAAAATGTGTGAATATGCTTAAAGTGGTCCGCACCACCGTGGATTATCTCTTCATTATTCAGATCAAAATATCCTCGTACACCACTACCTTTCCCATTGTAGGGTTCATAGGTACGCGCCCCACCATACGTTGCATGACCACCTGATAATAAACTAGCCCAACTTCCGCAGTTATATTTGTAAATGGTTGATTTTATTGGATCGGAGTC
>CAZIDP010000009.1:0-116559 GCA_964537975.1 uncultured Nitrospirales bacterium | reverse complement strand
ACATTCTTTTTTATACAGTATCGTGATGAATTTCATCCCATTTTACATTAAATCGTGATGCCAATGCTTTTGCCGCCAATGGGCCTGCACTGCCAAATTCATATTGTTCCGGCTTAATACATTCTTTTTCGAGTTGATGCAATACAGGCGTGAAAACATCCCAAGCTGCTTCTAACTCGTCTGAGCGGATAAACAAGCTCTTGTCTCCCTCCAATACATCCAGTAACAACGATTCATATGCATCTGGAATCACAGCATTAAATGCAGCTTCATAGCGCAAATCCAAATTACTCTCGACCAGGTTTATCCCAAGTCCAGGTGCTTTATTGACTATTCTCAGCGACATTCCCGCGTCAGGTTGAACGCGAATGACCAATTCATTATTGGACAATGCGTTGCTGGCTGTAGAAAAAATATTTGCCGGGACATCTCGAAATTGGATTCGAATCTCCGTTTTACTGTCATGTAACCCTTTACCCGCTTGAATCATGAAGGGGACACCGTCCCAGCGACGATTTCTTATATGCAAGACAGCACAAGCATAGGTGGGGGTGATTGAATCAAGCCGTACACCTTTTTCCTGCAGGTAACCAAAATGTTGACGACCTTTAAATGCTCCGGCACTGTATTGACCAACCACGAGGTCATTCAATCGCAGCGATGAAATTGAACGTAGTGCCTTAACTTTTTCATCCCGGACATGTTGTGAATGTAAACTGAGCGGTTGCTCCATGGCAACAAGCGCGACCATTTGCAGGAGATGATTTTGCATTACATCTCTGATGATGCCGTATGATTCAAAATACCCGGCACGACCTTCCAGACCCAGATTCTCCATCCAGGATATATGGACATTCTCAATGTGGGTGCGGTTCCACAGGGGATCAAATATGAGGTTGGCAAAACGCAACACCATCAAGTTTTGAATCACTTCTTTACCCAGGTAATGGTCAATCCGGAATGTTTGCTCTTCTGTAAAAACTTTTCCCATGCTGCTGGTCAGTTCATCCGAGCTTTCACGATCACTTCCAAACGGTTTTTCAATGACAACTCTGGACCAACCTTCTGTATCGCTGCGATGTACCAAGCCTGCATCGGCAAGAGCATGCGCTACATCCAGAAACAAGAAGGGGGGGATGGACATATAAAAAATCCGGTTTTCCTTACCCGTTGAGTCCAAAGTCTGTAGCTTCTCGTAAAGCTGATTAAATGATTCGGGGTTGTCATACTGCCCGGAAATGTAGGTACACCGCTGTAAAAATTCTGCCATGAGTTGATCACAGCGTTCACCAGGGACATAACGACACGTCAATTTTGTGTTGACCAGCTCCTGAAAAGCTTCATTGCTCATCTCTGTGCGGGCATATCCGACAATATGAATTTCTTTTGGCAACAGTTCTTGACAGTACAATGAGAACAGCGCTGGGAATATTTTCCGAATCGCCAAATCACCAGAGGCGCCAATTACAATTATGCATAATGGTTCATCTCTGTTGATGGTATTCCGTTTGTCTTTTTCTAATACCTTCAAAGTTCTGGTCCTTATATGTATTCAATAGATGAAGAAAAAGTCTGCAATTATTATTGAAAACAGCATTGGCCTGTGTTTATTCCTGAAAAAATTGTAAAGCAAGTTTTTAGCAGAATTCTTGGTTGTGATGCCTGTTTTATACACTCTGGTCACATAAAATAAAGCTCAGTTTCATATGCTAAGTACGCCGCCTTGCTCTTGAATGCAATCGCAGCTTACAGTGAACTAAGCCCTAACTTGTTGGTAGGTGTTAAGTGGGCTATAAATAAAAGAAGATATCGAAGTCCCAGTTCGGTAAACTGTTTTTTCTAGGAAAACAACTACCGAAAGGAACCCCGATACCCAATTTTCATCTTACATTAGCGGAGCGTTATGAATTAAATCAGCTTGCTTCCCAAAAATACAGTATCCGGGAGATTGGCCGTATGCTGGGACGTAGTCACAAAACCATCAGCAGGGAACTGTGTTGGAATACAGCCAAGATGACATTCAAAACTACCATGCAAATAGATTAATGTTTAGTTGCGGTCATCTTTTACCATTGAAACTTCCTGGCTTCCAGATAAGTCAATGTTATCCCAATATATGCCACGTGTATCGGGTGCTGTTTTCGCGTCAATGGAGATTACAGCTTCCAGGTTGGCTGCTTCATTTTGGACATGTAAACGCTCAACCCGCACACCTTCAACATTTTTCAATAGTACAACAGCGGTACTGCGGGGTAAATCATGCTCAATAAGCACTTCGTTGTCTATGAAATCAACATCTACTGCTGAACCAACTAACAAGGCAGCCCCCGGCGGATTCACGAAGCGGTTGCCAATCAATGTTATGTTGTGTGTAAGTCGGTCTTCGGCTAACTGATGACCGCGTTTCATTCCCTGTACCTGGATAGCCGCACCTGTTGGACTTTCGCCATACCACATCGAATATCCAACATCTCTGATTTCATTGTATTGTACCAGTACATCGTTGGGGATAACTCCTTCAGGCCAGTCAGCATCGTTACCAATGACAATACCATTGCCCGCAACCCGATCAATCAGGTTCCCTTCAATCAGTCCATTAGGTGATTTAATCATCATTCCGTGCCGTCTGTGTAATCGAAAGGTGTTGTTTCTGATGACAAAGCCGCGATTACAGCGGGACAAATTGAATACGGTGGTACCTTCACGGCCTTCATGGCCAGCAACTGCGCCTTGCATTTGCCCAGCTTCCATCCCTTCAACTAGAGCATCATACGTAATTACAATGCCACCATCCAGCGTGCGTTGAGATGAGATGACACGTGCATTGCCCAGTACACGCCCCTCATACGATTCAAAAAACTGCAACAAATCACCCGGGTTAACATGGCCACCACCCACGACCTTTACGGAAGTGTCATCAATGATTTCACTGACGGTGTTTGGGTAATAATAGAGGTTTACTGAGTCATCTGCCATACCCTCAAACAGACAATCCTCAATGATTGGGCCCCGAATATTTTGCTGGACATGAACACCGTCGGCATTAGCCGTGAGCAATCGGTCTGTTCCTTCACGAAACAGTATTTTCAGCCCTTTTGCGATAATGCGATCACTGGCTTGTGAGCCCAACACAAGGGCAGGGGAGGTGTGAACAACAACATTTTCAACACCTGAATTACTGCAACCAGCAAAAAATAATGTTCCGCCGCCGCCTCGCGCCATATGCACAAAACGATCGCCAGGTTCCATATGATCAAGACGGCTTACCTGGTCTGGAACTGGAAAAATTCGGTATACCCGTTCTTCATGGTGCTCCCATTCCGGAATGAAAATAAAGTCTGGTGCGCCACTTTTAAGGCGTCGCTCCGTTTTGTCAAAAATCATACCCCACCGTCCAAACGGAACAGGCGCTTCTGCAAACCAGGGTTCACTCAGTGTTGGAAAACCTGCTGCGATATCGAGTGCAAACCAGCCAGCTTCTTTATTGACTTCTTTAACAATGCCCTGCGTGAAGGGGGGCGGATCGTAGTCGATTGTCAGATTCTTGATAAAAAAGTTGTCTGAACCATGTGAGACAAAACAAGCGGCACGTGGTTGGGTGACAATTATCTCTGTGTCAACATTTCCCTGAATAGTAAAGTCTTTCACATGGTCTATCTGAAAAACCGTGTTGGACCTTCCTTCTTCGGATGCTGCGACACGATATACTCCGCTGTCTAATTGAACGACTGAGCCTGACCCCGCTTCTTTGGCCGCAGCAATGGCATCACGGATTGCCGGGCCCATATCGGCCTCTGTATTGGGAACCGCGCCAAAGTCTTTCACATGAAAAATCTGTTTTTCGTTAGTTGCTGTTTCTGCAAACGAAACGCCATACGTTGTTAATAAAACGGTTAGCATCGCAATAATTGACCTCATATGCTTCCAATACATGATCACTTCTCCCCTGAATGATGCTCCTGGAGCAAAACTTGAATTTTTGAGTAATTTCTACGACTAAGCGCTTCACCGTTTCTTTGCCCAAAGATGTTGAAGCGGTACTTTTTGGGTCCTGTCTACAAATACCCTGTAACAGCGTTTCATTGGCATCCAATAGCGACATTTTGACAAGATTTCGTATCAAATACAAGCTGACAGATATTTCCCGCTGTCCGGCATGGTCTCCACGAAGTTCCTCCGCGTATGCTTTTGACTCTGCAAGACATAAAGTTTTTATACTTGGATATATAACACTGGTTTCTTCTGAAATTTACTTAATCGCTTGTATCTGCTCCTCCGGATAATGGTCTGTCAAGGTAACCAGCACCCGAAAACCCTTATCAGCCAGCCTTTTATGTGTAATTCGCAGCGTCTCAAGTAGCAATGCTTCCTGGAATACTAGATATAAATCATTTGGGAGCATGTGTTAGAAATTGAAATATTTCACCATGATGGTGCATTCACACCTGGAGACAATTTCTATGTCCACCACATTAAACATGGGGAAACGTGTAATGTAGGCGAGATAATATGCATTGACAGGGAAATTCCTGAATCTGTCCGGTCATCAGGAGCACTTGGCGCAGAGTTCCTTGCTTGTCCATTGGCAACAAACACCAGTGTTATGAAAGCGTACTCTTATTATGCCGATAATGAAATAATAACGTGTAACCGCACCGCAAAAAACGAAGCATTTTTTGCTGTGGTGAATCACACTGGTATATTCAACGGAGTCAGATTCCTTGTCGGTCCGAGTGGAGAGCTGCTCACCCAGTTGGTTGTTGAACTTTGTGTATCGGTGGTTGATGTACCCATAGAAATCATCAATAAGATATGGCACAACGATCTGTTGGGCTAGATGGGTTTGTGGGTATTGGCGATATGATGCTTATGGGAAATATTTATTATTATTTTTGAGTTGAATACTGTTTGTGTTTGCTATCACAAGGGCAAGCAATGTTTTATATTTTCATAAATTACTTCAGCCGCGATTTCGTTTCCTACTGGTGTTAAATGTCCATCATGGATAAAATATAATTCTTCAACAGGCAATTCGTGATTTGTAAGTACATCTCCTAATGAAAATGATGCTATCCCCAACGAATCCAATTCTTGCTGAACGATTTTTATTGCATGTAACGGCTTAAAAGTTTCATCAGTATCTATTCTGCGTTGAACATCAGACCAGAGTTTGTCGGATACTTCATGCATGTCGGGTATAAAGTATACATAAAATTGTATGCCATTATTATTACAGATTTGATGAATACTTTGAACGTAGTGAAGCAACAAATCCAGACCTTCATTTAGTTCTGGGTACCATTCTTTTCGGTTTATATCTAATATTGGGGACAAGTTTGGTTCCGATGGTACCTGAAGTAAAGGTTGGGCTAAAGGAAAAAAGCGAAGTGCAGCCAAATTGTCGCCGATAATAGGTTGACCACCAGTAAATTTGGATAATTCAACGTATGTACGTGAATATTGCCGAGCGTTATATTCAAGCCAATAGGGAAATTCACTCTGTTGTCGAAGCGTGTTGATTATTGTTCTCATAGGTGCATAAAAAGAACGTTGCGCTTTTCCAATTGTCATCAGTACATCATCGATATCATTGAACAAGAATAACTGGAGAATAATAACGTCAGGTTCCAGTTGTAAGCCTCGTTCTAGAAACATTCCATATGCTTGCAGAGGGCCAGCTGCGTTCATACCGCCATTGATTACAGTTACGGTTTCATCATGATTTATGCTATCGAAAATATTCTCAAGATATTGTGCTATGGTGTGTTGAGCTTCAACAGCATGCCCCATGGTGAATGAATCGCCCAGAAGCAAGATTCTTTTTTCATCTATCGATTTGGGAGGATGATATCGGTCGCGAAATCCTTGTTGACTTATATTATAGGTCACAGGAAAATTGGTATCTGCAGATAATGCAATTGTATATGTAGCCTTACCACCGGGATTAAGGAGAAAAATATATTCATGGTGGGGCATATACAAGCCAGAATTTTTATCAGGGGCACCAAATATAATTCGTGCGCCAGTCTCAAGAAAAATCAAACTGAAAATACAGGACATTAGTAATAATGCAATACTATATATAGTTGACCGAGATGGTTTTTTCAATCGCAAATTTTTTTCTGAAATTTGTAGTAATGTCAAAGCAACCAACATGAGTATTAACGGGTACAAGTCAGTAGAATCAAGAGTGCATAAAAAAATTATTATTAGTGTAGTTATATAATAAAAATAACGAATAATAGGAGTAAAAAAAGCAGGATAATATTGATAATCTTCAAGTTTATTTTTCGATGAATGCAAGAACAGTGACAGAATGGTCATTATAATTAATGTATATAGAAGAAAATTATCTAAATAATAAAAATTTATAAACAGTAAGTAATATAAAACCGTGACTGATGTTGCAATTAAACATAAGATGGTTGAAAGATAGATGGCAATCAAGAGATAAATCAGTAAATGAACAAATGAATTGTCAATATAAAAACTTGTAAATACAGTCAGGCAGAGAAATATCAATCTAATTGCAATTGAGCAAGCAGGTGTATTCATGTATTTATTAATAAAGTCTGTTATTAATCGGGCGTGTTCAGATATTTTTGAATACAATGATTTCATCATGAGTGAAAGTAAAATTTCCCGTCATACACAATACATCTCTTCAGTGCCGATTGTATGTTGTTTTAAATATTGTACGAACCGATACTGGGGTAAGCATTATATTCTCATAAACTTGCCAGAAATTTTGGTGTCTCCAGCATTGCCGCAACATTTTCGGCTGGCACTGTGGGCAGAATCTCCGTCGTTGATCCGAGAAAATAACCCCGTCCTTGTGCCTCATCAATGGCTTCTATACAACGTGCCCGCACTTCTTCAGGTGTACCCAATGGAAGTAACTGACTGACATCAATGCCCCCCGCGATAAAGAGATTGGGATACTTTTCTCGTACCTGTCGGATGGACATTCCCGCGCATGTTTCTATTGGATTCAATCCGTCAATACCTGTACCCACCAAATCATCCAGTATCGGGCGTAAGTCGCCATCTGAATGAAACAAGCAATACACACCGTGTTCGTGCCAGGCATCTACCAACCGTGACAGCCGGGGAATTTCATGTTCACGTATCCAGTCTGGAGAGAAGATGGGACCGTTTTTACTGGCCAGATCATCATGGGTAAGTACCACCGGTACCAGATTTTTATCTGCAATGGCGTGAACCCGACGAATTTCTGCCTGGTTGTTGGCTTCAATCCAGGAATCACACAAGTCCGGTTCCATGAACATTAATTCTGTGAAGTATTCCAGACCACATCGTGCGTATGCGGCATCCACACCAGCGGGACTTTCCAGCACGAGTAAAGTGGGGTCGTCTGGGTTCTCGCTACCGGTAGCAAATCGTGCCAGTGTATTGTTTACGTAATCATGCCAGTGCTGTACATCGTTGTTGGATGGCTGCCAGGCATTCAGTGTTTTAATTTTGTTGTTTACCCAGTTCTTGAGACCATCAAAATCATCATATGGGCGCTTGCAAATCCAACTGGTCCATCGCTCAACTTGCCAGTCATGACCATCGGCATCTGTGTGGGTACCTTCTGCTCTGGGGCCGGCTGCCATTCGTGTCATATCCAGGCAGCGTCCCACAGCACGGCCTTTAACAACTTCGCCATTTTCGACTGTAGGTAATTCCCCGCCATAATAAGCAATGACTTCATCATTTTCGATGATGTCGTAACACGCAATTCGGTCCACTTCTTTAAATTGAATTGTGTTTAAAACACGTTCACGTCGTGACATGCTTGCAGCCATCTGAAAATTACCCCTTGGTGTTTAAACGCGTGTCAAGTAGATTAATTCAAGCTCATGATCCAGTGTGTGAGCAGCCGGACGCCGTAACCGGAAGCATGGTCTGTGCTCAGGTAAGCGATGTTTTTGGCACCCCAAGCTGTTCCCGCGATGTCGATGTGTGCCCAGGGTGTATCGCCTGTAAATTGTTTGAGAAATGCTGCTGCCGTTATCGCTCCACCTTCGCGTGGACCGATATTACATAAATCTGCATGTGTACCATCAATCAGCCGTTCATATTCTTCCCATAATGGCAGACGCCAGACACGCTCACCAACTTCATCACCCCGCTGACGCAACGATTCGGCAAGAATATCGTCTGTAGAGAACAGTCCGGCTGCATAATGACCCAGGCCTATGACGCAGGCACCTGTCAACGTGGCCAAATCCACTATCATGTCTGGTTTGTACTTGTCGATGGTGTAGGCCAGTGCATCGGCAAGGATAAGCCTGCCTTCGGCATCTGTATTGTGTACCTCAATGGTCTTGCCATTATAAGCTTTGATAATATCACCCGGTCGCTGTGCGGCATCACCAGTCATGTTTTCTGCTGCCGGTACAACACATATCACATTTACCTTGGGCTTTAACTCGACCACATTCATCATGGCGCATAATACGGCGGCTGCACCACACATGTCGTATTTCATTTCGTGCATGGAAGCGGCTGGTTTAATGCTTATGCCGCCCGTATCGAATGTGACTCCTTTTCCTACTATTGCTACCGTTTTTGCGTCATCACTGTGGTGGTATTTCAAAATGATCAAACGTGGTGGTTGTGCACTACCCCGAGCAACTCCCAGAATCGCATTCATGCCCAGGGCTGCCATTTGACCTGGCTCCAGTATGGTGCATTCGCAACCAGAATCTTCCGCTATTCCCTCCGCAAACGCAGCCAATGCGACAGGTGTCATCTCATTTGGCGGGGTATTGGCAAGGTGCCTGGCTCCATTGGCACTTAAGCAGCTTAATACAGAAATCCGGATGAGGTTACGCATGGGTTCCGGATCATAATCGTCGCGAATAATCAGGGTGGTTTCTTCAACTTTCACGGGTGCAGGGTGTTTGTCATCATTTTGTTTATAAATTGAAAAATCATATTGCGAAAGTATGATACCTTCAATAAACGCTTCTGCAGGCAATTCGCTATAGTGCGAGATGTCCAGGAAGATTTGGGTAATTTTGTTGGTAGCTAACTGTGCAGCAGCAGTTCCTGCCGCCCGGCGCAAGGTTTCTGGCAGGAATTTTTTCCTGTCCCCAAGGCCCAGCACCAGAATCCCTTTAAATTGACCCGTTGGTCGCGGATAATAATAACATTCACCTGCTGTGCCGTTTATAATTTCTTTGTCTGCCAGTGCTTGCAACGCAAGTTCATCTTCTTCTGCGAGTACTGCGCTTTCAAGTGGGAAATCTTTTTCAAAGAGCGGGATTATGAGGCAAGTTTCCACATCCGCTATTTTCATTTCATATGATTTGGTTACATTGACACGCATCACTGACATCCCTTCTAATATATTCGGTGTATTTTGCAATTCTGGAATACCATAATACCAGATGGTGGGCAAACTAATCGGTTATGTGAAAAACTTCACTCTTGAATACATCAAAAACCACCATCAACTGCAATTACCAGAATAGATTACTGGCTGACGTTATACGGCAACTGAAGCAGCACTTTCCAGGTAATCGGCATACAGCCAGTGACCTTTCGCATGATTGACCTTTGCCAACACCAAATCCCCACATTCCAAATCGCCCCCAAAAACGGAAATTGGACGGTATCCGTCCGTGCGTCCGTTCATTACATTGCGTAGTTTTGGGTGTGCTCCATCAATGAGTACTTCCTGAACTGTCGTGGTATATGCTGCCATGTTTTCACGGTTGATTTCATCTTGCAATGCGATCACCCTGGCCAGACGCTCTTCTTTAACTTCTCTGGGTACATCATCCGGCAACGCTGTTGCAACCGTACCAGGGCGAGGTGAATACTTGAATGAATATACCTGGCTGAATCGTACTTCGCGTAGTGCCTTCAGCGTAAGCTCAAAGTCTTCTTCTGTTTCTGTTGGGAATCCAACAATCAGATCGGTCGTCAATTCGACATCTGGAACAACGGATTTCAGATAATTGATTTTATCCAGATACTCATCAAGACGGTGGTTTCGACGCATCATGTCCAAAATTCTGTCAGAACCAGCCTGAAATGGCAGATGCAGATGATTGCAGATTGTTTTGCGTGCTGACATCAAATCAGATAAGTCGTTGTTCCAGTCTTTCGGATGTGGTGATGTAAATCGTACCCGGTGTAATCCATTAATCTGAGAAATGTCGTCCAGTAAGTGCATGAAGCGATACTCCGCACTTGAGCGGTATGAATTGACATTTTGACCCAGCAACCAAATTTCTTTGGCGCCGTTTTTAATTAATGAACGGGCTTCACGCAAGATATTGGTATGTTCACGAGATACTTCGCGACCACGTGTTGTCGGGACTATGCAAAATGTGCACATGTTATTGCAGCCCTTGGTGATGGCAATATAGGCCTTTACACCTTCCACATGTCCACAGTCAATCCATTCCTCTGGAATAAAATTTTGTATTTTGCGCTGGCGTGGCATCCATTTTGTCTCACATACCCGCTCACCATTGCGCACCGAATTCAACATTTCCGGTAGACGAAAAAAGTTGTCTGGCCCAAAAACCATATCTACAACTTTTTCGCGCCGGAGTATACTTTCACCCTCTTGTTGTGCCACACACCCGGCTACCCCAATAATCAGGTCAGGGTTTGACTTTTTCTGATCCCGCAAAGTCCCCAACAGACTGTATACTTTATTTTCCGGGTTATGTCGTACCGAACAGGTATTTACCAGAATTACAGAGGCCTCTTCCGGGTTGTCGGTAATGGTGTACCCTTCCTTTTTAAGCACACTCATCATCTGAAAGCTGTCGTGCTCATTCATTTGGCAACCGAAGGTGCGGATATAGGCTTTTTCTTTCATTGCAATCCTGCTTTAAATGTATGTTTCACTACTGGGGGATGTTGTAAACCATTGAATGGCATAACTTTATTGCAAACAGTTTAACATGGAAGCTCAAATTTATTCAATTCTTACATTCTTTATAATCGATGTAAACCTATTAATTTATTGGTTTTACGGCGCCTGATGAGTACAAAAGATTATAAGCTACATGCTTCGTGGTACATAATCCGGACATTTTATGGCATTGGGTCGTTCCTGTCGTAAACAGGCAGATGGATGATCGTAACGACAATGATCACACAGGAATTCGCTTGGACAGGTTTTTTGCCACCACCATTGTCTGATGCGATAAAGTAATTTTTTAGTATCCGTATTCATAGTTGTCTCTGTATTCGTTTTCTATATTCAATGGGCGACATACCGGCATATTTCTTGAACAGTTTGCCAAAATTGCTTTGATCGGTGATGCCAACGCGTAGTGCAATGTCTGTTGCTGATAACTTTGAATTGCGTAACAACCTTTTTGCTTCTTCTATCCGCATTCTTCCCAGGTATTCTGAAAAGTGCATACCCAGCAATTTTTTCATACGATGACTGATAGCAGAAGGGGTTTCCCCCAAGATTTCGGCAACTTGTTGAAGCGTAATTTCTGAATCCAGTTTTTGCTGCTTTAATATTGTATTCAATACCTTGCGGAGTTTCTCGGCTTGTGGGCTGGCTTTTTGTTTTAAGTTGTTGGTTAATTGATGTTGCCTGATATTGATAGATTTACTTAAAAACTGCAATGCAGACTTCTTGTATGAACCTATGTTTTCTTCATTGGCCAATGATTTGATCCAATCGGCATAACTATCCAGCGAAGGTGTTGGTATACCAGCAGCAGTAATTGCTTCTATGACGGCTGACGTAATCGTCATAGTCCGTAAACGAATGTGTTCAGCCTGATTGGCACCAGGATACTTTGTAAATTCCAGAAGTGCTCCTTCGAAAAGCGTTCCTGCATGCGCTTTGTTGCCTGCTATCAGTGCTGCAGCAATTTCCCTGGCCCGGTTGATATCTAATGTTATTTCTGGGATTCGGTAACGATTTGAATTGTTGCTACTAGAAACATTTGTGACAGACAATGATACTGTATTTGTTTCATTCAGTTGCTCTGCACCTGTTGAATCTTTATTCGTACTGGCATTCCACAATCCGTGTAGTGTGGCCGACAGCCATTCCGCCAGTGCCATCATCGCAGATGATGGTGCCATTCGAATATCTGTAAGGGGCACTGGAAAAGCACCTGGCAATACTCCTGTAAGATTTTGCAGACCCTGGCATGTGTCATGTTCAAGACCATCACCAGAGTCTGATGGATTCCAGGGACCGATAGTTATAACCAGATTTGATGCCGGAACAGGTATTAAAACAGAAACACACGCAAAACCCATATGGCAAATGAAAGGGATCGGTCTGTTTTGGCGCAGTGCCTGGTTTGATGCATAAGTTCGAGATGTGCGGCAAGCGTGTCTGCCACCAGGTAAACCTGCTACATAACTGCAGGCACCACAAGCACTACCACCACATATCCGGCTACCTTCTTCTCCGTCGTTTCCTATCGGGTGTACACTCAACGGCATACCGGCGGCACGCCCGGCGCGGAGCAAGGCTTGCTGTACTTCCGGTGACTGTATGAATTCGGAAATTTTCATCTGATTTAATTTCCAACCATGCTGCCTTGTATTTGAAACATGGGAGTGGGTGCATCCTGTTCTGCCAGAAACAACCCAACATCTGGATTGAGAATGGCCTGTCTTGCCATCTTTGTTACCAATTCCGGGTGGTTGTTATTTTCACTGATATGTACCAGAACTACCAGTTCAAGACTATCGTGTTGCAATTCACTTATTAAAGAGCACATGTCTTGGTTGGATAAGTGGCCCAATCGGCCCCGTATCCGTTGTTGAATTTGTGGGGGATATACTCCGCGGAGCAGCCGCTCCGGACAATAATTGGATTCTACAATTAAAGCGTTTGAACCAGATAATCGGGTTCGTACCAGTCCTGAGAGGTGGCCCAAATCGGTAGCCAATCCCAATTGTGTACCCTGACTGCGAACAACATAACTAACGGGATCACCGGCATCATGCGAAACACTGAAGCTCTGTAACTGCATATCTGACCAGACCACAGTTTCACCAGCCTCGAATGTTACTACCTGTGGTAACTTGCCCAGTGATTTTGGCAATAATTCTTTGGTCATTTCTGTCATGAAAACGGGTACCGGACGCTTTCGGCAAAGCACACCCAGACCTTTGACATGATCACCATGTTCATGGGTAACAAACACGGCCTCCAAATCATCCAATGATTGATCAATTGCCCGGGCACGTAACTCGAGCTGTTTGAAACTCAAACCGTTGTCAATAAGGATTTTGGATTTTTCGGATAGTACCAACAAGGCATTGCCACTGCTACCACTACCCAACAGACAAAATTGAAGCACCATCAACTCCTGTATAGGTAAAAAATTGCTTTTGGAAAATGAGATACTTTGACACTTGCTGCTATATGCGTTATAATGGCATAAGTTTTGCTAACCGAGGGAAATGGCCTATGATGCACATGGAACATCGACTGGCGCAAACCCAGTCACAGCAACTTGTCATTACACTGAAAATGCAGCAAGGTCTGCATATCTTACAACTTTCCGGTCTTGAATTGGAACAATATGTTCAACAAGAGCTGGAGCAAAACCCATTTCTTGAGCAAGTTCAAAAAAAACCTGAGGAACGGGATATATCGGTTGTTACAAGTGATAAGTCAGGTAAAACTGAGGATATAAATGAGTATGAAGAGGGATTCGATCTGGATTCCTACATGGATTCCTGGCGTATCAGACATAGAGAAGGTCAGGATTTAAGTTTCAATCCTGAGCAATCTGAAAAGCTTCGTTATTACGAAGATTCAATTACTCAGGGGGAATCATTACGCTCCCGCTTGCTTCAGCAATTGCGCCTGGCTGATCTGAACGCTTTAGAAAGTATCATCGGAGAACGTATCGTCATTGGAGAAATTGACGAGCGTGGATATTTTGTAGGTAATGAAGATGAAATTGCTACGGACCTTTGTGTAACCAAAAATCAGGTAGTAGAAGTTCTGAATAAAATACAGACCTTTGAACCCACAGGAATCGGTGCCAGGAACATTGAGGAGTGTCTGCTGTTTCAAATTGCGGTTGAATTTCCCAATGAACCAGAATTGTGTATTTTGGTGAAAGAGCATTTTGAGGCGTTAAAATTAAGGCAAATTCCAAAAATTGCCAAGGCTATGAACGTTTCTTTGGCGCGCGTTGAGGAACTTAAAGGCTTACTGGCAACCTTAGACCCTTGGCCAGGACGTCAATTTTCACAAGATGCTCCGCAGTATATTCAGCCGGAGGTGGTGGTTGAGAAAGTTGATGGTGAGTATGTGGTTCGTCTGGTGAATGAACAACTCCCAGAAGTCGAAATAAATCATGATTATCATCAAATGGTTAAAAACAATAATTTATCTAAAGATGAAAAGTCATATGTCCGGGAAAAATTAGAAGCAGCACGTTGGTTAAAACGCAATTTGACCCAGAGGCAGCAAACCATAGTCCGGGTAGCAGAGGCCATAGTTAACATACAACGTGAGTTCCTTGATAAAGGTGTTGAACACATCAAGCCGTTAAAGTTGCAAGATATTGCCGATTTGATTGGCATGCATGAGTCTACAGTGGCACGGACAACCAAAGGCAAATACATTCAAACACCACAAGGGCTTTTCGAGCTGAAATACTTTTTCTCACCTGGTCTGAGATCAGATGAAGGTGAGGATCAATCTTCAAAAAGTATTCAAGCATTGGTCAAAAAAATAGTCGATGAAGAAAATCCCAAAAAACCCCTGAGTGATCAAAAAATCTCAGATTTGATAAAAAAACAGGGGATTAATGTAGCACGCCGGACGGTCAGTAAATACCGGGAAGGCTTGGGCATTCCATCAACTACCCTTCGCAGGCAATACAGCAAAAAGTAGGTTTTACTCATACCTTGGCCGCTTGCAATTGTTATTTGCTGTCACAACCATACTTCATTGTCACGCTGAATCCTGTTGCCTTACGTGAATGACCTGTTTCATAAATATGGTTATGGTATGGATATGGTTCGGTTAACTCTGGCTCAGGTTACTAATTGAGACAATTTCAATATCGGCATGAACAAGGCAACGACAATACTACCCACGACGATACCCATCATCACAATGAGGATAGGTTCCAGCAGGCTGGTGAGTTGGTCCACAGTGGCGCGTACTTCTGAGTCGTAGAAGTCCGATATTTTCATCAACATCGTCTCCAACGCACCAGTTTTCTCACCAACACTTATCATTCTTGTGACCATGGCAGGAAAGACTTCTGAGCGGGTAAGGGGGTCAGCCAGGGATTCACCATTACGGACACTGTTTCCCGCGTTACGGATTGCTCGTGCGAAAACCTCATTACCGGCTGTGCGTTCCACAATTTCCAATGCTTGTAAGATATTGACGCCACTACGGGTTAAGGTGCTTAAAGTGCGTGTTACACGGCTGATAGCTACCTTGCGTTGCAGGCCACCAAAAATGGGAACCCTCAACTTGGCTGAATCGATATTGAAACGGCCTGATTCTGTGCTGCTATATATACGTAAAAGAAAGATGAGGCCCACAATGATTAATGCCATTGTCGGAATGGCATACCAGGTACGAAAGAAATCACTGGCAGTAATCAGTATCATGGTAGGTACGGGTAATTCACCACCCAGTTCAGAAAAAATCTGGCTGAATTGTGGCACAACAAACGTAATCAAGCCAATAGCAATAAGAATTATGATCGAAAATGCAACAATGGGATAGGTCATGGCAGAACGGATACGTCGTTTCAAATCTTCAGATGCTTCCAGATAATCAGCAAGCTGCATTAAAACGCCATCCAAATCACCACTGGCTTCCCCAGAGCGAACCATGCTGACATACAAATCAGGGAAAGCACGCGGAAAGCGCCGTAATGCGTCTGAGAACGTTTCACCCGATTCGACGTCCTGGGCTACCGAATCGACTATTACTCCAAAGTTCGGGTCTTCCGTTTGTTCCGCGAGAATATCCAGTCCCTGCAATAACGGAAGTCCAGAGCTTACTATGGTAGAAAGCTGCCGGGTAAAAATAAGAAGCTCTTTTGATTTAACACGTTTGTTCAATCGAAGATTTTTTGCTTTACCGCCTTGCTCAACAATTTTATCAGCGGTCAGCCCGCGTTGTTGCAGCATCTGCTGGGCAGCCTGCCGAGTTTCGGCATTAATATTGCCCCGCTGTTTTGCTCCTGTGCGGGTATGAGCTGTATAGGCGTATGAGGGCATGGGCTGTTCTCTCCCTTGGTTCACTTGCAATGGAATTCATCACATCAAAGCGCAAAAATATCAATACTGCAAAAATCCGTTTGGGCGCAATTGTATATTATTAAGCACACTTTTAGCTTTCGATCGTAATAACTGACATCACGAAACTATACCCTGTGAATAATCTCTTCCCTTTTTTATGGCATTATAGCAGATTACTTATGAAAATTGACAAACATTTTCTATAACTTGTTATAAAATAATTCTTTACCGAGATTTCTTAGCTATAAATTTTCTGTTCATAAGGACAAGATTGATGTTACCGGGTTATTTTAGCGACGCAATAAGCCCATCAGATAAATTCAGGTGTCGAAATGCAAAACCGCTATTTAGGAGTTTTTCTGGTACTGCCCGAATACTGGACAACAATAGTTCGTCAGCCATTTCACCCAACGCCAGTTTCAATGCAAATGCTGGGGTTGGCAGCCAAGTTGGCCGATTCAGGATCTTTCCCAAAGTTTTTGTAAATTCTTTGTTTGTTACCGGATTCGGGGCAACCGTGTTTACAGGGCCATCAAGTTCATCCGAGTTCAAACAAAAGTTAATTACTCTCACAATATCTTCCAGGGTAATCCAACTCATATACATCTTGCCATCACCAATTACACCACCCAACCCTGCTTTGAAAAGGGGCAACATCTTTTTTAATGCACCACCTTGAGAAGACAGCACCATCCCACTGCGCAAGTTAACGACACGTGCCCCTTTACGGCGCAATGGCGAGCATGCTTCTTCCCAATCGTGACAAACTTCAGCCAGAAATGAATCGCCTCGTGGGGAGCTTTCTGTCAACTCCTGGTTATCTTGATTTCCATAATATCCTACAGCAGATGCGCAGATCATTACTTTTGGTGGCACATCACGTTCTGCCAGTGTAGCAGATAAAATTCGCGTACCGAGTACTCTACTATCTCGTATCAGTTGCTTCCTGTTTGCCGTCCAGCGTCCGCTTGCAATGTTTTCACCAGCCAAGTGGATAACAGCATCAAATCCTTCAAGCAGTTCTGGTTTTTCAAATCCAGTTGAAGGATTCCATGAAACATCGTTCGGTTTTTTGGGATGAGCGCGCTGCAAGCAAAAAGCTTCATGGCCCTGTTGAGTTGCCGTTTCCCGCCAGGCACTGCCAATCATCCCAGAAGCGCCACTAAGTAAAATTTTCATTATCTTGACCTTTAGAGGTAGAACTGATTTGAAAAAACAATGAAGTGACAAAAATTTTAAATTATGTACTTTGAGTCAGGTTTTGTAATCATAAGGCAATACACAGCATATTATAATTATTTACCCATATCATAGTAACGTGATTTTACTGAATGATCAATTGAAATTGACTCACAGAGGCTTCAACAATTAAGATTTGTATATTATTTGTGAGAAGGAGGGGGCATGTCTATAAATCAGGAGTTAGAATTAGGACGGCCCATGGAGGATTTCCGCCATGAGGCCGTTCTTAATATTGTACGCACATCAACGCTTTTGTCTCAGAAAGGCGCAGTGTTGTTCAGGCGTTTTGATTTGACCGAAGCTCAGTTTAATGTATTATTCGTATTACGCTATAAAGAACGCATGCTCACGCAATCGGACCTCGGCAAGCGGTTGGTTGTAAGCCGTGCCAGCGTGACATCTGTGCTTGATAAATTGGAAAAGAAAAAATTGGTTAAACGGAGCGTTGTTCACGGAAACAGAAGAATATATCATGTGGACCTTACTGAAACTGGTTTAAATTTGATTAATCAGGTTGAACCGCTGTACCGGGAAAGCATTCATACCGTATTGGAAGACTTTGATGAAGCTGCTAGCCGTGTTTTAATATCTGATTTAGAAAAAATTCGAATACGATGTCGTGCTTTGGATACTTAAGTTTCGTATTCGAAAATTAAGATCATAACGTCTGAATTTGCCCACCACCGGGGCCAGGATACTAAAATCAATCAGGAGATTCTTGGAGATGTGGACCATAAACTGGCTTGGGTTGAACAGTGCAATCTCTTTTACGTAAGAAAAAATACGACTTAACACATTATAATGCCCGAGGTTTCTGGTCGCTTATCGGCATGCAATTCCAGGGTGCGTTTAACGACAACCTTTACCGATACCTCATCATTTTCTATCTTCTGAACCTGGCTCGGTTGCAAAAAGAATCAATGGCACCTGATGCCACCAATATGCTGGGATTGGATCCAAATGATGTTGTGCCAGCCATGGCAACAGTATTGTTTTCCATACCATTTATCATATTGCCTGGTATTACTGGTGCGTTGGCAGACCGATACAGCAAACAGCAAATTGCGCTTTTCACAAAATACCTGGAAGTTGGTATCATGGTTTTTGCGGGAATCGCATTTTATATGCAAAGTATCCCGTTTATATGGGCTATATTCTTTATTATGGCCATTCAAAGTGCCATCTTCAGTCCCGCTAAATACGGCATATTACCAGAAATACTGCCCGAACACCGTTTGTCCTGGGGAAACGGTATTTTACAAATGATGACTATTGTGGCAATCATTGCCGGTATGGGACTTGCCGGTCCTTTGTATATGCGCTTTAGTGACAGCATCTACCTAACATCTTTCTTTCTGATTGGGTGCTCACTCTCAGGGCTGATTCTCGCCCATTTTATTACCCGGCCCGCTTCAGCCAATCCAGAAAAGACAATTCCGGTTTTTCTCTGGGCAGGTATGGGAAGATATTTTGTTGCGATTTATTCAGATAGGTGGTTATTACTGACAATTGTCGGGTATGTATATTTTTGGTTCGCTGGCGCTCTCGTACAGCAAAACATTCTGAAGTTATCCGATAATGTGATGGCTTATAGTGAAGACCAGACTTCAGTACTGCTAGTGGCTGTATCTCTGGGAATTGGTTTGGGAGCATTGGCTTGTGGATTCTGGTCGCGAGGGCGCATTGAGGTAGGTCTCATACCCTTGGGCGCCTTGGGTATGACTTTGGCTGCTGGTGCTGTTGCCATACCTGCGGAATGGTATCAAGTGTGTCTGGACAGAATCGCAGTTCTTTTACCGACAGCCATTACCGAACCGGCTTTTTTCCCGTTATCTATGATGGCAGCCTGGGGGGGATACTTCTGGGTGTTGGCAAGTTTGCTGTTTTGTCTGGGTTTTTTTGCTGGAGTATACGATGTACCTCTGGCTGCATCACTTCAGCAACGGGCACCCGATATTATGCGAGGCGGCATATTGGCTACCACCAATATGTTAACGTTTGTAGGTATAGCCTTTTCTGGGGTATTATTTCTTGGCTTAGGTTTCTTAGGATTCACTCCTTTTGGAATATTCTTGTTAATCGCTGTGATGTCGTTGGCAATAGGAGTTTTTATCTGTATGCGCTTACCATTTTTTGTGCTACGAATGATTCTTTGGTTTTGCAACACTGTGCTGCTCAAGTTAACGGTCAAAGGGCGTGATAACATCCCCGAAAAAGGTGGAGCCCTGTTTGTCGCAAATCACATATCATTCGTAGACTTACTCTGTATACAAGCAGCAATAGACAGGAAGTTGACTGTTGTGGTTGGGAGTAAGGTCAAACGTGTTTCGTGGATGCAACGATGTTTGAACATGCTCGATGTCATCTATGTTGATGAGCACGCCGATGAACATAGCCTAGAAATTGCAGTCGGTGAAATCAAAAGTGCAATAGCAAGGGGAAGTATTGTACTGATTAATAATGAAGTTCGGTTGGCCGAAGAGGGATCAGCCCTTCCCTGGTTTGATGATTACGGAATTTTGATTGAAGATAAGGAAACACCTGTCGTCCCGCTTTGCATGAGTCGCTTATACCAATCGTTATATACCTTTGAAGGCAATCGATTGGTCTGGAAGAAAAGGGGTATTCACCGTTATCCAGTCTGGATTCAGGTTGGTGAAGCTTTGGGCAAAGAAACCCCTGCCCGTGAAGTGCGTGAAAATATTGTTGATATGAGTCAACAAATCTACTCTGAAAAACCTACCAGGCATGCCATGTTGCACCATGCTTTTATTTGGGCTGCCAGAAAAAATCTGAAACGCATGGCAATTGCGGATGCGATTTCTGGGGAATTGAACTATTTTAAAACACTGGTAGGCAGCATCATCTTTGCCCGAAAGCTAAAAGTTATCTTGGACGACCATCCCATGACTGGCGTTTTGTTGCCACCCACAGTTGGAGGTGTATTGACCAATATAGCCCTTCAAATGTTGGGTAAAACAGTGATTAATCTGAACTATACCCTGAACAACGAGGGAATTGTGGCCTGTGCCCGGCAGTGTGAATTGACGCAGGTGTTGACCTCGAAAAAGTTCCTGGAAAAAGTGCCTGTTGATGTGCCAGGCGAAACAATTTTGTTGGAAGATGTTCGGAGTGCAGTTACCGGTAAAGACCGTATCACAGCAATGATTCTGGCACTGCTTGTGCCCGTTGGCGTGCTTGATCGCATTTTCTCTGGGCGTAAACGTACGACGGAGGAGTTGGCTACGATTATTTTCTCCAGCGGAAGCGAAGGCGATCCCAAGGGTGTGATGTTGACTCACCGGAATGTGTTAGCAAACATAGAAGCTTCCATGGAAGTCTTTCCTCATCACAAAGATTCATGTATTGTGGGTTATCTGCCAATCTTTCATTCATTTGGGCACATGGCAACCATATGGCTGCCATTGACGCTAGGTCTTCGGGCCATTTTTCATCCGAATCCGTTGGAGCCAAAGGTAATCGGTGATTTAGTGCAGCAGTATAAGGGTACCATCATGATTGGTACTTCCACGTTGTTGCAGGGTTTTATAAGGCGTTGCTCTTCAGAGCAGTTAAATTCCCTAGAATTTGTGGTTTGTGGCGCAGAAAAGCTGGCGCCCCGTGTACGCAGTGCTTTCAAAGAAAAATTTGGACCAGAACCACTGGAAGGATATGGGACAACGGAATGCTCACCTGTAGTAGCGCTGGATATCCCTGACCTTGAATCACCGGGATTTTATTATCATGGCACCATTCATGGCACCATTGGTCGCTTAATTCCCGGCCTGGCCGCACGCATTGTGAATCCAGATACAGAAGAAGATTTACCTCCAGGAGAATCAGGATTGTTGCTGGTTAAGGGTCCCAACATTATGCAAGGGTATTTGAATCAGCCAGAGCGCACTGCAAAGGTATTGAAAGATGGTTGGTATTGCACGGGTGATATTGCATCTATTGATGATGAAGGATTCATAACTATAACAGATCGGTTGGCGCGCTTCAGTAAAATTGCTGGTGAGATGGTGCCACATAACGTAGTAGAAGAAACCTTACATGCTGTATTGGATTTGACTGAGCAATGCTTTGCTATTGCAAGTGTTCCGGATAGTCAAAAAGGCGAACGGCTTGTTGTGTTGCACACGGTAGATGATGAGCAACTTGATTTGCTGTTTGATAAATTAGACGGGGTGAGTCTGCCAAATCTTTGGATACCTCGCAAAAATTCTTTCTACCGCATAGAGGCCATTCCTGTTTTAGGTACAGGAAAAATGGACATTAAATGTATTCGAATGATGGCCAGGGAGCTGGAAGGGCTTGAATGAAACGATCATTTCGTGCGTGCTTGCCTGTGCTTTCAAAGCGGCATTATTTTGTTTACTTTCTGTTGATGCTTGGCACTTTGGTTATGATTTTGAGCATGTTGGCATCCTCCTGTGTTCGGCTGAGTGATTCAATGATGGAGCGTGATCCGGATACCGGGATGCTTGAACATGCAGCGCCACGTACGCTGGGCCCGGTCGATGCAGAAACTGCTATTTTATTGGTGCATGGTTTTCTAGGCACACCTCATCATTTTGATATGTTACCTGAATTTTTGGCCGATGCAGGATACAATGTTCATGTCATGCTGCTGCCCGGGCATGGAACCACACCGCTGAATCTGGAAAAAACTACCAGAGAACAATTGCTGTATGCAGTTGAAGAAAATATTCGCACATTAAACAACCAGCACCAACATGTAATTGTGCTGGGGCATTCCATGGGCGGTGCTTTGTCCGTTCTTGCGGCAAAGTCTGTACAAATTGACGGTCTCATACTTGCGGCACCACTTTTTGAAGTGCGTCACCGTTGGTATTATGGATTACATCCCGAACGTTGGGCTGAAATTGCACCGCCAATAGTTCGCTGGGTATACAAACGCCCGGGTAGCAGACCCGTACTGCGTCGTGAAGTACGTAAAGAAATCGAAACCTATGTTTGGGTACCCACAAGTGCTGCTTACATTGCCGTCTCGTTGGGACAAGAAGCCCGCACGAAAGAAGCGTTGTCACGCTTGAATATGCCGGTGTGTGTGATTCATGGAATCAAGGATTCTATAACCAGTCCCGAAGCATCGAAAGTAGCTTTTGATGCCATGCCTTCTCGACAAAAATCTTATATATTGCTGGAAAATTCAGAACACTTGATTTTCTGGGATTATGAGCGTGAATATGTTCAAGATACTATATTGGAATTTATTAAAAGTTTATCCTTTTAATCTGATTGTTTATTGAGGTTAAATTACTGGCATGGATTCAGAAGGTATACATATCCAAGCTATCTGTGCGGTTGATACCAGGCCACTGCGGCAAAAGGTATTACGTCCTCATCAGCAATTAGATGAATTAAACTTTCCAGGAGATGATGATCTATCAACACTTCACCTTGGACTTTTCATTAATGACGAATTGGTCGGTATTGCTTCAATCTACCGAGAAGCTATGCCTGGAAGAGAAGAGGATGTTTGTGCCTGGCGCTTGCGCGGTATGGCCATAGCACCAGAGTTGCAAGGCCGGGGATATGGCAGCAAGCTTCTTAATGCTTGTGTCCAACATGTCAAGCAATCTGTTAATGCCGCAACAAGCGCAAGTTATACACAGGAGCTGCAACCTGTTATTTTCTGGTGTACCGCGCGTGTTTCCGCACAGCAATTTTATGAACAGCATGGCTTTCGTATCTCCGGTGAAGTCTTTGAATTGCCAGATATTGGTCCACACTACATCATGTTCCGAATATTATAAAATACCAATTCGCTAGAAGTGAACCAATACGTAATCGATGCTTATGAAAGAGGTTGCTGGTTCAGTGCTGGTATCTCTTGAGGCACAGGATAATTTTTCACTCGATGAATTGAAATCTATTGTTGATTGCAACGGGCAGTAGAGTTGTATTCAACGCGTTGCAATACTTTGGATTGAGAAATAATTTAGCGAGGCTGTCACAGAAAGTTACGTTGGACAGGTTGAGTCTTTATCTGTGCTTGTAGCAAGAAATAAATTTTATTGTGCATTCACATTGTCGAAAAAACAGATATTTATTGGTAAAGCGGAATCAATAACGACGAAAACTCGATTTATTTATGCAAAATACCGTATGATGGTGTTCTCTTGGGCAATCTGCTACTGTATGATGTCGCTGAACATTTCTACAACTACGGTCATCGGGAGAAGTGCTATCTATGACGAAGATTAAACGGGCAATACTGAGTTGTTATGATAAAACTGGTCTGGTTGAGTTGGCCCGTCTTTTGTATGAAATGGATGTAGAATTAATCAGCACCTCTGGAACGTTGCAGACATTACGGGATGCAGGAATATATACTGTCAGCATTGCTGATTATACCGGTTTTCCAGAACTGATGAATGGACGTGTGAAGTCGTTGCATTTGAAAGTTCACGGGGGACTTTTAGGTATTCGCGACAGCAGATTGCATGAAGAACAGCGGCAGGAACATGGTATAGAGTGGATCGACATGGTTGTTGTAAATCTTCAACCTGTAGATGAAATTGTCCGACGTGCAGGAGCGACACCGGCTGAAGTGTTAGACCATGTTGATATTGGTGGAACAGCCATGCTTCGTTCCGCAGCCAAAAATTTTCGTTTTGTAACCCCGGTGACCCAACCCCGACGTTACGCTGCGCTAATGCATGAGATTCGTGCCAATGAAGGATCGGTTTCTTATGCTTTACGGTATCGATTGGCACAGGAAGCTTTTGCTACCACAGCGGCATACGATCAGGCTATTACGTCCTATCTGATGCAACATGAACCTCCTGTCGAGTGAAATTAGCTAGTTAACGCATGCTTTACCTGCTGATCTGCCAGTTCACACGCGCTATACTATTTTATGGACCGTTACAAAACTAAGTGCTTATGCAAGGAAAATGCCATGAAGGTTTTAGTTGTTGGAAGTGGGGGGCGTGAACATGCCATTGCTTGGAAGCTTGCCCTGAATGATACGATCGAGAAAATTTTCTGTGCTCCCGGGAATCCCGGTATAGATTTACTGGATAAGGGGCAATGTGTTGATATCGGTGTGAACGAGTTTGAAAAATTGCTGGAATTTGTACGCAATGAACACATCGACTTGACTATAGTCGGACCTGAAGACCCACTGGCCCGTGGTATTGTGGATTTTCTGGAGCGTGAAAACCACCTGGTTTTTGGACCCAGTGGCGCTGCCGCGCAGTTAGAAGCAAGCAAGCAGTACGCAAAAGCATTTATGAATAAATACAATATCCCTACGGCTAAACATGCTGTGTTTGATACCGTGGAAGCCGCGATGTCCTATCTGAAAAAGAACGGTGTGCCTATAGTTGTAAAAGCTGATGGACTGGCAGCAGGCAAGGGCGTTACGGTTGCGCGAACCATGGAAGAAGCCCAGGAAGCAATACAGAATGCAATGGTTCGCAAGATTTTTGGGGAGGCTGGCAGTCGTGTCGTTTTAGAAGAGTGTCTGATGGGAGAAGAAGCATCCATTCTCGCGCTTACAGACGGAAAAACTGTTAAGACTTTGATTGCCAGTCAAGACCACAAGCCTGCATTTGATGATGACAAAGGACCAAATACAGGTGGCATGGGAGCATACGCACCACCTCCATTAATAAACGATACTCTGCTGGCGGAAATTGATGAGAAAGTATTGCAACCTTGTATAAAGGGGATGGCAGAAGAAGGTACGCCTTATAAAGGGGTGTTATATGCTGGATTGATGATCACCAGGGACGGGCCGAAAGTTATCGAGTTTAATTGCCGGTTTGGTGATCCAGAAACCCAGGTAGTACTGCCACTGCTCCAGAACGATCTACTTTCCTTATTCGTGGCCTGCTGTAATGGAACATTGGAACAAGAAGAAATTGCCTACAAGCCAGGTGCCTGTGTGACGATAGTCATGACATCAGGTGGTTATCCTGGAAATTATTCCAAGGGTATCCCAATCAGCGGGATTGATGATGCGCAGGAAGATGAGCGTGTCATGGTTTTTCATGCCGGTACAGAAAAAGCAGGAAATGAACTGGTTACAGCCGGTGGTCGTGTTTTGAATGTTACTGCCTGGGGCGATGCACTTCCTGATACTATCGTAAATGCATACGAAGCTGTTGCCAAAATACACTTCGATGGGGTGCATTACCGTACCGATATTGGTAAAAAGGCCATGTTGCGATTGGCACATCAGGTGCAGAAACAGTAAGCGTTTATCTTTTTTTTTGCACAGGTATCTCTGCATCAATCTCCTTTGTTACAAGTGAGTATTTATACTATTGCTTGTTCATCAAACATGGATTCGGTTCGAAATCCACGGGTGGTTCATGGTAGGCTATCCTATAAATAATGGTATTTTCGGGGGAATATTAGCGTTATGAATGCAGGTTGTTCATCGCGTACTTTTCCTCTTGTTTGTGTGATTAACCAATGGTCATGGAGGTCTTATGAAGTTTGGAATCGTACTGCTTTTAGTGGGGACTATGATAGTACCTGCTATTAACCAGGCACATGCAAGTACGTTGCATGCACCGGTCGAATTAAAATGTGAATACATGTCAAATCCGCTTGGGATTGATGTTGTAGTGCCGCGTTTAACCTGGCAATTGGCAGGTGATGGTCGCAATATCAGTCAGTCTGCATATCAAATTTTGGTGGCAGATACCGAAGCTGCGTTGCAATCAGATGAAGGAAATCTCTGGGATTCCGGTAAGGTTGAATCGGGTGAAACCGTATTAATTCCTTTCGCGGGCAAGTCTCTTTCCTCGGGACAAGCGTGCTTTTGGAAAGTACGCGCTTGGGACCAGGATGGTAATCCCACGGCGTGGAGTGAATCAGCCCATTGGAGCATGGGGTTATTGAACTCCGAAGACTGGAAAGCCAAGTGGATTGGTTATGACGCGCCAGCTCCGGAACATGAGCACGATGCTTTCACGAAGGAAGGTGGTCTGGAGCTGCCTCCACCGCCCTATCTTCGAAATGAATTCAATACACAACCAGAGATAACACGGGCAACGGTGTATGCTTCAGCACTAGGCATCTACGAACTCTATTTAAATGGCGAACGTGTTGGAAGTGATGTGTTTTCACCGGGTTGGACAGAATACAAGAACCGGGTATATTACAATACGTACGATGTCACTGATATGTTGAAAGCAGATGATGTAAATGCTATTGGCGCCATTCTTGCCGATGGCTGGTATGCCAGCTACATTGGATTTCGGCTGCTTCAAAATCGTGAAAGACCACGTGATTATTATGGAGATGCTACACGTCTGTGTGTTCAATTGGAGATTGAATATGCCGATGGAAGTAAAGAGATAGTTGTAACCAACGAAGACTGGAAAGCAACCTACGGGAAGATAATTGAAGCCGACTTACAAATGGGTGAGGCGCGTGATTACCGTCTGGAAATGCCCGGTTGGCATACACCCGGGTTTGATGCTTTAGACTGGGATAATGTTGTTGTTGGTGATACACCAGATATTCTTGTACAAGCATACCGTGGTTTACCGGTGCGTATTCATGAAAATATACCTGCCCAATCGGTAACAGAATTGAAGCCAGGTACTTTCATTTATGATCTTGGCCAGAATATGGTGGGCTGGGTGCGCATTAAGGCGCAAGGAGCGCCTGGCCAGCGTGTCATGGTACGTCATGCGGAAATGTTGGCTGATGATGGTACGCTGTACACCGAAGCTTTGCGTAAAGCGCGGGCGATTGATACCTATTACCTGAAAGGTGATGGGGTTGAGATTCTGGAGCCAGCATTTACATTTCATGGATTTCAATATGTTGAAATTTCTGGGCTGGAGCAAGCCCCCAAAGTTGAAGATGTGGTTGGCGTAGTTGTTCATAATGAATTGCCACGAACCGGATTCTTCGAAGCATCCGAGCCCCTGCTTAATCAATTGGTACATAATATCTGGTGGGGACAAAAAGGTAACTTCCTCGAAGTGCCTACGGATTGTCCGCAACGGGATGAACGCCTCGGCTGGACAGGTGACGCCCAGTTCTTTATGCCGACAGGTGCCTATATGGCCGATGTTGGAGCCTTTTTCACCAAGTGGCTGGTTGACCTTGTGCAGGATTCACAACGTGACGATGGCTCCTTCGCGGATGTAGCACCAGACATGGAACTTGGAAGTGGTTCCGTGGGATGGGGTGACGCGGCGATGATTTGTACTTGGAATGTTTACAAGTACTACAACGATACCCGAATCATCGAGGAGCACTGGGATAACCTGGTCAAGGGTATGGATCATCTGATCAATACGAGTGAAAACTACATCCGTACACACTTGGGGTATGGTGACTGGTTGAACAAGGGCGGCGGAGCGAAAGACGAGGTTATCAGCACAGCATATTTTGCTCACATGGCTGAATTGATGGCAGAAATGGCAGAAGCGATTGGTCGCACAGAAGCGGCAGAACGCTATACAGAGCTACATCGTAATATTCGTAATGCTTTCATCAAGAGTTTTATTCTTGAGGATGGATCAATCCTTGAAAGCAGCCAGACTGGTTACGCTTTAGTCTTTGCTTTCGATCTGGTTCCTGATGATATGCGTGAGCAAACAGCAGCACGCTTTGCAGAGGAAATTGCAGAATTTGATTACCATTTAGCCACAGGCTTTATTGGTACTCCGCGTTTGCTTCCCTCTTTGGAAGAAGCCGGTCATATCGACTTGGCATACCGTCTGTTGTTGAATACCACCTATCCATCCTGGCTTTTCCAGGTGACATTGGGTGCTACGACCATGTGGGAACGCTGGGATGGTTGGACACCTGACCAGGGTTTCCAGAATTCCGGAATGAACTCTTTTAATCATTTTGCGTTTGGTGCCGTAGGCGAATGGTTGTACAGCACGGTTGGTGGTATTGTGAATGGTGGCGATGCGTTCAAGACCATTCAAATCCGACCAGAACCAGGTGGTGATCTGGATTATGCGAAGACTCGGTATGAGTCAATTCGTGGACCTATTGCTACCCATTGGCAACGTGCGGGTGCTGATTTGATCATGAATGTGAGTGTTCCAGTTAATACGAAAGCAAGAATATATCTGCCCGTCACAGAGCCAGAAATGGTTACCGAAAGTGGTGATCCCTTGAGCGAAAGTGAAGATATCAAGGTTGTGGGCGTAGAGGATGGTGTACTTGTTGTCGAAGCTGGCTCCGGTGAGTATAATTTCGTTTGCAAAGGAGCCGCTACCTGATTGATCATAATTAGTATTATGCAATTTGCTTTGGTAATCTGAATAGAAAATTATTCCCCGAGGGTAAGCTTCCCTCGGGGTTTTTACGTTATAAGGTTAATCGATGATTTTTATGTTGGTATCCATTATCATGATTATTTGATATCGTGGTAGAATTCCTACAGAGCATATTGTTTAATTTCATACATGGATCATCTACGGATGTAAGGATACAATTTATGCGACATGTTTTAAAGATAATGGGTGTGTTTGCGCTGTGCATCACCTTGGTGTGCATTGCCTCACCTGTTTTTGCGGACAGCATAACTGTCCAAGGGGAAGCATTGGAAGGCGTATATGTTACTGAAACGGACGCATTGATATTTATTCGATTTCCCGATACGGGTGAAGTTAAAAGCTACAACTTGAATGATGTCGAAGTAAATTCAATCAGGAAATCTTCGGATCGTGAGCAGTTGCGGGAGATATGGCGAAAAAATGCCAATATAAACCCGAGAGAATTGCTGGAAAACCGGGACCCGGAATACCGATCGGTTCAAGCAGATGATGCGTCAGAAGAATCACAAAATAGGGCACAATTGCCTGTTAATGATAATTATGTTACCCGTGAAGAGCGTGAAAAAGGTATATTAGAACGCGAAAGGGTTATCAACAGCAATGGCGTGCCTACACTTACGCTGAAGGGCAACAAAAAAGCTGACCCGGAAATTGATGCCGGGATACAACTCTTATACCAACAAATAATGTTGGAGCAATTACAGCAACAACAAGCCATGGAGGCTTATCAACAGCAAATGCTGGAGGCACAGCAACGTGCCGAACAAGAAATGATGGAGGCTGAATATGCGGAGTATTTGCGCAGCCTTGACATAGATCGACAACAATTAATGTTGCAGGAACAAGCATTACGCGTAGATTCGCAGGCCATGCAGAATGAGTGGATGCGCCGTTTTGGATACAACCCCTACTATACAACACCGTATGTTTGGCCCCGTGTGCCGGTCTACATTCAGCCTGGTAGTGGTGGTGTCACACCTGAGTCAGCAGAAAACACCTCTTCAGCCCAAACACCTTCGTATAACAATCATGGCGGCAACTACGTTAGCAATTTTGGCAATCGCCAAAATATGGATCGACTTACAATTCCCGATAATAAATCAACGTATCCCTGGGCACAAAACACCACACGGAGTAGTGGTAATAATAACCAATCCTCCCCAAGAAATGTGTACCCCTGGTCAATGCCCTCTTCAGAACCTGAAGCAGATGCCGAGAAATGAAGTGGCTTGTGGCCAGCGCATTCATTAAGGGAATCCGCAAGTACATAGTGTAACCGGGTGGTGCGGCCTGTTATACTTTTGGCCATATGAACGAGCCATTGGTATATGTATTAATCATAAATTGGAACGGGCGTGAGCATCTCGACGCCTGTTTTTCTTCTTTGACTGCCAATGATTATCCCAACATGAGATTCTTGCTTATAGACAATGCCAGTAGCGATGACTCTGTCGCATATATACGAGAAAATTTTGGGCAGGATACCCGGGTAGATTGTTTGGAATGCGATAAAAATCATGGGTGGTCTGGTGGTAATAACTTGGGTATTCGCGTAGCCCTTGATCATGGTGCTGATTACATTTTTCTGTTAAATAATGACATTTCCATAGCACCTGATGCCATTTCAAAACTTGTGAGACAAGCTGAAACTACGCCACAATGTGGCTGTCTTGCGCCTAAAATGGTACTGTTTGATACCCCAAGCGTTCTGAATTCTATGGGATTGTATTGTTCCATTGTCGGAGCCGCGTGGGACCGGGGGATAGGCCGTGCAGACACTGCGCAGTGGAGCGAACCACAGTCTGTTGTGGGGGTATGTGGTGGTGCAATGTTCATTCGGGCAAAAGTATTTTCAAAAGTGGGCTTGTTACCGGAAGACTTTGAAATCTATCTGGATGACTTGGACCTGTGCATGCGTATATGGAGCTTTGGTTACACTATCTTTACCTGCCCACAAGCAGTGATACGACATAAATTCAGTGCCAGTATGGGACAAGACAAATATGTACAGCGAAAGTATTATTTGAACACGCGCAATCGTTTTAAGGTGATACTGCGTAATTTTCCTCTGATATATAGCCCTTTTATTTTGTTCTTGGTTTTCATTGGCGAAATACGTGCTGTAGGCAGGTCGCTGCTTGATGGGCAATACTGGCGGGTAGTTAAGCACGCAAAGGCCTGGGTGTCGGCCATCATGCTAGTGCCTGTCACGATACGATATCGATTTCGAATGTTCAAGTCAGGCGCAAAGCCAAAACGCTTCTGGCCATTAATCTTGAAAAAGCGCATGTTTTGCCCGGTTGTACAATTACCAACTGATGGATGGTACCCTTCCAAAGAGTACACATGTACATTGCCGGGTGGAGATGCATTAGACCTGAAAATCAGACCTATGGCACCTGAAGCATCTGTTCACATACCGGAACAAGGTTTGCGGCTCTCTCATATAAATTGTTATCCTGAACTCGGTGCTACCAATATCCAGCTTATTCGGGACGGAAATAGTGTTATGGAGTTGTCTGCCAATACTTCTGAAGTTGTCCAATTGGATGTCGACAAGGTTATTTCGTTGTCACATGGGGAAAAGATTGATTTACGTGCAAACCACTTGTTCTTTAGTGAAGATACTGGAGAACCGTTTGACATTGGTGGCTGGTTTGCGCTTGAAGATTGTGATAATGTCGGCCATAGTAATCAAAATAAAAAGCAGGGCGGGTCTTAGTTGATGCACCATTTGAAAACAGAAGAATCTGTTACGGAATTGCAAGCGTACTTGCAGGTGCGTCGCGATATTATCAATCTTGCCTTGGATATACGATTGCCTGGAATAGACAAAGCTCCTGGCGAAGTCCACAAAGCAATGCGCTATGCGGTGTTGGGACAAGGTAAAAGGTTACGTCCAATTTTAACCCTGGCAGTTGCAGATTTATGCAATGTACAGCCAGAAAGTATGTTGGATGCCGCTTGCGCGATAGAGCTGGCACATACAGCATCTCTCATTCTGGATGATTTGCCTTGTATGGATAACGGAATTACCAGAAGAGGTTTGCCATGCACGCACTTGGCATTCGATAAAGCAACTGCGATCTTGGCATCTATGGGATTGATTTCTTTGGGTTTTCAATTAATTGTTCAGAACTGTGCCAGTTTAAACCGTAATGAGTCTACTGGTGATGCCGTTCTACGGTTTGCTGAAGCAATTGGCACAGGAGGCTTGGTATATGGGCAACACCTCGATTTGTGCTTTACTGGTAATACTCCCAGTTTGAGTGATCTGGAATGCATTCATCATCACAAGGCCAGTGTGCTTTTTCTGTCCGCTCTGGAGGTTCCGGCAATAGTGTTGGGTATGGATACATTATCTATGAACGCACTTCAGGTATATGCAGAAAATTTGGGCCTGGCTTTTCAAATTACCGACGATTTACTGGATGCATGTAAGGTTAGTGGTGAAGATGATGGAAAAAGTACATTTGCGACACATCTTGGGGTGTGTGGTGCCAAAGACAAAGTACAGAAGTTGACCAACAAAGCAATCGGCGCATTAGAAGTATTTGCAGACCGTGCAGATATGTTGAGGCTTTTCCCGTTATATGTCCAATCAAGAAACACCTGATCTGCTGGCTTTTTATGGCCGAATACTCCTTGTCATTCTGCTCATTGCGGGAGCGGGTGTTATGGGTATTTGGTTAGGTCGCCTTTCTGTATCCGATGAGTATTCTGTTGATTCATTACGCCCAATCACCCAACAGCAAGCCAGTGGAACCAGAACCGGTGAAGCGGACGCAACCTCTGTAATCGGGTTGGATGTGCCTCTCTATTTTCACTTGGGTGTGTTGAATGAAACTACCTGGGATGTACTTGAAGATGAGATCACAATGGCTGCCAACGCGGGAATACATCAATACATTATTCCATTTGATGCTTCCTGGGGTTCCTTGGGAAAATTTGAAGAAACGCTACTCAGGATCGACATGATCGTCGCATTGGATGCCCGAGCATCATTTTTATTGCAAGTAAACTTGAACCCACCACTGGAATGGCTGCAAGAGAACCCCAGCGAGCAAATATTGATTGGAGACTCATTACGCAACTACCCCAGTCCTGCTTCGGACTGGTGGTTACTTGGTGCGCAAGAGTCATTAACAGAAATGGTAGAAAAACTGGGTAGATATAACAATCAACACCGCATCCAGGGAGTTATAATTACAGCACTTGAGGACGGTCATTGGCTTATTCGTGGTGGTTTTGATCGCTCATTGCCTGCCAAACAGGCATTTCAGTCTTGGTTGCAACGAAAATATGGCGATGATGCACTGATGCAATCTGCCTGGCATTCAACGGACTATACTTTTGGAAATGCAGAGATACCATTGGAAATGGATTTCACAGATGAGGAGTCCGTGTTTTATGATCTGTTAACAGATCAACCTGTAATAGATTATCTGGAATTTCAATCTGGGCTTATTGCAGACGTAATCGCAATGCTTGCTGCACATTTGAAGCAATTAATACCCCGAGACCATTTGGTTTTAGTGCCTTATGGGTTTTCTTTTGAGCTTAATTCGAACAGCACTGGACACTTAGCGTTGGGCAATCTGCTCGACAGCAATCTGGATGGTTTCATCAGCCCGGTGTCAGCAATAGACCGTGGACTGGGAGGCGCAGGAGGTATGATGGGGCCGATTAACAGCGCGCAGTATCATGGCAAGCGTTGGTTTCTCATTGATGATACCCGTACACCAGTTTCCCGCGATCCACTTTCTGGTGATATTGCCCGTATTGTAGGCATTCGCAGTGATGATGTTTACAACGTTCAAAAACGAAATTTCGCGATGGCATTGCTCCATGGCTTGGGGCTTGTCTGGTCTGATCCCCAGGGCGAGGGTTGGTTACATGATCCGGCACAGTGGGATGTCTTCGCTTCAATGCATGATGCTTACAGGCTTATGCATAATCGTCGGTTGAACAGTGACCATGCTGCACCAGATGCGGGGCAAATAGATGTAGATGGGGTAGATGTTGGGGATACCCCAACTTCTGAACGCCCCAAGGCATACCCTTTACCTGACTTCCAACCTGAACTGCTGGTTGTTGTTGATGAAATCTCACGGTTTTATCAGAAATGCGATGAGCCACTGAACCGTCACTTGTTAACCGGTATGCGGGACAGCATCATGCGGATTGGTCTGGCGACGCAATTTTGTCTGTTGCAAGATGTTCTGGATGGAATCGCACCCTATGCACTTAATTACATCTTTTTGAACGCATTTTCTCTTACTGAAAATGAAATTGAAATTCTTCATGAAAGATTAGCACAAAACGAAGCTACAGCGATCTGGATGTACGCATCGGGGTATCATTCGGAAACCCATATGTCAGATGACAACATCAGCAACACTGTGGGAATGCAAGTCAAGACATTCAATGAACCACATCCATCTGGATCAAACTACTTGCTTGCCGGAAGATGGATAGCACAAGATGCTGCTTGGGGCATAGGGGGTAATTGGTATCCCATGTTTTATATTGATGATTCAGAAGCCGATTCGTTGGCAAATTATACAGATAGTGGCGAGGTAAGCGTTGCATTGCGTGTCTTGGAGAGTGGATGGACTTCCATTTATATTGCGGAACCAACAGCAACACCAGAATTACTTAGAGAGATTCTGGGGATAATGGAACAGCCAATTCGTTTCCGAAGTGGCAGCCAAACTTTTTTTGATACGGTACACATTAGCGATACCTTGATTGCTTTACATGGCAAGTCGACTGGTGAGCGCACTATTGTACTACCTGAAACCAGAGATATATTTGATCTTTTTGATCCTGCATTAGGCTGGGTGCAACGGGATAATTTTGTGTTGTCATTGAAAAGTGGCGATACCCGCTTGTTCTATCTGGACTAATATACACCTAGCACATATAATTAATATGTATATTAAATATGTAGAAATTCTTCCTTATACATTTCTAAAAATCCTTCCTTAGTATCAAATGCCACACCCGCTCGCATAATATCCCATAGACTCCTCCTTTTGATCAGGTCTTTAGTAAATAATAATGAAAATAAAATTCAATAAATAGTAGAAAATACAGATTTAGCAGCTAGTTTTATGAAGGGCTGCGCAATAAATGCCAAGTTTTTGCAATTTTTGCTATTGTCAAATTTCAATTTTTGTTGCATCATAGTGACGATAAAGATCAGTTATATGCAAAAAATGTCATGTAAGCATTGATCTGTAAAGTGGGCAAAAACAAAGGAGAGAAAAATGAAACGATGCTGGATAGGTAGTTTGGCATGCTTCCTCGCATATAGTTTGGTTGCCGGGGCTCAAATTACCAATGGGGATTTTGAAACTGGTGACCTGACAGGATGGACGATTACTGCAGGAACGGCATTCAATGGCGAGCCATCTACACAAGCGCCACCTGATGCTGAAGGTACGTACATGGTACGCAGCCGTCCTGAAAATGCAACGGGCACCTTGGTGTCTGATCCGTTTGTGATAGACAACGCAACCTTTCGATTTCTGATCGCAGGTCACCGTCAGTGGCCTGATACTACTGGTGGCGACGGGACAGTTGACCCGCCTTACAACTGGGTAGTGTTACGTGATGCGGAAACAGATGAAGAGTTGACAGATCGTATACACCCACCAGGATCAGACCCGTTTGTAGAACGTGAAATAGATGTTGCCAATCTATTAGGTCGTGAAGTATATATTGAAATTGTCGACAACAGCGATGCTACCGGTTATGCCTGGATCGCCGTTGATTCATTCAGCCTGACCGGCCCTTCGATGGGGGCTGATGTGCTGGAAGACTTTGAAGACGGCCCACCTTTTGATGCAAGAATCTGGTCCGTTGAAGGCGTTTTCAATATCGCAACATATAATCAAGGCTGGGGTGCTGGTCCACCTCAAGGTGACTACCATGCAAGCTCCAGTTATGATGGTGTAAACAATGCGGGTAATGATGTGCTTACAGGCACACTGACCTCTGGTCCATTCATGGTTGGTGAAGGCAATGAGACATTGATGATGCTTGTTTCCGGCCACAATGGACCACCAGATCAAAACTCCACAGACGAAAATTATGTCAGTGTACGGCGTTGGGAAGATGATTCCGAGGTTGCACGGATTTTCCCACCACGAAGTGATGCATCGGCTATTCGCTCCGTAAACGTAAGTGCTGAGCAAGGCAAAGCATTGTATCTGCATATTGTCGACAGCCGTGCTGATGGATTTGGCTGGTTAGCCGTTGATTACATCCGATTGTCGCCAGAAGGTGGTGGTCATTGGCTGGATGTAGTCCCACCGGTTATCAGTAGGAATGGTAATTCTATAGTTTATCTGATGCGTGGAGATGCATGGAATGATCCAGGCGCAACTGCCATAGATGATTGGGATGGCGATTTGACCAGTGAGATCATCATTGGTGGTGATGAAGTCGACACGGAAACAGTCGGTAACTATTTTATTACCTATGATGTAGCGGATGCGGCAGGTAACCAGGCAGCTACTGTTACAAGAACAGTCATCGTTACAGAAGAAGTACCCCAATTACCTGTGTCATCCACAGGGTTGTTGATGGTTCTTGTACTGGCTTTCGCATCCATAGGTGTTGTGTGGCACCACAAAAGAATACAACATGGCTAATCAGACGGAATAGACTCAAAGCTGTTCGCTTGCAAGTTTTGCAGGGCAGGGTAAGTAGGCAACTTTACCTGGATGCAAAACAGCGGTTTGTAGTTAAGCTCCTGCTGTATAAAGTTGTTCCGGGGTTTGAATTTTCGAATCTCGGAACACATTAGTAGCAATGTTTTAACTTACAGGGTATCCAACGGGAAACAAACAAGAGAAGGTAAAGCAATGTGCAAGAAAAACAAGGGATTTACACTGATTGAATTGCTGGTAGTGATAGCCATCATTGGAATTCTGGCAGCAATTCTATTGCCAGCACTGGCAAGGGCAAGAGAAGCGGCACGTCGTTCCTCATGCGCCAACAATCTGAAACAGTTCGGACTTATATTTAAAATGTACGCAGGGGAATCACGTGGTGCAATGTATCCCCCCATGTATCGGTATCGGGCTTGGGGTTGGAGTACCTTCAATGCTTTTGATTCTTCCACACTCTATCCTGATTACTGGAATGATCCTTCGATAATGATATGCCCTTCAGATTCAGGAACTGGTAGCTGGGGGGGCGATCAAGAAGATATAGTTACTCAAGTGCAGGAGATTACTGAAGAAGGTCAACGTGAAAATAAGAATGTACAGCCATGCCTTCATAGCCGGTTGTCACAACCCTATTCTTACCTTTATGTTGCGTATGCATTGCCAACGGCATCCCGGTGGATGAATGCTTACGCAAACATTCATGCACAGCGACCAGATGGTTATCCGACAGGGCAGCATCCCTGGATGAACTCCTACACCGAGGCAGAAATGCGCCAGATGAATAACAAGTGGTGCTTTTATCCCGTAGGCTGGTTTGAGACAGCGAATGGTAACAAGCCCGGTTGGGATGATCTGTCTGGATTTCCCTGGACCGGTATCGACGATGATGGTGTAACTCCTCTGCCCAGTACCTATTATCGACTCAGAGACGGTGTCGAACGGTTTTTCATCACCGATATTAATAATCCGGGTGCAGGTGCTACATCGCAATCAGAAATGCCGATCATGTGGGATGCCTGGGCTGCGGATAGAAGCTGGGGTACTTCTGGCAATACCATGATGTTCAACCATATACCAGGTGGATGCAATGTGTTGTTTCTGGATGGGCATGTCGAGTTTGTTCGTTTTGAATCGAAACACCCTGTGATACTTACCACAATGCACCCGAATGCGTATGCAAATAATCCTGCACATGCTGATGCACACAATAACCTTGCTGAATGGTTGCATACTTTTGGCGGTCGTTTTGGATGAGATAACGAATCGTTAAAAAATTTATGTAATCGGTTTATGCGAAATCGCCGCTCTACCAAAGCTAGCGCGGCGATCAATTATTGATCTCAATAATTGATGTTTCGTTGACAATAGGTAAGTGACTGTTCGATATGTGTGGTATGTATTTCTTCAGTTAAACTTACCGGGGAGATTTGCCAAGCAAGGATATTAGATGGCGGAATAGTGTCATGTCGATTTCTCCATGCAATGTTTCACGCATGGTACGAAGTGCTTCAAAGGTGCTGACACCTCGTTGGTATGGGCGGTCGGTGGTGAGTGCGTCAAAAATGTCGGCAATAGTGACAATACGTACGTAGGGTGAAATGGTATCACCTGTAATCTTATCCGGGTAACCCTGACCTTGAAGTTTTTCCTGGTGATGCAAGATGATGTCGAGTGCTATTTCACCTAGGCAATCGTGCTTATGCATCAGTTCATAACCAAGCCGGGGATATTGTTGCATTATAAGCCATTCTTCTTTGCGCAGCGATCCTTTACGTGTCATCAGTTCACGTGGCAACTGTGTTTTGCCTATATCATGCAACAGGGCACCGTTGGCAATTTCTCGTAACAACGCATCGTCTTTATATCCAGCCTGTATGGCCAGTAAAACACTATACCCAACGACATTAATGCTGTGTGTAAAAAGATAATAATCATCTGATATCACATGTAAGAAGTGCTCCAGCACAAAGTCACTGCGCTTTAGAAACCCTACAGTCATGCCTGCCATTTTTTTGCCGACTTGTACTGTGTCTCGCTTGCCTGGTTGTTCCAGAATGTCTTGTGCTACACCTTGAGCCGCACTATACAAAATAGATGCTTTTTCTTGTACAGGCAAAATGTTGTCACGGAGTATATCCAATAAATGTTCGTTCAGATAACGTTGGTATTCACGAAAATGCTGCTTCGGAATATAAAGTTGCGTGATATTATTCTTAATCAGACTGAGTCGAGCGCTGTTGGTGAATTGAAGATTTTTTTCGCAATATAAAACAAATGGCTGTCCAGGTGCAGGTTGGATATACAGGTCCATAGGTGCGGCATGTTCCAAACGCAGATAATCCAGTTGCACAGGAAGATATTGGACATTTTCTGTATCACTGTCTGCTGGAGATACCAATGCAGATTTGTCAGCCAAAATCAATGCTCCTTCTCAAGACAACATCTCAAGTGTGTTTACAACACAGTTTTACCATAGAGGACAGGTTTTACCCAAATTTTCACTCTATAGTTTAATTATATTAAACTGAGATTTCACAGAAAAGGAATATTCTTGTAATATACAATCACTTTGCATTTAGGGTGTAAATGATTGGATACACAATAATAGGTTATTAAAATTGGTAAATGATGATGTAATTCTCGTTGTATCTTTATTTATGTATTGGCGTATGAGACAATTTTTTGTATATAATGGTCAAATGTTGGTTTTATGAACTATACACTTGAAATGAATTTGAAAAGGAGGTATTCCTTGTAAATTCTACATAAATTTGACCTTGGTGAATCTTTGAATCATGGGTGTATGTCCTAATTTATGTACTTCTTTATGTTGTATCAGGTGTCATTTCTAACAAAATCACAGACAAAGACTTACTGAGCATTGAATATTTTTTTTTAGCGCTATTGTATTACCATAGAAAAATTGGGCACAACCGGCGACAGGCATACTACACCGCGCTGATTGTTGTAAGCTTGTGACTGCTATCAGCCTGAATTTATCAGCCAAAGTGACTTTCCAACAATACCCAACCTGTTATGAGTATATTTCTATGACAATAGACAATTAAGGTGATTGTTCTATCATGAATTCTTTGTGGGTATGACGTGCAATAAGCATACCCCCGGTCATGTTGAGAACGTTTTCAAAGCCATGTTGTTTCAGGATTCTTACCGCGATATGTGAACGTTGTCCCGAATAACAAACCACAACAGTTGGCAGTTTTTTATTTAGTGTATGAAGTTTGTCACGCAATGACTCCAGATTTATGTGGATACTGCCTTGAAGCGACATTTTTTCTTGCTCTTGTGATGTGCGTATGTCAAGGATTTGATATCCTTCCAGGTCCTGATCGGGCTGAAACAATGGAGTGATTCCCTGCAAATCGTTACATGCTGCGAAAGCCGCCATATGTACCGGGTCTTTTGCACTCCCGAATGGTGGGGCATAACAAAGGTCGACACCAGCCAATTGTACAACGGAGGCATGGAAATGTATCGATGTGGCAATAACATCAATACGTTTATCAACACCATCACCCCCAACAGCCTGGGCACCCAGCACTTTTCCACAATCGGCTTCATATACAAGTTTTAGAATGATGGTCTGCGCGCCGGGGTAATAGCCTACGTGATGGCCAGCTGCAATGATTACTGATCGGACATTCTTCCCTAATGCGCGGGCACTTCGTGCGGTTAATCCGGTTGATGCCACAGTACGATCGAAAACGCGCACAATTGCAGTACCTAAAACGAGTGGCATGGGAGGCGCATCACCAATCGAAGCATGCTCGCCAGCCAAACGACCAGCCCGGTTTGCAGGACCAGCCAGTGGCATACGCATTGGTTTTTCCTGGCATGTTACCGGATAGGTTATGGCATCGCCAACCGCATAAATATCTGGATCATTGGTTTGCAGAAATTCATTTACCGCAATGCCCCCGTCCTTGGAAATTGTCAGTCCGGTGTCCTTGGCCAGTTCTACCTCGGGGCGTACGCCAATCCCAAGAATCACGAGATCTGTTGGCAGTTCCAAACCTTTTTCTGTACGTATAGCAACTGCCTTGTCAGATTCACTAAGGACATGGCTGACTCCACTGCCCAGGTGAACACCAACGCCATGATTGCGAAGTTCTTCTTCCACTATACTTGCCATCTCGGTGTCAAGAATGGGCAGTACCTGGTCTTGTAATTCGATCAAATCGATGTGTATGTTACGTTGATGGAGTTGTTCAACCATTTCCAATCCAATGTAACCGGCACCGACTACCGTTGCTCTTTCAACTGAATTGTTTTCGAGCCAGGAGACAATCCTATCCATGTCATCGAGGTTGCGCAACGTAAACACATTGTGACTGTCTATGCCCGGTATGGGTGGTTTCAAGGGGGATGCGCCAGGGGAGAGAATTAACTTGTCATAATGTTGCTCAAAGGTTTCCCCTGTATCTCTATTTAATACCGTGACGGTCTTGCGGTTGCGATCAATACGCTTGACCTCATGACGGGTCCGTATGTCGATATTGAATCGATCACGAAACAGAGCTGGTTTTGCGACAAGTAATTTATCTCGATCTTGTATTTCTCCGCCAATGTAGTACGGTAAGCCACAATTTGCAAAGGAGACATGATCGTCACGTTCAAACATGATTATGTTTGCAAATTCATTACAACGACGGGCCCGTGCTGCGGCACTTGCCCCACCAGCAACCCCGCCGACAATCACGATGGTAAGTACATCATTTTTCATCTGTTATTACTTTCTTGGGGAAATTATTTCTTGTTAATGTTACAGTTGCTGACAGATGGTAAACGGTTCCAAGGCATTTTAGCTATTACCATGGCCAGCGGACAAAACCCTGTCAGATTGCCTATAATGAATCCACATGTCGCGAACAACGAGATCAATATGAAGTAATAATTCACAAGCAACGCCAGTACTACTCCCAACAGTACAACTGTTCCTATAACAGCCTGCACTTGTTGATTTAAGGGAAGTGTAAAATTACCTCTTTCAACCGGGAATCCAGCATTAACCCAGGCATCGGTACCACCTTCCACAAGTATGGTACGCTCAGGATGCGAAGATAATAACTGTTCACAAGCTTGCTTTGATCGTTGCCCGGACTTACAGACAATATATACAGGTGAATCAGACTCTGTTAATTGCTCAGGTAATTTTTCAGGATGCAGTGTGTTCAATGGTATACAACGAGCTGCCTGAATATGCACAGCTTCATATTCTGCATGAGTTCGGACATCGATCAGGTTTATAGGGTTTCCGGCTTCAATCTTGTCGTGCAAATCTTGCACAGAAACAGTTTTATATTTTGTAGGCATAGACAAGTAGCTCCTGTTGTGATTATATAGTCCTAAATATATGGACGATTGAATCAGCTAACGTTGTTGCAAATGTGAAAAATTTAGTTTGCTAGAATGAATAACGTACGGCAGTGTATACACTGCTGTTTTTTTCGAGCTGACCAAAAAAAGTATGGTCTTTTTTGCCTGTAAACAAATTCCCGCCTGCTTCTATCATCCAGGCATCGTTTATTTTGTAACTCACCTTGGGACGAAAGTAGACATCGCTGTCTGAGGGGGAATAAAAGGTAAACATTGACATGGTCAGATTCTGACTCATCAACAATTTAGTCATGCGTATTGTGAAAACATGTCTGTTTTGGTCTCGGCTCGGGAAGATGATCGGCTGATTTGCTTTATAGTCACTATGTTTCATCATGTGCTCCAAGTAATATTGAAGCCCTACGGTAAAGTCACGTGCGACCTCCCGTTCATAGCCTATAAGAAATCGGAATTCGCTATTGTTTATAAACGGATTCTCACCTGCGCGATCGCGCAGTGAATCGTAATACCCGATTTCTGCATTCACCAGACCTTTGCCCAATGGTTGACGCCAGCTTGCACCATATACGCGCAATCGTGGAAAAACAGCGTGGGGGGGGAGCGGTATAAAAGCCTGGCCTCCCGGGCTTTTCCAATAGCCATCGTAGGCATATACAGCCATCTCTGCTGAACCTACCTGGCGATACATCCTGAGAGCCCATTCATCATTGTTGAACCAGGAATTTGGAGTACGCGTACGTATTTGATTGTCGCGTCCAGATCGTCCCATTCGAAGGGCGTTGTAATAACTGATGCGTTCACCGGTGATGTGTCGGTCGCTATCGAAATTTGGTGTATAAACAAGCTCTACATTCATCCAGTTGTTGTACCAGCCGATGCGAAGTGCGTCAGATGGCGCTTTCAGATATTCTTCATCACGGCCAATGAGAAAAGATTCGAAGTCTTTGGGAAATAGATCATTGATGAACAACAAGTCACCCGTGCCCCAGGTAAGTACTTGCCGCCCAACACGTACATCAACCGACGATAGCGGTGTCCAGGTCAAGCGGAGCCGCCGCAGATCAAAATCTACATCTTCTGTTACACCATCCAGCACAAAATCACCGGTGTATTCTAACAAGACTTCATCCCAGGCTTTTTCTGTTCTCAACTGCAGGCGTGTTTCGCCCAGAATGATGTCGCGAGGTTGCGCCGGGTCGTTTTGAATGCGTGGTGCTACACGCGTATCCCAAAAACCATGCAAGGGCATTGAAAACGGCATCCGTGGCCGCAGCCCTTCTTTTTCTTCCAACTCCTGCTCAGCATCTGCTTCAATGGTGCCTGGAGATGCCAAGCCCGGTGGCAAGGCAGGCTGCGCTGGTTCTGACGGTGGTGTATCTGTCACCGGCGCAAGACCTGCTGGCAGCGGTGGCCCGGAGGATGTATCCGGGATTACCTCACTTGTACTTCCATTGTCAGAACCATCCTTTGGGGGTTCCTCCTGTACAGGGCCAAGACCTGGTGGGAGGGGAGGCTCCTGTGCAAGTACCAGTACCTGGAATATGCTACCGGCAAAAAAGTATGCAACCAGTGTACAAATTAATAATGTATTCGATTTCATAATGTCCCCCGCACTTTTTTATATAACATGCTTAGCGTATATACTCACGCGGTGCTCGCCGGAGGTATCTTTCTGTAAATATGTCTTCCGGTATTTCGACATTATACTCAACGCTTTGGTAGGTGTTAATTGTTTTGCCTCCACCACGCAAATCGGACATTTGTGCCTGCATGATTGTCGGGAATCCCTGGATTGTTTCAACTTTGGTGACTTCATATTTACGGTACACTTCACCACCACGCTCATATTCAATAACAACTGGCAAAAATGTTTCTTTGTGAATCCACATTTTGTATGAATCAAACTCGACACGATCCGGGTTCTTTGGCGTATTCTTCAACACAAAGTACGTGTCTGTGGTCTCAATCAATTCCTGATCATCCTCTTCCGGACTGCGCCCAGATACGTCTTCATAGAAAAAGTTGGAACCTGCAAAGCTGGTGCGTTCGTCACCTGCAGCAATGCGCCGGGTAACGTCAAGCGCTGGAAGATACAGCCACCTGTCATCGTCTCGACCAGGAAATTTGTGAACCATGAAAACCATTTCCCGTACATCCGCGGGACGATGGAAATAGACATAGAATTTCTGGTCCTGGTTGTTGTCACCGATGTTCTTGCGCAGTATGGTTAACTCTCTTTCGCGGGAACGCTCCTGACTGTCGATGATTTCCATATGCACACGGGCTCGACCATCATTGCCTTGGTAATATGCAGTCTGATTGGTCTTGTTGACGATTTCATCGACTGTCATGTCAGCGTCTTGTGCTCCAGACAGGCTTGTTTGCAGTGTTAAGGGCAACAGTAATAGCGGGACAAGAAAATGTGTAACCTTGTAATTCAGACTTAAATAATTAATCATCGCAGTAACCTCCATTGGCTAAACTCAATTCAATCTGGACTCTTTATTTTATTTCTTCAGGTGCAGTTTTGCATTTTTCTCGTCTGGACAACAGATAACATCCCAGAAACAAAATCGGGAGAATGGCGACACTGATATAGGTCAACCAGGTCCAACCTACGGTCAAGAACTGGTGAACATTGATTGCAACCAGAGCAACGGCTGTCAAGCTGGAAAGCACACATGTACCGCATTTGCATAACACAGAACAAGCTTGCGTTTGTGGAAACAACAACGGCTCCATATATTTGATCAGTGCGGGCAACAGCATTAAAGTTGCCAATCCGGATATGAGCAAAATTGACGCCAGGAATATTCCAACTGTAACGTAGGGCAACAGCGGTGCCAACAACAATGGCAAGAAACCGACAGCGATAATAACCACATTGCGTGATATCGCACGTGCTGGTTCACCAAATGCGTGGACATACGCTTGACTCCAGTTTCCATCTATCTGGTACAGCTCTCGTGCCCGCACCAGAAAGTGAATAGCAAAGTCGATAGCCAGTCCAAGGGTCAGCGACGACAGCACTGCGACGGGCATGTCATAGTCTTTTCCTGCAAAACCAATGATGCCATAAATCAAAGCAATGGTAATCGTCAGTGGAATCATCGAAATCAAGCCCCAAAGCCCGGAACGGAACAACAGGATCATCATCAACAATACAACGAAGAAACTACCGAGAAATGCTTGGAGCATACCGCTGACCATGCGTTCCTGCCAAACCACATTAATGTATGTTAAGCCAAACCAGTCAGGTTCCAGGCCAAATGGTGGCGGGTTTTCCTGCAAATAAACATCTAAAGCCTCTACGACAGCAGACATGTCTTTGTTGTCACCACTGGTCAATTGAATCCAGATACTGGTGTCGCTGTAGTCTGGTGTTACAAAGTGGTAGAGATCATGTGGGCGGTGGCTGCTTTCATAAGTGAGCAATGTTTGCGCAACGGCCTGGGTTGATTCTGGTATACGCAGATAGGCTTCGTCGCCTTCAAATAACTCGCGGTGTACCGTCTGTACTATGTCCGCAATCGAATTGGATTTGCCTACCACCCCGGTTTCTAACAATGCTTCCTGGACGTCAATGATATAGTTCAAGACTTCGGGGTGCTTAATGATTTCGCGTTGCTGCCGTTCTGCGTCGAGAAAAAATCCGAGGTCTTCCCAAGCATAATATTCACTGTCCGAGTCAGACTCATCCAGTTTGGCTTCAACTAAGGCAGACAACAGGTTCAATAGCTCTGTGCGGTCAGTCGCTGCTTCAGTTACATCATTGATTTGAATGTTGAAGTGCGCGACAGCAGCTTCAAGAGCGTCCGTGGTGTCGGCTTCCTCATTCAGCCATAGGTCGAGACGTTGGCGCAATTCCCTGGATTCATCGGCAACAGTACGTGTATCTTCTGGTGAACGCAGTGCCAGGTAGGCCATATAGGTGCCACCAAAATGATCGTTTAACACGCGGTCTGACACCCGGATAGGATGGTTTGCCTTGAACCAGCGGGTTGGGTTGTCATTAATCTGTATCTGACTGATTCCATAGCCGGCAACCAGCAATGTCAGCAAAGCACCTGCAATCACGAGCTTGGCACGTTGCTGTGTAAAATGCCCAAGCGCCAACATGGCTTTTTCAAGTCCACGGGGCCCATTGGCGTTACTTTGATTTTTATCTTTGACTACGCCAAAATTCTCAAATGATTTCTCGGACATGAGCATGATGTAAGCCGGGATAAATGTTATTGTCAACAGCCAGGCCAATATCACGCCAATGGCTATAAAAATACCAAATACCTGAACGGGTGGTATGGGTGTGAGTGCCAGTGACGCGAAGCCCGCAGCTGAAGTCAGAGAGGTAAACAGCATTGGTGCAAAAAGATGGTCCATGACTTCTGTAATTGTTTTCTCACGGTCCCGGGTCTTCTGGTACCGATCAAAGAAGTCGGAGAGGATGTGTACCGAATCAAGGACAGCAATCGGCATGATGAAAATGGGAATCATTGAACTCATGATGTGAATGGTGTTACCGGTTACTACCAGCAAGCCCATCGTACAAATGACCGATACCAAAGCGACAACCATCGGAGATATGATGAGGTGCAGCTTTCGGAAAAAGTACAGCAACAGAAGAAAAATAACTACCATGGCCATCGGCGCTGAAATTGCCATCTGCTTAAACATTTCTACGCCGAAGGTGTCTTCTGCTACGGGCAATCCCGTGATGTAATATTTTTCTTCCCCATCCAGTGTTGCAATTTTCTGCAATAACTGACTGTAAATACGGTAGCTTAAATCTTTTGAAGTGATAGGGAGATACAGTGCCAGTGCTTGGCCGTCCTCAGACACCATTGTTCCATTGAGGAACGGAATACGAAGGGCACGATCGCGGACAGCCAAGGCCTCTTCCTGAGATTCTGGAGGTCGGGGCATTAACCAATCAAACCGTACTACGCCCAATCCGCCCTGCTCAATGTTGTCCACGAGCGAAGGTGCTATTACATCAATTTCTACTATACCGGCAGTAGGGTCGGACTGACCAATGGTCTCACCGCGCAAGGTCAGAGCGAACTCGGTCAACTCATAGATGTTCTGTAATGTCTCAGGAGTAAAAACACCATCGGGATGCGTTTCGTTCACAACCCCCACGACGATCATGTCATGTAGATTTAATAACTCTTTCATTTCATCGTGGAACACCCGAACTGCTTCGTCATGGCTGAGCATATTTTCTGGATCGGTATCGACTTCAACCGGATGTAGTCGTGAAAAGGTGTTTGGCCAAACACTGGGAAGAATAGCCAGTGTGGCCAGTGTGATGGCTACCGCAACCATTATCGCTATCATAAATTTTGGATGACGTATGGAATAAACGGTTACATTGTGAACGAAGCGCATATTTCGGATTCTCCCCGGGATGTATTGACTGATTCCCGCATTATGTATGGTTTTACCTTTTATAAAAAATGGTTTTACTTTGCATTAATATTCTTGTCAGCGTTTACTGCCAAAGCGCTTTTCGACACATTGGATAATACTGGCAAGTCCAGGTTCTGCAATTTGATAATGTATACACCGCCCCCGGCGTTCACTGATCAGTAATCCCCTGTCACGCATCCGCATCAGGTGTTCTGAAGCCATGTGACTAGGGATTTCGCATGCTTCAGCCAATTCTCCTACAGTGTACTCTCCTTGCAACAACATCTGCACCATGCGTAAGCGGTGTGGATGAGCCAACAATTTCAGACAGTGCGCGGCTTCTTGCAGGGTTTCCAAATCTGTAAGTTTTAATTTGTTATTCATAGTTTATTGCTTCCTTGACCTTAGTATATATCGTAACATAACGATATGTCAATATATTCCGGTAAAAAAATCATTGGTTGTTTTTGAATCGGAGCAGGTGATTACAGGTCTTCTAAAGTGGCTGCTTCTTTTTGGTGTTTTGCTATCAGCTCAACCAACACACAGAGTTCATGGTTCCGTGGAAAAATCTGTACAAAACCTGCATGCGTGATCTGTTCAGAAGGTTCAAGGTCGTCGCTTAGGAGAATAATTGGCAGATGCCTGCTTATGTCTGGATTGTCACGTAAAATGCGAGCGACGGCAAAGGTGTCATAAATATCTAAAGGAGAATCGAGTAGCACCAACAAAGGCGATGTTTTTTCTGTAAGCGCTACAGCCTCAAAACCATCCATAGCCCAATGCACTTCATGGTTCAAGCCGCTTAACTCTGCGTTGAAGATGTCGAAAATGGAAGTGTCCGCAGTTGCCAATACGATATCAGCCATATTCGATTCTCCCTTGTATTTAATAGCCTCAATATAATGAAAGACAATAGCATCAACTGGTACCGTTTCGAAACTCGTTAACCAATGAAACAACTTCTTTGCACCGGTTTTCTATGGAAGCCCAGTTCCCCTGTGCCAAATCATCCTTTGTGGCAATCCAGGTGCCACCAACCGCCGCAACAGTAGCCATTGAAAGATATTGCCCCAGGTTATCTGTTTTAACGCCACCTGTCGGCATGAACTTTACACCAGTATGCCCGTAAGGTGCGGAAAGTGCCTTCAACATTTCAACACCACCCAAGGCTCCAGCCGGGAAAAATTTTTGCAAGAAGCACCCGAGCGCCATCGCCTGTTCTACTTCACTCGGCGTCGCGACACCGGGGGCAAATGGCAAGCCAATGGATTGCGCTTCAAGTACAATCTCCGGGTTGAAACCCGGCGCGACAGCAAATTGTGCCCCGCATTCCTTCGCTGCCAATAGATTCTCTTTGGTAAGTACTGTACCGGCACCCAAAATGAGTTGAGGGCGTTCAGCAGCCAGCTTTTTTATCACTGCTGCCGCTGCTGTGGTGCGAAATGTAATTTCTGCGACGGGCAATCCGCCATTGATAAGCGCATCGGCCAGTGGTAGCGCGGCATCAAGTGTATCAATCGCAATCACAGGTACAACACCGTAAGCTGATATTGCTTCAAAAGGGGAGCTGGTTTTCATCGGTACTCCTTAATACTTCATTTTTACTGCTTAATCGAGAAATCATATCGTCCAAAGCTCAAAATTAATTATAAATTGTGTTCATAGGATATTGCATTCATTTGAGCAATAATTTGGCTCAGGTTAAGTAGGCTTTCATTCTTATCAAAACTAAAATCTGTAACCCATGGGGTATTACGTTAGCCATAACCAGGTTATACATTGCATCGCTCTGCCCAGGCATCCCATTGAGCAGCCATTGATTCTACACGCTCGGGATATACCTTGGCGAGGTTGTTCCTCTCGACTCTGTCCGCTTCAATATCATAGAGTTCCCAGTCTTCGCCCTCAGCGCCGATGATTTTCCACTTCCCGGCGCGCATGCCCCGCTTGCCCAGGTGTTCCCAGTAGAGTGCTTCGTGCGGTTCGCGGCTACCCCCCTGAAAAACAGGCAAGAGACTCTTGCCTTCCAGCGGTAGCAATGTGTGTCCATTGCGCTCTTCAGGATAGTCGGTAGCAGCCACGTCTACGCAGGTCGCCATAATATCAATGATATGTCCAACCTCGTTAGAAATTTGATTGGCTTTGATAACAACCGGCCAATGCGCGATGAGTGGAGTGGAATTTCCGCCTTCGTTTATCCATGCCTTGTAGCGACGATAGGGGGTGTTGCTGGCGTTGGCCCAGCCTACACCATACGAGGCAAACGTGTCGGGGGCACCGGGCATGACCTCAGGTGTCGTGCCACCTCGTTCATAATAGCCGTGGCGCGTGTCTTGTCCCTTAACCACTTCAGGACTCCCACCATTGTCCGACAAAAAAAGGATTAATGTGTTTTCGAATTGCTCCGCGGCTTTCAACGCCGCGACAATTCGCCCGATACCTTGGTCCATGTTGTCGATCTGTGCGGCATAGACAGCCATGCGGTGCGCTTCCCACGCTTTGTGCTCAGTGTCTTCCCAGGCAGGTATCCTGCTGTCCCGTGGCGATAAGGGCCAACTCGGGTCCACCAGCCCCATTTTTTTCATGCGCTCATAGCGGGTTTCCCGGATGACGTCCCAGCCAACATCATACACACCACTGTATTTTTCAATGTCATCAGGAAGCGCGTGTAAAGGCCAATGTGGGGCTACATGAGCAACATACAATACAAATGGACGATTTGTCTCTGACTCTTGAATGAATTTTACAGCCTGATCATTAATAGCATCGGTATAATAGAAGTGTTCTCCCGGCTCAATAAATTCATTGTCACGCATTAAACTGGCTGGAGCAAAAAAACTGCCCGCTCCGGATAACGTGCCAAAAAATCTGTCAAATCCTCGTTGTAAGGGCCAACTGTCGCGGTGTAATGTTGGTTCTGGATTCATGTAATCATAATGGGATACATGCCATTTACCACTCATAAAGGTTTGGTAACCGGCATCGCGTAAAACTTCCGCGAAAGTAGAGCATGATTCGTTCAACCGCCCCCGATATCCAGGTCGGTCTGAAGGGGCGACCATGGCACCAACGCCAGCCTGATGTGGGTATAGACCTGTTAGGAGTGAAGCGCGGGTTGGGCAACAACGAGCAGCATTGTAAAATTGTGTGAAGCGCATACCATTTGCTGCCAGCTGGTCCAGATTGGGAGTCTTAACCTCACCACCAAAACACCCGATATCTGAATACCCCATGTCATCTGCCATAATTATGATAATGTTGGGTTTTGATGGTGCTGGGGAGTGCGGAGCTGTTTCAGCCCAAGCTGAATTCAGCAATGGTGACCTAAGATATTGCCCTGCAACCAATCCGAATGCCCCGCATATTGAAAAGCGCAAAAAATTTCTTCGGCTGCTGACCACCTGCTCACTCGATTTGCCATTACTCATTATTTTTCTCCATTATGGGTATCTTTGATTGAAGAATAATGTTTCGTATGTTCAGACAGGGTATGTGCATTGGGATGGCGGAGTCAAATTGAGGCAAAAGGATTGATGGATTGTGCAATTTCAGTGCGTTGAATCAGGCAGGAAGCGTTATTCTAATTGGCAAGAGCAGGAATGAACAAGGTAAACTCTGGAATATCGACTATAAACGGTGTGCCATCATCGTATATGAAATGATACCAGCCATGCATCGTGCCGTATGAAGTTTCCAATGGGCAAAAACTGGTGTATTCATATGTTTTTCCAGGCAAAATACGGGGCTTTTCTCCAATTACCCCCTCACCTTGTACTTCACTCACCTTATCTAGTGCGTCTTTAATAATCCAGTGGCGTTGGATCAGTTTGGCAGGTTCGTTGCCCAGGTTGGTAATTGTGATTTGATACGCAAAAAAAAAGGTTTCAGAGTTGGGTTTTGATCGTTGCGGTATGAAAAAGCTTTTGACTTTAATTTTAAACTGGTGTGTGGTCAACTCAGTTAACATTGGTTTTTTTGATTCCCATGATAAAGCAAGCGTCATAAAGTATAGATCAATTGTAGTCGAGTCAACAGATGAAAAAAGGGTATCATTCCCAATTCAAGAGGTATTATTAAGTTTAGGAGCGTTTAAAATAAGTATCCAATTTAAGCATATTGTTTTTTATAATTGCTGCAGGAGAGATTCCTGTTTGTTAATCAATCAGCCTGACATAAGATGACGATACCTGATAGAATCTTGATCAGTCAATTCCTGCGCACCAGGAACAAAGTTTCTAATGAATGAATTAATAAAATTTTCTGTTATCGGTATACATGGTCAAGCACAACGCTATAATTTTCTTCCAGTAAGCTTATTTTTCATGGGCAAATGTGCGCTGCATGGAATACGTATCAGTGTTTTTCACCAATTTTCTGTTTTTATTGGAGGTATTCATGGGACTGGTTTCTCGGCATCGTAAGCTTTTTATTATTTTACTTGTCGTTGTAGTACTGGCAGGAGTCAAACGACCTGTCGAAAAATGGATTCGCGCCATTGTGTATGACAACACTCCACGGGATACCATTTCAGTATCTAATACCATTCCGGACCAGGTATGTCTTACCTGGAACGAGGACCCCAAAACAACACTAGCTGTTCAATGGCGTACCTCCATGGAAATTGAGAATGGGGTAGTTGAATATTACCTTGCAGATGCAAGTGAAGGGCTGCTTTGGACGGTAGAAGCACAACATGTAACACTTGCCGATCCCATTGTAGTCAACGATCCCTATAATCGTCGGTTTTCAGCTCACATTGCGGGTTTGAAGCCGGACACCTCCTACAGTTATCGCGTTGGTGATCCCGGAACGGAAAGTTGGAGTGACTGGTTTGAATTCAGTACGGCTCCGTCCGATCCAGAAACATTTTCTTTCCTGTACCTTGGTGATGTTCAGGAAGGTTTTGAAGATTGGGGAGAATTGCAGCATCTGGCTTGGGAAAATCATCCGGAAGCTGCGTTTTGCCTTATCGCGGGTGATCTTGTTAACCGTGGCAATGATCGGGATGAGTGGGATGCTTTTTTTTATTTTGACAATAACTACTTTGCGTACAATCCATTAATTCCAGCACTCGGTAACCATGAATATCCCCGTGGTGATGAACCAAAATTTTATCATGACCTGTTTTCATTGCCTAAAAATGGACCTGCCAGCATTCCTGAAGAAAGGGCCTATTATTTCACTTATAGCAATGCTTTGTTTGTAGTACTCGATTCCAATCTATCCATAGCAGATCAAACTCCCTGGCTGGAGACAGTGCTGTCTGAGTCAGAGGCTGTATGGAAATTTGTCATGTACCATCACCCCGCGTATTCGTCACGCACCGTGCGTGATAATCCTGACATAAGAAAGTACTGGACACCACTCTTTGACAAATATGAAGTCGATATCGTGTTTCAGGGGCATGATCATGCTTATATGAGAACGCCCCCAATTCGCAATCATGAAATTATGGAGTCACCGGACGAGGGGGTTATCTACATCATATCTAACGCTGGCACCAAATTTTATCGTCAAGACGATAATAAATATATTGAGGTAGGTTTTGAAGAGGCTGTGATGTATCAAACCATTGATATTGATAATGGTGACACACACCAGCTGACGTACCAGGCTTATGATGCTACAGGTGCCCTTCGAGACCGGTTTCATATCGAAAAATAACCTTGAGTCCAGTTGCTTACCATAGCATTGCACCATTCATGTGTTGTAAAGTTAAATAAAGTCCTGTTAAGGAACTTTTTTTAGATGCAGGTGTTTCATTTAATATAACAGCATGAGCAAGCCAATGACCGAAATTCAGGACTGGGATCTGGTTAAACGCGCCCAAAACGGTGACATGCGAGCCTTTACTCAGCTTGTTGACCGGTATCAAAGCGCGGTGGTCCACTTTTGTGAAAGAATGTTGGGTCAATCCGGACCAGGAGAAGATTTAGCTCAAGAATGTTTTGTGCGATTGTACAGGCACCTGCATCGCCTTGAACCGCAAGCTCGGTTTACAACAGTGCTGTTCGGCATAGCCCGAAATCTTACGTTGAATGCTTTGCGTGACGCCAAACGGCGGGGACTACACCTGAGTGTCCCCTTGGATGAAGCCTATACGACGCATTCGTCCGAGCCATCTCCCTCGTCAATGGCCTATTCGCATGAACTAAAACACCTGATTCTACAAGCTTTGGACAGGTTACGGCCCGAACATAAAGATATACTCCTGTTAAGGGAATTTGAAGGATTTGATTATGAAGAACTGGCCCAGATATTGGGATGCAAAAAAGGCACCATCAAAAGTCGATTGGCCAGAGCACGCGAATGCTTGCGAAAAGAGTTGACAGCTATCGGAGTGGTACCTCATGAATGAAAAGCATATACATAGTGATGATTTGTCGGCTTATGCAGACGGTGAAGCCATTGACAGCTCTTATATTGAAGAGCATCTTGCACATTGCAGCAGTTGTCGTGAGGAATTAAACGCTGTTCGTTTTGTACAGTCTACCTTACATGCCTTGCCACGCCCTGGCCACAATGCCAATTTTACTGAAAATGTATTGGCACAACTAGAAAATAATACTTCCAATAACAGTAACATCATTGCACTGTCAAGTAAACGCAATTTTCGATTGATTTCTTATGTGGCTGCCGCAGCTGTTGTTATTGTACTGGCTGCAGCCTGGGTGATACGTCCGGAGTTGTCAATAATACCAGGCATTGAATCCACTAACGATGTCTTTGTCGCAATGATTCCAGATGACACCCATAATGACTACCTGATGGATACAGACGTACCTTTTACATTTGATGTGGAATTATTATCAGAACTGATCGATGATGAAATACCTGCTGACAATCAGGATGCCCGAATGCTGTTTGCAATGAACTTTACCGGACATGAAGATATTATGGTGGAATTCGAGCATTTAAGCTATGACGAAGTCATTTCTGCTATGGCAGCATCTATAGCTCCCCAATTGTTGGAATCTGAAATGTATTTGTCGCATGCAGAAATCTGGGATAATTTAATGGCACTTGATGAAACTTCTTTCGAGTATGTTTTATACATGCTTGATGATTATTTATCACAAGGATAGTAAAATGAAACATTTTGTATGGTATAGCCTATTTATTGGATTATTGACAACACTATTAAGCACGGCTGGAACGCTGTACGCGCAAGAGGAGCTATCGGAGCCATCATCCAGCAAGCAATCTGAATTACGCAATGAATCCTTGCCTCTTCTACAAGACAGGAGAGACATTGAACCCAGTGAAGGTGTTCCTCGTGAAATGTTTCGGCGGTGGCGTGATCAAAATGAAGATGAGCCAGGCAGGTCTGGTCCACCTCGTGATAGAGAACAGGCTCGTGAATACCTCGAAGGGGTTATGGTAGCCAGACTGAGTAAAGCACTGGACCTGAGCGATGAAGAAAGTATCCTGCTACTTCGTAATTTTAATGAACATCGAGATGAAACCAATCGCTTATATAGACAAAGACGTGAATTGGTAGAAGAATTGAGAAATGTGTTGAAATCAGAAGATAATGAAGCCAGCGCGGAAGGTCTGGTGAGCCTCATGGAAATGGATCAGAAAATTTTTGAACATCATCAACAACTTATTCTGAATCCCGGATTAGATCTCAATAGAACGCAGCAGGCTCGATTGTATCTGTTTATGCATGACTTTGAGGAAGGTATGCGGCGTCTGGTTCGTCAGGTACATATGCAACGGATGCCGGATGAATTATCTCAATCCCCAGGCTCAAGAGGACGTGAATGGCAAGAAGGGCCTCCTGGTAGCAGTGGGCCACCACGGCGAGATACTTTTCCACCACCACCCCCGCCTGAACCTCCAGAGTAGAGTATTGACGGTATATGTTTTGCGTAATTAATAGTGTAGTAGTTTGTTGTTTATGTAATTATAAGCATGCATGAAATCTAGTAATTCACTACTGGATTGTTTGCAATATTTTTACCACGGCAATGCCAGAGAAGGTGACCTTGATTGTTCTCTGGAATCAATCGCATGGTCTGAGAAAAATAACGCATGGTATAACCACAGCGTCGCCTGGCACTGGTATTGGGTTCTGCGCCATGAATGATACGCGCATCATGCAGAGAACAAGAATTGGGTTCCAGCTCAAAATAGACTGCAGTTGCCTCAATATCAGGTTCAAGCATTAACTCTGTAGAAAAGAGATTGCTGTCTTGGTCTACTGCGGTATATATGTGGGCTTCACCAATATGTGAGCCGGGAATGACTTTCATACATCCGTTTTCCCGATCTACATTATCAAGCGCCAGCCAGACAGTTATGATCTGATCATAACGATCAAAACGACCTTGCCAGTAGTCAGCATCGGTGTGCCAGGGTGTGCGCCGCCCAATGCCAGGTTCTTTGCTGATGAAATGACTGGACCATAGGCCAATGTGGGGGCCAATGAATGGTTCTACCAAATCCAGTACGGTGTCATCCGTTAGAAATTCCAGCAGGCGTTCATCCTTAAAATGCGGTGTATCGAAAGTGTCTGTTCGTACTCCCGGGTTGGCGGTAACCATTTCGTTGAAAATAGTTTGCAGTTGCTGAAATTTACTTAGAGAAAAGACAGGTTTACTCCACAGGTAATAACCATTTTTCTTGTAGAAAGTAGTAGGAGTTTGATCAACCTGTTGCATTTGTTATACCTCGTTTAACGTATAGTTTATCAATGAACAATTTATTATAGATTATCTGGCTGTTTTGCAAATTTCTACAATTTGTTCTATCATAGGAATTACTTCAGTACCTGCTCCCATAGGAATTTCATCTGAGATTCCCAGTATAATGTTTGGATAAAAAAGGTTTATTATTTCATCCACGCAATTCATCACATCGTCGGGTGTAAAAGGTGACATAAAAAGTATTGCGGGAATTACATCGAGTAGAATTTTATCTCCTATTGCTTCTTTGATTTCTTCTAATGACACATCACCCTGGGGCTTGGGAGTTAAAGCTTCCAAGCCGTCAAAAGGCACGTCTTTTAAAAATGGCAGTAAATTTCTCAAACTACCATCAAAGTGAACAGTCGTAAAAATACCTTTATTTCGAAGTTGATTCGAGCGTTTCTCATAAAAGGGCAGGTGATAGGTTTCAAACAAAGCCGGTGTAAGCAGCCGGCCGTCAACGTTTTCTCCAAAGTTGATAATGGTAAGATCGGTACAATTGCTCAGAGACTCATAGAGCGCGTCATAGGCGGCATCAATAACAGTACATGTATCCATCATCTCTTTTGGATATGACATTGTGAACTCAACAAAGTCGGTAAAAGCCATATAGTCCAAACACAATGCCTGATAAGGGCTTCTGGGTACCCAGAATTGCGGCTGTCCTAAATCCCCCAAAAATTCTTGGCCTATCAGGAAGGCTTCGTGGTTGAAAACATATTCGGTATGTTCATACAACCAGCGAAGCTTGGGAATGTCATCAATAGATTTCATTGGAAAATCAGAAATGCGGCAACCACCTTCAGATACTCGATATTCTGTTTTCCAAGGGCCAAATGGGGTTTCTACAACATGCGTCCAGCCATTTGAAGATTCCACATGGTGTATCTGCATATCAGGGTGGTATCGCGTTTCTACCGGGCTGGGTATATTGGTATAGTAATGCATATAACGCATAGACAAACCAAGTTGTTCATAGAATCCCCGAACGCCATCAACCAGGTATTCTGGTGGCATGTCGTGCTGCTGGTGATGCAACTCATACCAGGGTTCAAGGCGTGGTTGAAAGAGTATAGCGGGATAGGGAAGTTTCTGGAATACACGCAGATTAATTTCACGCAATGAAAAAATGGACATTGATCCCTGCCTTTGTTGTTACTCTGAACTTATATTGAAATAAACAGCCCCCTGCAATGAAATAATTTTTTGAATCGTAATGGTTCACTTTGGTTGTAATCATAATGATGGAACATCTAAATGTGTAAGTCAAGCCAGTGAAAATCTGAAAATAGCCACAAGCCGGTGTTTTTTTAATATAAGTATATTCAATCACGCTCAAATTTTGGCTTTTTATCAATAAAATCCACTACACTTAAGCATCGGCCACCTGGTCACTATGGGTGTTCATCGGTAGGCTTCATCCAAAAAAATTAGTGTCAAAATGAAACTCATACATCTTTCAGATATACGACTTGATCGCTCTTATGCTGCTGCGGGGTTGCCACCAGAGCAATGCAACGCTTGCAGGGAAGAACTACGCAATTCATTGGAGCGTATATTACGCCGCGCTTTAACCTGGCCTGCCGATGCCGTGCTCATCTCAGGTAACATGCTTGAATCAATACGCTATATGCCAGATACACTCCGTTGGTTGAAAAATCAGCTTGGAGGTCTTGGCAGAATCCCTGTTTTAATAGTTGCGGGGGAAGTTGACCCGATAACTGAAGATGCACCATACAATCGGGGGGTATGGCCCGATAATGTACGTTTTTTCATGGACAGGTGGTCTGTGTTTAATCACCCTCATGTCCCCCTGGATATTGCGGGGTGCTCAATTACTGGTGCAGAAGCACCACTACCGGAATTCCCAATAAACTCATGGGGTGACTCCAATCGGTGTCGCGTGGTGTTGGCACACACACCGGTACCCGATGGTGATTCTGGTTATTTGCCACTGTCATTGCAGAATGCATCAGGCAAAACAAATTATTTTGCGCTTGGCTATACCAATGCACCATGCAGTATAAAGACAATGGAACAAGGCGTAGTTGGTATATCAGGTTCAGTTCAAGGAGCACAGTTTGACGAGACCGGAGTTCACCATTATATTGAAGTAACCGTAGATATGGAATCTGGTATTTTGGTTACCCCACGACTTGTTCCAACAGATGCATTGGTATTTCATGTCTGCACGTTGGAGTGTGATGAAAGCATGTCGGCAGATGATCTATATGAAAAGCTGGTCTTGCTTATGCACAGAACCAGTTATCTACTGGATCGTTTAGTAGTGCGTGTTTTATTATCGGGAACCTTGTCACTCAAGGTACGTGGTGTCTTGCCGGAAATACAAATTGCTTTGAGTGAAGAGTTACAATACATTGAGGTAGTCGATGATACGCAGCCCCTGACTTTTTTTAATGAGCTGTCGTCTTCCAATACTACGCTTGGCATTTTTCTTCGCCAGATTAACCATGAAATACTTGATGTTCCCGACCAACGGCGACGTCGTGTATTGATGCGTGCCCGTGAAGCTGGTTGGATTGCTTTTCACCCCGAGACACCTTTTCCTGCCAATGGTGTTGAGGAGGACCTGTTGTGATATACCGTTCATTGGAATTGACCAGGCCGGGCGATACCTTCTTGGATTATCAATTTGATACAGGAGTGCAAGTTGTCAAAGTAAATAATGAGCAGCATGTAAATCCTCTGATAGATATGATATTGCAGTTGCTCTATCCATCTACACAAAAACATCATTTGTCCGGGCGTTTGGGTGTTCGTCTTGAATCGGGAACCGAACACTGTTTTGTAACTAAAGATGGTCTGAAATCTGCTATTCACAATAATAGTGGCCATGATTTTGAAAACAGCATGGGTGTTTCTGCAAATGGTTTCATTGGTAATTCGTTGCCAATTGCTGGATTCTCGTGTGCTACTTTTGCCTCGCTCACCCTGATACGGCAAGAGCATCTTAATGAATTGGGTGATAGCTTTAATCTCGCAGATGTCTCGCATCAATTGGCCATGCTTGCAGGGAGTGGTGCAGCCCAGTATTCGGCTACAACAGCGTGTTCCTGGTTAGACAGCAGAATCGTTTACATTGGTCGAGGTGGTACACCCGCCAAGCCACTCACGCGATTGCGAAACCGATGTAATTCTTTACAAAAAGAACTGGACTTCAGTCGAACAGCCTGGCGTGATGTTCGAGAAAGCTTGGCTGAACTGGAACGTATGGAGGAAGAACTTGTCCGTTTTCACCAGCGACGCCAGCAGGTTGAAGTTGACATACATACATTGGAAGCACATGAGCGTGCGAAACGATTAAATGAAGCAGAAATACTGCTGCGTAGAATCGCCGAATCGACTCAACAGTGTTTTGGCTTGAGTGCTGCACGAGATTTTCCATCGGACCTTACTCCTACACTTCGTCATCAGGAAAACCGATTATTAACAGCTAAATTACAACTCGAACGCTCTATGACAGAGATGGATGCATTAAAAGAAAAAGTGCATCATGAAAACCTTGACCTTGAAAATATTCAAGTACAGCAACGCAGTGAAGAAGATGTGCCAGAAGCGCTTGAAGAAAAATTACATCAGAATTTTGCTAAATTACAAAAATTGGGCAACCATCTCGAATCAGTTCAAGAACAAATTGAAGATACCGAAACACGCTTGCTTCAAGCACAAGACCGCTCGGCTATTTTGCCTGATTTCAGTCGTTTTGCCGCTGACCCGGTTGAATGGGTAACGCAACTCACCCATTCGTTCATTGTGGCTATTCGTGCACGCAATGATGAATGTATGCAACGTGACTTGTTGCAAGCAGAATACGATAAGTTTAAAGCAGCAAATGCGAATGCTACTGCCGTGTTTTCTGATTGGGCCAATTTCTCCAGTGACATTCGCCGGTACGAAGAGTTGCAACATGAAAATCGTGAAGGGAAATTGCTCCAAAATCGGCAATGGCAAATGCTTCGGTTGGAGTCTGATGAAATTTCAGAAAGAATGCCAGGTTTCCTCTGGATGGCTACTGGTTGTGGTCTTTTTTTGCTCTTGACTTTGGCTGCATTTGTTCATTATCAGAATCCGGGTATTCTGGTATCTAGTCTCCTGATGATGATCTCCATGCTGTATTTTACCGGAAACCATGTGTATGCACGAAAACGATTAAAACAACTCGACACAGAACTCATCATGCTGGATTCTTCAGGGCAATCCGGTGAACCTGTGGAAGGACTCAGCAGGTCTCAGAGAGTGGAACGTAGCAAGGTTCAGGAATACACCGATATTTCTGTACTGGTTGAAAAAACGATGCAGCAAGCTGGTTGTCAATCTTTACGCGAACTTGAAGCGATGTATGACACCTACAGAGAAGCCAAGTCTGAACTGCTTGCACGTGAAGCATTACTGAAAGTGGTTCATGAACGGGCATCTGAAGCAGAAGAACGTGTACCCAAATTGTTACAACGTATACAAGATACATTTCGCCCCATAGGAATACACATATTATCAGAGAGTGATGTCGAAGAAGCGGCAGGCAATGCCATAGCACGGTACCAGGAATATCGAGAAGCCAAGCGGCGTGTCACCGAATACCGTTCGATGTTGGAACGCCAGCAGCAAGAGTATAATCGTTTGAAGGAGGAGCATGCCATTGCACGTAATCATATGGCAGAAGCGGAGAAGTCCTTAAAAAATCACTTTGAAAAGTATGGCTATGTTCCCAACCCCACCCATTCCGCGCCTTTGGAAGCTTTGCGTCAGTTCCGTGTGTATGTTGGAACTCATCGAGAAGCTGAACATCGTCAGGAATTGCTTTGTGAACAGTATTTGGAATTGAAATCCCGAATTGATACAGAGTCAGCCCAGGTTGTCAAAGAGGAAACTGCTTTAAAAACCATGTTGGGCAAAGCTGGAGTTACCAGACTCGAAGAATGGTATGAAAAAGAAAAATTGCACCATCAATATCAGGAAGTATGGGAAGAGAGAGTCCGTCTGGAAAATGAGTTGGATTCTCTGTTGCACGGTCGCGATATAACTGAGATCAGGCGGCGAGTCAAAGCGGACAGTCCTTTGCCGAAAGAACCGGATCGTCCCGGTGAAGCATTGCGGGCTGAATTGGATGCGTTGAACAGTACGTTGGAGTTGCGTGAAGCCGGGTACCGTGAAGAACAAATGCGGCTTTCACAACGCCAATTGTCCTTGGGCAATCCGACCTTGATTGAAGAATCATTGGCTTGGCACAGAAAGCGTCTGGATGTGCTTGAAATTGAATTGGAAGCAGCCACCCGTGCCCTGACACTGCTTGAAGACGCGATGAAAGTGACGAATCAACACCTTGTGCCGGAATTACTTCGACGTGTGCAACCGCATATAGAATTGTTGTCCGGAGGGAAATTTCACAGCATGGATATCAATGAGCTGTTTCATATTCAACTGATGGATGTAAATGGTGTGATGCAGAATGGAGGAGTTTCTGAGATTAGTCCTGCAATTTTGGCACAACTGTATATGGCCCTGCGTCTTGCATTACTACAAGCATTGACGTATGACAAGGAACCGCTGCCGTTACTGTTTGTCGAACCTTTCGCCGGGTTTGACAACTGGCAGTTGGAGCGTACCCTGCGCCTTATACAACGTATGACTTCAGACAGTCAACAGGTCCTGGTTTTCACTGGGCGTGAGGATGTTGTGCAAGCCGCTGAAGCGGTGAATGTATCTGTAGTCAGTAGTTAATTAATATGTGTTATTTTCTTTTCCATGCAGCCTTTGCATCATCTCATTTTAATGAAAAAGAATACCCCTCCATCCTGGAAGGGTATTCGTTTAATCGAATGGTTAATAACGTACCAACTTTTTTCTGTTACTGAATTTTAAGCTCCTTGAGACTTTATGCGACTTCGACGGCAATCTGTTTGGGCTTTAATGCTTCTTTTTTAGGCAATCGAATGATCAGCACACCGTTTTTCATTTCTGCCTTGATCTTTTCCTGATCAACTTTATCACTCAATTGGAATTGACGGAAGTAGTTGTGCAATTCAAATTCTCTGAAGTGAGGTTCAACCTGCATACTGGATTCCGCCGTGGCCTTCAAGGTCAGTACATCATTTTCGACATGTACCTCGACCTTGTCTTTCGTGACTCCTGGCAGGTCTGCTACGACTGCCAATCCATCATTGGATTCAAATATGTCTACCGGAGGAATCAAAGTGCGGTTTTCATCCCGGGTTTCTTGTAATGTTTGTTGATGCTGTTGTTTCATAGGTACTGTGTTCTCTTTCATGGTTGTCACCTCCAACAATTAATTATTTCTTCTATATTGTTGAACTGAGTTTACATTTCAAACGAACTTTTTGTTGGGTGTAGATATTTTTTATCTGTCTATTACCCAACTGTAACTTGAATTTGCTTTGGTTTTGCTTCTTCAGCTTTGGGTAATGTTAAAGACAACAGACCATTTTTGTAATTGGCTTTCACATTTTCATTGCTGACGCTCACTGGCAATGCCAGAGTACGCACAAAACGTCCGGCGCTGCGTTCATTTCGGTGGTATGCCTCAGGCTTGACATCTTCGTTGATAGTTGACTTTTCACCACTCAGGCGCAATGTGCCATCTTGTACTGTGATTTCCAGTGTATCCGGATTCAATCCAGGCGCCAGCGCTTCTACGTATACGTTATTTTGGTCTTCTGCAACATTCATCAGGGGGTAGGAGCGGGCGGCAATACCTGGTAGAAAAGAAAACCTGGTGAAGGGCCTGCGCCACGCATTTGAGTCTTCAAATATCCGCTCGACTTGTCGTCTTAATTCATCCAACTCACGAATGGAATCCCATGTTCTATTCATTGTCGATACCTCCTTTATCTTTCTTGGTAGTTGTTTTCAACTTGATGGTAGCTATTGTTGATTACTGATCCGCCTAGCGGTCTTCATCTTTTAATAAGCAATCGGTATGCCAAGTTTTTTTCCTGCATTATCGAGCAGGGGAAGATTGTTGTAACACTTTTAAAATAAAGAAGTTAGTATGATTTTTTTGCATGCAGGTGTTTTGAATAGAGTTTGTGAATCAGTAAAATATTGTTTCAAATTACAACAAGGTGATTTAATTTGAAACAAGGCGTTGATGACGTGGCATAGTTGAGGAAAGGAAAATAAAAATTAATATGGCATGTAGATCAGACGTGTAAATAGTTGCAGTGAATAATTTGTATTGCGTATCCTGCATGAGAATGTGAAGCTGAAGCGAAATGATTTCAGGAAACCGTTGGCCAGTAATATTTTGGAGATGTACATTATGTTGAATTATCACAAATCAGTATGCGTATTAATTTTTGTGCTGCTTGCCAGTCTGTCTGTAATTGCTGCTGATGATTCGATTACGTCAACACAAGATAGCAAGAATGATACGGTTGCCCAGGTTGCCCAGGTAAGGATAGTTGCTGACACCTGGTTGGCGTCTATTGTGGATCGTGATGCTCAAGCCAATAACGCACTCTATACAGCGGATATTATCATTGCAGGCGAAAGCCGTGGTGAAACCCTCATCGGGCGCGATCAGGTTTCCACATTTGTTCGTGGGTTGTTGGAAGTTGTCATTCCGAAAGAATGCTTGCTCAACATTCATGAGATTCACATACATGGTGACTGGGCAGAGTTGCGAGCGACCTTCAGTGGAACTTGGGAGCCTACCCGTGAAGGAATGGAATCAGAATCACAGGTTGCCAATTATGTCTGGTTATTAAAACGGCAAAATGACAACACCTGGAAGATCGCCCGCTTCTTGTATTACAACGTACAATAATGCAATGTACTCAATAAAAAAGGGAGGTGGTTGATAAATTCAACCCCTCCCGCTATTTCGGTGTAAATGGTACTACCTGGAAATGTCGTCAACCATTACTGCGTGGCAGCATACAGCTCAGACACTTTATCCCAGTTGACTACATTCCAGAATGCTTCTATATACTCAGGACGTCTGTTCTGGTAATTCAAGTAATAGGCATGCTCCCATACATCCAGACCCAGGATAGGTGTCTGATTTTCCATCAAGGGCGAGTTCTGGTTGGGGGTACTCAATACTTCCAGTGAGCCATCCTGATTCACTACCAGCCAGGCCCAACCACTCCCGAAGCGGGTCTTGGCTGCGCTAGCGAACTTGTCTTTGAAAGATGCGAAGCTGCCAAAAGTTTTGTTGATAGCATCACCTAAGGCACCAGTTGGTTCTCCTCCTTTGTTGGCTCCGAGTATTTGCCAGAAGAGACTGTGATTGGCATGACCTCCACCATGATTGATAACTGCCTGCTTTTTGTCTTCTGGCACTTGGTTTATCTTTTGTAATACCTCTTCAACCGGCAAATTGGCCAGTTCATGGCCATTCAAGGCATCATTTAACCCGGTTACATAGGCATTGTGATGTTTGTCATGATGGATTTCCATCGTCTTAGCGTCAACATAAGGTTCTAGTGCATCAAAAGCATAAGGTAATTCCGGTAATTGGTACGCCATTTGTCATATCTCCTTCATTTGTTTTTACTGCTGGTTTAAAGCAGTGAGCATAGAATTTTGACCAAGCTGAATACTACGGATAGCTGTCCAAACACCATCTAAAATGATTTATATATAGACTTGGAAAGCATTTTTAAATGATAACGGTTGTACGTTTTCATTATATTTATTTTGCAGTATTGCCCATCATAATCCAAAAACGTATCGCATCGGTGTTAAATTCCCAAGGTGCTTGATGCATAATATTATGTTAGCTTTATTCGAGCACTGGTTCTCCCTTTTGAAGCATTGTATGCAGCGGACAACCATCACATTTCGGTTGTTTACTACAGTAATACTTTCCAGTCCAAACGATGAGCCCGTGGAGTTCTTTGTAATGTTGAATATCCGGAGGCAGGTGTTGATGGAAAAAATGCTGCAATGCATCATAGTCTATGTCGGCTGGTACCAGGCTGTGGCGGCTGAAAATCCGGCGAGTATAGGCATCTACCACAAATATAGGTTTTTCGCAGGCATAGAGCAAGATGTCATCCGCGGTTTCCGGGCCAATACCATTTATCGATAACAATTCTGTACGAAGCCGCTTCAAAGGAATGCGGGCCATACGTGCCATATCACCACCATGCTTTGCAATTAAATAGTCACAGAAACGTTTCAACCTTTCTGATTTTTGCCGAAAAAAACCTGAAGGGTGTATCAGTTCCTCGAGTTGTTCTTTGGTGCTTGCCATAATAGCAGTTGGTGTCAGACAGTCACTTTTTTTCAGGTTATCAATGGCCTTTTCTACATTGCTCCAAGCCGTGTTTTGGGTCAGTATGGCCCCGATTGCCATTTCAAAGGGAGTATCCGCGGGCCACCAGCCAGTGGGGCCAAAGTGAATTTCCAAGTGTTTATACAAGGTTTCAACGCGGCGGCGGATGGTATCCGAGGCAGGTATATTATTGATGATGGGGCTGTTCATTGTACTGCAAGGGTCTCTTTTCTGGTGCTGTGGTCGTTATTAATTGAAAAAGGCGTTTAGCAGGTCAAGGATGGGCGATAATGGCTCAGGCAGCTCCAAACTGGTCGCTTGGATGTTTCGTCCGTTGTAATGCATATACACTACATAATAGTCTGCACCATGACGAATTGGTTCTCCTTCTACTTTGGCAGGTTCATCCCAATCCAGGTCTTCCATCAGTTCTTGTATTTTATGGAGAACTACCGGTTCAATTTTGAAATCAACGCGTTCTTGTTCTCTGATTGAGAATGCATCACCATTTCTGTGAATTACCAGGCGTTCTTCGCCTTTCAAGGTTCCGCCACTGCGTCTATAATCTATCAGGGTATCGTTTTCCTTCCTGATGGTCAGGGGCATATGCGCTTGCGCGCCAATTTGATTGGCAAGGCTGTCCATATTCACAGCCAGCTCGATAAGGTTAAAGCTTTGAATACAGGCCAAGCGGTCTCCGGGAGGTACTTCGGCATAGGTGCGTACCAGAGGCACGCTGAAGGCATGCTCTCCCAAGGTTATGAACAAGCTGTCGCCCATTTCAACACCGAGATTTGCAACGTGAGATTCCGGTACATTGGTAACAACATTGCCATATTCATCTACCCGCATCACTTGACCATATATTATATTGTCACGCATCTCGCTCCTGACAAGTTCTACGCGAAATATCTGGTCTGCATTGACTACGTTACCAAATTCAGTAAGAGGCACTCCGGAAGCAATAGAGGCGGCCACAGGGCCAAATATGTCGCGACCGTGGAAGGTGGTAGATTCTCTCCCTTCGCGCCAATATACACGATTTTCAATCACATGTATACTGCGCGCACCCAGGGCATTGACAACTCCGGTCAGCAGACCATTGTCGGGCGCCACAAAATAGTGTCCACTTTCAGTTTCAAGCACAATACCGCGACGTTCCGTGCCGACTCCCGGGTCTACAACACAACAAAATACAGTACCTGCCGGGTAATACGGCGCGCCTTCTTCCAGCATCTGTGCGCCTAGTGCGATATCAAATGGCGGGATTGAATTGGTAAAGGTGTCAATGCGTGCTTCCGGAAAACGATTGTAAATCGCCCCTTTCAACATGCCCACATATACCGAGTCTGCACCATAATCGGTATGTAAAATGACCATTCCATTCGGCTCTGCCCGCGCTGTGACAGGGATCAGAAAGACCATTGTCGCAATTATCAATGAGCCGAAATTCCTATAATACTTTCTTCCAGGTATCAACATGTTTATTCCTTTAAAGCTGATAATAAATGGGCTACAAAACTTTGAAGTGCAAGTTTAATGACGAATTCTTTTCTTTTCAATTTTATATGTGTAGTTATCGGCAAGAATCCGCTACACTTATATTGCCTGCTCACAATAACTTATGTGATTTATAGCAATTTTTTCCTGATCCAGGCTGTATGTATTTATGGAGGTTGGTTCTTGTGACGCTCATCATTATATTATTGCTCGTTATACTCTTTTCAATAATTATAAACCGTATAGCGACTGTCGCGCTTGTTTTTACCGGTATGTCACGGGAAATGGCCGCATTTTTAGCACGTTCTGCATTTACGACGGTCGGTTACCCCACCTCAGAAGCGGAAAGTGTCGTGAAGCATCCGGTACGCAGGCGCATCATTATGCTGTTGATGTTGCTGGGCAATGCCGGGCTGGTTACTGTAATTGCAACATTGTTTGCTTCCATGGTAGACATGTCAGGGCCCACATCAAGGCCGTTTTTTAACATAATGGTATTGTTGTGTGGCTTGGTTATTCTGCTGGGTATTGCTACCAGTAAGTCTATTGACGATTACCTGTTTAAATTGATCAGTTGGGCATTAAAACGCTGGACAACACTGGAGTCATTTGATTATGTCGAATTATTGCATCTGGCTGAAGAATACAGTGTCAGCGAAATCCCTATAGAAAAAGAGGATTGGCTGGCTGGCCGGCAGCTGTCTGAATTGCGTTTGCCTGATTACGGCATATCGGTTCTGGGAATACATCGGGCAGATGGTACTTATGAGGGAGGGCCAACCGGGTTTACCTATCTGCGGCGAGGGGACATGCTGCTTCTGTATGGCGCCCGCAGGGCTATTCATGTTTTAGACCGACACCGCAGTTTAAACAACGGTGAAACACTCTTCTTTAGCGCAATTACACCGATAACAAAAGAGGCTGATGACATTATCCAGTCCCCAGCAGAATCAACTGAAGACCAGGTTGCACCCGAGAATTCCTCCAAAGTTGATATTTCATGACCAGGTCATTGGCTGAGATACGTCATTTTTTACTGGACATGGATGGTACGATTTACCTTGGAAACCGCCTGCTACCAGGTGCCAAATCGTTTATAGAAAATCTGGTAACCAAGCAATGTTCCTATCTCTACTTTACCAACAATCCAACCAAGTCTGCTGAGGACTACGCCCGGAAGTTGACGGATTTGGGCATCAACGCCGCACCCGATCAAATTCTCACAGCTGGTGAAGCTACAGCACAGTACCTGGCCTTAGAAACACCATACCGACGAATTTACACATTGTCTACCCCTTCCTTTGTTGAAGAGCTGAGCAAAGCAGGTTTGCTGGTGGTAGACGAAGACCCCGAAGCCGTGGTGTTGGCATTTGACACCACATTGACCTACCCACGGCTGGCCAGATTCTGCCACTTGGTGCGGGCGGGTTTGCCCTATATAGCGACCAATCCTGACAAGGTTTGTCCTACGGAAGATGGCCCCATCCCGGATTGTGGTTCTATTGCCGCATTGGTGGAAAGCGCTACTGGTAGAACCCCTGTCTACATCGGAAAACCAGAAGCAACAATGGTTCAAATGGGACTGACCAAGCTGGGGGCATCGCCAGCCTTTACTGCCATGATCGGTGACAGGCTTTACACTGACATGGAGATGGCTTACCGTGCAGGTATTACCTCCATTCTCGTGTTAAGCGGCGAAACCCAGGAATCCGATCTACAGAATGCTGTTCAACAACCCGATTATGTTGTTGCCAATTTAGGCGCGTTAGAACAGTTAATTCTGGGTATGGTGGACTAGAACTACTGTATAGCAAGCCGATCTGGTATCTCCAATTGCATATTTTTGCACGAAACATAAATAAGATTAATGTGCATAAAATCCATAATATTAATTTTAATAATTTTTTAGTTTTGTGAAGCATAATATTCATATTCAATATATTTAATACTTTGTTCACTATGTAGTATGCATCTTGTTGTAAAAGATTTTAAAATAATTAATCTACATTTCTACTTGACAATACAAAGTGAAATCTGAAATTATATACGCTCAGAAATAAAAGAATTGTGTTATAAACTGAATCTGACTGAAATCAGACGGCTAAATGTTCATACACATAATACAAAGGAGAGTGAGGAATGAGCGAGATTAAACACACGAAAGCGCATTGGCTGCTTGCGCTTGCTGTAATGTGTACAGCAGGTGTAGTTCATGCGCAGGGAAGCATTACAGTGAGTCTTTCTGGGTCAGACAGCGGAGATTTTTCAGGTACCGGTGTTGCCCACTTTGCAGGGGAAGATGCATTGATGCGTGCCATGGCTGCCATTAATAATGATAACACCATGGGGCCAGGGACGGTAGTCACCATTGAAGAATCCGGTCTGTATGTTGGCGCTGTGCTGGCAGGCCAGGAAGACATCACTATTCAGGCAGCAGACGGCGTTGTGCCGGAAATAATTGCTGCTGAGGGTGGTGGTACCCCCAATCGCCTGTCTATGGTCGTTGGTGCCTGGATTAATGGTGAAGGCAATTTTGCAGAACGACCAGGTTCCCTGACCTTACTTGGCAGCAGTGAAGAAGACAAGATGATTGTGTATGTTGGACCAAGTTCTCCAGGTGGTGAACGCCGTGCATTAACTGCCAGCGGAACAAATCGAAATCTGGGTCTGGATGTGGAGAATGTCCATTTTGCTGCTTATCCAACAGGTGGCGATCAGATGCTGGTAGCTGTTTACAGTGGTCCGGCTACTTTCACCAATTGTCTATTTGATGGTCGACGCATTGAAGAAGGTGGTCCATTAGCCAATGGTGTATTCACTCGTGGCAACTCCACAGTCGTATTTAATGATTGTGAATGGATATCTCAGGGTAACTGGTGGCTTGGTCAAGAGTCCAGTAATCCTGTGACCGTAAATGGTGGTTCTGGTCGTGGGCAGGCTCTACGCGCTACGAGTGCTGGCGTTTTGACATTCAACGATTTCAGTTTTGCTGATCACAGAATTTTAGCGGATGCGAACTGGTATACTGCGAACACGAATATCGTTTTTGACAATATTACCTTGAGTGGTGCTATTGATGTCGGTTTTATGATCACTCAAGGCATGAACGTAACGGTCAAAAACTCTATTTTGACCGAAAGCTCAGCAACTGTATTGCATGCACGTGTTCTGCATGGTAATCTGACGTTCGAGAATTGTGATCTGACTGGTCGCCACATTGACTTTGCTGGCACAATCAACAATTTTGCTACTCTCAATCTCGATCGGGTACTTGTTGCCGATGGTTGCTATATCGGTGATGGAACCGCTGCCGCCAGCACAGGTGTCAAAACGCTGAATGCGGTTAATTCCGTATTTCTTGCGCACACAGATCATGGGGGTGGGGTTGTTATCAACATGAATAGCATGGGAGAGGGCAATGGCCAATCGTTGATGAACCTGACCCATTGTGTTGTTACCGGTTCAGCTGGTGATGTCATGATAGGTAATGGGAATCCTGGTGGTGTCTTTACGGCCAACTACAGCATATTAGATGCAAGTCAGTCTACCAATGGTCTGGCTTGGGCCAATGCTCCGATCCAGGGAAGCCATAACATTTTCTGGGGTGGTTCAGAAGGAGCAAGTGGCGTCATTCATGTCCCTGCACCCCACATCCCCGCAGACAGCATTATTGCTGATCCGTTGATCGATGCTGATGGACGTCTCGTTTCTGAAGATTCACCTGCTTCTGCTGCCGCATGGGACTCAACACTCCTGTGGGACTTTGAAGGTGAACCTCGTCCGCAACCTGCTGGAACGGAACCAGATATCGGTGCTTATGAAGCAGACTATATGCCAACCATGCAGGCCAGTATTGAAGGTCCGTCATTTGCGGTACTCAATTCTGAAGTCAATTTGATAGCCCAAGTTCGCAACGCGGCAGGTAATATTACTTACACTTGGTCAAAAGATGGCGAAGTCATCGATGGCGAAGAGTTCAATGTGCTGCCATTGTTCATAGAAAGTGAAGATGCTGCAGGTGTTTATTCTGTGACCATTAATGCAGACAATGGCCCGCGCACAGTAACTTTTAGCTTGAATGTGGTTACTTCACTGCCGGTTTCATCACCGCTTGCATTGATTGTATTATCTGCTTTGGTTGCTATTGCTGCTATGACATTACTGTCACGACGCAGTGTAAGCATCAAATAGTATACTATGTGGTGATACGCACGGAAAAACGTATTTAGCTCAAATAAATAGATACAAATCCTGGCCCGTGATGTTGATACATTGATCAATGTCACGGGTTTTTTTTTGCACATTTGCGTCATATCTGTACCCCAACAAGATAATTCCTATAATGCTATTGGCAAAATTATTGTTATATACTATGACACAAAATAGGTGTCCAAACTGATTAAAATGTAAATTACAGTAAATAATAGTAATTAAAAAATAAATTCTGATCTACTTGACATTTATGTGAATTTATGAAATTATATATCAAGTATAGTTTAAAAAATGCTGTAAATGTAGCAGCACATACTTGGTATCACATTTTCTTTTTATTATGTGAAGTAACTTTATGGGAGAGAATCAGAATGAACGCGTATTACAGGAGAACACTTGGTTGGGCAATTGTGATTGCCCTGCTGCTTAGTGGCGGGCCAGCCATGGCCCAGGTATTTGTCGTGCCGGGTGGTGCTGGCAGCCAGAACGGTACGAGTTGGGCCAATGCTTATGGGGAAATTCAAGCTGCCCTGAATGATGGCCGTGCCGCAGCAGAAGATGTGTGGGTAGCTGCAGGAACCTACACAGAGTTTGAAATCATTTGGCCTGCCAATGTCTCGGGTTATGGCGGTTTTGTCGGTAATGAAACCTCATTAGCGCAACGCAATGTATCTGCGGTGGCACCAACCCCCAATGAAACAATCATTGACGGAAATATGCAGGGCCGCGTCATCATTGTCGCGAACAGCGCTACCAATACACGCATTGACGGCTTTACCATCACCGGTGGTGACAACCAGGAAGGTGGCTTTGATGGTTTTGCTGGTTCTGCACTTCGTTATAATGGTTCAAATAACACCAACACTCTAGTTAATTGTTGGATTTTTAACAATCACCAAGGCGATAACAACAACCATGGCACAGTCTGGTTGCAAAATTCCAGCCCGAATATCATTAATTGCGTAGTAGAGAATAATTCCAGTAAGGGTATTGCTGGAGGCATGCTGGTGAACGATGGTTCCATGCCGATAGTAACGAACACAACTTTTAAAGATAATTTTACACAGAATAACTGGAATGCTGCTGTCACGATGCGTGATGGTGGTGCTCACGGTACTTTTATCAATTGTTTATTTGAAGACAATGTTGGTGGTTCAGGTGGTGCTGTTTCTTTCCGCGATGGTGGTGAATCTCATGGTACATTAATCGGTTGTACATTTAGAAACAACTCTTCGGCTGGACCTGGTGGTGCGATTCGGGTTCCTGCTGCTGGTGAAGGTACTGTAACCATACAGGACTGCGTATTTGAAGACAACACAGGTGGTCACGGTGGCGCCATTGCACTATGGGACACTGCGAAAATCGTGACCATTGAACGTACCATGTTTATTGGTAATGCAACGATAGCAAACAATCATGGTGCCGCAATTGCTGTACATGCCCGGGGTACGGCCAATATCACCAACTGCGCTTTCATTGAAAATCATGGTGGTGGTATCAGTAGCGCGATATTTGCCTGGCATCAACCTGGTGAAGTTCCAACGACCTATAACGTACACTACAGCAGCTTTTATGGCAACACCGGTGGCGCAGGTTTTACGGTACGTGCTGATGGCGTTTCCGGATCACTGCACAACAGTATTGTCTGGGGCAATGAAGCCAATGGTGTCAATGTACCGGTAACCAATTCAATTGTCCAAGGAGGCACTTGGAATGAGGACCCGATGTTCGTGGATGCTGACGCAGGTGACTTACGTTTGCTTGCTAGTTCACCAGCCATCAATGAAGGTCTGGCACCTTTCCCCGCCACTGACCTGCTTGGTGTTGCACGTCCCAAGGGTAGTGCTCCTGATGTCGGTGCGTACGAATTTGAACCGTTAAGTGTTTCCATCTCTGGGCCAAGTGCCGCAACAATTGGACAGAATGTAAATCTGATACTCAACCACAATGCGATTGGTGAACCAACCATCGTGTGGCGTAAAAATGGTAATGTTATTGACGGCGAAATCTTCACCACGCTGCCTTTGGGCGAAATGAAGAGTTTAGATGAATCCGGTGTATATTCTGTTACGGTAACTGCCGAAAATGGTGAGGCTAGTGCTAGCTTTACACTGATTGTGGTTGAAGGGTTGCCTGTATCGTCACCGCTGGCATTGGTAATCGTGGCATTGCTGATTGCACTGTCCGGTATGGTTCTGGTATCCCGTCGCCGGGTCGCATAACAAACGAAAATGTACATGCAGTATTACGAGTAGGTAGTACTGAATAAGAAATGAATCAAGCCCGTGATGTTGAAGTGAACAATGTCACGGGCTTTTTTTATGTTGACGGCAATGGGTTAAGACAATATACCGGTGAGCAAGCTTTTTACACACACCGTTCAGATAGGCATGGACGGTCAGCGTAAAGGTTTGTTGTTCTGACTGGCACTCTTGATTGATTCGATTCCATGTGGTTATTCGTGCTGCCAGCGGAGTATAGCCATATCTCCAGGTTGTATCAGCGTACGGAACTGAAGGTCGTTCAGAGCTTGCCACGTACCAGTTTCTTCAAACAGGTCGATTTCCCGTGACCCGTCGAAATTTAACCTGAGCACCAGCATATGGGCATAGTCTTTGTTGACAACTGCCAGGTATCGGTACGCTCCCTTTTGCAATGTGGAAACCACCGCGCCGTTTTTACCCTGGGCTAGCAATTGTGTAACAGGCGATTCAGGTTGGTACTGCTGTGTGCCGGGTGGCAGAGGTTCCTTTTCATATTCCCAGGATTCCGGGCTGCTTTCGTTGCCGGGACGCCATTGCGCTTGTGTACCGGTATGACCGACATTCAGTACTGTTGCCCCTTTAAATATGGGAGCATGTTTCTGGATTTCTATATTCAGGTCTTTTACGATTTGAAATAAATAACTGCGGTTGCCGTCATATTCTATCGGAGCGAACCAATGGGCGCTGTTGGGAGCCCAGTATGGAAAATACTGTAATGCCTGGGCGCCATACGCCAAATTGATATACATTTGCATTTTCAACTGTGCCGCGGTGGCAGGGGTATATGCGTAGTGTGTGGAAGACAACGCGAAGGCCCAGAATGGAATATCGCGTTCACGCGCCAAACTGGAAACAATTTCTAGATTCTCGTACCACGCGTCCCGTATTTGATAATTGGCTATGGGATAATGGTCGAATGAAACAAATTCCGCGCCAGGAACTTCATCCAGAAAATTCTGGACATACGCTCGATAACTCGATGTGCCGAGCTGTTGTGGAGATGCCACATTGGGAAACAGGTTTATGTAGCTGGGGCGTTCAGGGTCCACGGATTTGATGCTATCGACGATTTCACCCAGGGCCAGGTTCCTCACCGGTATCGCGACGTACTCCGTTTTTTCCCATCCGTCCTCGCTCCAGCTTGGTTCATCAATAATGAAATACCCCGCGACGGCGGGATGATCGCGAAAGTGAAGTGCTGTACCTTCGGGGTCTTCCAGCATCTCACGGCAATTCACAAATAACTGCATACCTGCTTCCTGGGCAAGGTCCAACATGGCTTCCATGCTATCAATGTCATGATTGCGCTCAGCCGGAATCCCGGCAGAGAAACCGGCTTCCACCATTTCTTTGAAACGTTCCACCGACATTTGTTCTGCCGTAGGCGTGCAGTACGCTATGATCGCCAGTTGTTCGGGGACTTCACTCTGGGATAGTGATTCATTTTCATTGACAGCGCCTGCTGAGTAGATATAACTGCTGAGTATCAGGATGGAAATGGGACTGAGTTTCATGTCGATGTCCTTATTCGGTTTGTTCAGTAAAATTCAGTTTTTTTAACAGGTAATTCTTCAGCTACTGGAATCAGTGTAGTAAATTTTCACGAACGATTTAAATTTTTGTTTTGGTATTAATAACATTATGTTGATACTATACAGGAAGAACAGTTCTAAACATGGGGGAAATGAGATGAACGATTTATTTGATCCACGGTGGGAATTGCCGGTAATTAAGAATGCGGACTTAGGCCCCTATCAACCGCCATTACCGGAGGACGATGACAAGGCTGCACTCTGGGAAGCGTTCCATGCTGGAAATCCAACCCGGGTTCCGGTATTGTACGGCGTGAATAACCGGGTCGCGTTGCTGGACACGCGCATATCTTGCGGTGAACTGACTTATGAGCTGGTGTTTCAGCATCCGGAATACCTGCTCAAAGCGCAATTGCTTTTCGACTACGTCTGCCGGATGCGTTATAACCGCTTTTGCGACAGCCCGATGCAGTTACCGGATGTCTGGCGTATTCCTATCCATTTCCAGAATGTGTACGAAGCCTGGTATTTTGGATGTCCGGTAAATTTTGCGTCGGGCCAAGTTCCGGACAGTACCCCAGTCTATGCAGGCGATCAGCGGGAAGCGGTGTTTGACATCGACATCACCCGGCCCCTGGACCGGCCTCCCTTCAAGACCGCGGTGGATTTCTACAATTACCTGCAAGGGTATGCCGCCGACAAAACCTTTCTGGATCGACCCATTGAAATCCTGCCGCCCGGCTTTGGAACCGATGGGCCGTTGACGGTCGCAATGAACATCCGCGGCAATGATATCCTGACCGACCTGATAACCGCACCTGAGTACGCACATCGCCTCTTCCGCTTCATCATGGACGCGGCATTACTCCGGCGTAAAGCTTTTCTGAATTATTTTGAAATGCCCGATGGGGGAGATGCCGGATTGGCCGATGATTCCATTGCCATGCTTGGAATCAAGCAATATCGAGAGCATATCTTGCCCCATCATCGCTATTATTATGAATCCATCAATCCAGAAGGCGGCAAACGTTCTATGCATCTTTGTGGAGATGCCACCCGCCATTTTCCAATCTTGCATGAAGAACTGGGAGTCGCTACTTTTGATACCGGATTCCCGGTAGATTTCGGCAGACTGCGTCGGGAACTGGGCACGGATGTGGCCATCATGGGTGGGGTGGAAGTGGCCACGCTGGTGAACGGGACTCCGGATCAGGTGTATGCACGGAGCAAGGAAATCCTGACCAGTGGTATTATGGAAGGGGGTCGCTTTGTGTTTCGTGAGGGCAACAATCTACCCCCCAATGTACCTTGGTGCAATCTTGCTTCCATGTATCAGGCGGCGTTTGATTTTGGACAGTATTCATAGTTTTAATTGTTGTTTTGTATCCTGTTTTGAGATGATATGTGGCTATATAATATTGTTTACATTGGTATTTAGTTGCGATCTGGGCAAAAGAGGTTATTTGCATGACTTGATCGTTACTTTCAGACGCGGTATAGTCAGCAGTGTATTGGGAAATCCTATAGACTGGCCCCAGGCAAGAAGCGAGTGTAAAGTATATCAGGAGATTCGGGATGAAGATGGTCGTTATGGGTATTTTGTTGTTTGGTATTTGCCTTTTTGTGTCCGTATTGAGCGTTGGCGCCGTAGAAGCACCTAAGCTGGAACGCCTGAAATACAACCACCCGGGGCTGCTGGTGGACCTCGGTGTGGGACTTTGGGCTTGGCCTTTGCCCATGGACTTTAACAACAATGGACTCATGGATCTCGTGGTGGTATGCACAGATATTCCTTACAACGGCGTCTACCTTTTTGAAAACACGGGCGAATCGGACCCGGAGACTGGTTTACCAGTGTTTGCCGCTGCCAGGCGGCTGGGAGATGCCGCAGACAATGTCCAGGTATCGTATGTGGAAGGCGAGCCTGTCGTGATGACGCCTGGCAAAGTATACCCTCAATTTAAGCAGACTGTTTTAAATGATACGGTTGAGTTGCCGGTAAATCCGGAAATTGAGGTGGGTGATGGCCGGATACGAGCGAATCAGTGGAAACTCATCGATTTCAATGGAAATGGTGTCCTGGATTTGCTGGTAGGCATTGGCTATTGGGGGGACTACGGTTGGGATGATGCCTATGATGCACGGGGGCAATGGACACGCGGCCCTTTGCGGGGCTATGTGTATCTGTATAGAAACACAGGAAGCAACGATGCCCCGCAGTATCAGGAGCCGGAAAAGCTGATGACCACCGATGGCACACCCATTGTTGTGTTTGGGCGGCCATCTCCGAATTTTGCGGATTTTACCGGAGACGGTAAACCGGACCTGTTGTGCGGAGAGTTCCGGGACGGTTTCACCTTCTTCAAAAATGTCGGTACCCGTGAAGCGCCGTTGTTTGCTCCGGGTCGCCCGCTGACCTATCAAGATAAACGCCTGACAATGGACCTGTGCATGATTACGCCTGTTGCCTATGATTTTACGGGAAACGGTCATCTTGACCTGATTGTCGGAGATGAAGATGGCCGGGTTGCCCTGGTGGAGCATACCGGTGAAGTGGTGGACGGTATTCCCCAATTTCTGCCACCACGTTATTTTCGACAACAAGCAGAAGACATAAAATTTGGGGCACTCGCTACACCAGTAGGTTTTGACTGGAATGGCGATGGACGTGACGACATCATTGTAGGGAACACCGCGGGCCAGATAGCTTTTATTGAGAACCTGGGGGGGAATCCCGTGCGCTGGGCTGCTCCGAAGCTTCTGGAAGCCGATGGTGAGGTGATTTGGATACAGGCCGGAGTCAACGGCTCAATACAGGGACCGGCAGAAGCAAAGTGGGGCTATACCACCTTGTCTGTCGCGGACTGGAATCACAACGGCTTGCCTGATCTGATTGTAAACTCCATCTGGGGACAGGTGGTTTGGTATGAAAATATCGGAACACGCACCGAGCCCCGCCTGGCAGCCGCGCAGCCTATAGAAGTTGCCTGGGAGGGAGCGGTGCCCAAGCCTGCCTGGAACTGGTGGAATCCCGAAGGTAACGCGCTCGTGACCCAATGGCGTACGACACCCGTAGCGGTAGACTGGAATGGCAATGGCCTGACAGATTTGGTGATGCTGGACCATGAGGGATTCCTGGCACTGTTCCGGCGTGAGCAACGTGGAGACAGTCTGGCGCTGCTCCCGGGTGAGCGGATATTCCGCATGGAAGATGAGACCGAACCCCTGCAAATGAACGACCGCTGGGCCGGGGGAAGTGGTCGCAGGAAACTGGCTATTGTCGATATCGACAACGATGGCAAGCTGGATATTCTGGTCAACAGTATCAATGTTTCTGTCTTGAAAAATCTTGGCGAGGTGGAAGGCATGATCGTCTTACGAGATCTGGGGCCGCTCGATACACGTCGCCTGGCTGGGCACACCAGCAGTCCCACGACGGTTGATTTGGCAGGTGATGGCAAAGTAGAAATCCTTATCGGTGCTGAAGACGGATTCTTATACCATATGCCCTTGCCATAGTATGGTGCCACTGTAAGGTGTATTGCTCTGATTCACGTGCCTGCGTGAGCATGATTTCATTGTAAATCATGTATAGTGTTTATATTCACTCTAAAATTTTGCTTCGCAGTGTATAAACTATCCAATAAGGTAATTGAGGATTTTATACAGCATAAGCTACCTATACCGCTCTGTACTATTATCTCCATAAACCGCTCTGTACCATACCCTCCATAAATTCAACATAAACTTGATCTATAATAATCGTTGAATTATGCTGTGTATGTCCCATTTTACTGTGCTCCTTTATTTGTTGTTGGATGTTATTGCAAACAGGAGCACAGACTAATGCTTGCAGAACGCTCTATATGAATTTTCTGCTACTATTGAATTATCTTGATTCATGGGTACCGCAAGTATGATCCATAAGAAAATACAACGCGATAAGGAAACAATCATGAAGAAGAGCTACCTTTGGGGCATTATTGTAGTACTTGCTGCCGTCATTGCAGGACAACAGGCTATCCTCGGTGTGCAGCGCAGCACACTCATACTCCTGATTTCGGAATCACCGTCCTTGGCCGAGACGAATCCTGATGCCCTTCTTGTCCACGCCCTGGGTATGAAACCGCGTAGCCGTTCCTATATTTTTGAGTTTGTGCGAAACTTTGATTCAGAGGTGTACCCGACGGTACGTCCGCCTTCAGAGGCATTGCAGGCACATACAAAAGCCATGGGATGGGATGAAAACGCCACCCTCGGCTGGATAGCAGAAGCTCGAACGCTTCAAGAAAACGCTGATACCTGCTCCGCCGTGGAAACACTCATAAAAGGCATGCAGACAGACCGCACCTACCTGGCCTTTCTTATTGATGATATTGATACAGTTGCATTCCCCTTGATTGAAGCGCTGCTCGAAAGCGACTGTGCCGATCGCGTAATTCCCTTTATCTCCGCACTGGCAGTGGCTTCCGCCGATCCCGTCGCCTACCTCCGCAATCTGCTTTTGCGCATGTCAGAGGAACAAATTGCAACCATCTGGCACGCCGATCCCTTTGTCTATATCAGCAATTTTAACGAGAAGGAAGCCCTAAGAAATGTGAACCGGGCTATCGATTTCCAGGATCGCAATCCCCTGAACTTTGCACTGCAAGGTGCTGACTCCGAATTGGAGTCAGGAGCACTGCATATTGAAGCTGGGGAACCGGAACGCGAAGGGGCCTTGTTGGTCGGATGGCAGGAAAGCTTCCTGAACCTCTCCCCCGGTGAGGCCGGGATTCGATTCGTCAGCAACAGTGAGATCATAGAACCGCTGGAAATGGTCGTGGATGTCAGCGGCCTGTTGAGCAATGGCCATCACTTTGAACAACTTCTCAGGGTACCTATACCCACACCACAAGATTCTGGGGCGTTGATCTTCGATACCGATTATATCGGAGACAGTCTTTTTGTCAGTGCTTTGAGCCAGTTTGGCCGACTCCAACCCTGGTTTGTGCAGGGACTAAGTACCGATAACTTTCTGGACACCATATTAAACATCAGATTTATTGGCTTGGACATTCCTCCGACGACGGAGAACCGCTATTACATTGATAGTATCGAGCTCTACCTGCCGCAGGACAGTTGGCACCGACCCCCGACGCCACCGAATGTTATGGAGTTTCAATTGAACCTGCATGCGGCTCCAGAACAGAAGGACGGTATTGACCAGGAACATTTTGCACGTCTGCAAGCCATCGGCTACCTTGATGCTGTCAGCCTCGCCCCAAAGGAAAGCGGGGTGGTAACCTATGATCCGGAACAAGCTTATCCCGGCTATAATTTTTTCCAGAGCGGAGATAATAACGTAATTAACCTGATGGATATGGAAGGAGATATCGTCCATACCTGGCAGCCCAAATTTGGCGACAAACGTTATGAAGGCCGAATTTGGCGTCGTTCCCATCTCTACCCCAATGGTGATGTGCTGGCACTCCTATGTGACGAGGTGCTTGTCAAGATGGACAAGGACAGCAAAATCCATTGGAAGAAGATTGAGCAGGGGTTCCACCACGACATGTTCATCCAGGACGACGGGCAGATATTTATTCTATCGCGTGAATGGGAAGAGAATCCCCTGGCAGGCATGGACGCTATGACACTGGTGGATTATGTGGAGATTCTTGATTCCAATGGAGAGTCGCTCAAAAAGATTTCCACCCTGAAAGCGCTGGAAGATTCATCCTTTGCACCCCTGCTGCGTAATGCCCATTACAGCGGAGACATCCTGCACACAAACTCGATACAGGTACTGGATGGCCAATTGAGTGACCGTATCCCCGCCTTCCGTGAGGGCAATGTGCTGCTCTGTCTATTACAGATCGACTTTATCGGTGTACTTGATATGGAGGAGGAGGTCTTCACCTGGGGCCTGGCTGGGCAGTGGAATTATCCACATGATCCGAAACTGTTGCCCAACGACCGGATGCTGCTGTTTGATAATGTCGGGCCGATGTGGCATCGTTTGATGTATCCAGCATCGCGGGTCGTGGAGTTTGATCCGCTCACCCGCGAGGTGACTTGGGAATATCGCGGTACACCTGAGCAACCGTTCTTCTCACGGACTTGTGGCGCGGCTTGGGACCTGCCCAACGGCAACTTCCTGATCACAGAAACCAATAGTGGGCGTGTACTGGAGGTTACTCGAGATAAAGATATTGTCTGGGAATATATCAACCCGGTGCGTACCGGTGAGAACGACGCGCTGATCCCGGTGATAAATGAGATGATTCGCTATTCGGAAGAATTTGTGGCAGATTGGTTGTCATAATCAATACCTTCGGCGAACATGCAGTGTGCCTGAGGTACATAGTGGATGCCAGAGGCGTGGCACAGAGGCTTATTGCTTACTAATCAAACAGTATATGTAGTATATTGTTAATTGTATAGATACTGTCCTATAGTTCTATATTAACGTCTCGCCCTGCCGTCATCGTCGAGGATATACCATCCTGGTTTCATCACAGGTGGGTTGTTTTTCGTACAGGAAACAAAGAATAAAACCAGACATTGCTGCTCAGTCCGTGGCGCACACCACACGAAAACCAATGCTGCGATCGCGGCCGTCTGGATCGAAGTCACCGTGGTTCGCAGCTCGACAGCGGCTCGGATTGCCCCGCCACGACCCCCCGCGAAGCAGCCGAAGCATATCCCATGGGTTGTCCACCCAGGCACTGCCATCGTTTGGTGCGCCATCATAATTGATATGCCAGTAGTCCTCACACCACTCCCACGCATTGCCTGCCATGTCATGCAATCCCCATGCATTGGGTAGCTTTAGCCCTACATCATGTATTTTTTCATCTGAGTTGTCCGCATTCCAGGCGTAATCATTTATCTCGGTGTAATCTGGGTCGTCGCCCCAGTAGAACCGTGTTGTCGTGCCAGCCCGATAGGCGTATTCCCATTCTGCTTCACTGGGTAGTCGAAATTTATGTCCTGCATTTACCTCATTGAGTTTTTCAAGATACCCATCAGAACTACAGATATCATTCCAGGAGACCTGCTCCACAGGTCGATTGTCCCCTTTGAAATCCGATGGATTGTTCCCCATGACTGCCTTCCACTGTGCCTGGGTAATCTCATATTTCCCTATCCAGAAGCCTTCGGCAATGGTGACTTCATGCTGGGGCATTTCGCTATCTAAGCTGTCCTGCTCCCCGGGATACCGGCCCATCATAAAGTGGCCTGGAGGAATCCAGAGCATCTCCAAAGGGACATCTCGTGGAAGCATGATGATTTGCAAATCACCGGCAGACCTTTGACTTAACTCGCTATCAGTAGCAGAATACTGGCTGAAAGCCTCGCCTGGGTCTTCACCAGATACTGTTACTCGTTCTGCAGGTAGTGGAGAACCCGATATCAATATCACCAAAGCCAGAAATACGATACTAATAAAAAAGATAAGATACGTTGAGCGTTTCATATTATTCTTCCCCTGGATTTCTATATACCGCTTCATCACCTCAAGCACAACGAGGAATCATAACTGTTGTTATAAAGATAGTCAAGATTTTAGACTTCTTAATTTACATTACTTTTCATATGAAATGAAATGAGTATTGGTGACTGGTAAATTCTGTATGATGCCCATGCCCTTGAGTAAGGTGAAGATTAATGTGGCACTATACTCATTTAACTGAGTATAATTTGTTAAGGCAGCGATTTTGAATCAATGAAACAGGAGATAAAGATGAGTATCAAGTTTCAGTTATTGAATACAATTTATTTCGTTGTTGCCTTGGTGGTGTTGTGGTTTATTCTCTCGCGTTTTATAGACTCATTCGATGCCTTTATTGTCGCCTTGATGCTTGTCCTCCTCCAGGATTTTCTGATACTTACTCCGCAAATCAAATTGGCTGGCGATCAGATGATTGGACCGCTGGTAAAAGATTGTGGGCCTAACCCGTATTGGCCTGGATACTTAGTTGGCGCTGTTTTCTTTCTAATGGCAGGATTGGCAATCATTCCTGTTTACTTGTGGGGTATCGTAGAAGATATAGTCTACCTCTTTCCGAGCGTTGTCGGGTGTGCCAGTTTGTCATCAATATGTCTTCTCATGGCAATCAGTCACCTGGAACTGCGTAGCGGTGGCATACGTGCCTATTTTAGTGTGATTCAATGGGATAAAATCGAGTCTTATACTTGGGTAGGCAATAACGACAATACTTTGAAGATTAAAAGCAAGTATATGGCCTGGACTACGACAGGTAAAATACGAATCCCCGTTGAATTCAAGGAGGCATTTGACGATGCATTGCGAGCACAGGGCGTGCCTCAAGAACCGTAGTACAACTCGTTAACAAGACAGGGGGGGCCTTGCCCATTCACGTTGCCCAGTGTTGCCGTTCCTTCATATACGACGGGCAGTTCCGGCAAACCAGGGTCTCGTTCAAAGAAATGCTGCGATTGCATTCCAGAACAAAATGGTGAACTTAGTATATGAACCTGAGAACCTGTGGGGACAGGTCATGTCATTATTACGCTTTGGCTGATTATGCTACACTACAGCCTTGGCATAAGACGCAACCAATACGAGGGAAACGACATGGTGATAAGTATGGGTATGATGGTATGTATGTGGCTGGGAGCGGTCTCCATGGAGAACGGGGAAGTCGCGGATCTGGTCACTGTGCGGCCAGTGGACACAGGGGAAGCCCTGGTAAACCCGTCTATGGGCTGGACCATGCACTACTACTCGAACGTTCCACGGAACTACGGATGGAACTTGGCGCCGTCGGACACTCTGGAAGACTTCCCCGGTTTGTCTGTGGTCTATCTTCGCATACCCTGGAGCTACATTGAGCAGGAAGAGGGTGTCTATACCTGGAACGTTCTCGACACACCGGCACAACGGTGGATTGAGCAAGGGAAACAGGTTGCCTTCCGCATCACCTGCTCGGAGTCCTGGATGGAGTGGGCCACGCCCAAATGGGTGCATGAAGCTGGGGCAAAAGGCTTGCGCTTCAGGCCAGGGGCGGGCACACTGGAAGACGGACCATACTGGGAACCTGACTATGGCGATCCCATATTTCTGGAGAAGCTCGAAGGATTTCTGGCGGCTATGGCTGCTCGCTACAATGGCAATCCGAATGTGGCCTTTATCGATATCGGCACCTATGGCGTGTGGGGCGAAGGGCACAATCACGCAAGCACAGGGGTGGACTATCCACTGTCGGTAAAAAAGGTACACATCGACCTGCATGTAAAGCATTTTCCGAACACCCAGTTGGCGATCAGCGATGATTTTGCTGGGCATGATGCGCCGGTGGTTCACCATGAAATAACAGACTACGCCCTGTCGCAAGGGGTCACCTTGCGCGACGACAGCATCTGTGTGCAGCCACCTCCACTATCATGGTACCACGACGGGATGGCACGCCTCTTCGCGCCACATTTTCCAGTTATCCTGGAGCATGAACACTATGGAGGCTCCAAGGAACGGGGCGCATGGGGCGACGGTTCTCTACTGTTGAAGGCTGTGGAGGATTACCGCGCTAGCTACATGTCCATCCACTGGTGGCCACGAATATTGTTGGAAGAGAATCGCGATATTATCGACCAGATCAACCGGCGGATGGGTTACCGGCTGCAATTACAGGAAGCGTCGTGGCCCACGCACGTGGCCCTGGGCCAGCCCTTCGAAATTTCCAGCAAATGGGCGAATGTGGGCGTCGCGCCTTGCTACCCGGGCGGCTTCGTCACCTATACATTGAAAGATGACCTGGGCGGTATTGTCGCAGTGCTGGTGGACGAATCCCACGATGTACGTGCCCTTGAGACTGCGCCTCCTGGGGAAGCCGAAGCGTTGTCTTTCCAAGGTACCTTCACTGTGGTGCGTGAGGTAATGGGAGAAACGCATGCGGTGCGCTACGCGCCCAACACGCAACCTGGCTGCTACGCGGTATATGTTTCCGTGGGGCGCAGGGATGGCACACCAGTCTTCGCGCTGCCCCTCGCCAATGATGATGGGCATCGACGCTACCACCTGGGTGAAATCGAGATCACCGAACGCCCCGAGCAGTTCTCTGTGTCTGCGGACAAGCTTTATGTGCGCGGTAATGATGTCGTAGCAGACTTGCTCTGGAGCATCAATGAAACCTTGCCCGAAGCAGCATTGCCTTTCGGGCATGTCGAAGTTGACGGAACGCTGTTTGCCTTCGGCCATGTGGAAGACAACGTCTTGAAAGCACTACGCTATCCGGGTGAACTGCGGGCAGAAATGGCCTTTCCCATTCCAGAAGAACTTCGGGGTAAGCGCGCCTTGTTGTACGTCGGGCTGTGGGTGCCGGGCGACACCAACCTAACCATGGAACGGCTATTGCCTGGCGGGAATCCCGGCGACCGTCGTGTGACCATCGGGACACTCACCGTGGATAGCGCGGGAAATGCCGAGGTAAAGGCAGAAAAGTAGGGAAGAAGACAAGCAGAAAAGCGGTTAGTGTGTGGTTCGCCATCTCCGGCCTGTGCGGCCCTATGATGGGCCCATGACTATGGAATACAGGTATGCCATACAGAATTGCGAATATACTGAGAAGCGACGTCGGCTGCAACCCGTTGATCATCAGTAATACGCTTCGCTTCATGGATTCAATGATAACTCAATCCAAAAACGAGCCTACCTTAATTTCTCCGGCGCGTTCGTAATTGGCGAAGATGACACCACTTGGCGTTGTCTCGGAGTGTGTGAGCTTGAATGCCGCCGGCATGTTTCCATCGCCGAAAAGACGCTTGCCTGTGCCAAGGATAATAGGATAAATTTTGAGCCACAGTTCATCAACCAGATCATGCTTGAAGAGCGTCTGTAATAGCTGGCCGCTGCCAAACACCTGTAGATCAGGGCCGTCTTGCTGCTTCAACTTCTGTAATTCATTTACGACGTCACCTTTAATAATTACCGTATTCTCCCAAAGCGAATCGGTACAGGTGTTCGAAACAACATACTTCGTCGCCGAATTGATACCCGGCCATACGCTTTCACGCGTCGGCCAATGGGCGGCGAATATTTCGTAGGTCTTTCTTCCGAGCAAAAGAGCACGCGTTCTGCTCATCTGTTCTTGCATGATGGCACCACTTCGCTCATCGGAATACGGCACAATCCAGCCGCCATACTTGAAGTTGCCACTGGTATCCTCCTGCGGTCCGCCCGGCGCTTGGATGATCCCGTCGAGAGAAACAAATTCAAGAACGATGATTTTCCGCATGACCAATCTCCTTATATCCAAGACAGCGAAGAGTTTGCAGAGGGGTAACCCTTCTCCAATTCATTTTGGCATTGTGGACAATTCATGTTCAGTCCCTTCACCTGACCTTGCGATGGGCAGCGAACGAAGTGAGTACTCAAACTCGTTGTCAGCCTGCTCTTGTAACGGATATTGGTGATGCGTGAAGTCGTAAACCCAGGGCATTAATAACTTTCAAAATTGTAGCAAATTCCGGATTTCCATCAGCGGATAGCGCTTTATAAAGACTCTCGCGTCCCAATCCAGTCTCCTTTGCAATTTGCGTCATTCCTTTAGCCTTAGCAATGTCACCCAATGCAGCAGCAAATACCGCCGGATCATTCTCCTCAAGCGCGGCTTCAACATACGCAATGATGTCTTCTTCCGATTCTAAATATTCCGATGCATCCCAACGGGTTATTTTTTCTGTATCCATTATTCGACTTTTCTGTTTTGTTATCTCGATCACGCCATAAGTGTATCCTGTAGAATACATTTAGTCAAATTGCCCAAATGCTCAGGCTAATTGTTGCAATTTAGTGGTACGGTTTATAAGACCACTGGATTTCTCCTGTTTGACTTCTCAACTATTAGCCATCTTGTACCGAATCAGATCATTTTGAGGCTCAATATTATTTTCATCCAGTACGAATGTCACACTATAGCGAGCCCGAGTGATTGCTACATATAATTTAGCTTTGGTCTCATCTGTTAAAGAGTGCCTATGATCTTGAAGCCACTTCTTCATATCGACTGTAGGATAGATGAGTACTCGATCAAATGTCTGCCCCTTTGACTCTCCAAAGTTCCTTACTAGGGTTTCGGTACTACAATGAGTTTTTTTATTCCACCGGAGCTGAGTTGGTCTAAAAATACTGATGAATTCATCAATTTCTTTTTTTGATATCCAGAATATCCCCTGATGGTTGGTCGATTCTCTGCCTGGAGAACAACACGTACATGATTGGGACGCTGATAAATTGGGGTAGAGTCTGTTTGAAAAATCACATATTGCATGGCAGTTTCGATGGGATTTCATAAGAGTAGTCTCGTCCACTTCGCAGGTTGCCTTTTTTCTCACTTGATCTTCGATAAAGCGTTTAATATTGCCGTTTGAATATTTTTTGTATTTTGAAGTAGGATGAGTCAGATAGGTGACTTGGCGAGGGTCACCGACAAGAAGCACATTAGTATTGGATTGGAATAAAAGTTTCAGTAGATCGAGGTCGTATCCAGCAAGATCTTGCACCTCATCTATGAATATATAATCAAAAATTCTGGCAATCCGGTTTATAACATCACCTTTTGTCACTCTATTGCATTCAAATATGAACTTAGAAATTTTATCTGAATAGATTCTGTAAGATTTCGTAAAGTAGAATTTTTGGAAATTAATCTCTGCCCAATAAATAGGATTGCCATTTGAAAGTATTGGCCTACCGTCCACATCGAGCCGCTGTCCGGACTTGTTGCTAGTGAGAAAGAATCCAATTTCCGTCTCGTGGATTGATTCATCAAGCACGCTCTGAAATGGCCTGACACCGTGTTGCAAGAGGAAGGTAAACCAAGTTTGGATCGTTATATTCGCAGGAATGTATCCATCTAAGCAGGTAATAGCTTTCTTTATTTCCTCCTCGTTTGCTTCTGTGTACGTAGTGATGAGAACCTGCTCAGAAGTAATGTCAAGGGCACGGTTGACAAGATAAGTGGTTTTACCCGAGCCAGCAGAAGCAATTATAAGCTTGTTATTTTTCATTGCACCATTTAACCGCATCAACTATATACTCAGGGTACTGAAGTTCCTTGTTTGATTCAAAGACTCGCAATGCCCACTTTGTTTTATATTTCAGCATGTATTTGGCAATTTTTTCATCAGTATCATACCTTGTATGACTTAACCCAATTACATCGAGGAACTTTTTAAGGCATGTTTTGTTGGCATCAATGAACTGGTATTCCAAAGTTTTTAGATTCTCTCGATTATCTGCAAAAATTTTGATGAGCTCGTATGTGCTGTAATCCTTATACTTATTGTCTATATTTTCTTTATAATTTCCATCATTATCTGTGACAACAGCAACCAATTGATTGATTTTAATTGCGATATCAAGGAATCGCTTGAATGTCATCTGGACAGATATAACATCGATACCATCATGAATAGGCAATCTGCCATCGTTCCTGTCCATATATGCTTTTTGAAATATAAGTTCGTCAGAGTCTCCCTCCACCAAAACGGCCTTACGACAGATAATCAGGCGAAGTGTTTGATAACCTGGTAGTTTCTTGAAAAACTCATATGTGTCTGAAGGCAGATCAGTAAGTCGAGTACTTTTTTGATCATTAAGCAAAATAAGATGCTGTAAACCTAGCTTGTTGGCGACGAAGCTGCTATGTGTAGTAACGATGATTTGTTTCTCTGCACAGCCTTCAAGGACACTCTGCATCAAGCCGTTCAGTCTTGCGTGTGAAAGGTGATTTTCAGGTTCCTCAAGCAATATTAAGTTAGCCTCCTGCGCTTTCTTGTGCCCCAATGCAAGATTCGTCTTTACAATGCATTGCTCTCCTTTACCAATTTGATGAAAAGGTGTTTCATCAAGGTATGTCATCAGATTTGTTTCCCACGAATTTTTGGGACTCAGGTCAACCGATACATGTAATTGTTTGTCTGTAATCTTGGACTTACCTTTTATTCGAGAATTGATAGCCTTGATAGAATCATCTTCCTTGAAGGATACCTGAAGACGACGATAGGCTTGAGCTAACCCAGCACGGTCAGCATCTTCCAGATCATCACGAATGATTTGTGAGATATAGACATCCGATCCGTTTTGATAACGTGAAGAAGCTGAATCTATGAGTACTGATTTTATTGGAATACTACGACGGGTGATTGTCTGCCGTGAAAAGGACTTCCAAGTAATCCGGTAATACTCTAATGGAATACTTGCGAGGTCACCAGCCTCAAGTAGCGCTTTATATTCGTCTTGGTAATCTGGATCAAACTCTACTTTAAGTGCAACACCACAAGCCTTTATTCTCTCACTGTTTCCGTTTCCCTCAAATTGAGGATAGTCGCTGGAAAAAAAGACTTCGATGCAGATTGAAGGCGGCGGAAGCTTACTCTTTTGGGACAGACTGTCAGTATAATCCCTAACTGAATTCTGATTGAATAAATATTGACAAAGCTCATTTCTCAAGTATCTACCATATAGTATTCCCGATAACGCAAGGTTAACAGCTTCTAATATAGTCGATTTTCCTGTTTCGTTGTTACCAACCAGCACATTGACTCCATCCTGGAAATCAATAGAAAACTTCCCATAAAAGTACTTATAGTTCTGGATTATTACCTTTTCAATGTACACAGTTAGCCCTCACTCGTATTTATTCACAGTACTCATCAATCAGTCGCCGCGTTATCGGTCGATTGTATTGAATTATAAAGAGATTCATTATAATCATTATAGTTTTTAAAATAGATGGAATAATTACATATACAGCTATACCATTTTAACTGATATAGAGTTTTATTGTTGTGTCTCAATCTGTGATTTACATAAAAAAAAATTATCATCAACCCGCAAAAGATAAAAGACATGAGAGTGAGCAATGTTCCTTTCAAGGAGAATAATATATCCCAAAAAGCTGAGATAGATAGAGAAATTTCAGTATTTAGCTCTAAAGGCAGAAAGCTAAGAGGGTAAATAACCCCACAGAAAAATAGCAAAATTACTGCTACAATAGAAATAGCCACGAGTAACGATGATTCTGAACCAGCTTTGAGAGTTACCCATAAATCGTGATTCATTTCAGACTGCAAAGTTGTTCTTACGAGGAGATTGTCAATCAATTCTCTTTCTTCTGAGATATTTTCCAAACTAGAGGCAAATTTTTCACTATTTATTGGAATTTGTATTTGATATTCAAGGTCAAAAATATTTCTGTTACCTTTAACAGGCATTTTTTTTCATTGGGACATTTCATCTCCCAAATTTCGTCTACTTTATTTTGAATTAGTGCTAGCGCTTCTTCTTTAGGTTGAAAGGGAGAGAAATTTAGCTTTTCATAATACTCTTGAGCAGATAGTATTTCGCCTGTATCTTGATATAGATCATCAATTTCACTCAACTCACAATTAGCCGTATGCTTGTTATACCACTGGAAATATCGTATTTTGGTTTCGTGCTCTAGTGCCCTAGATTTGCTAATAAAATCAGATGCTTTCTCGTTGTTTCTATAATATTCAGATTGATTTGCAACTATTTTTGTTATTAAAAACGCTGCAAAAATTCCTACTATAGCCCCAGACGTTTGACTGACGGTACTATAAAATATATTCCAATCCACTGATGATACCTTTCCACCAAACATTTCTTATTCTGCCTATACAATCCAGCCAGTACAGACTACCGTTTTCTATATAAGAACTATCTATTTCAACTTGCCTGTCCTTCTATCTATTCTGCTGACATATGCTTACAGGACTATTTTATTCTTAACAAATTCCTCTTACAAAGCAGGTCATAAGCCAAGCTACAGCCTGTCCATTGGGATTTTGACACTGTGCTTCCGTGCTTCTGTGCCTCTGTGGTTTAATTCATTTGGTTTATTGCCTGTGTATATAGCTTGGCTGTTACGGCGGGAATGCATAGCATAGTGCAGTTGGTCGGGGTGCTTGGGATTCTGATCACAGGTATGGTACACCGAATTACCGTACATCACATAATGCGCGCCGCCCTGGGAAATGAATTGCATGGCTTATCCCTCCGCCACTGGCAGGTAAAGTAACGAGAACAATCTACCCCACAATTAAGCAGTATAAGCAGATTCTTGTTGATAGTGCAAATTCCTGCCCTATCAACCAAGCGAGAGAAAAGAACTGCAGCATGATTCTTGAGTATTACGGCAATTATGGCTGGCTGAAATGGGGGGAGAATCGGTAGTTGACCATGTTATATAAATCATCACCTTCGCGTTGATGTTCTCCTGGAGCCGACACCTGCTAATATCAGCAGCTTCTACAAAGCACTGGCAGTGTCACCCGTCTCGAAGAAAGTACAACGCGAAGGTGAGCGTATATCCTGGTCATGTAATCACTGAATCGTAAAGCAATTCAGCCTATCAGGCGTGTTGATTTCGTGCAGTAAAAAGGAAAAATTGTACCTTCCTTTTCAGTCGATGGTACACACCACACGAAAACCGATGGTGGGGTAACGGTCGTCAGGGTCGCTGCTGGTTGTGCGGGTCGCCGCTCGACAGGCTTCCGGATTGACCAACCACGAACCTCCGCGAAGCAGCCGGTGTTGACTCCGTTGGTGGTCCACTCTGGCGCTGCCATCGTTTGGTGCGCCAACATAATGGTCATACCAGTCGTCCTCGCACCACTCCCACACATTGCCTGCCATGTCATGCAAGCCCCAGGCATTGGGCAGTTTCAGCCCGACATCATGTGTTCTGTCTGATGCATTATTTCCGTACCAGGCGTAATCGTCTATCTCGGTATAGTCTGGGTCATCGCCCCAGTAGAAGCGAGATGTGGTGCCTGCACGATAGGCATATTCCCATTCCGCTTCGCTCGGCAGGCGGAAATTATGCCCTGGAAAAATTGTATTAAGGTAATGCAAATACCCACCAGTATCACGGATATCATACCATGAGACATGTTCCACGGGTCGGTTGTTACCTGCAAAAATGCTCCAGGAGGGATTGTCGCCCGTGATTACCTCCCACTGTTCCTGGGTAATGGGGTATTTTCCCATCCAGAAGCCTTCGGTAATCGTGACTTCATGTTGTGGGCCTTCTTCAGCACCGCTATCTTGTTCATCATCAGGACTACCCATTATAAAACTGCCTGGAGGTATCCAGAGCAATTCCAGGGGGACATTACCCGGCAGCATAATCGTTTTCGTAGTTGGATTTACAGTTTGTGGACAACCTGATGTCAGCATCACCAAAGTCAGCAAAATAATGCCTGTTAAATAGAATGGACGCGTTGAATGTTTCATAGTGTACTCCCCCTCATAATTGTGCTTCAAACCTAACTTCTTCTATATTTTATAGAAATCGTCGCTTTTATTATATCACATGTCAGGTTTACGGGTTACTTCGAGATAAATCTGCCTGCTCCGTCAGCATCGTAGTGATGCCATGCGGAATAAACAGAAAAAAACTGCACACTCAGGTTCAGTCCACATCATATACCACACGAAAACCGTCAACTACTGGCAGCACTTGGTATATAGAAGCGGGCAGGAAAAACATTGCTTCTAAGTTGCCGATTTCGTGGATCTAAGCCGATTACCAGTGGTAATCGTACAGCTTCAAGAGGAGGTTTTGGTTCTTTGTTTGCTTTGGGGTGCTTGAGATGGAGGTTTTTTACGCTTTTGCTTAGGTTGCTCGTGAATTTTCTCCTCTGCCTTGCGGGATATAACATTCCGCATATCAACGGTAGGCAGTAAGAATTTTCCCCCGGGAAATGAGCCAGTGAACGCAGCAATTTCCCCCCGCAAAATGCCATACAGGATGAGTAAACCATTATAGACCAAGCTCCCCAGCTGTTCCGCTTTCTTCTCGGAATCCGGCAAGGTAAAGAAACCTAATATATCTGCACTTATCTCGTACCCAGCAGGATTTTCCCGATCAACGGGTAACAACTTGAACTGCAGATTCAACGCAAATTCGTCGGCAACTTCCCGGTGATCAAGCACTTCGAAATTAATTGCATGATGGGCAGATATGGTTAAATTATCCCCCACATTCCCCTCCGGCTCATACCATTTCACCGACAACTCTGTGAGATAAAAATCATTAAGCTGCAAGAGACTCAAAGTTATCCTCCTCATTACAACCGGTCCTAATATCGTTCCTATCCACTTGCAAGAGATCAGTCCCTTCATCGGTAGTCGTATTCATCACGGCATATGACTGTTTGAGTTTTACGCCATTTGTAGTATACTGCTCTACGGTAGACCCTAACGCTGCTGTACTCGTCGCTTGGCTGTGTAGCATGTCAGGTTGATTATTCAAGGTATAATTGATCTTTTCAAACACAATATGCTCATCACGAGGGTAGAGCCGTGCTTCCACATTCATATCCAGCGCGCAGGCAATTTCTGCGAGACTCTTCAAGGTGAAGTTGGCGTTTTCGTTCAAAACCCGCCCTACATATTGCTTCGATTTACCCAGTTTTTCGGCAAGTTCCTTCTTATTTATCCCCTGCTTGTTCATAGCGAAATAGATGTCAGCGACAAAAAATCCTTTAAGACAATCAAAGACAAATTCCGGGTCCTTGTCGAAGTCTGTAAACACATGGTTTTTTCGAATCTCTTCTACCGTGGGACAGTCTTCAAAATCTGCCCAGAGCTCTTTATCGTTTAATAGTGTTTCAAGTGTATCGTTCATGATCATTCTTTCCCTGGTGTTTTGGTTTGTTCTAACCACATTAGATACGCTTTACGCATATTATGACATTTTGTGAATGCTCTGTCCTGCACTTCTCTGTCATCTTCAGCCTTCCAGAAGATATTGGTGCATACGACAATGTCATGTGATGTCGGGTGATAAAAGAAAAACAGCCTTATCTGGCCTCTTCCGGGGCGTAACTCATACACATCTGGATTAAACTCACAATGCTTGATATAATTTTTCAAATTATCACTGCCACGATCATAACTTGCAAGATTATGAATTGACTTCATAATTTTTTTGTAATCATTTTTATGCTTTTTTTTTATGATCTTCCAGCTCATTCAATACAGCCGATTTCTTGTTTTTAGCCAACGCCCGGATGCGATGGGTTCTCTCCCATTCAGGTTTTACATCAGGTATCGGCTCTAGATCAAACATCGGTCAACCTTTAGGTTTATTCTACAACATATAAACGATTAAAGTAAATCCAACAGCGGGTAATTGGCATACTGGTAGTAATTTTATGTTTCATAATATGTTAACCCCTATACTATGAATCAACCCCTTTTACTATGTCCATATTGAACACGGTTCAGTCCAAATCACACACCACACGAAAACCGCAGTAGGCGCTTTTATAGTCTGGGTAAGAGCCGATGCGAGAAGCAGCACGACAGCTGAGTGGATAGTTATCCCGCCAGGAACCACCTCGTAGTATCCGGAAACTATTTCGTGGACTGTCTACCCAAGCGCTGCCATCACTTGGCGCACCAGAGTAGTTCTCATACCAATTATCTTCACACCATTCCCATACATTGCCTGACATGTCATGTAACCCCCAGGCGTTGGGCAGTTTTAATCCAACTTCTTTGGAACCCCATGGTGAATTGTTATCCGGATGCCAGGCGTAATCGTCTATCTCTGAGTAATCGAGATCGTCGCCCCAGTAAAACCGTGTGGTGGTACCGGCACGATAGGCATACTCCCACTCTGCTTCGCTTGGTAGTCGAAAATTAAGGTCAGGAAAGGCTTCATTAAGCTTTTCCAGGTATCCATCAGAACCCCGGATATCATTACATGAAACCTGCTCCACAGGTCGGTTGTCTCCCAAGAATCCCGAGGGATTGTCCCCCATGATTGTCTCCCATTGCACCTGCGTTATTGGATATTTCGACATCCAGAAGCCTTCGCTAAAGGTAACTTCATGCTGCGGTCCTTCGTTATCATAGCGATCCAGTTCATCATCCGGGCTACCCATCAGAAAACTACCCGGCGGTACCAAAACCATAATCAGAGGAACTTCTCCTGGTAACATAACTATTGACTCGGACTCACTCAGTTCATCAGTAGCGGTCAACAGCTTTACCACTGTACCGTGTCTCACCAATATTCCAGCATCTGGGTATTGGTTGATAACCTGACCTTTCGGTATGGTGTCGTGATATCGCTCTGCTGTCATTCCTACATATAGTTCAACCGATTCGATAGCGGATACCGCTGCTTCCTGCGACAGTCCGATGACATCTGGCACTGCTATACGCTTCTCACGTTGAGAGTAACCTATAGTTACGATTGCAATGAGCAACATCAGGCAGATAACGGACAAAAAAAGTATCGTTTTACGTTTCATGAAATATCACCCTTTGTTAATGAACCAGCCCTTTTACCATATCCATACTGAACACGGTTCAATCTACATCACACACCACACGAAAACCTTAATAGCTGAGACGGAAGCCTGGCGCGAAGCTGTGGAGGGTCGCTGCACGACAGTAGCTCGGATCGAAGCTCCAGGCCCCACCACGGAGCATCCGGCTATTGCTCCTTGGACTGTTCACCCAGGCACTGCCATTATTGTATGTGTGATTGTAATAGATGCGCCAGTCGTCTTCGCACCATTCCCATACATTGCCTGCCATGTCATGCAAACCCCAGGCATTGGGCAGTTTTAATCCGACATCGTGTGTTTCACCACCTGAGTTTTCGTTATACCAGGCATAATCATCTATCGCGGTATAATCCGGGTCATCGCCCCAATAGAAGCGTGAGGTGGTACCTGCACGATAGGCATACTCCCATTCTGACTCGCCCGGCAAGCGAAAATTATGTTCAGGAAAGGCATCATTAAGCTTTTCCAGGTATCCACCAGAATCCCGGATATCATTCCATGAAACCCGCTCCACGGGTCGATTGTCCCCTCTATACCACGAAGGGTTACTCCCCATGATTGCCCACCACTGAGCCTGGGTAATTGGGTATTTTCCCATCCAGAAACCTCTGGTGATGCTGACTTCTTGCTGGATTCCCTCCCAATCCTTGCGAGCCTGTTCATCTTCAGGACTTCCAAATATAAATCTACCTGGAGGTATCCAGACCATCTCCAAGGGGACATCTCCAGGAAGCATGATAATTTGTATTTCACCGGCAGGCCTTTGACAACCAGAAGTTATGATTCCCGGTAGCAAGAGCATACAGGTAATTGTCAATGCAGAGAATGCTGCATGTTTCATGGATTATCCCTCTATTATTTCAGCTTCTTTTACTATGTCCATTGGGTAATCATCTCTAGTACATCATAGATGTTGTTGCAGCACATGTCAAAAACAAGAAGTGTAATTATTTAGGTTCATAAACTGTGTGAACTGCTTTGTGTTTGAATACAATCGCAGCATTCTGTGTACTATGTTTTTCACGTCGGAGCAGGAGGAGGGCATTAACAACAGAGCATGTAAAAATATCGGTATATAAACTTCAAGAGATATCATACATTTGTATTGAGGTGTACTAATAGCTTAAATTCAAGGATAGAATATTTTAAGGACAATAGAAACCCACTGTTCCATTAATTTGTGCCAGGCTGATTGGCTTTGAAAATTTTGCTGTAAAGCAGCTTCTTGACAAACTGTCCAGATTGTGTTAATTTCTTAATACAGTCAATGTCTGGATGCGGGTGGATGTGCTACTGGCAGAAGTGTCACTTCTGGCGTTTTAGTTGGAAGATGTGTTGTACTTGATGTGAAAACGGTATGCTGTATTCCGGCTGCCGGAGAGGGGCGAGTATCATGAATCATACGATTGATTATGAAGCAACTGGTGTCCTGGTAGAACCTGTCCTCTTAGCAACGGGGTTGTGTCGGAAGTTCAGGCGGAAGAATGCCCTGGTAGATGTAACCCTTACCGTACCGCGGGGTGTTGTTTTCGGACTGGTGGGGGAGAACGGCGCGGGGAAGACCACGCTGCTGCGTCATTTTCTGGGTGTGTTGCGTCCGACTGCCGGTGAGGTACGGGTCTTTGGTAAGAATCCTATTAATGAGCCGGTTGAAGTGCTGTCTCGTATTGGCTTTCTTTCAGAAGAACGCGATCTTCCCGGTTGGATGACTGTGAAAGAACTGATGCGTTACACCCAGGCCTTCTATCCAGGCTGGGACGAGGACTACTCTGAAGCCCTGCGCACACATTTCGCCCTGGACCCGGCCAGCAAAATAAAGCAGCTCTCCCGCGGAGAACAGGCCAAGACCGGGCTGTTGATGGCGCTGGCCTACCGACCGGAATTACTGATCCTCGATGAGCCGTCGGCGGGACTTGATCCCGTGGCACGGCGTGATATACTCGAAGCCATTGTGCGCACTGTGGCGGACGAAGGGCGCACGGTACTGTTCTCTTCCCATCTCTTGGATGAAATTGAGCGCGTTTCCGATCAGGTCGCCATGTTGCACGAAGGCAAAGTGCTTTTCCAAGGTGCGTTGGATGACATCAAGGCGGGACATCAGGTACTGACACTGACGCATAGCACAGAAAACGCCGCACCTGAATGGCCAGGGGTAGTGCAAGCGCGCCAGGACGGTAATGTGTGGACGGCCTTGTGTTCGGGAACATCACAGGAAGTAGCCGACCAGGCCCAGGCAGCAGGGTGGCGTGTGACAGACCAACGTATACCAAGCCTTGAAGAAGTTTTCATAGCCCGGGTACGGGGAGGTGTAGCGCGGGGGGTAATGCCATGAAGCCGTCAACAAAAGCACTGTTGTGGGAGCAGATGCGGGTCAGCGGTATCATCGCTGCCTGGTTGCTACTGGTCGGGTGTTTAGGTCTGCTGGTGTTAAATCTTAGCGCAGGAACCGATCATGGTATGTTTTCCCAAGACCTCAACCAATTATCTCTGGTACTGAATCTGATGATTGGATTCATGGGCGCCATGTTGCTGATGTTACGGGCTGACGGCCAGGGGAGTCTGCGGTTCCATTTCGAGCCGAGACACAGCCGCTTGCCGGTTGAAACACCAATCTTGGTATTCACCATATACAGCACACGGCTGCTGTTCATAGCCCTGCTTTGTGGCCTGCTCTGGATATTGCCTAGACCAGTGAGTACAAAGGAAGTAAGTAACCTTATCCCCCTGGTGCCAGTTCTATCTTATGCTGTATTACAAGGATTGGTCTGGTCTTACCGCAGGGTTATCTGGGTAGGCTATGTAATATGCTCGTTCTGTTTTGTCCTTTCCGCGGTGCTGATTGGCATCCATCTTCAGGATTTCATAACCAACGCATGGAGCAGTAGTTTGCGGACCTTGTTTGAAAGTATTCCCTGGGAAAGCGTGCTCCTATGGAGCTTTCTCCCGGGAATCATGCTGAGTTTCCTGTTGGGCTGGTTGGGTATACACTACACTCGGCTCGATATGCTATGCGGACCACCACGATTGTCAAACCTTCTGGAGCGCATAGGTGACTGGTTTCGCCCGGAAGTACATCGCTTTAAATCACCGCTTGCCGCCCAATTCTGGTTTGAGTGGCGGCGCATTGGCTATCTGATGCCGCTCATCAGTATCGCTGTATTGCTCTTCATGATACTGGGGCTTTGCACCATGCTGGCTTTTACGCCAGCAACTGCTGTGTCACAAAATTCCATGCACGATATATTGGGTGTCACAGCGCAGATGCTGCCGTATATCGCTGTGGTATGTGCAGCAGTGGTTGCCGGTGCTATTGCAATTCGATCCAAGTCCAGATATCCCCAGATACGACCACTCTCCATTCGTTTGCGTACTTTTGCCTTATTGCTGGCACAATGGAAGGCCCTGATGTTTACACTGGCTGGCGCGACCCTGCTGTCAATTACAGGCTTCATCCTGTTCGACTTCTCGGATGTCCGGTTATTGTTGGGATACTTTCTGGCAGGCCGGGTCAGTGTGGTAGAGCTGATCAGCATCTTCCTGGGGCCACTGTTGCTTGCGGTGGCTTTGGGATGGACGATGCTGTTTGCGATGACTCGTTATTGGTTGGTTAATATTTTATGGATTGTATTCCTGTATTTGTTGAGAAGCCCTGCTCATGCTCTTTTTATTCATGTTAGAAAGGCTCAGGAATCTTTTGAACAAGCTGAAAATTTTTCTGTTCTGTATTACTGGATATATAACTTTACCACACAATATCCGGATATTTATTACGCGTTTTTCAGGGCAATTTTTGAACCATTATCTGTTTATATTTATTTTAATATATTTATACTTTTAGTTTTCATGCGAATCGTTCGACGAAAGAAACTACTACACACCAAAGACATTGCTGTTTTGAGTGCTATATGGCTGGGTATTGCATGTTATCTGAGTGTGTTTTCCAAAGGGGCCACTTCTTGGGTGCAGGACTTGCTATTGAATTTAGGGTTGAGTACATTTGTCATCGTGCCATTTTTTGTAACACCACTCCTGTTGTATCGACGCCGACAACAAAAAACTATAGATGATATGAATGAATCGAAGATGATGCGTCATGAGTGCTCACGTCCGTGGTTCATGGGAAGCAGTTTTGCCATGGTGGGATTAGCGCTCTGTGTAGTCTGGAGCGATAAGACACCTCCAAAAATTCATCAAGCAATACGAGAATATGGTGCGCCAACCAACATAGAAGAATTGATGGAAAAACTTCCAGAAGTTCCTGAATCAGAGAATGCATTTCCATTATATGAACAAGCGATATTATTATTGGATGCACTACAGAAGCAGGAACATGCTGCTGTAGCAATGAGAAGGCTGCCGTTTTTTTCTGGTCTGGAAAGGCAAGGATGGCCTGGAAGCACATTTCCTATACCGGGTGTACACGGAAGTGAATGGAGATTGATAGATAGAAGAAACTCGGACTTTAAGCGCTACAATACCAACATGAAACTATACCTGAATAGGTACCAAGGGATATTGGACTTGCTTTATGAGGCATCTGAACGGACCCATTGTCGATGGCCACATGAGTCTTATGTTGGATACTCAAGTGATCATTGGGATGAAATATCTTCAAATTTTTTGACAATTATACAAATTCTTACAGTCGAACGATACATGGCTGCATTGGAAAACGATACAGAGCGAATACTAAAAAATATCGATGTAAGTATACGATTGGGAAATGCATTCCTTGATTTTCCCAACAGGAGTTCATACAGTAAACACAATTATATATTACAAAATATTTTTTATTCACTTGAGGTCTTGTTCGAGATACCTGAGCTTAGTTTGACTGATGCCAATCTGGTTCAGATTTCGCAACGTCTAGACAATATATTGCTTAACCATGAGGATGCGTGGCGACAATTGAATACATATACTTATGCTGCATATGAAAGCTTATTATTTGATTTATATAGCTATATGTATAGATATAATAACATAAAATTAAATTCATACTATATAATGCTCAACGACACACTCTTCGAACGCCTCTCCATTCTCATCAATAGTATTGTTGGGTATAAACTTTTTGATCGGATCGCAACTGCTCATAACATGTTGTTGCTGTTGACGGTAGAAACGGACGATATCTACATGAATGCCAGAAAAAACTTTTCTGTAGATTCGCGAAGAGTTATACCAACTTATGATTTATTCAGCCAAAAGCAATTTGAGCGAATTGACTACACTAGATTTATGGTAGCGCATGTCGGTATTGCAGTTCAACGTTATTACCAACAAGAGGGACATTATCCGGAATCTCTGGAAGCACTTGTGCCTAAGTATTTAGACAGTGTCCCAAAGAATCCCCTGCGTACCGAAGAAGCTATGAGATATTATGTTACCGAACGTGGTGCTATTGTCTACGCGCTCCAAATATCTACAGATGAAATTGAGGCTTCAAGAAACTTTACCACCTGGGAGGAATACCTGCTATTGAGTTTCAATATAAATACTTTTAAGTTAGGCTATTTCAAGCATCAACAGTATATACTTCGGCAAAGATTTGCAGATAAGTCTCATTACTTAATAGATGAAAAATCAAGATGACTATTGTATTATTAAACCAGTATATAAATATAGAAAAACACTTTAAAAATATATATGTAATGCAAAAAAATTAAACCTATTTACAAAATTACTTCCAGTATTATGTTGCATAATAATAGAATATATAAAAGTACAATCAAGCATCTTGCGAGGCAATTCCCAATTTGCTATTTGATTAAAAAGTGGCATAGAATTCTATAAGTGTTCGAAAGCAATGTTCTCTAATTGGGGTAGTAATATGCCCACTATTGATGAGGATTATTCTATGAACCGCTTGTTGCATACATTCTTTTTCAATTATCTAATTGTGGTTGTTATCACCTGCATTACATCTGGTTGTACTCTGACGAAAGATAAGGTTACAGTCCCCAATGTAGTTGGGATGACCTTGGCAGATGCTGAATCTGCAATAACGACAGTTAAGCTCACCTTGGGGACGATAACAGAACAACATCACGACTCTATACCTTCAGGGCAGGTTATCGCTCAGGAGCCTGTATCTGGAACCAGGCTTGCTAAGGGTTCTTCAGTAAATCTGGTAATTTCTTCTGGCCCCGCGATGGTTACTGTGCCTTACCTTATCGGGATGACACAAGAATCTGCGCTGACTACGATTGAGGCAACCAATCTCACCTCGAGTTCGATGATCCAGCAATCGCATGACGAAATCCCGGCAGGCCGGGTAATCAGCCAGGAACCTGCTGCAGGAGAAGTGGTCAACAGCGGTAGCAGTATAGAACTGGTGGTATCTACTGGTAGCAGTATGGTAACCGTACCTGATGTGGCTGGCATACTGATTAAAGATGCAATTTCAGCGCTTGAAGCTGTTGGTCTCTTCCCGGGAACGATAACAACGCAGCACAATGAATTCATACCAGAAGACGTAGTAATCAGTCAGGAACCTCTTGCTGGCTCAGAAGTAAATTATGGAACCAGTGTCACGTTGCTGATATCCGCAGGCCCGGTATCAATTATCGTTCCTGATGTTATTGGTATGATTGAATCGGCAGCGCGTGCTTCGGTTGAAGCCGTCGAACTCACAGTGGGAACAATTCAACACCAACATCATGACGTTATACCCGCAGGGCAGATTATCACACAGCACCCTGCTGCCGGATCAACGGTGGCCCGTTATTCCACAGTAAATCTGGTGGTATCTTCAGGTCCGGTGTTGATTGTCGTTCCTGATGTTGTAGGAATGACTGAACCGGTAGCACGTGCGGCGATTGAAGCTGTCGAGCTCACTGTGGGCACAATCGTTGAGCAACATCATGCCACAACTCCGATTGGGCAGGTCATCGATCAGGAACCTTTGGCAGGAGCCGGGTTAATCAGGGGAGCTTCAGTAAACCTGGTGCTGTCTTCTGGCCCTAAAGTGGTAATCGTGCCAGACATCACCGGAATGACAAAAGAAAATGCCCAACAAGCGATTGAAGCAGCCGAACTCAGTGTTGGGACTATGGAAGTACAACATCACAACACGGTACCAGCGGGTCAGGTTATCAGCCAGGAACCAGTTGCTGGAACCGAAGTATTCCAGGGTACCGATGTGGATTTGTTGATATCTTCAGGTCCGGTGATGATTACGGTTCCCAATGTGGCAGGAATGTCTGAGGCCTACGCCCGGTTGGCAATTGAATCAGCCGGACTTACTGTAGGCACCCTTACAACGCAATACCATGACACGATACCAGCAGGACAGGTTATCAGCCAGACACCAGCGGCGGGAATCAGCGTTCAGCTTGGTACAAAAGTGTCCTTTACGATATCTATGGGTCCCAGAATGATAACCGTTCCTGATGTCGTGGGGATGTCACAATCCTATGCCCAAATGGCAATTGAGATTGCGCATCTTACACTGGGCACGACAATAGAGCAGCTTCACGATACCATCCCACCAGGTCATGTCATCAGCCAGGAACCAGAAGCAGGGAGCGTTGTTATTCAAAATACAACCATTAGCCTGGTAGTTTCTGCCAATAGAGTGATTGAAAATGAATATACTATCTTGCTGCCAGGCAATGTAAAGCTTGCATTTGTCTGGATACCCCAGGGAGTCTTTTTTATGGGGCGTTATACGGAAGAAGAAGGTAGTTTGGAATGGGAAACTCCGCAACACCTGGTGACCATTCCCAAAGGTTTCTGGATGTCGAAATACCAGGTTACCCAGGCACAATGGAGTGCAATTATGCGGTTTAACCCATCTCATTTTCATGGTGCGAACCGACCTGTTGAGCAAGTTTCCTGGAATGATATCCGTGGTGAAGATGGATTTCTGGATCAACTTAATGCCATGCATCCAAAGTATAATTTCCGTTTACCCAGCGAAGCGGAATGGGAATACGCCTACCGAGCCGGCAAATCGACCCGCTTTTATTGGGGTCATGATCCAGACTACACCCTGATTGATGATTATGCCTGGCACAGATATAATTCTTCTGACCAAACGCATAACGTCGGTCTAAAATTACCCAATGCCTGGGGTTTGCATGACATGGCAGGCAATGTGTTGGAGTGGTGCGAAGATGACTGGTATGATTACTATCATAATTCACCTCGAGATGGTAGTCCCTGGGTAGGTACCCCCAGGGGAAGTTACCGGTTGGTACGTGGGGGTTCGTGGTATTATCCTCAAGTCTACTGTCGAGCTGCGTATCGCCTGAATCTCTATCCAGAAGTTCGGATCAGTCTCCTGGGTTTTCGTTTAGTGCTCGATGCAGAGTAATCAGTGTGTAATTTACATGGTTCTTCCGGAACTTGAGCGCTTTTGGGTAGAAAAGAGTTTAAATGCTGTTCTGTTAAAATATGACAAACAACATAGGCAGCAATTTGCAACATGTTCGCATACTTGTTGTGGCAAGGATTTGGCACGCGAGGCTACCCAGTGTATGTGAGAACTGGATAGCAGGGTGGAAAGAGAATATGCTGGGTTTGTCAATAAGCGGATATGTTGTGATGGTATAGTTACCCATCCTCGAAACTAAGAAAACTGATACAGAAAACACCCGGATAGGAGAACAGGGAGAAGATAAGAGAGATAAAGTGTCCTATGCTGACGGCACAACATGTCAAAATATGGCGAATTATGTCAATTCTGAAGCTCATGTAAGAGATTATGATAAATATCTAAGTGCCATGCAATGAAAGGGGTTATAATGGAGCGGGACACGGGGTTCGAACCCGCGACATCCAGCTTGGGAAGCTGGCACTCTACCAACTGAGTTAGTCCCGCTTGTGCTTACTTAGTTTCAGTATCCTGTGAAGCATTGTAGCACTATCTCCATGTTCTGTCAATCAAACGAATTGTTTTACAATAAATCTTTCTGAAATGGTATCGTTGCTTCACGAAAGAAATCTATCCGAAATGCCATACTTTTCTTCAAAAAAAAATCTGACTGATAAGATTTCCTGATTTCTGAATAAATCGGAATGTCGGACGGTTGTTTATGAAAAGCAGGCAAATATATTTTTGACAGTTTGTATTGTGCTATATAAGCATACAGAAATACTATCCAGACGCATTTTTAAGGAAGGAGCAATTGAGAGTATGGTTTATTGTCTATTCAACACCTGGTCAAAATCGGTACTGTTGGTTATGATTTTATCTGCGGTGCTTTTTTCAGGGAGTGAACTTCAAGCAAACGAGCAAAAAAATATTGAAGCTTTGTTCCTGACCTGGCAACAGGACCCGCTGACATCCATGACTATTGACTGGCATACGCTGGAAGAAGGCCGTGTTCCTGTGCTGCATTATCGGAAGGTTGGTTCCCAACATTGGCTTGAAGCGGTGGGAGCCAGTCACGCGTTTCCATTTAGCGAACGGACTATACATCGAGTCGAGTTAACGGATTTATTGCCAGGCTCAACATATGAATTTCGATTGGAAGAAACTTCCCGTATCTATAAATTCCGGACAATGCCTGAAAATATATTGGAACCATTGCGCTTTGTGGCTGGTGGAGATACCCGGACGAATAAGGAATGGATGGATGAGGCAAATCGTCAGGCTATGTGCTTTGACCCGGACTTTATAGTTTGGGGAGGCGATCTGGCCTATGCCGATGCAGACCCAAGAAATATTGACAACTGGTATGAGTGGTTCGATTCTATCATGGAGACGTTGATCACAGATTGCGGGCGTGTAGTTCCAATCATTGTGGCTATCGGAAATCATGAGGTTGCCTGGTTGCCCAGACTTGAGCGCACAGGTGGGCTGCATTTGGCTGAAGAGCATGGCTGGCAGAATCATGACGCGGTGTTCTTTTATGATCTGTTTGCCTTTCCAGAAATACCGGGCTATGGTGTTTTGGATTTCGGGGATTACATGAGTATCATCATACTGAATACAGACCATGGCGAACCTGTCGTTGGCCCGCAGACAGACTGGTTGGAATCAACATTGTCAGAACGGGAACATGTTTCGCATGTTTTTCCTGTATATCATGTTCCGGCTTATCCCTCAGTACGGGATTATGATACCTGGACCAGCCCGGAAGTGCGTGAATTTTGGACACCATTATTCGATAAATATGGGGTTAAAGTCGCATTTGAACACCATGATCATGCCTATAAGCGCACGCCTCCAATACGACAAGGTGTTGTTGATTCATTGGGAGTTGTTTATCTTGGAGATGGTGCCTGGGGGGTGGAACCGCGTGAAGTTCATGATGCTGAAGCCACCTGGTACCTTGAAAAAGCCTTGTCCGTACGGCATATAATCGGTGTGACAATTCAAGGTCGACATCAACATTTTCTCATGCTTGATAATGAAGGCAACAAAATTGATCAGTATCCAGAAATATCGGTTATAAGGAAGAATCCATAAAATTAATGCGTTTAGATTTCTTATGGAGAGTAGAAATGAAGTGAGCGCAAGAGGGCTTGGGCAGCGCTGCTTCTAAACACAATATGGAGGACATCAAATAATGCGTGGTAAATTTTTGGTAAAAATCAGTGGTGTTGTTATGCTTGCCTTTCTGTGCATGTTTTCGATAGCAGCAGACACTGTGTTTAAACCGGATGGCTTGTTTTTGACTTGGCAGCGTGATCCCCTGACAACCATGACAATCGACTGGAATTCAGAAGAAGATTGTGAAGCACTGGTTGAATATCGGAAACTGGGTGAAGAAGGCTATTGGTTGCAGAACACAGGGGAATCATTTCCCTTTCCGTATTCAGAACGAACAATTCACCGTGTTGAGTTAAGCTCTTTGGCACCAGGTACCACGTATGAATTCCGATTTGGTGCAGATTCTGAAGTCTATCGATTCCGCACTATGCCGGAGAACCTGGTGCGTCCGCTCCGTATTGCAGTTGGTGGTGATACCAGGCACAATCAGGAATGGATGGAAGCTACAAACAGGCAAGCCACCAATCTATATGTTGACTTCATAGTCTGGGGAGGTGATTTAGCCTACGCGGATGGACGTGAAGACCGTATAGATCGTTGGTATGAGTGGTTTGATGCCAATATGAACACACTGATTACAGCAGAGGGCAGGGTTATTCCCGTTGTTTTGGGAATTGGCAATCATGAAGTGCAGGGAGGATATTACAGCAGGCATGAGGAGTATGAGGCCAATGATACGTGGCGTGCCCAAATTGCTCCGTATTTTTATGCTTTATTTGCTTTTCCTGGGCAGCCAGGGTATAACGTCTTGGATTTTGGTGATTACCTGAGCATTGTCATGCTGGATACTGATCACAGCAATCCTGTTGAAGGCACGCAGACAGAATGGCTGGAAGCGGTTCTGGAAGAGCGGAAAGATGTGCCTCATCTTATTCCTGTATACCATGTTCCTGCATACCCTGGACATCGCGATTTTGAAGGGTCTACATCACGGCGTGTCCGGGAGCTTTGGGTACCTCTTTTTGAAAAGTATGGTGTTAAAGCAGCATTCGAAAATCATGATCATGTATACAAACGTACCCATCCAATATTAAATGGGGAAATCAATGCCAATGGTATAGTTTATCTCGGAGATGGAGCCTGGGGGGTAGAACCCCGAAGTGGTCATAATCCAGATGAAGTGTGGTATCTGAAAGAGAGAATTTCTGTTCACCACCTGATACTGCTCACCTTGCAGGGACAGCATCAACACTTTTTAACTATTGACAGTGAAGGTAATGTTATTGACGCTTATCCAGAAAGAACGTTTCTCGAAGAATAGTTTTTTGCAAATCTGGATATAGCACAATTTTATTGTAGTCACAAAATATTTGGCTTCTCAACGGTAAACATCGCAATTCGCAACGTTGAGAAGCCTATGTTTTTTAACGTTACCTTGTTAGACTGTTGTGCCTGCATCGCGTAATTTTTGTACAACAGATGTATGCATTGGTGAAGTCACAGCAGCATCCAGTATCGTGTCCTGGGTATCATGTAAATGCTTGAAGAGTTGTTGCATCAATGTGTCTCTGATTTCTGAGTGTGAATCATTTCCTACCAGGTTCTCCTGTTCCCAGGGATCATTTTCCAGGTCATATAACTCGAAGTGCGTATGGTAAGCGTGCGCATGATTTGCCGGTGTGACAGTGTCCGCACGGGGACGCCAGGATTGTGAAGGGTCCATAAACGCAGGAGCGGCTGAAAAATTGGCAATCAGTTTCCACTTTTCAGTACGAATACAGCGTCTTGGATCATAATAGTCATGATATGTGATTTCGCCAAACAATGTATGATGTGGCTCGTATTCATTTCCTTCCAACAACGGTGCAAAAGATTTCCCCTGAACATTGGCTGGTACTGGTTCACCGATCAACTCCATCAGCGAGGGCAGCATGTCCATATTGGATATCATGTGCTTTATTCGTTTACCACCATGCCAACCGTTGTGTGCAGGCAATCGAAGCATCAGGGCAATTTCCAGGCCTGGATCATAGAGTGAGCATTTTGCCCGCGGCATGGCTACACCATGATCGGTAACAAATATGACCAGCGTATTGTCACGAAGCCCCAGTTCATCAATGCCATCCAGCAGACGCCCGACATGGGCATCCAGAAAGTGAACCAGGCCTTGTAATTCCGCCAATTCTTCCAACGTACCGGATGTATCATCAAGATATCCCGGAACCCAAATTCCTTTTTCTGAATCTGGATCAATACCAGGCACAATAAACCCCATGTCTTTGGTGCGGTCAGGTTGCGGTAGGCGGTGTGGTTCAATAAATCCAACCTGCATATAAAAGGGTGAATCATTGTTCTCGGCCAGATTCTCAAGGCGCTCCAGTGCTTTATCTACGGCAGGTTCTACAAAAGATTGCGGGTCATAACTGTCAAACCCACAGCGTTGCCATCCCGAATTGGTTTCATGCAGCACACCGACACCTGCTGTACGATAACCTGATTCCTTGAGGAGTTGACCCAGGTGTTTTTCTTCGGGATGCAAGTCCCAGGCGAAGTTTGCGTGGGCAAGACCCATCACACCGTTATTGTGGGGATACCGTCCTGTGAACATGGAGGCTCTTGATGGGCTGCACTGGGGCGCTGTGCAGAAAGCACGTTCAAAGAGAACTCCTTCTGTAGCGAATTGGTCCAGATGCGGAGTTTGTACTGTGGGCACGCCATAACATTGCAGATATTGCCCCAGATCGTGACAATGAATCAGCAAAATATTAGGCTTCATTTTGATATCCCTCTCTTCTGGTAGTTCTTCGGCTTTTGATTGCACAGCCATCATGGTAGCAAGTGGTGATGCAGCCATGATGCCCAACATGGTACGACGATTTGGATAGTCACTCAATTCTTTTTGCATGATTACCTCATTTGTGAATTGTTCATTGATTAGAATAGGCTATAACGCAGCAGCAGTTCATTTCAATTTATCAAAATTACTTATTTGATTCCCGGTTTGATTACTGCTAATTTATGAGTAATAAATTTTTTAAATTAAAATTTCACCTGTTTTAGTGATAAAGGTATAAGGAACTACATTGTATGGTGGATAAAATACGATGGGGAATACTGGGTACTGGAAACATTGCCCACCAGTTTGCCCGGGGGTTAAAGGAGTTGACAGATGCTGAATTGATTGCTGTTGGCTCGCGCAGACCAGACCACGCTGCATCATTTGCCACAGAATTTAATGTGCCTCGGGTGCATGTCGGTTATGAAGCACTTGCCAAGGACGAGCATGTTGATGTGGTGTATGTTGGTACGCCCCATCCGATGCATGCAGAAAATGCTGTGCTTTGTCTGGAGAATGGAAGGCATGTACTATGCGAAAAGCCGTTTACGGTTAACCATAAAGAAGCCGTTGAAGTGGTTAATACGGCAAAAAAACACAATCGTTTTCTTATGGAAGGAATGTGGACCCGTTTTCTCCCAGCAACACAACAAGTAATTTCCTGGTTGCATGAAGGCCAAATAGGAGAAGTTCGGCAATTACAGGCAAACTTCGGATTTCGGTCAGCGGTTGAACCGGATAGCAGGTTATATTCATTGGAAATGGCTGGTGGTTCATTGCTTGATGTCGGTGTATATACAGTTTCCATGGCTTCATTGGTTTTTGGTGGTCCTCCAGCCAGCATGACCAGTGCTGTCAGCATGGGGGAAACGGGTGTTGATGAACAGGCCGCCATGCTCTTTCAATATAAAAACGGCGCGATAGCAGCCTTGTCCAGTGCAATTCGTGTTAATTTACATCATGATATTTTCATTATGGGTACTGAAGGTATCATTCAACTACATTCACCATTCTGGTGTAGTACAGCTGCAACATTACATATACATGGTCAGGAAGCCCATCGCATTGATTTGCCAATTGAGGGAAACGGCTTCAATTATGAAGCGAAAGCAGTCGGCGATTGTATTCGTAAGGGATTTACTGAATCATCGGTTATGCCATTGGCCGAATCGTTGGAAATAATGCAAACCCTGGATGAAATACGTGCCCAATGGGGTTTGAAGTACTCTATGGAATAACCACATTACAACTAGCTAAGGAAGTAATTACATGTTATATGGAAAAGTACCTGGTATACACAAGAATATATCCCGGCTCGTTCAAGGTACAGTCATGTTAAGCACAGGCAATGAACCTCAAGGTTGGGCTTTGATGGACCAAATATTTTCATTGGGTTGCACTACATTTGATACCGCACACATATATGCTGGAGGAGATAATGAACGTATCTTTGGTCGCTGGATGAACGATCGAGGGATCAGGGAAAAGCTGGTTATAATCGGAAAAGGAGCACATCACAGTCCAGACAGAAAGCGGGTGACATCCTGGGATATTACAGCGGATATCTATGATTCCCTGGCACGTTTGAAGACAACGTATATCGATTTGTATTTATTGCACCGAGATGATCCAGGCATGCCGGTTGATACTATTGTTGAAACTTTGCATGAACACAAAGTCGCAGGCCGCATCCATGCGTATGGAGGTTCGAACTGGTCAGCACATCGAATTGCAGAAGCGAATGCCTATGCCAAAGAACATAATCTCTCACCATTTGTGGCGAGTAGTCCCCAATTCAGTCTGGCAGTCCAGATACGTCCACCTTGGGATGATTGTATCAGTATTACCGGTCAAGCCAATATTGAGCAACGTCACTGGTATTCGACAGAAGAAATACCGCTTTTCTGTTGGTCGTCTCTTGCAGGAGGGTGGTTTTCTGGCAAGTTAACCCGTGAAAACAAAGCTGAGCATGAAGAATCGCTGTATATGTACAGTTATGGTAGCGAGGACAACTTTAAGCGGCTGGACCGTGCTGGTATTATAGCCAGAGAAAAGAATGTCAGCATTGCCCAGATTGCTTTGGCATGGGTATTGAATCATCCAGAGTTAAACCTGTTTCCACTGGTTGCTGCATATTCAAAAGAAGAATTTGAACAATGCATAACAGCATTGGATATTGAGCTATCACCGAAAGAATGTGCCTGGTTAAATCTGGAGGACTAAGCCAGGACTCAGGTTCATATGCTAAGTGCTCCATTTAGCTTGTTTTGTTGACATCTTGCCGAATCTGGTCCAAAAATGGCTGGCCTACTACAGGAAATACTGCGACACCGATTGCCAACAGAGCAGCAATCATGGTTGCCAATAGAACCCGTCCTTTACGACCTAGGATGCCAGGGTCAGACGAAGCATAGATTTGCTCACTCATACGGTTGAGTCCAACAGGATAAATTGCATCGGGTGAATGCCCACTGATTATCAAGCCAGTAGACTCCAGGTAGGTCCTGAGATTGGCCAATTCTACATAGGATTGTCGCATATGCGTTTCCTCGGAAGTGAGCCTTGTTTGTACCAGCTCGCGTTCAGCAAGCAGAGTCTGTGTTTCACGTTGTAGTGCCCGAATCGACTCCAGTTGTTGAACAAGGCTTTCCATACGCGCACGATAGGACGCAACATCTTGTTGGGCCGCGGCAAGATTTTTCCGTAGCTCTGTAAAGGCAGGATTAATCTCTTCAGTGCGCATCCCTTTTTGTTCCAATTCAGACAGAATTTCATCCCGATCTGTTGTGCTTTCCACAATCCAATAGGCAGTTTCAGAAGGAGACCGGAATAATTCTTTGATTTCTGGTTCTACTTCCAGTTGTTGTTCAACAGCTATCAGTCGTTCTTCAGCGGCTCGTAATTCAATACGTGCATCAACCAACTTTTCGTCCAGGTTATGGATTAATATCTGACGCCTTTCCAGTTCTTCTCGCAACAATTTTAAATCGTATTGCGCGGTTTCTTCTGCCAATTCCACCCAAACTGTATCAAGAAGTTGCTTGTGATCATTTGTACGATCAATCATTGCATTACTTACACCAGCAATCCGTATGTTGTTCACTTGTTGCGCTGTATCGATCAACACTTTAGCCCAAGTGTCTACAATCGCTACAGCAAGCTCATACGTATCAGCGGTAGCACGTAAGGCAAGTATTGGGGAGTAGGTCATCGGTCTTGCCGTTGGATCAACCGTTTCCAATTGGGTTACCAGCATGCCAGAGAAATCTCGTAGTTCTGGAACAGTACCCGTAAAAGCATTGGCATCATCCAGCAAGCCCAAAACCTGGCCAAGCACATCCATGGAGGTAGCCATGGTTTGGTATACTTTGGGGCTTATCTGTTCCGGCATTATCAATCCTTTTTCTCCGGTTGGAGGTACGGAAGTGATAACCAGAGTTGTCTCAGCACGGTACTCTTGCCCTGCAAAAATTACCCGTACTACGCTGGCAAGAAAAGCCAAGACGATCACTAAAGCTATGAAGCGTTTTTGCAGGTATATGTGTCGAAGTATGTTTAGGGTGTAATCATTCACTTAAACAGATCTTTCCTTTTTGTTTCTTATCGCATAGATGATGTATGAACAGCCCAATGTCTGCTTTATTCTATAATGAATCAATCAGTATGGACTTTACGCAAGAAACGTGCAGGATTTCCTGCCCAAATCTCACCTGGTGGTACGGACTTTGTCACAAGACTCCCCGCTCCTATTATGGCACCTTCACCAATGGTGATCCCACAAAGCAATGTGACGCCAGAACCGACAGATGCTTGTTTCTTGATTAAGGTGGGTACGACTTGCCAATCTGCTTCTGTCTGGAGAGTCCCATCTGAATTGGTAGCCCTGGGATATCGATCGTTGGTAAAAGTCACACCATGCCCAATAAATACGCCATCCTCAACGCTAACACCTTCACACAGAAAACTGTGACTCGATATTTTGCAATCGTCGCCTATGGTAACCCCCTTTTGGATTTCTACAAATGCACCAACTTTGCTGCGATTTCCGATACGGCATCCATAGGCATTGATAAAACATGCCAACTTGACGTCGGTTCCAAGTATAACATCCGGGGCAATACGGTTGTAGGTTTCCATATCCACTATATACCTTCAAGAATAGATTTTAATGGTATGGTGCGTCCATCTTCTTTTAATGAACGATCGGTAGCTTCTAAAATGGAGACAATGCGCATGCCTGCCCGGGCATCATTGAAGGGTTGCTCGCCATATTTAATGCATTGCACAAAATAATCTACTTCGCTGTTGAGAGCCTCAATATTTGATACCACAGGAGCTGTCATGTCTCCGATTCTGGGGGTAGCTAGAACGCGATACACCCCTTCGCGGGTAGCAACATCCATACCCTTATCATATACTTTTATTTTTTCTTCCTGACTCTGATCGTCCCAAACCAGCATTTTGCGTGATCCACCCACAATTGTGCTGCGAATCTTGACCGGGGAGAGCCAGTTCAGGTGAAAATGCGCCAATAAATTGTTCGGGTAAGCCACGCTGACATAGGCGACATCGACAAGACCCGTACCGAAATGGTCTCTGCCTTGCGCCGACACGGCTTCAGCGGACGGCCCAAGTAAATAGTCCATGATCGAAAGATCGTGTGGTGCCAGGTCCCAGATTACATTGATGTCGTGTTGAAACAATCCCAGATTAATTCGGACGGAATCATAATAATACAGATCACCGAATTCATTGGCATCCATTAATTCTTTCATTTTCTGGACAGCGCCTGTAAAAAGAAAGGTGTGGTCTACCATCAGTGTTAATCCATTACTTTCTGACAGTTCTACCAGCTCACGTGCCTGTTCTGTGTTTGAAGCCATGGGCTTTTCGACCCAGACATGTTTGCCATTCAATAAAGCACGTTTGGCAAGCGTATGATGGGTAAACACCGGTGTGGCTATCACCACCACATCGATTTCTGCGTTTTCAATGGCCTCGTCTGTATCCATGACACGGGTATACGGGTAGGTAGCCTGTGCCAATTCGCGCCGATTGGGCGCCATGTCGACGATGGTATGTAATGTACATTCCGGGTGGGAATTAAAATTTCTGGCCAGGTTTGGTCCCCAATATCCATACCCCACCAATGCAATATTCAGCATGCGTATTATTTCTCCGGATCAGGTGACTGCATAGAGGATCGTCATATATCAATTGATGATGTATGCAGTTAACAGGTGCCACAAGGATTATTTGTCAAGAGTGAATCAAACGGGAATTATACCCAGTAAAGCAAGCACATTCAACGATTTCTGGTTATTTCCAATTCTTATGCCTTATAGGTTGGTTATGTCTTTAACGACTTCCAGTAATACTTCCAAGCCTTCGTTTAATGCATCTTCATCAATAATAAGCGGTGGACACAATTTAATGGCGGCGCCGCCGACACCAACAGGAGCAAAGAGAAGCAGGCCGCGTTTATATGCAGTATGTACGACTTTCCAGGCAGTTTCCGGGTCCGGGTCTGTGGTTCCTGGATGGGTAAACTGCAATGCACCTACAAGGCCTACGCCATCAGCACGACCGATGAGACCATTTGAAACCGCGACAATTTCCTGAATCCCTGACATCAACGTAGATTCCAATGTCGCGACATGTTCAATCAAGCCCTCATTAATAATCACTTCCAGATTTGCCAACGCGGCAGCGGCACAGACCGGATTGGCGGAATGTGTACTGGTCATCTCTCCTGGCCCATACAAATTCATGATTTCTGCACGGCCCAGGACGGCAGACAAGGGCATACCACCGGAGATTCCTTTTCCACATGCTACAAGATCAGGTATTACATCCAGATGCTGGAAACTAAAGGGCTTTCCGCTACGTCCGAATGCGGCCTGGACTTCATCAAATATCAGCACCGCTTGCTGCTTATCGCACCATTGGCGAAGTGCTTTCGCGTATTCCTGGGGCATTAAAGTAGCATTACAGCCCTGAAATGTCTCGCCCATCACACCACAAACGTGCGCTGGATTGATGTTGAGCTGTGTCAAGGTTTCTTCAAATACCTGAAAGCTTGTGTCCTGTTGTCGAAATCCGTCAGGGAAGGGGACTTGTACAAAATCGGGATGTCCACCACCTAACCAGGTTTTCAGACCTGGTATACCACCAGCCAATTGCGCACCCATGGTGCGTCCGTGGAACCCATTTGTAAAAGAGACCAGAATGCGCTTCTGCTCTCCTCCAACTTTCATGCCTTGCGTTCGGGCCAGCTTAATGCAACATTCTGTTGCTTCGGAACCAGTCGTCAACAAGAAAATACGATTTAGTGGCTCTGGCGCAAAGTTACACAGTGTTTCCACCAGTTTGGCACGGATTTCTGTCGGGAAGCAGTAAGCATGGTATAACCCCTGGCGTGCCATGGCGCAAATGGCATCGACAATTTCCGGTCTTCCATGTCCACATGAAGTCACCAAAACGCCACTTGAAAAATCGATCCAGCGGTTACCATAACGATCACAAACCACAGCACCTTCGCCATGATCCCAGATAATCGGCGGTTGTCCTCCCATACTGCGCGGCTCATGGGCACGCATATCTTTCAAGACAGGTATTGACTCCGGAACGGGTAATTCTGTTTTTATACTACGGTACTTAGTTTCTATATGCTTTACGCGCTCTGGTTCCAAAGGAAATTCTTTTGTTGCCATGTCTAGAATGCTACTCCATCTAATGTGAAATTATTACGCCATTTCCTGCTTGTATGTCTTGAAATCAACTTGGGGAAACGGCTCATAAAATATTGCCACTTCCCGCCCTCCAGCCAGTATGCTCAAACGTCCTGCTTCAATAACCAGCTCGTTGTAGTTGCTGTTTTTCGGTGTTGCCACTATCCCTTCTTGATCAATGAGGTCAATTTCCGCCTGTCGTGCTGCGATGTCACCTCTTTTTTCTACTTGAATGCAGGCATTGATTATGGCTTCAATGCTTCGGTATCCATACCCTACGGGAGTTAACCTCCCACCACCCAGTTCCAGCAATTGCATATAATCTGGATTGGGTTCAGCGTATACCGTATCACCTGGCCCGCCTGCCGATGTGGTGTAAGAATGTTTCATACCCCTGTACTGATCAGAATGAACCAACATCGTGCCATCATCCTGCCCAGCGCCCCACATGGTCAACCCCTGGAAATTGGCACCGGCAGCGGCATTGGGCGAACCCATTGCATTAACGACATTCAAACAAGCACCATTTTCCCATAGAATACGGGCATCAGTCCAGAGGTACCCCTTGTTTCCATTGGGAAATGAATCAGGGATACCATATACACTTACCGCGACAGGACGGAGACCTGTTATGAATGCGACTTGATCAACATAATGACAACCAACATAGGTGAACATGTCTGTTTCTTCACACGTAAACCAGTGCTGAAAATTGGAGTCGCGATAGTACCAGGGTTCGTGCATCTGTGCCTGCGCCAGACGAAAATCACCCAACCTGCCTTCGCGATAGGCTTTTCGTGCCATGACCGCTCGGTGATCAAAGCGTTTATGATATTCAACTCCGACAAACAGGCCTTTTTCACGGGCAACCCTGGCAATGGTTTCTGCTTCTTGATACCGCAATACCAGAGGTTTTACAACGCAGATATGCTGATTGAATTCCAATGCGGCCAGCGTCATCTCGTAATGGAGTTGGTCCGGAACAGCGATGATAGTGAAGCCTTGATCCGGGGCCTCCTGAAGTACTGTTTTATATAAATCCGGATAGGATTTAGAGGCATCATAAGATGACGGATCAGGATAGGGTGTAAAAGATTGGCCGGGAAACCCTTTTTTGAACCTTGCCGATTTCAGAAGCGCCTTGATTGATGACACCCGTGTCCCGCAAATATGTATGTCGCCAATACGGCCTTGATGTTGTAGATGATATAAGGAGGGCAGAATCTGATCGTGTAAAATCATGCCCGCGCCGATAACTGTAACACGGGGCAATGTGGATTGCTTCATTAAAACTCAACTCCTTTTAAGTGCTTTCAGATTTGTATCATGAGCTCCAGAGCTTGGAAATCATCTGCTGAATATACTGAACATCATGTCGTGTCGCTTTGATCAACCCCGAAAGGTCACATCCGTCATAAAAATTATGCATAACGAATGAACCTGAATAATCATGTTTTTGAAATAGACTCAGCAGGGCCTCATAATCAACCATCCCCTGATCAACAGGCAACCAGGAAG
>CAZIDP010000008.1:83596-128213 GCA_964537975.1 uncultured Nitrospirales bacterium | reverse complement strand
TGTCAGAGGCCGTTGGCCATTCCGTGACATCAGGTACTGCCTTGTCCACGGTCACAGACACCGTGCCCGATACCATTTCATAGTTGTCTGTGTCGGTCGGGGTAAAGGTCACATCTGCGGTATATGCACCGGCGTCCGGAGTAATGCTGTCGTCGTCGAAGGCAAAGGTGCCAGGTACCGAGGCGACACCGCCGCTAAGCGCGCTGTCCGCGAGACTCTCCCCAAAGGTAATGTCCGAAGCCGTAGGCCACTCAGTCACATCGGGTACCGTCTTTAATCCATCATATATTGTAACGATAAATGTATCTGATACGCTCGCACCTGCCAAATCTGTCGCAGTTACACTGATCGAAACTGCACCTTCAGAACCTATTGGAGGTGTCCCGGTGAAAGTACGCGTATTCGAGTTAAAACTCAACCATGCGGGTAGTGGGTTATCATCAGAAAGCGCTGCCGAGTACTCAAGAACGTCATGTTCGTCAGGATCGCTGAAGGTATTTTCAGGAAAAGTGTATGAAAAAGGTTGCTCGACTATGGCTGTTGTATCAACAATGGGATGATCAAGCACTGGAGGTTGATTGATCCTGAAACTTCCCTCCTGTATAAACACTGCGCTGTCAACAACCCCGTCAAAACCATCTGCAATAGCAATTTTAAGTGTATTCACTTCATTAGCATTGACATCTGCAGTCAAACTCAAGACAGTAGTAAAACCTCTGTATATAGCATCTATTGGGCTATTGTCAGGGTTGTCAACGTAGAATGCTTCATTTTGCCCGGGAAAAGATTCATTAATAAAAGGGTAAATCGTATTAATACCAACTGGGGCACCATCTGGAGCCAATGCCCTGTTTACGCCATTGACAAATAACGCAAAAGCATCAATAAAGCCCCCTACTACCCCGTTAGGATATTCATCTGACGCAAACCGATATTCAAAGTATATTTGATTTCCAGAAGGGATAAATTCGATTTCCAATACCGCTGCATCAAAAGTACTTACCCCAGAGATAGTATTCAAATCAGTGTCACCTGGTTGAGAAAAGTCTGTACTTGCAGAACCCATATCTGGAGCACTACTCACCAAACCGGTAGACAAGACGATGCCATTTTCAAACTCAAGATTCGCTGCTGTACCATTTGAGAACACGCCACGCGCTTCATCATGACCGGTGTAAGTAATGCTGTTAATGGTAACGCCTGACTCGGCACCGGTCAGTGCATCAACTAAATCTTGCGGGCTTGTACCGGGCGTGACATTTAATGTTTGCGCCGATACCATTCCAGCAGATATACATATTACATTAAGTAATAACGTAATTTTATGCCATCTTTTCATCATGAATTCCTTCTAACTTGATTCATTATCAAATTGTGATTCGTTAATTCAGATTATTACAGCTCTTGGAAGTCAACTAGCCTGGAAAAAAACATGTCCTTGCAACATTCGCAGGACTATTTAGTGGATTTACCCATACCAATAAATCGTTTAATTTTCACCTATCGCGAAAAAAGCATTATACCACATGGTGCCGTCTGGAGTTATACATTATTTACACCACCAAAAAGATTGACGTTATGCCACCTGATGCGTTATCATAATTAACCCATCTCGTTAGCCCGGGTGGTGAAATTGGCAGACACGCATGGTTCAGGTCCATGTGCTCGCAAGGGCGTGGAGGTTCAAGTCCTCTCCCGGGCACCATACTTTAATAAAAGCATCTGTACCCCTATGGATAAAACAGTTCTTTTGATAGGCAATGGCAAGTGTGGTTATCATCACGAAAATAATTATTAGCGCAGTGTGGGAAATATTTTAACCCCGAATCTACCGATAATTTGCACGTTTCCACACCTTTCCAGTATACTCATCTAAATAATTCGCAAGCATTTGTCATGACTTGACCTTCCCGGCTTAAAGATAGTAAAAGATTTTTTTGCACATTTGGGACATAAAAAATCTAGATGGCCAATCCAAAATGTGTCCATTCATTGGTGGCTTGCGAATAGCCCTGTAATGACTTGCCCTATTACATGATTCACAGGAGTTTGTGCATGACCCGCAGCATGACGGGATTCGGCCGGGCCGTTGGTACGGTTGATGGCGACAATATTACAATTGAGTTAAGTTCGGTAAATCACCGTTATTTTGACTGTTCAGTACGGTTGCCCGCACCTTGGATTACACTGGAACAACCTCTCAGGGAATGGGTACGTGAAAAGGTCAATCGGGGAAAAATCAGCGTATCAATCCGCCGCGACAATGGTGGAAACAGCACGCTACAAGTAAAGTATGATGCCAATATTGCACAACAATATATTTCGGCATCAGAATCGCTTGCACAAGCACTATATACACCAGAAGCCCGCCTCTCCCTGGATGTTCTGGCACAATTAGAAGGTGTTTTTTATCAGGAAGAATCAAAACAAGACCTGGAATTGATAACGAATGAGCTCCAAGCAATTTTTAATAGAGCACTGGAACAATATCAAAGTGGTCGTGAAAGAGAAGGTGAAGCGTTAAAGACAGATTTATTGGCGCGACTGCAGTTGATTGAAGAATCGATAGTTGCAATTGAAAACAGACGCCCAGAAATTTTGGAAGCATATGAAAACCGCCTTCGAGACCGTATGCAAGAATTAAACACGGAAATTGGTTTGTCTGAAGACCGCATTGCCATGGAAGTTGCCATGATGGCAGAAAAAACAGATACGCATGAGGAACTGATTCGACTACAGTCTCATCTGGAACATGGGCGTGCATTATTGGATTCTAAAGAAGCAATGGGTCGTGATTTGAACTTTTTATCACAAGAAATTCAACGTGAAATCAACACGTTGGGTTCAAAACTACGTGATATTGAGGTCACTCGCGAAGTACTGACCATGAAATCAGAACTGGAAAAGCTACGTGAGCAAATCCAGAACATTGAATAATCAAGTAGATTCTTTGACGACTGGTGTATTATTTGTACTGTCTGCTCCCTCAGGAGCAGGCAAGTTGACGGTACTGAACAAAGTCCGAAAGCTAGAACCCAAGTTACTGACTACCGTATCTGCAACGACCAGGGCACCACGCACTGGTGAAAAGCATACCGTCGATTATTACTTTATTGGCGAAAGAGAATTTGAATCCCACATAAAGCAAGATGCCTTTATCGAATGGGCAAATGTGCATGGTAATTATTACGGTACGCTGAAGTCAGAGCTGGAACGCTGTCGCCGCGATGGGAATGATGTCTTGCTTGAAGTTGATGTTCAAGGGATGCGAAATATAAAATCGCTCTATCCTGAGATGATCAGTATATTTATGATGCCACCTTCATTGGAAGAGTTGGCCCGTAGACTCCAGAAACGCGGTACGGACTCTGAAGAAACCATTGCGTTGCGCTTGAAAAATGCTGAAGAAGAAATGGCAGCACGCAACGAATTTGATTATGTCGTAGTGAATGACAAACTGGAAGATGCTGTAAACGAAATACGGAACATTTTGGCCAAAGAACGGGCTTTCCACGCACAATCAACACATGAAATGCCGTAGTGTTATATCGCTAGAATCTGTTAATATCGAAAACATTAATTTTCCGATAACATGTTGCAGATATCAGCAATACTATGTAGTTATTCACGACCATGCATGAATACATATTAATCAACAGACTATAATGTAAAGTAGACTGGTAACAATTAAAATAAACATATACCCTATCGGAACCATCCGGACAACCTGTCTGTAAGGAGTCGTGCTCATGCCATCCCCATTTTATATTGATGATTTTTCTGAGAAGATCGACAGCCTCTATCGTCTCGTAATCATTTCATCGCGTCGCGCCAACCAAATTATAAAAAACCAATCTCATGGATTCGGTACAGTCACTCAAGCCAAAAAACCGACCGTAATTGCGCTGGAAGAAGTGCTTGAAGATAAAGTCAGTTATTTTGTAGGCGAGGTTGACGACAACATCGATACTGAATAATCAGTACCCATGTTCAAACCTTTTCGGGATAAAGAGATAGTACTTGGCGTTACCGGCTCCATTGCCGCCTACAAGTCATGTGACATAGCATCTCGGCTTGTGGAAGCTGGCGCATGTGTGCGGCCAGTTTTATCTGAAAATGCAGCACATTTTATAGGTAAGGCAAGTCTTGAAGGTATTACGGGCAATCCAGTTGTTACCGGGCTTTTCGAGCCACTGCCCCACCCCGAAATTGAACACATAGCCCTATCACGCCGTGCAGCATTGTTCCTGATCGCACCAGCGACCGCCAATATTATTGCCAAAGCAGCTCAGGGTATTGCGGACAACTGGCTAACAACCGCATTGTTGGCCACCCGAGCCCCTGTGCTTTTCGCACCAGCCATGAACATGTATATGTATGATCATCCTGCGACACAGGCCAATATCGCTCTGCTGACCGAACGAGGTGCGTATTTTGTCGGACCAGGTTCCGGGCAACTTGCTTGTGGCGACATTGGCCCAGGTCGATTGATCGAAACACAATCTATACTGGATGTAGCAGCACAACTACTGACACAGCATAAAGATTTCCTGGGAAAGCGGGTGCTGATAACTTGTGGTGCCAATCAGGAGCCCATTGATCCGGTACGGTACCTGGGTAACCGATCCAGTGGTAAAATGGGAGCAGCGTTAGCACACGTGGCGCAGTGTCGCGGGGCTGATGTTACTGTGATCAGTGGTACCATGGAAGTACCACTACCCCATGGCGTGCAGATAGAACACGCAAATACGGCAATGGCCATGCTGGAGGCTGTTGAAGCACACAAAAATCAAACCGATGTTTTTATTTTTGCGGCTGCGGTTGCGGATTACCATGCAGCAACATTATTAAAAAAGAAACACAAACGTGAAGCGGTAAATTGGTCTCTTGAATTTACACCAAATCCTGATATTGCTGCTTCAATAGGCCTTAATAAATCTCCAGGTCAAATTGCGGTAGGGTTTGCAGCAGAGTCATCTGATATTTTGGCTCAGGCAAAAAATAAATTGGAACGCAAAAAAATGGACCTGGTGCTGGCCAATGAGATCAGTGGTGAAAACAATGCTATTGGTGCCGAAGAAGCACGCACATGGTTATTGCATGAAAATGGGCAAGTAGATGAACTGCCTAAAATGTCTAAACCTGATATAGCCTGGAAAGTGCTGGATGCCGTTGCAGCATTGGGAAATTTTGCAGATAATTATAATCACGATGTACACCCATCTTAATTAATAATTATTAATTACCAATTACAATACGACATCAATGCTGTAATACACTTCGTAGCGTTTCACGAAGTATGCCAAGATTGTAGGGCTTTTGTAAGAATCCAGAAAGCCCCTTGCCCGCAAAACGGTTGGTAACATCTTGTTCATTGAATCCACTGGATAAAATGACTTTCACCTCTGCATTAATGCGCCGCAATTCGGAATATGTGTTTGAACCGTCAAGACGGGGCATGGTCATGTCAAGCAGTACAACATGAATATGTTCGTGATGCTGGCGGTAAACTTCAACCCCCTCCATTCCATCACATGCGATTAAGACGTCGAATCCAAGTTTGCCGAGCAACTCTGCTGCCAACTGGCGTACGGTATCTTCATCGTCAATTATTAATGCAGTTCCTGAACTACACCAGTCTGTGTCACCCCCTTCATCATTGCAGACTTGGCTTTTCTCTTCACTTAACACTGGTATAATAACTTCGATTCTGCTCCCTTGATCAGGAACACTTTCGACACGAATGGCACCTTGGTGGCTCCGTATAATACCCAGCACTGCGGCCATACCCAACCCTCTTCCAGCAAATTTGGTACTGAAAAAAGGATCAAACATTCTAGCCAGAACTTCCGGATTCATACCACAACCCGTATCACTAACTAAAATTGAAATATAGTATCCCTCTGTAAGAGATTCGTTCATGAAAAAAGGTAAAAAATCATCTGCTTGGAAAAAACGCCTTTGAATTTGAATCCGAACTTCACCGTTTTGATCTCCAATTGACTCCGCTGCATTCACCAGCAGGTTCATGACAACTTGTTCTAACTGACTTTTGTCACCATATACCAGATGGTTGTTGTCCGAGTATTGGTGAATAAACCGGATTTTTTTTGATATTGACACTGTAACCAGTGGTGTTAATTCGCAGACCAACGATGCTACATTAATCGGCGCCTTGACGAAGGTACCTTTGCCAGCATACGCGAGCATTTGACGCGCCAAGTCAGCTGCACGATAGCCTGCTTGTAAGATTTGTTTAAAATAATAATGCATAGACTCTTCTTCACGAACCTCAGATAGAGCCAAATCCGCATGACCTATAATACCGGTGAGAATGTTGTTAAAATCATGCGCTATACCACCAGCCATGATCCCCAGACTTTCCATCTTCTGTGCATGCTGTACCTGGGCTTCAAGCCGCTGACGCTCAACTTCATTCTTAACACTTTCGGTTGTATCAGCAAGAAAACCTTCCAGGAATAAAATTTTTCCCTTTGCATCATAAATTCCCTGGCCTTGCTCACGAATCCACCGCGTATCGCCTGTCATGGTTTGAATTCGGTAAATGACCTGGTAAACACGGTGATGGACAAGGGCAGCATCAATTTCTTTTCTGACATTCAGACGGTCATCCGGATGTATCAAGGATTCGTAACTGATTACAGCATTACCTATTAATGCTTCAGCAGGATAACCAGTCAAGTCAATACAGCCTTTACTGACAAAGTCCATAGTCCAGGCGGAATCATGCTTGCAACGATATACCATACCGGGGAAATTGTCCAGCAGGCTGTTCAGAAATCGATTGTTATCACAATCGATATACCCTGGTTTTTTTATTCTTGCAACGGGGGTAATTATATGATTATTATCTCGGCGTACCCCTTGCTTGCGTCGGCAGTTACCAAGGGTATGTTGTTTTATACGTGTTCGCTTCTGCATAAGGCCCACCCGGTTCATGTTAGGCACAGAATGATACTAGATTGGATAATACCATTAATAATTACTCAAATAAAAATCAATAATATTACCTACTTTCTGCCTGGAAATTTCAGAATGGCGTGAAGCAAATAATTCAATTAACCGTAGAAAACTACAACACCAAAGACGATGTATTTATACATCTACATACCATCTTTTTATAACTTCATGTAATTGTATTTCAATGGTAGCCTTATATATTAGATTCTACCCCGAATTTTAAAACTATATACCAAGGTGAGTGTGCTTACAGAATTAGAATCTCACTTAACAACAAAGTTGATGAGTTTTCCGGGTACATATATTTCCTTGAGCAACTGCTTACCAGTGAGGAATTGCTGAACATGGTCTTCAGCCTTGGCCAATTCAAGTATAGTATCTTTGTTTGCGTCATTCGGAACTGTTATGCGGCCTCGCAGTTTCCCGTTGACTTGCACCGGTAATTCCACACTGTCTTCTACCAGTAAGGTTTCATCCCATTGCGGCCATTCCTGGTAGGCCAATGTGTTCTGATGCCCCAGCCGGAACCACAATTCCTCAGCAATATGTGGTGCGAACGGCGCCACCAGTAATAAGAAACGCTCCATCACCGATTTGTCGATGGAATCCGCTTTCAGGGCTGCATTGACGAATTCCATCATGCGTGCGATCGCCGTGTTGAAGAGCAGTCCTTCCAGGTCTGTAGTGACTGCTTTAATGGTTTTGTGCAACACCTTTTCCATTGTGTTGTCACCGCCTGTCTCTACAATTTTTGGAAGTAACGCACCTTCTTCTGTGATATAAAGTGCCCAGACCCTTTTCAGAAAACGATGCACGCCCTGCACCCCTTCATCTGTCCAGGGCTTGTCACGGTCCAATGGCCCCATGAACATTTCATACAGGCGCAAGGAGTCCGCGCCAAAGGTGCGCACCACATCATCCGGATTGACGACGTTGTAACGTGACTTGCTCATCTTTTCGACTTGCACGTCGACAACATCGCCTGTTGTCTTAACAGCCCAGGAATTGTCCCGGCGTTCTACCTGATGCGGGTAATGATATTTGCCATTGTGGTCCTTATAGGAATGGGCGAGGATCATGCCCTGGTTGTATAATTTCTGGAAAGGTTCTTTGGTGCTCACGTGGCCGGCATCGTACAGGACTTTGTGCCAGAACCGGGCATACAACAGGTGCAACACAGCATGTTCCGCGCCACCGATGTAGAGGTCTACAGGCATCCAGTAGTTTTCCGCTTCTTTCGACCAGGCGGCGTCCTTATTCAAGGCATCACAAAACCGGAGATAATACCAGCAGGAACCTGCCCATTGCGGCATCGTATTGGTCTCGCGTACCGCTGGCAGTCCGGTATCGGGATCGGTGGTGTGAATCCAGTCCTGTGCGCGTGCCAAAGGAGGTTGACCATCGGCAGTTGGCTTATATTCCTCGAGCTCCGGCAGCATAACCGGCAGGTCTTCCATCGGAACGGCTTTCACTGTACCATCTTCCAGCCGGATGAGGGGAAAAGGTTCACCCCAATAACGCTGACGGGAGAACAACCAGTCTCGCAATTTATAATTCACGGTACCCTTACCGATCCCCTTCTCTTCCAACCAGGTAGTGATTTTCTTTTTGGCTTCCGGTACACGCAAACCGTCAATGAGGGGTGAATTGACCAGGACCCCATCGCCGGTATAGGCTTCGACAGAGATGTCGCCTCCTTGAATCACTTCCACAATAGGCAAATCAAAGGTCTGGGCAAATTCATAGTCCCGGAGATCATGCCCGGGAACCGCCATGATGGCGCCATAGCCATATTCGGCCAGGACATAATCGGCAGTCCAGATGGGGATGCGAGAATCATTCACCGGATTGACAGCATACACTCCCGTAAATACACCGGTTTTCTTAACCTCTTCTCGCATACGATCCTGGGCGCTTTTGCGTTCTGCCTGGGCGACATACGACGTCACTGCCTGGCGTTGCGCTGCGGTAGTAATGCTGAGAGTCAGGGGATGTTCAGGGGCCAGCACACAGTAGGTAGCACCGAACAAGGTGTCTGGGCGTGTGGTGAATACGGTAAACTGCTCACCTGAGCCATCTATGGTAAATACAACGTCTGCTCCTTCGCTACGACCAATCCATTCGCGCTGCATAGCCTTGATGCCTTCAGGCCAATCCAGGTCATCCAGATCGGTAAGCAGACGCTCTGCATAAGCGGTAATTTTCAACATCCACTGCCGCATCATCCGTCGCTCAACAGGATCGCCCGTTTCCACGTAGCAACCATCTTTTACTTCTTCATTGGCAAGAACTGTCCCCAAAGCCGGACACCAGTTCACCGGTGCTTCCACTTCATAGGCCAGCCCACGTTCAAACAAGACCTTGAAAATCCATTGGGTCCATTTATAGTATTCCAGGTCTGTGGTATTGATTTCCCGGTCCCAGTCATAAGACAAACCCAATGCTTGAATCTGTCGACGAAAGGTATCGCAATTTTTATTGGTGATGATGGCGGGGTGTTCACCAGTCCGCATGGCATGGCGTTCAGCGGGAAGGCCGAAAGCATCCCAACCCATGGGATGCAGCACATTGAATCCACGCATGCGTTTGTATCGTGAGACAATATCCGTGGCTGTATAGCCTTCCGGATGCCCCACATGCAAACCATCTCCGCTGGGATACGGAAACATGTCCAGCACATAATACTTTGGCCGTGTAGTATCCAATTCTGTCTTAAAAGTCTTGTTTTCAAGCCAGTATTTTTGCCATTTAGATTCTATTTTTTGAAAGTCATAGGAACCGCCGGACATATTGTTACACCACTCCTGTACTCAATGATAACCTGATAAACCCCATAATATTGCGGAAGGGCATTGTAACATATCCCTATACAGACTTTCATGATGAGCCAATGTCAATAAGGTATTGTAAATATTAGGAATGGTATTGTTATTAGCCAATTGAAGTAGACGCTACTAATATCCTAAGGGCTCATTAGTCTTTTCTTGCAATCGCTGGGGGTATTAATGTTTGCCGCGAGAAGTGTCAGGCACGTTGTCGATGCAGATTGGGGTCTACCACGGTCGCCATTTTTTTGGAATCCAATGCGTACCCCAAAAATTGATTGACTTCGTTGGCGATTTTACCGGGCTCAGCTATCACCTCATGATGATTCACAAAGAGTACATCAACATTAGGTTGCTCTGAAAGCCAATGCCGAATTTGCTTGAGATGCTTTTGATACAGTTCCAGCATACGATCATCGCTGACTTTATCCGTTGATTCACCACGGCGAATCAACATCTGACGCTGTGAAGCAAGTACTTCATTGAGGTTACGATGAATGAATACGATTTTATACTGGTATTCCGGCAGCAACTCAGGCAAGAGAAAAGATATGACCTTGACTACCTTGCCAACCGCCAGGGGTAGCCATTCTTTGTCGTTTTTCAGCTTTTTAACGCGTTCAAACTCAAAGTACCCTTTCGGATTGTCGTCATCTGCGGTGCGTTCCTCGTCGGTAAGTACGGTCATACCTCCGGATTCCAGCATACGCATCATCATGGATGTTCCTGATCGGGGAAGCCCCGATACCACTGTAATAACAGGTAAACTCATGAGTTTTCCTTCATCTTTTCAACCGAAACCATTTTGTTGTCATTTGAAGGTATGTCAAAACGAATTTCACCCATCAACTCCGGGTTCTTGCCTTCCATACCTTGGTAAAAATCTCGAATCCTTGCCAAATCCGCTTCCATGTCGCCTGTCAGATTGATAGCAGGGCCAAAACCGCCCACTTTCCTTTTGAAGTCCAGAAAACCAAGCACCACCGGGACGTTGGCCGCTTCTGCAATCTTGTAAAATCCCTTTTTCCAGGCACGTACTTTGCTACGTGTTCCTTCAGGTGGGATGACAATCCGCAGTTCATCTGAATTTGCGAATGCGGTCAGGGCCTCACGCGCCGCACCTTGCCCCCGGCTTCTATCTACTGGAATACCACCCAGAAAGCGCATGATGCGGTAGAATGGAAACTTGAACAAGGTGTGCTTGCCCAGCCAATACGCGTTCAGACGGAGAGAAAACGTTATCGCCAGTACATAAACGAAGTCCCAATTACTGGTATGTGGCGCACCAATGACCACACAACGGGGAACTTTATGCCCTTCCCCTTCAATTTTCCATCCCATGAGCCAGAGAAAGCAACGGCCCAAATAATTCAGGGCGGTTCCTATGACCGGTAATTGTATAATGGTCTTTTGCAAGTTAGGCTTCCCTTGATACAGCGGAAATTTCCAGAAACGACGACAACACTTTAATCTCTATGTGCTGAATAGAGAAAATATAATGAAAAAAAGAATAGGCCACCAAATCATATTGGCAACCAAGTTGTATAAAAGGAGATTATAGCATTATTTTGGGCATGTAATTCCAAAATATTTGGTTGAAAAACTTCACAAAACTCCATGGAAATTGAAAGTATTACTGATTTACCTGAAATTTACCCGATTTTAGCGGAGTTGGCTGACTAAGTAATCTTTTATATCTGATGAAGAATTGTGTAGTCTAAAACCAATATAAATACATAGATTAGCAAGGCAACCGAAATACCATTTGAGGTTTTTGGGGTGTCCTTACCGCATTCAAGGCGCATACAGAACAATAAAACTGTTAACCTTTCAAAAAGAAAGTACGTTAAATCGATTGAAACCAGTAGAACCACAAGATTTCAGTACGCTGGATGACAATGATCTGGCACTGGCGGTTCAGTCAGGCAGCCACGAAGCATTCGAGGAGTTAGTTCGCCGTTATCAGGGACGAGTTTATGCTGTTGCATATCGGGTAACTGGTAACAGGGAAGACGCCCTTGATGTTTCGCAAGATGCTTTGATAAAGGCATACCGAAAGATTCATACATGGAAACCGACCGGCGTCTTTCTTTCGTGGCTGTTACGTTTGACCACCAATCAGAGTATTGACCATTTGCGGCGCAAGAAACGGCAACCGCAAGAACAGTTGGATGAAGCTTTTATACCCGAATCTGCCGGAGCGGGTGTGGAACCGGTGACTTTCAGTACGGAAACAACCGTTCGGGCACACGAAATAGAAGAACGGTTGAACGAAGCATTGGTGGTGCTTTCGCCAATGCAGAAAACTGTTTTTGTCTTACGCCATTTCGAGGGACTTCAATTGGATGAGATTGCAAAAGAACTGGGGTGTACTGTAGGTAGTGTTAAGGTTCATTTGTTTCGCGCATTGAAAAAGTTGCGTGTGCAGTTAAAAGATTTATATTACGATACGGAAGATGGCGATGGTGATGATGAAAAAGGCGAGACCAAACGTACAGGATGATGGGTTACCGGAAAAAGCCGGGGAGTGCATTGCATGATGGGTTGTAAGAAATACACTGGTTTAATAGCTGCTTCGTTATATGAACCATTGAAGCTTGAAGAAACACACATACTGGAAGCACACTTACAGAAATGTGCCCAATGTAGAAGCGAGCTGGCAGAGATGCGTGCCTTCGTCACCATACTTCCCAATGAGCGCATCGCATTCCAAGGTGATCTGTTACCGGCAATACGTGCTGAATTGGAGGCAAACCCCTATCAGGAATCCAATGCTATCTTTCGGGGTTGGCTACGCCCTGCCATTGGATTTGCAAGTCTGGCTATTCTGATGATAATACTGGGGTACAGCATTCTGCCATCAATTAATTCTGAATCTTCTGGCATTGGAATGCTCAGCGAGATAAGCACTGCTTCGCCTGTTGATACTGTGATTGCTGACGCAGAAATGCTGATAGCCCAGCGACAATATGCGCCTGCATTAAGTTTGTTGGAAGAAAAGCTGGCTGACTTTGAAAGCCATCCTGATGTTGGCGAGATACAACGGGCCATCGCGGAGCTGGAATTCAACCAATTAAAACGATACCCGGAAGCATATACTGCCTACTTAAAATTACAAGGTGAGTACTGGAATACATTTCGACAACACCCGGAAAACAGTACCAGACTCAATCTGCTTGCCGAAGCCAGGGACACAAATTATGAGCCCTTGTATGCACTGGATGCCGCTCTGGCCAGAGGCAGCCAACAGGCGTTTCCGCAATTAGAACAGATAATCGCTTTACATGAGGGAAAATCCATTGCCTGGCGCACCCTGGAAGTAATGCAGGAGCTGGCATTACGTGATCTGGGATTCGATCCGCTCCAGGCAGATGCCCAACTGCATATTGCTGCGCTGGAAATGCTGCGGGAGCGCACAGAACACCAAGCCGTACTTGCACACTTAAACCTTGCCCTTGGTGACTATTACCGGCATGATCCCAACAATAACAGCAAGGCACAGGAACATTACCACGAGGTAATGCAAAGTGGTTTGGAACAATTGGCACGTCAAGCGGAAGCTTCATTGACTGAATTGGCAGATGCCCGGCGTTAAATAGCCGTATCCTTGAATGAAACACCCTGTAATCCCGTACATCATTGTGCGGTCTGGTGTTCTGTATGCTAATATACACAACCTTATATTTCTCGAAAAAACTGGCGGAGCCTTAATTTGGTGCGTGGTCTGAAAGCATTTGAAAAGCAGTTGCTCCATGATGGCATTCTGGATGAATCACAGATGGATCATGTTCGTGCGGAAGCATTGAAACGTGGTATGTCGATTTTGGATGTCATTCCTCAATTGGGGTATGCCAATCAGGAACAGATTTACCGTACTCTGGCAACTTTTTGTGAAATGCGGTTTGTGTTACCGTCAAAGCAACCAATTGACATCAGTCTGATACACAAGATTCCCGCCCGATTTGTCACCCACTACAATTTTGTCCCGTTTGAAGAACGTAATGGTACCTTGGTGGTTGCTGTCAGTGATCCTTTAAATACACACCAATTGGATGACATGCGGACTGTTTTGAAGCGTCGTATCGAACCGGTGGTTACTACCCCACTGGAGATACAACGCGCAATTCGTGATCTGTATGGTGTTGGCGCTGACACAATGGAAAAAATTCTGTATGATAACCAGCAAGAAGGTATTGCCGTAAATCTTGAATCGGTTTCATTGAGCGCAAATCTAGGCGATGACACCATAGACGCCTCCATTATCAAGTTTGTAAATGAGCTGATATTGGAAGCAATTCAATCCAACACTACAGATATTCACATAGAACCGTTTGAAGACCAGCTACGTGTTCGCTATCGAATTGACGGAATCTTGCACCAGGCACCGACACCGCCTTCCATTCGTGGTTTCCATTCGGCCATTGTGTCACGCATCAAGATAATGGCGAATTTGAATATTGCAGAAAAACGCTTACCCCAGGATGGGAAGATTGAAGCCAGTTTTGGTGAAAATAAATACGACTTGCGGGTGTCCATTCTACCCACTCCGCATGGAGAAACCGTAAATCTCCGCATCTTGAGCCGCTCCTCGATCATGTTGACCCTGGACCAGCTTGGATTTCTGGAAAATGACATGCGGTTATTTGAGTCGTTCATAACGAAACCCCACGGCATCATCCTGGTGACGGGGCCGACGGGTAGTGGTAAAACAACGACCTTGTATGCTGCGCTCAGCAAGTTGAATCGCCTGGACCGAAAAATAATTACAATCGAAGACCCGATTGAATACCAGCTAACTGGTATCACCCAAATGCAGGTTCAACCTAAAATCGGCTTTGATTTTGCTTTGGGGTTGCGTTCAATGCTGCGCCATGATCCTGATGTCATGCTGGTAGGTGAAATACGCGATTACGAAACGGCAGAAATGGCGATTCGCTCCAGTTTGACGGGACACCTGGTATTGAGCACTCTGCATACCAACGATGCTGCCGGAGCTGTAACACGCTTGGCCGACATGGGTGTGGAGCCATTTTTGATATCCAGCACGATGATTGCTTCTATGGCGCAACGCCTGGTGCGATGTATCTGCCAGGATTGCGCGAAACCGGAAACCCCGGATTTCCTTTTGATGAAAAACGAGTTTGGCGCATCAGAAGCTGATTTGGCACATATGAACATTCTTGTCGGGCAAGGTTGCGATAATTGCCGCAACACCGGTTACCGTGGTCGGTGCGCTATTTATGAAATTATGCCTTTTACCGACGAAATCAAAGAGTTGACGGTCAACCGGGCTACTGCCATGACCATCAAACGCAGAGCGATTGATGAAGGCATGCGTACCCTTCGGGGTTCTGGTTGGGACCGGGTTGGAAAAGGTGTTACCACTGTTTCTGAGGTATTGCGGGTGACCGCTGATGCAGAGTTGTTGAAAATGCCGACCGAGGTACAGGATGCCGCAATATCAGTATGAAGTAAAAAAGGCCCCCGGTGAAACAGCTACCGGTGTATTGGAAGCGGAAAGCCAACGTGCGGCCGTTTCTCGCTTGCGTGACATGGGTTATTTTCCAATCAAGGTCGAAGAATATGTTGGCGAAGCACAAAAAGACGTCTTAAAAAACGCTATTGTCCGGGTTCGACTTCAGGAACGCAACCTTTTTTTTCGTCAACTCGCCAACCTCAGTGAATCCGGCATGGTATTAACCCGTGCGCTGCGCACACTGGCTGATCAAGCGGAGAATCCAAAGCTCAAGAAGATTATAGAGCAGTTGCGTGATGATGTGCAGAAGGGCAGTAGCCTGGCGGAAGCCATGGAAAACCATCCCAAAACTTTTCCTTCTTTGTATTGCAGCCTGGTGCATGCAGGAGAAACGGGTGGTATGCTGGAAGAAGTATTGTGGCGGATTGTATCCTTTGGAGAACAAGAAGAAGAACTGCGGGGGAAAGCGGTTTCTGCCACGATCTATCCCATATTTCTCTTGCTGGTTGGCACAGTTTCCATTTTTATTCTGGTTTCGTTTGTATTCCCAAAGTTTGTGGCTATTTTTGAAGAGTTTGGTGCCGACCTGCCGCTTTCGACACGCATTGTCATGGGGTTGTGTGAATTCATGGGCGTCTGGTGGTGGGCTGTGTTGTTCGGCATAATCGCAATTGTTGTGGGAATTATCAGCTATTTTCGCTCAGAAAAAGGTCGGCGACATTTGGACACAGCCTTACTGCGTTTTCCCGTCGTATCTGATGTTGTCTTGAAATATGAGATGGCCAAATTTTCACGTACCCTGGGTACACTGCTGGACAACGGTGTTCCTGTACTCACTGCCTTACGAATTACGGGAGACACCCTGGGCAATGTCATCATTCGGGAGGAGGTTGTGCGTATTCATGATGGTGTTACTGAAGGTAACAGTATGAGTGACACCTTGCGTGGAAAAGGGGATAACCATTTCCCACCAATGGTAATCAGTATGTTTGCTGTGGGGGAAGAAAGTGGACGTATCGGTGAAGTCAGTAAACGTATCGCCGATGTTTATGATAACGAAGTAGACCGTGCAGTGAAGGCGATGACAGCATTATTCGAGCCGATACTGATTGTAATAATGGGTGTGATTATCGGCTTCCTCGTGATAGCCATGTTGTTGCCCATGCTTACACTCAGTTCAACAATTGGCGTATAATAAGCTGGTTGAACTAAACAACCATATATTATCGATATAGAAATTTGATCCATAGAGGATCTCTACTGAAATCCTCTATATAAATAGCTTGATGGTATTTTTTGTATAATTTAATTTCTTTTTATGTTCCTTATATCTGGTGACACCAGTCATGAAATGCTGGAGATGATTGAATGAAAAACAATGGTGGTTTTACACTGATTGAACTTATTCTGGTGACAGTAATCATCGGTATCCTTGCCGGCATGGTGGTCACGACGTATGGTGGGCGCGTTCAGGAAACCCAGATTCGGGCGGCAAAAGGGGATATAGCCAGTTTAAGCAATGCTGTGGACTTATACGCATTGGACCATGGCGATATATATCCCCAATCACTTGAAGACCTGGTGACAGGACGTCGAAATTATATCCGTGAGTTACGGCCAGACCCCTGGGGTAACCCGTACATCTATGAGCCACCGACCAACGCGTTGAAAGCAGATTATCGCATATACTCTGCCGGACCCGATGGCACACCCGGTACAGAAGTTGATGTCACCAGTACATCTCCAATGCCTTGAGCACAGCGGAAAAACAGTACCTTCCATTACACCGGTACCTTATATTCGCAGCATGTATCATAATCTACAGGCTGCCCCGCAGTCGGTATGTCCAAATTGGACGGAAGTAACATACTACTGGAGCGTACAAGCGTGAACGAACACATAAACAGCCCGCATCACTGCTTGAATCCTCGATATATGTACAACAAACCAATCCACGACCGATTTGTCGACGAACAAAAAAATTGTGCCGGCTTCACCATGTTGGAACTTGTGGTGACCGTTGCACTCCTGGCAATTATTACTGCCGCTATTGTGCCGCTGTATGCCAACTCTATGAACTCCATTCACATGCGCAATTCCCGGGCGAATTTCGTATCGCTTATCGCCTATATACAGGAATGTGCAGTCGCTGAAACACGTGAATACCGATTGTATATTAATACACAGGAGCAAGTGTTCTGGGTCGAGTACCTGGTAGAAGACGATGCTGAAGGTAAGTTTTTTGAAGTGGTACAAGAAAAATATGGTCGGCTGCAATCCTTCCCCAGATATCTTGAAGTTCAACAGGTTCGGGCACGACAGGACCGTGAAGCCCGAGCATATTATATCGGATGTTATCCCAACGGAGCTTCAGACATCGCCACGGTTACATTCCGGGATACCCGTGATTTTCAGGAAGGGTTCTCCATAAAGACCATGGGAACAATGGGTAAGATTGAAGTCGAAGTGCGATGAAACAGCCATTTGAAATGGTTCAATACAGAACCCAGTGCAAAGCAATGTGTAGAAAAACGGGTTATATTCTCGTGGAGACCATTGTAGCCATGGGCTTGCTAAGTATGGGTATGCTAAGCATCAATACGGGGCTTCGCCAGGCTGTAATGGTACGTGGTGAAACAGAAGATATCACGCTGGCCCGCTTTATGCTCGAAGAAATAATGACCGACCTGGAAATGCAACCTGAAGTACGCGAAAGTTCCGGGCAAGGTGTATTTCCGGATGCACTCTCCAGATTCAGGTATGCGTGGGAAATCAGCCGTATCAGCATACCTCGGCCTCCAATACCCCTTGAAGCCACTGAGGCAGACATCATACGATTTGAAGAGCAGTTCAAAGATTTTATGGGTAAGGTCACTGTTGTGATTCGATGGAATCGAGGTGGCAATGAATATGAAATTGTAGGTGAAACACTCTTGCGCCCGGAACAATTATGGACACCGCCACGCAATATATGATTCATCATAAACGACATAACAAAGGGTTTACCTTGCTGGAACTGTTGGTCGCAACAGTTTTACTCAGTCTGGTGATGTCTACAATTTACACACTGTTTCATACGACAGTTGGTACATGGCGTGGTGTGGAAGAACGGTTTACACCCTACCCGGATGCCCGGAATACACTCGGGATAATACAACGTGAATATGAAAACTTTGTATGGCCTGTAGCCCATTTGATGGAAGGTCGACAAAATGAAGTAACCCTGTTTGTCGTCAGTGAACCGATGGATGTCGGCAAGGCTGAAGGACGGCATGTGATGCGTGTCCGATATTATATTTCCAACAGAAAACTGATGCGTGAAGAAGCGCTGGTGGAGATGGCATTGCCTGTCAAGCCACCGGAAGGTAGAGAACTCGCCCGGGAACGCATCCGGATTGGTCGTAGAAATGCTTTTTTACTGGCGGACAACGTTCGCTCTTTTCAAATCGGTTATATCTGGGTACCCTATCCAGATGAGCGTGATGTCGAATATCCACCCGAGTGGATGGAAGAAATCATGGTTCATACCCATCGGGAACGTTGGGGATTGCCCCAGGGGTTGGAGATACAGCTCACGCTCTTCGATCCGAAAGAGCAAGCCGATGATCAGGTATTCCTCACGCGTATTGCAACCCGTGGGGACAGCAATAGAATGCGTTATTCCGATTTGATGGAAATGCTGGGAGGTGCCCGATGATCTCGGAAGTCCATCCACAGAGAGCTTATTTAAATACCCCGCAAAGGGGTTTTGTGCTGGTGGTAGTGCTGTGGGTATTGGCTATTTTGACCGTGGTAACTTTGAGCTTTGGGCACCGTACCATGCTCGAACGGCGTGCAACCACCTACACCCTGGACCAATCTTTGGCGAGGATGCAGGCCCGTGGCGCAGTGCAGCGCGGTATAGTTGAAATTCGCAACAAGGCATTTGAAGATTACTCCGATTCAGAAGAGTGGACATCCGTTACACATTTAGGACAGAAATGGGCACGCCCCATGGACCTCTACAAGGAGGGTGGTTACTTTCAGCGTCAACCGGAAGCAGAAAATGACGTTGTCATGTTATCTATACAGGATGCGGAAAGTCGTATCAGTATCAATTCCGCTTCACAGGAATTACTGGATAATGTACCCAATATCTCACCCACTGTTCGCAGACGAATCATGAGCCGACGTATGCGGGGTGAACAAGAAGGTGAGCCAGGTAGTTACTTTCAGGCAATAGAGGAGATACGCTACATGCAGGGTGTTCGCGATGAACATTGGTTTGGCGATGAAAGAACCCCTGGATTGCGTACTATGTTGACGCTGCATGGTCATATGATCAACATCAACACGGCATCACCAGAGGTACTGGCATGTATACCGGGAGTAGACCCGGCAGCGATAAGTACCCTTATGAATTACCGGAATGGTCCGGATGGGAAGAGGGGAACAGCGGATGATCGACACTTCAATGACCTGAATGAAGACTTGCTGAACAAGGTTGGGCCCCTGGGGGATTCTCTCGTGAGTCTGCGCCAGCATTGCAAGGTCACATCCGATTACTATATTATCACCGGTATGGCTACCCGGCGTTCAGGCGCTGTGGTGGCCATTGTTACGGCTACGGTACAAGTTATGGGTAACCACGCCAGTGTAATTGGCTGGCGGGAGGGAAATTTTGAGTCGTAAGTCAAATCATATCAGTTTATTGCAATTCGACATCCACATGCTGTCCCATATGCGCATCGAGCGAAGCAGCAAAGGTATTGCTGTGCTGTCCTATGCGACAGAAGCTGGCTCATGGGAAGATGAAGGCGCCTTGGATACTGCCCTGAAGTCTTTTGTCGAACGCAACAACCTGGTGGAAGATGAATTATATTCTATTCTTCCCCGACATGAATTAACGCTTCGGATTCTGACATTGCCCAGCCAGGATGATCAGGAAATCGCAGGCATGATTCACCTGAGTGCTGAAGAGTATGTGCCCTTTCCACTGGATGAATTAATCATAGACCATGCCATTCTGGAAAAGATGCCTACGGGAGAGTCCCGGGTATTAATCACATTGGCGCACCGTGATGTGGTAGAGGCGCACATAAGCCTATTACGCAAGTCCGGGCTTGAACCTGAGAAAATATTGTTGAGTTCTGCGTGTCTGGCATCAATTGGTATTGCAGCCTATGAACCACGTGACGAACGTTATGCCTTGCTGAATTTGGGGGCTTCCGGCTTGGAGATGGTGGTGATTGATAATGGCCGGTTGCATTTCAGTCGTGGTGTGGCATCTACGCAGGACTGGCGTCGCGCAGAAGAAGAGAACTCGGATGAACGCGAAGAGTTAGCCTTGGAAGTTCGTAATTCTCTGGCTGCTTACAGGCGGGACTCCGAAGACGGACTGGGGGTCGACAAGCTGTTTCTGGGATCAGAATATGCCATCGTCACAAAAACCAGTGAAGTGTTGGAAACAGAAACTGCCAAGGACTGTGCTCCTGCTGAATTCGTGCGCAAGCTAGTTGTCAGTGGCAATGAAAAAATGGCTACGCTCCCACTCGTAATGCTGGGTGCTGCACTAGCCGCACAAGATCGTGGTGCAATCCGTATAAATCTCTTGCCGGACTCGGTAATACAGGGACGGGCACTGGAGACCACAAAACATACCGTGTACATTGCAGCAGCAATGGTAGTTGCAGTTGTGATTGCGCTGGGTATTTTATATACGCAAGCCATATTGCAACGCACAGCGATGATCCGTCAACTTGAGGATCAGATTGCCGTTATTCAGCCAGGCGCGTTGGGTGTTCAGGCAATGCGACAACAATTGGACATTTTGGACAGGCAGGTGCAGCAAGAAGGGTCGGTGCTGGAAATATTGGCCAGTATGTCCAGAGTTGCACCGGAAGATGACATGAATTTCACCCGGATGACCTATAACCGGAATACCGGCGTCAACGTCTGGGGGCGTGCCAAACGCATTGATGATATACATCGTTTTCTGGACCGCTTGCGCGCTCTGGATGCAGAACGTAATATAGCTTTATTTTCACAGGCACGCAGCCTGTATGAGCAGCGAGACGTAGAGCGTAACGAGGTTGTTTTTTTATATCAAATTAGCATTCCATTTCCTGGTGAGTAGTATATGTTGAATAAATTCGTTGTAAGATTTTTAAAATTCTGGCACCAACTCTCCACACGTGAGCGCCTTCTGGCCCAGGCAGTTGCCGCTCTACTCGTGGCTTTTCTGCTGTATATATCAGTTCAAAATGCTATTGGCCGTATTGAGGAACTGAATAGCAGAATAGATAATTATCAACAGGACCTCGTGAATTACCGCCAGCAGATCGCCCTGCGTCAACGGGTAGAAGCACGTTACGGGCGTATTGCCGCCCAACATTCGAGTGCCTGGTCGGAATCCGAATTACAGGATCGGTTGCGGCAAGAAATTTATCGCCTGGCTATGAAGAATCCCCCGGGTTTAACGCCTGACGGATATCCCGAGCGCACCAGTGACGATCAAGAAAATCTGGTGATGGTACCAGGACTGCAACAAGGTTCGTTGCAGGAAGGTGGCCAGGGATATCGAGAATTTATGATTTCGTTTCGTGTTCCAAGAGCAGAATTTTCTGATCTGATCACTTTCCTGGAACGATTACAAACCAGCCCGCAATCATTACGTATTGATGATTTGGAATTAAACCGCTCTCCCCTAAACACGCAAGTACAATCCACGATTCAAATAACACGGACTATCGTGGATGGTACGGATACCATATCGACCGATGTTCCAATTACTCCTGTGTTGACCCAGTGGCTGGACCCTCTGGATATCACCGACTGGACTTGTGAGGGATGTGATCTTGAAGTCGGCACAGATGAAACGAACGTACTCATAGCCAAGAACAACGGCAATGGTCCTGCTGTACTTTACACAACATATCAACTGGAAAGTGCACGACAGTACCGTGTCACTATGGATGCCCTGGTTTCTGGCTCCGTAAGCTTTGCAGCAGAATGGAACGATATGAAACAAGTTTCAGACAACCCCATTCAACTTCAAAATGACTATTCGCTCAATCGTTACGAAATGCAATTGTTATTGCCTTTTGTTGCTGAAGAGTTGATAGATGTCCAAATCCCATTAATAAATTTAAGCAGCCAGGATGCCGAGGTTGCAATACACCGATTGCTAATCGAAGAAACACTGGAGTAAACAAGCTTGGACAAGATACTTCAAGGCCAGATCGAAAAGCGTATAGTACTCATTGGTGCCGTGATTGTAATTGCCATTTTGGGCATGGTAATGCGGAATGTTATTGCGGATCCACTGGCCGATAAACGTGCCTGGTTAGAGGATGCGTTATTGGAAACACCGCAAGTTATTCAAGATGAAGCTGCACGAGAATGGCCTACCTGGCAATGGGTACAGGAAATAAATACGAATCCCAAATTATGGGATGCACTCGTTCCACCTCCACCCCCACCTCCGCCGCCAGCGCCACCAGCACCTAAACGCCCAGACCTGGCAGAATTATTAAAAGATGTCACACCAACACGCCAAACGGTAGGGCAGAATGTACGGTTTGTTACTCGACAACACCCCAATGGGATATATGTGGAAGTAGGCGAAACCTTGAATGGGTGTAAGTTTGAATCATTTACCCGTGACTCTGTACGGTTTTCGTTGTATTGGAGTCAAGGTGAGGAAACCATTATCATAAACTTACCACGGCAATAACAAACAGCAACAGTTATTCAGATTCGCTGTTTACTTTAAGTAACTATAGTTATTTTTTATGCATTGTGCATTGCAATGCTTTATTTTATATCAGACCTTATCAGTTGGTGGAAGGAATTGAGTGGGGCCATGTGTATGATTCATTTTAACTCCAGACCGTTTCGTTCGGTCGTTGTTTTTCTGCTTGTTGTGGGTATGACCTGGCCTGTGGAAGCACAGGGGCAGACACCCACCAGCCCTAGACCAAGAGTGGCACAGTCTCAGGTCGGCGCGACACAACAGTCGGGAATTGGCACGCAACAGACCCAATCCGACAGTGCTTCAACTGGAGCTTCTCAATCTTCCCAGCAACAGGGTTCTCTCGGATTTCAGCCCGGTCAGCAACAACAGCAAGCACCTGCTCCACGCCAAAGACAAGCTGCACCGACTGCTGGTGGCTCGGGAGGGGCACGTGTTGTATCGGGTGGTGCCGGTGGTGGTGGAACTCAAATGACTGCTGGGTCTGTTTCGAGTGTTACCTCGACCAGTCGTACCACATTCGAACCCGCATTTGAAAGAGAATTAGAATATAAGCCGGTACCAGATGAAGGCGTAATGCTTACGCAAGAAGGCCCAATGCCTTTGACAGAATTTTTGCTGGCAATTAGCCTGGCCACCGACTGGAATGTCATTGAGACTGAAGCAGTACGTGGTATGCAACTTCCTTTTTTTACCATTATCGACACCCCACCGAGCATTGCATTAGAAATCTTACGTATAAATGATATCTATTATGATTTCAATGAAGACAATAACATTCTGTATGTCACCACAAAAAAAGATTATCTTGAAAAACAATTCGGCAGACACGAACACCATGTTTTTAATATCCAGAATGCTGAAGTCGAATATATAGACTCAGTATTGAATACGCTACTTTCCAGCACGGGTCGTATCATCACCGATCAACGCACACGGCGCATTTATGTGTGGGATATGCCGGACAATATGGAACAAATGATAAAAACTGTTAATGAGCTGGATGTTCCATTGGACCGCATGGAGTTTATGATTCAATACGCGGAATTAGCTGACATCGAAGGTGTAGTTGACACACTGCTATCAGGTAACGGTAGCATTCTGACCGATGCACGTACCGGGCAGATCATTGTGTGGGACTCACCCAACAAATTGTCTCAAATGCGATCTGCCGTGCAATGGCTGGATGTCCCAGTAGAGTCCCGTTTGTTTTCCATCAATTATCTGAATGCAGAAGACTTGGTAGAAAGTCTGGAAGTGTTGATGTCCGAGCGAGGCCGCATTCAGGTGGACCCCCGATTCAATACGGTTTTGATTACCGATCTTCCAGCCCGCATGGAACGGATGGAAGAAATCATCGACTCGCTTGACAAAGAACTGGAAACACGGACCTGGGTCATCAATTATGCAGATTTGGACTTTATCGCTTCGCAAATCGAGATTCTGATTCCGATCGAAATGGGTGAGATTGCCATCAATGACCTGGCACACCAGATTACCGTTACTGGACTTCCAGAGCGACTGGATCGTATCGAAGAATTGATTATGGCATGGGATATCAAACGCAAGCAGGTGCTCATTGAAGCCTATATTGTTGAAGTCAGCAATGAGGTTGAACGCCAGTTTAATATTAACTGGACATACTGGGATCAAAGCGGTGACAGCCCAATAACGATTACCGGGGGAACCGGTTTTACACCAGACAGTGGCTCAGCCAATTTTGGTCAGCTTCCCTTTAACATCCCGCTGTATGGAGCACCTCAACTGGATAGTAGTGGTGGGGTAAGCAGACCTATAGTCCAGAACATCGCCGGGGAGTCTGTCATCAGTCGGATAGGTGGTAACAACCTGGCAGTTACATTAGATTACCTGGACCGTCAGAACATGGCCACAATCCTCTCTTCACCGCGGGTAACTGTCCAGGATGGTGAACAGGCAACATTTGAAAATGCGACTCGGGTCCCATTTATATCCGGGACAACATTCTATGATTCATCAACCACCTCGACTACAAATCGAAGCACTAACCGGGTTGACTTTATTGATGTCGGTACCATTTTATCGGTATATCCGCGAATAACAGATGAAGAAAATATTTTGCTGGATATCAGTGCGGAAGACAGTACCTTTACCGACAAAGAAATTGTAGCCAATGATCTTCGGTCTACTGTTCCGGAAAAAACAGTAAGGCGGGTACAATCTCAATTGCGTGTACAATCGGGCGACACCGTGGTGCTGGGCGGTCTTCGTCGTGACCGTGCCTCCGAGAGAGAAACACGTACACCTATTTTAGGTGATATCCCCGGATTTGGTCGTCTTTTCCGTTACCCGAACAAGTCATCGTCGAAAAGCTCGTTGCTGATTTTTATAACTACGACTGTAGTGGACGAGTTTACGCATCCCGAGACGGCATCTCTGGCCCGGGCTGATGAACGCATCAACGCGCAATTACGCCGTGACAGAAAACCGCTCCTGGGACGTATTGCTGAGCGGGTTTCTCAAGGGAAAAACGAGCTTTCGATCTCAATCGGACAGATGGGAACCATGTTTTCCGATGGTGAACAAGTCTACCTGGAAGAACTCAGAAAGACTTTCCACGATTTGCCTTCTACTGTTTTGGTCGTCATCCGGAGCCACCCTCGTGCCCCGCAAGATAGTGTAACCAAATTGACTGAGGCAGCCATAGAAGCTGGGTTAAAGGTTGAACATGATTACAATGCTGTGCCGATTGTGCCGCATTTACGCCCAACTTCTGATATATCATCTGATACACTTCAACCGCTGGAAGCCATTGATCCGCCCGATTATTCATAATACTTGAAAGGATACTGCTGTACATGCAACGTTGGGTAAACATACTACCGACGACGAGCAATAGAAACCAGTTTTCCAAGTAAGTACAAAGTATGGAAAAAATATCCTCCCGAACTGCCCAACAGGACGATTCGGGAGGATTAATTTATGATTTAAAACCGATACTTCTATACTGACAAATGATTAGTCAATGCCATTCAGAAAACTACAGCGTATTACCGGTTTTCATGCCACGGGGGGCTTTGGCAAATTTACCCGCTTTGATGTAGCGAGCGCAGACTTTAATCTTTTTAATTGTACCGTTTTCATCAATAATACGAATCGTTTGCAGGTTTGGCTTCCAACGGCGCTTGGAAATACCAGTAACATTCAGGCCGATACCCCCGGTTTTCTTGGGCTTACCGCGCCGATTTACGGTGTTGCCTACGTGCGGGCGCTTGCCGCTGTATGCACATACTCTAGCCATATCTATCTCCAAAAGTTTTACTGGTTGGGAAAATTCACACGTAACGTGTTATAATTTGAGGCTTAGTTCTGCGGAGTTTATCATATATCTGCAATTTTTTCAACTTTGGTTCCCCCTTCATAGTTTAGTTGCCCTTTAGAAACAAAAACCGGCACGCTATCGCCACACAGCCAATATTCAGCGACAGGTACCTTATGTATATTTTTCCAATGATAATTTCCTATTCATTACTCAGTAGAATTCCACACCATGACTAACATTCGGTGTACTGTATGTATCTGTATCCTGGCCCTTTTGTTTTTCAATGCTTGCCGTAATATGGGAGAAGAGCTGCGGCCTGGTATGCTGCCGGAGAATCTGCCTGCCCTTCAAGAAATCCTGAATGATTTGGCGAAAAATGATTCTAAAATGCGTGGTTTTGAAGGGCGTGGCCGCGCTATCGTAGAATCGCCGAATTTGGAAGCGATACAGGTATTGCGGCAAAGTGATGTTTATTATCAAAAGCCAGACGCATTACATGTCATTGGCCGACGTCATGGGACAACTGTGTTCCGGTTGACCGGCAGTAGCCACGGATTTCTCATGGAATTTCCTACAGAGCGTCAATTTATACACGAGCCTGCTGAAAGCACTGCGCACACGGAAAGAATAGAATTAAACAAGGGACTGTATTACCGAATAACCCCTATTGATATTTTACATGAGATGTTCCACCAGGAAGATTGGGCACATTTACCGATTGAAAACCTCGAGTTGACATCGGTTACGGAAATTGAGGGCATTTTGACAGCACATCTGGATATTTATTCGCGATATGGTAATTATCCAAGACGACGATTATTACTAGGGGCTACTCCTGATTGGGTTGTGCGTCACAGCATCCTGATGGATCCAGAAAATGCCGAAATTATTGCCGAAACGACACTGGATAATTACCGTTTGATTGACGGAGTTCGGTTTCCAGCCGAAATTGATACTGTGTTTCCAATGCATGAATCACGTATGCAATTTTCATTTACTTCCATTAATTTGAATCGTCCTCTGGACGACCAACTCTTTGATTTGGAGTCCCAACATGCAGCGTTGATGCAGCGTGGTTTTGAACGCATTACCCAGGAGCCTAAGAAATGAACCTTATTTTAAACCAGGAAAAGGTTTACCTCCTGGATATGAGTGTAACGGAGATGGTTGAGGCACTGGATATAAAACGGTATCAGGCCAGCCAGGTATTTCGTTGGTTACATCAGAAGAAAATGCCGGACTTCGATCAAATGACCGATGTGTCCAAAGCGTTGCGAAGCCATCTGAAAACACGTTGTCTTGCTACCTGCCTTCAAACAATTCATATGAAACAATCGCAGCAAACAGGGACTAAAAAAGCCTTGTTCCAATTGCACGATGGTGAATCGGTAGAGTCGGTGTTAATTCGAGACCGGACACGCGTTACCCTTTGTTTGTCTTCACAGGTTGGTTGTCCCTTGAAATGCGAATTTTGTGCAACCGGTCTGGCAGGATTTACACGCAATCTTTCTACTGGAGAAATTGTGGAGCAAGCACTTAGTCTGCTGCGCGATGAAGACCTGGAAGGCAGAACCCCAAATATTGTCTACATGGGTATGGGTGAGCCATTCCGCAATTATGATGCAGTTTCAAAAAGTATACGCCTGCTGATGGAAAAAGACGGCTTGGGAATTGGTGCACGCAAGATTACCGTATCTACGGCGGGTGATGTGCCGGGTATTGAACGTTTTACAGAGGAAGATTGGCAAGTTCGTCTCAGCATATCGTTACACGCTGCCAATGATACCTTACGCTCAAAACTGGTACCGTTAAATCGTCGCTATCCACTTGCAAAATTACGTGATGCCATATTGTCATATCAGGCACGATCAGACCGCCAAATTACCTTTGAGTGGACATTACTTCACGGTGTAAATGATTCTCTGGATGATGCCAACGCGTTGGTGTTGTTTGCCAGGGAGTTAAAGGCCACCGTTAATCTGATCCCGTGGAACCCTGTATCTGGCTTACCTTTTTCTCCATCACCGCGGGAACAATGTGAGCGTTTTCGTGACTGCTTGCTCATACAGGGGATAACAACGACATTGCGCCGTGAAAAAGGACAAGACATCGAAGCTGCCTGTGGACAATTGCGTCGAACCCATGGCGTTGCATAGCTGCATTACAAGAAAAGCTACTTTCATGACGCAACAAGCTAATCAATCACCACGCCCAATTCATTTTCCAGTTCAGTATGCAATTTCGTTAACTGGTCTTGAAGTTGTTGACGTAATGCTTCCACCCCTTCTCGTGATGTGTCCTCTGTCGGATAAATTGGCTCACCATAGGCACACACGATCCGGGTAAATGGACGCGGTATGGGGAATCTGTCCCAGGATTTGAGTCGATAGCAATGGCGTATGGCACTGGCATGGGGCAGAATGGGCACTCCGGTTCGTGTTGCGAGAATGGCCGCACCAGGCTGCGCAATCCGTCTTGGACCCCGCGGTCCATCCAGTGTAATTCCGACACAAGGAACTTTTTGCAGTGCCTTTTCAAGTTGTCGGATAGCATTAACACCACCGCGGGAGGTTGATCCACGTACTGCTTCATTGCCATATTGATTTACAACCCGCGCCGCCAGCTCACCATCAAAACTGTAACTGGCAACGGAATGAAAGTTTTTATTTTGGTGCGTTTGCAGCAAAACCGCCATAGACTCATGCCATCCACTCATAATGACACGTTGGTTTGATTGAATCAACCTGTTATAAGTATCTGTATTTCTGATTTCTATACGGCAGGTACGTAGAAGATTCTTTAATGCAAACGCAATTAATGGAGGATAGATTGCCAGCTGGACACGTTGCGACAATCGGAAGCGCACCGGGCTATCGTATTTCAGGTCAGGCAGTCTCACAAACTTTCAAGCCCACGCACCAATTGATAGACGACCCGCGTTCTGGGAGTCGGCAATGCTGCCTGTTGCGCACGCCGTATGATTTCACCGCTGATAGCTTCTATTTCAGTCTTGCGACCCAAGCGAATATCCTGCAACATGGAAGATATATTTGTCGAGGTCTCCAGACAAATTTTCTCGGTAATCTCCACCAGACTTTCGTCAAAACGATATCCTTCGGTAGATGCGACCTTGGCAGCTTCTACAACGAGATCACGCATCAGCTGGCGAATTTCATTCATCTCCAACAAACGCCCGTTATTTACATTCAGCAAAGCAGTCAGGGGATTTATACCAGAATTAATGGCAACTTTTTTCCAGATAACCTGGCCAGGCGCATCGGTGATCTCTACTTCAAATCCGGCACTTTCAAAAAGCGTGAGTGGTTTGTCATGGGAGCAGGTAGTCCAAGCTCCAAAAGTTGTTTTTCCTGAACCACAATGTAAGGTGTGCCCTTCATTGACATGGGTTGCTGCTTCCAGGGTTATTCCAGCCAACACGCGCGCACTGCCCACGAAATCACATAGTTTCTCTACGTTTCCCAGACCATTCTGCAATGTCATTACAGGTGTTTCTGGAGGAAATCGCAAGCCTCCCGTGGTATGTGCCTTGGTGCAAACCAAAATCAAATCCATGCCATTGGGTATGGTACTACTCACATTGGGAAAAACATGCTGTAATGTATCGCCTTCCACATCCAGTTTGATTCCTGATTTAACCAGCCGGTTAATACGATCATCCCGATAGTCAATCAAATACACCTTGTGTCCTGCTTTCATGAATCGGGCAGAAAAAAGGCATCCCATAGCGCCTGGGCCGATGACCGCGATTTTCATGGCTGTTTATTTTCCCAAAGGTTTTGAAGGTTTAGGGCAATTCTTTTATAAAAGCTTCGCTTAAATCCGGCAGTTTGCGAATTTCCTGTAAGGCATTTAATGCAGCAGCCCGGTCACGATACCCCGTAACGGCAACAAGATAAGCAGAACCATTGTTTGTCGCAATTACATCTGCCGCAATATTGTGCTTGGTACGTAATTCTCGAGAAAAGGCTTCTGCACGGCTTTGTCTATTATTACCTTTAAGATTGGCCAATTGCACACACCATCGTCCATCACCTGGATCTATTGGGGTCAACATAGCACTTGTAGATGTGGGCGTCTGAGTCGGTTGCTGTTGCGTGGCAGGTGGCGTGGCAGGGGTGGATGGCGTACCACTACCATTTGCCGTACTTCCCGCTGTGTTGCTCACTGTTGTAGAATTGGTCGTTGGGGCAGTTGCACCTTGAGTACCAGATACCGTTGTCACAGGATCCCGGGCATCTGCAACAGCATTTTCTACCACATCTGCTTCCTGCACTACCGGTGATGGTGTTGTAGTTGGAGAAGGCGATGACGAAGCAGGTTCAGTAGTAGATTCCTGACGTGGATCATCAATTCGGTTTTCACGCATAGGCGCAAATTGCTGTGCGCTGCCACCTGGTGGTGGAGGAGCAACCTCCATGCTCCTGGGGCCGGTTCGCTCCGCGGGATTGGTATAGGTTTGCTGTGTGCTGCGCGCAGGCGATACAGGTGATGTCTGAACACCTTGTCTTGCAGGTTCGGTAGGTGTAACACCTTGGGGTGTATCAGGTGCCAAAGCACCAGTCAACTCTTCAACTGGTAAATCGGATGCATATTGCTCCTGCCCTGGGGCACGCTCAAACCGGCCAATGAGCACACCGGCAAGAAAGCACGCTACGGCGATAAACAGTGCCACACAAATTCCGATTACCAGTTCACCCGAAGTAAATTCCGCGGTAAGTTTTTCACTCGACTGCTTGCTTTTTCTACTATATGGTTTTGACATGGTCTGCCTTTACACCTTCGGTCGTCTGCTGCTCCCTGCTTTCATGATCACCAAGTCCAGATATTGGCGCTGATGTTGTACCTAACCCGGTATCTTCTGCCAGATTGGAATCAGGTGTAGCACTTTCAGATGCGACAACATCCTGTTTTCCCATATCATTTTCTAATGCTTCGGCAGTCACTTCTGTTGAATCCGATTCGCTATCCTGCGTAGTAGTCTGGACAGGTTCGGCTTCACCGGATTCAAGAATACGTAAACGCGCCATTAGATGCACACGCGCCTTGTCCAACTCGTTAAAGCTGAAATTTGGGTCTCGCACTTCGATCAGACGGTTACCGATCCTGTCTGAATACAATATCAGTTTAACCTCGCCATCCGCTTCATCCGACTCTTTAATCTGACGGAAAACTTTCTGCCTGCGGAGCAACTGTGCGGCCAGATAAGCCCTGGCCTGATCGAGGCGATTGTCCGCTTCTACCGATTCGTAAAAAAGCTGCCGCAAGGGCGAGAAGCGCTCTGGAGGTTCTTGTTCCGCTACCTTTGGATCGTAGTACTGGGTAGTCCAAGATGAAAAAGCTTGTTTTCTAACAGACTCATCTCTGCATTGTCCACAAAGGTCTTGACGATTCAATTCCTCTTCTATAACGAATACATGCGAGTATACATTCTGATCGTGGGTAAATTTTTCGTTGCAAGCTGAACAAGCATGCGCTGTTTTACTGATTTTAATATCCATAAATACTCTGTATTACCAAGCAATAGTTGAATTGGAAAGAGCTTCCCTTGTATGCCCAAGATAGATATTGTACCTTATCTTGTGCCACCAACAATACTTCCGCCGATTTTTAACAAGTCCAGCAGAATCTGTCCCGGAACAGTGATGACCTTCAAAGCATCACTGGTTACCTGACCTGCACCACTTACCAGTGTGACACCAACACCGGGTAAGCCTGCCAGTTGCCCGCTGGGATTGAACATAGGACCGGATATTCGGAAGCCCAACACGATATCGTTTTGTGTTATGCGATGCCCTTCGATATTAAAATTGTCCCGTAATATGGGTATACGTTCTGCCGTGTTAGGTGACACAGAAACATTGATATCATAATGCATGTCGCCATGCAAGTAAAAGTGGCCCCCACCGGTAATGGTCACACCATCACCAATAAGCAGCATATTCGGCGTGCGCACCATGTCACCTTCAAGGCCAATTTCACTGCGCAGCCGAGTGAAACGCATGGAAGGTGGTAGCGAGGAGATGTCTCCTTGCAGGTATTGTTCGAATTGTCTTGAGATGAAATCCGCGCTGAACTGACCATTGTCAATCTCGAAATTCCCACTACCACGAAGGGTGTTCGGATCATCACGGTCTATGATATAACGTACTTCACCGGTATTCGGCCCAGCAAGCGCAGACGGTAAATTCAAATGCGCCAGAAGATATTCAGATGGCACACGGTTCCACGTTGCATTTAATTCTACAAGATTTTCAATTCGATCGATATAATAACTCCCATTAACATCTCCCTCACCAACAGCCGCCGCAAAATGTTCCAGATGAATGGTGTCTTCAGATGCAAAACCCTGGCCCCGGAAGTTACGTCCCTCCCAGGGCAATAGGACAAGCTCATCAACCTCCGCCTGGAAGCGTGTAATCATGTTGCTGCGTGGGAACAGCACATCTAATTCGGGGTCTTCCGGTCGTATCGGCTTCAGCCAGGACTCCGTTAATGGTGGTGTACGTCCATAATCGGCTTGAATGAAAAGGTTGGTCTCTTTACTGCCATTTGCATTGGCATAGATTGCTTCAATATCCAGGTTACGCACTTGAATTGGGATATCGCTTCCATCTGGATAAATTGCGCCCTCTTCAAAGAATCCTTTGAGGGTGATAGTTGTTCGGTCGGGGGCGTCAGGCGATCGGCGCCATTCAAATTCACCATTCTGTCCCGGTTTACCACGAAATGTGTAAGGTACACGAATACATTTTCCTGCAGTAACCACATTGATCGTTTCGGTACGTACCCGGGCATGCCTGCCTTGCCAACGTTCTCCATTCCATTCCAGATCAATACTGGTGGAGAGGGGAGTCGTGTCGAGCAGAGCATTGCCTGCAATGGAGATAGATTTTCTGGGAATTACATCAATGTTCAACGTACTGATATTGGCACCCATGCCAGAAACTTTTTGAAACCACCAGTCATATTCTACCAAGGTTTGTGTTGCATCGACCGTCAAATCGAGTTGATATCGATTTGATTTCAGGCTACCGGTACAACGAACAGCAGCGCTTCCCGCGAGTCGCAGCTTCGGTATACGCTCCAGCCATGGAATTGCGTCCAAACCATGAAGCACACCATTTAATGCTACATCTGCCTGTTTCGTGGTTGTGTTATAGGTAACAGAACCTGTAACAATATCACCAAACACCTCTGCCCGTAATCCATCCAGCACCAGTCGATCCTGGGTCAGTTGAACATTTCCATACAGATGCTGGAGTTCAAATTTAGATTCTGCATGTTGCACGGTGCCACCAGCCAGATTAAACGTGGCTTCTGGATTCTGTTCACGTCCAAGCCATTCAAGACGTAATTGCGTAAAATCAATATTGGCCTGCGGAATTTTTTTATCATTGGGTATAAAAATTACATTCCCTGCGGCGATTCGTGCCAATAATACAAAGTCAGGTTTGAGAAGCGGACCTGTAATATCAAGCTGAATTTCGTGCGGCTCTTCCAGGGTGAGTGTCAAAGTCCCAAGTTCTTCCAGTTGCTGTTGAAAATAGGTATCAACCAATTCGACAACCGGTAGATGACGCATGGTCAGATGTAGCTCCAACTCCGGAACTTTTTCTGCAAACGATATAAATCCATCGAGACGTCCTCCAGCAGGAACTGCGTCTGCCTGCGCCGCATTCAGGTCCAATAACCGGTTTTTTATATCGTAAGTTGCAAGAACAGTAAGTGTCCCATGCGCTGGGGTATCCAATACGGGCAATTCATTAAATAACAGGTTGTTAAAGCCAGCTTCCAGCAATATCAATACCCGCTGGTCGTCCTGCCCAGAAATACGCAATTTGGGATGAATGGTACCATGGGAAATCCATGCTGCATATTCGGGGAAAAATTTTTGAGCTAAGCGCTCAGTAATATTTTCCGTTTCCAGGCGTAAATCAAAATCTTCTGGCGTCGCATATCGCATATGTACTTGAAAGTTTTGCGACAGTTCAGAATCAAACTCACCAGAGATTCGCGCATGTATATCTCGGGCATCGGGGAGATGTGCAATATCAAAGTCCAGGTTGGCAAACTGAATCGCCGGTGTATCCCGTAATCCATATACATTCAAAGCGCAGTTATTGCCTGTCAGACGAAAAGCGACATCCAGTTTTCCCGGTTCCTGGTCTTTTTCGAGGAGCTTAGACCAGAAATCATCGTCCTCTTCATCCAGAGAAATAGTGACCTCTGCCGATTCCAGATGAAACCGCTCGATGGTAATCTGTCCTGTCAGTAAGTCAGACAAGCTGATATCAATGGTGGCTTCTGGTGCAGAAACATATATCACGGCACCATTCTCTGGAGACCAGGATGCTTCCAGTGCAGCCAGGCGGATGCCCCTGAAACGGTGTAGCTCTATGGTTGCTGCCTCCAGATGCAATCCGGAGCGGGTCAGTAATTCCGCATATATTCTGTCACGCACAACATCAAGGTGTGTACGCAAATACAAAACACCCCCTGCAATGGCCGCTGTAATCAATACAATAAAAGCAAATGCTGCAATGCGGTATGATCGCGAAGGGGCGTTTTGCGGTTTATGTTCAGTAGAACTCTCGGTCTTATTCGACCTCCGCCTCTTTTCTGTCTTCACTTGCGGATTCCGATTCATCCTGATCCTTATCCGGTCCATACCAATCCAGGCCTTTAAGTTTTACGATCTGACGTCGGATTTGCTCCGCAGTGTCTGGATTGTCCTTGAGATATTGCCGTGTGGCCTCACGTCCTTGCCCCAGATTCTCGCCGTTCATTGAAAACCAGGAACCACTCTTGTTAATGAGCTTACATTCCACTGCCAAGTCAAGCAGATCACCTTCTTTTGAAATGCCTTCACTGAATAGAATATCAAATTCTGCCTGCTTAAAGGGAGCACTGAGTTTATTTTTGACTACTTTTACCTTGACCCGGTTCCCGACATGCTCTTCCTTGTCTTTCACCGCTGCTGTTCGGCGGATGTCCAATCGCACACTGGCGTAAAATTTCAAGGCACGACCACCAGTCGTGGTTTCCGGACTTCCAAACATGACACCGATTTTTTCGCGTATCTGGTTGATAAAGATAACTGAAGTATTGGAACGGCTGATGACTGAGGTTAGTTTACGCAAGGCTTGTGACATTAACCGTGCCTGCAAGCCCATATGGGAATCACCCATATCACCTTCGACTTCCGCCTTGGGTACGAGTGCGGCAACCGAGTCCACCACAATAATGTCAACCGCATTACTACGCACCAGACTTTCACATATTTCCAGTGCCTGTTCGGCCGTATCCGGCTGCGAAACAAGCAGATTGTCGATATCTACACCAATTTTTTGCGCAAACGCAGGGTCAAGCGCGTGTTCTGCGTCAATGAAGCAGGCAATCCCGCCCTTTCTCTGCGCACTGGCTACCGTATGAAGTGACAACGTCGTTTTACCGGATGATTCCGGGCCAAAAATTTCCACCACACGTCCCCGCGGAATACCCCCGACGCCTGTCGCGATATCTAATGACAAACTTCCGGTTGAAAAGGCATCAACATTGCGTGCATGACTGGGGTCTCCCAGGCGCACCAGCGTACCCCGTCCGAATTGCTTTTCCAACTGGGCGAGTGCGATGTCCAGTGCTTTGCTTTTGCCATTATTATCGTTTGTATTCGTTGCCATAGCGGGAAGACCTCCTACTTGTATTACTGAAAATATGTTCACCTTGGCGCTTATATTGACATATTTCGTTTTTAATGTCAAATCATAACGTTTACTGCAAAATTTTTGGATGACTCAACAGGAAAATTCAGAGATTATGTGTCAGTTTACATTTTAATAAAATAAATCCCATATGAATTCGGTGGGTATTATACTACACCCATAGCAGTGCAAGCATCGTCAGCACACAAAGCACACACAAGCCCAGAAATACCAGGAAGCCCACCCAGCTTTCCCGCGAAGGTTTCACGATGAACAAACCCCACCGAGTACACCACTGATGGCTGACAGGTACCGCTTCGTCTACCGATTGCCCCAGCTTTTCCTCTTGACCGATTGGTGTATAAATTTTGGTGAAAAAGCGATCGACAATTTTCTGGTCCGGTGGCGGAGTCAACAGTGAGCCGACGATGCCGCCCAAGATGCCAGTGAATATAGGCGCGCCAATTGCCCAGGCCTGCGATACGTCGATAACTCCGGAGCGGGTGATCAGGAAAACCACGACAGCAGTGCCCGTGGCAGAAAACATGCCGGCCTGATTCATGCGACGCCAGAGAATCCCCATGGCAGTAGAAATACCGACCAGCGCGAGAATGGTGAAGTAGGCCATGATGGCAGCAACAATACTCCGCAGGAGAATCGCCAGCAACAGCGAGACAAGGACATATACTACTCCAGAAATTTTAGTAACATAGAGACTGCTGAGATCGCTGGCATCCGGTTTAATATAACGGCGATACAGATTCTCACTGAACAAACCGGCAACTGTAACCTGAAACGCATTTCCCGAAGACATAGCAGCAGCGCCGATACTGGCCAACATCACACCTTGCAAAAATGGGGACAACAGGGAACGGATGGAATCGCCAAAGGCGGCATCGGCAATTCGATTATCAACCGCAGTGCCTTGCTGGAGGAGATGCGCCAGCCATGCCAGACCGATGATTGCCCAGCCTATGGTACAGATACGCTTGAGCATGTTTCCGCCCGCGAAACCCATACGACCTTCCCACTCCGTTTTGCCCGCGCCACAGACCGTGATCAGGTGGGGTAGCGCCATCGCACTCAAGGGAGCCTGTATACACAACAACAGTACAACCCACAAGTTAAACCGGACAGGATCAAATATGGACAGGAGATTGTTTTCGCCCATTTCCGATGCAGTTGTCAAAGTTTCGCGCAGGCCACTCAGACCACCCACACTGGGCATGCTCAACGCCGCAGGCACCACCAGAAATGATAGTACTATCGTCAGGATACCCTGAATAAAATCCGTACGAATAGCAGCGACAATGCCACCCCAATAACAATAGACCATGAAAGTAAATGTTGAAGTGAACAGCACGCCATAAAACCAGGCCTCCGCATTCGGATCATTCATTCTCCCCATCATGCCGAGTACCGTGCTGGTCGTCGCGAGCATGACACTGGCCAGACAAATTGACATGGCAATCGACGCAATCACAATATAGACTACACTGGCACCGGGGCCATAACGTTCTTCAAAATAGTCTGCCAGGGTCAGACAGCGCATGCGGCGTACGACCGGAGCAATCAACCAGTAGAAGGGCGTTCCAAACATCCACAGCCACGAAACCCAGACACCCGAAGCGCCGGTCTGCACACTGCCACTCACAACACCTGCCGCGTCACCCGGATTCGTACCCGCGCCAAAAGCATGCATCACCATCATCGGCGTACCGAAACGCCGATCCCCCATCAGATACCCACTCTGACTGTTGGCCCGCCGCCGGCTCCACCACCCCAAGGCCAGCATTGCCACCAGATAGACAAGCAGCACCGCCCAAATCGTGATATCCATTCCCAGCAACATAAGAGCACCCCCTGATTGTCATTCGAAATCCTGGATAGAACACTAAATTGAATGTCCGGGCAGCATACCCGAAATAATACGTTTTATGCAAAAAGAGGGGGGAGGTGGGATTTTGAGAGTAATCTCAAATTGAATCAGGAATGCATAGGAGATTTACTCCATGAATATTAATAATAGGTCGGTTGGACCAAAAAAAAGCGCCCCGCTGGGAGGCGCTGGACTGACCCCGTAGGGTATTGCCTGCGGACTGAAAGCCCTTACTATGAATTGTATGGCAATCTCCGCTCATGTATACTTGTGTTAAATATATCACAATTAGTGATGAAATGCAAATGGAGATGCAAAACTATGGTTAAGTCCGCGACAGATACATGGGTATTGGGACTGGATCTCGGGGTGCAGTCTATAGGTTGGACATTATTGCACTACAATGGCGCAGAACCTAAAGCAATTGTGGATGCTGGTGTTCGCACCTTTGAACCTGGGATGGAAGGTCAAATCAGCGAAGGAAAAGAAGAGTCGCGAAATAAGACACGACGCGATGCAAGGTTGATTCGACGGCAAATTGACAGGAGAGCACGCAAGCAACGCAAGCTTATACATTTACTACAAAATGCTGGGCTGCTGCCTGAAGGTTCAACAGAATCAGGACAAGAACGACATACCTATTTTTTGCATCTTGACAGCAAATTGTATCAGGCACACAAACAAACACTTCCAGAATCAAAACACCATCAATACTTCAATACATTTCCTTATTGGATACGAGCTGAAGCACTCAAGCGGAAACTGACTCCATATGAATTGGGTCGTGCATTAACGCATCTTGGTCAACGACGCGGTTTTTTAAGTAATCGTAAGACAGACAGTAGAGATGAAGATGACGGTGTCGTCAAAAAAGCTATCAGTGAACTGGAAAATGCTATGCATGATGCTGGTGCTCCAACCTTGGGAACTTATTTTTCCATGTTGGAACCTACGAACCTTCATGAAAAGCGAATTCGTAATCGTTATACCCACAGGAAAATGTATGAAGATGAGTTCAACCTTATCTGGGATGCTCAGGAGTCACATCATCCAACGATTTTAACTCCTGAACTGAAAAAAGCTATGCATCATACACTCTTTTTTCAACGCCCTTTGAAATCAGCGAAAGATTTAATTGGTGTGTGCGTTTTTGAGAACAAGTCCAAGAAGTTTCTTTACGATAGAAAACGTGCTCCATGGGCTATATTTGAAGCCCAAAGATTCCGGATGCTCCAACGAGTTAATGATCTACGCTTTATTGATGAATATATGGAACTTACTCCACTAAGCGTTGAACAACGAGCAACGTTACTGAAGATTCTGGAAAATGAAGGTACACAAACCTTTGCTCAATTAAAAAAATCGCTTGGTTTGAAAAAAACTGAAAAATTAAATTTGGAACAAGGTGGAGAAAAACGTCTACCGGGTAATGACAGCAATAAGGCATTACGTGATATTTTCGGAGAAACATGGGATGCTTTCTCTATAGAAAAAAAAGGTAGCGCACTTGAAGATGTCAGGAGTATTGTCAAAGAAGAAACATTGTATAACCGTGGAATTCAATATTGGAAGTTGAATGAAGAACAGGCGAAAGCTTTCAGTACCATTCATTTGCAAGAAGGGTATTGCAAATTGTCACGACAGGCACTGATGAAACTCTTGCCACTCTTGGAAGAGGGAATCCCTTATTCGACAGCCTGCAAACAAGTGTATGGTTTTACCGAAGAGGAAGAGGCCGAAGCAATAAAAGGCTTTTCTCCTGTTTCCCTACTACCACCGGTTGAAGAAGCTCCTATATATGATTTGCGAAATCCAACTGTGTTTCGGGTGCTGTGTGAAATGCGTAAGGTTGTTAACGGGATTATCCATAAATATGGTAAACCAGACCGAATACGTATTGAACTGGCACGAGACATGAAAAAGAACAGAGAACAACGCAAAAAGATAGCAGAACGTATGCGTGAACAAGAAAAGAAACGTAAGGCTGCATCGACGAAAATATTGAAGGAGATTGGTAATTCTAATCCAAAACGAGGTGACATTGAAAAAGTGTTGTTGGCCGATGAGTGTGGTTGGGAATGTCCCTACACTGGCAAAAGCATATCCATGAACGCATTATTGGGGGATAGCCCGCAATTCGATGTGGAGCATATAATTCCATTCAGCCGTTCATTGGACAATTCATTCCTCAACAAAACGCTTTGCTATCACGAAGAAAACCGTTCGGGTAAGCGCAACTTGACCCCCCACGAGGCATATGCTGCTCAACCAGTCAGGTGGGGAGAAATACTGGAACGTGTAAAAAGATTCAAAGGAGATGCCGCGCATATTAAGCTTGAACGCTTTCAAATGCATGACAAAGAACTGGAAGCATTTATTGACAATTTCAGCAGCAGCCAACTAAACGATACCCGATATGCTTCTCGTTTGGCAGCCATCTATTGCGGGATGCTGTATGGCAGTGACTTCCTGAAACATGTTCAGGTCAGCAGCGGAGGTGTTACGGCTGAATTGCGAAAAGCCTGGAAGATGAACAGTATATTGAATGATGGAGGAGAAAAAACACGTGAAGACCATCGTCATCATGCGGTGGATGCGATTGCAGTCGCATTGACAACACCATCAATTGTTAAGAAAATGAGTCAATACGCCCAACAGGCAGAAAAAGCATATCATCGACGCTGGTGGAATTTTCTGCCATTACCTTGGGATACTTTTCTGGATGACCTGAAATTTAGTATCGACAAGATAACTGTATCGCGTGCAGTACGTCGACGGGTCAGTGGCGCGCTACATGAACAGACCCATTACAGCCCACGAAAGATTGATCCCGAAGGCGCATCCTGTGTGCATGTCCGAAAACGCATTGATTCATTAAGTACAAGCGAAGTCCAGAACATTGTAGATGATGTGGTCCGTCAATGCGTTCTGGAAGCTCTGGAAAGACTCGAAGAAAACGATCCCAAAAAAGCTTTTCAGAGCTCAGAAAATCTTCCATATATGAAAGCAAAAAATGGTAAGCTGTTGCCCATCAAAAAAGTGCGTATCAGAAAAAAGGAACCCACTTTTACCATTGGACAGGGAGAGCGAGAACGGTATGTGGCGAATGCTGGAAATCACCATGTGGAGATTCTTGAAACGGTTGACAATCGTGGCAACACCAAGTGGGAAGGTGTAGTGGTAAGCATGTTTGAAGCCATGCGAAGAAAATCGTTGGGGATTCCCATCATTCAAAGAGACCATGGTGCAGAAAAAAAGTTTTTGTTTTCGCTGCACCCGGGAGATAGTGTTTTTGTCAGGGACGAGAAAAAAACTGATGTCTATACAGTATCAGGCATTTCACAATATAGCTCCGGCCAGCTAAATCTAGATTTCAAAAACCATTGTGATGCCCGACCGATAACTAAGGTTCCCCGACAAGGTCGAACACGTACTCCAGACACGTTGCGAAAATCCCAGTGCCGTAAGCTTATTGTTACACCAATCGGTGAAGTTCGTTGGGCAAGTGATTGAGCAAAGGCAATGCTGGAACGCATTATAGATATATCGGAAGCTAGTGTGTTCTTGAAGGTTCAGCATGATCTGCTGATTGTCTGTTTTGGAGATAATCAGGAGCAGCGGGTGCCTCTAGAAGACATTGCTGCATTGGTGGTTTCACATTCCGCAGTTACGTATACACAAGCTGTGTTATCGGGCCTCATGCGGCATGGTGCCGTGTTTATCGCTTGCGACAGCCACAGATTACCATCGGGAATGATGTTTCCATTGGTTGGACATCATCTGCAACAGGAACGAATGCGTATTCAAGTTGAAGCAAAATTGCCTGTCAAAAAGCAAGCGTGGCGGCAATTAGTTCGGGCCAAAATACATGCACAGGGACGCTTGTTACTACAACGTACTGGCGCGGATCAAGGGCTTCGAGATATGGCACGACGGGTACGCTCCGGGGACCCGGACAATCTGGAAGCACAGGCCGCACGGCGTTATTGGCAAGCCTTGTTTTCCGGCATACAGTTTCGACGAGACCCAGATGGAGAAGGTGTCAATAGTATGCTCAATTATGGATATGCTGTCTTGCGGGGGATTGTCGCAAGGGCACTAGCGGCAACAGGTTTACACCCTTCTTTAGGTTTGCAACACCATAACCGTTACGATCCCTTCTGTCTGGCTGATGATGTCATGGAACCATTCAGGCCCTTGATTGATAATGCTGTTGCAACACTGGTAGCACCCGGTGGGCTTGAAGCAAAACTCACACCAACACTAAAACAAAAAATTCTAGAACCTTTGTTTGACCGTTATCTTGTCATGGGAGCACAACGTTCACTTTTCGAGGTGTTGGGTATTACAGCATTTTCATTGGTGGGTATGTTGCAGGGCGAAAGTAAAAAACTGATTCTTCCTGAATTATAGTATTATTCATTTAGATAAAACAGTTAAAATATGTTATATTATTTAATAACAATATTGCGCGGGGTTGAAAGGCTCCATGCCACAAAAACGATGGAACATTTCGGAGTACCGCGGGGTGTGGTCATTTGTCATGTTTGATTTGCCCGTCGACACCCAGGAGTCACGACGGCAATATACTCAGTTCCGAAACTTGCTTTTGAAACTGGGTTATGACATGCTGCAATTCTCCGTTTATGCACGGTATTACCCAAGTGAAGAAGCGAGTGAAACCCACCGTAAAAAAATTCGCCAGGGTCTACCGCCTGGTGGGCAGGTACGCGTGATAACTGTAACAGACCGACAATTTGGAAAAATGGATGTTTTTCATGGAAAAAAACGAGCCAATCCCGAAAAACCACCTGAGCAAATGCTCCTTTTTTGAATGCGCTGTGGTGCGTAACCCCTTATCCAAAAAGAGGTTACGCAAAGAATAGTATACATGAGCGGGGATTCCCAACAAACCACAGCGAAGGCCGCGTGGGGCCCGGTGACCGAGGTAGTATACATGAGCGGGGATTCCCAACAAACCACAGCCAGCGCGGTAAACTGGACTGACGGACTGGGAGTATACATGAGCGGGGATTCCCAACAAACCACAGCCAGGACGGCGAATTCATGGCAAGTAATTCCAGTATACATGAGCGGGGATTCCCAACAAACCACAGCGAATGAACTTACAGGTAACTAAATCACCCCAGTATACATGAGCGGGGATTCCCAACAAACCACAGCATGAGGCACATTTGTTATGTCCACGGGTTCAGTATACATGAGCGGGGATTCCCAACAAACCACAGCCGGACATCCAATGCGTTCTGAATATGTTAAAGTATACATGAGCGGGGATTCCCAACAAACCACAGCGAACTGATAAGCAAATCGCATTGGCCGAAGAGTATACATGAGCGGGGATTCCCAACAAACCACAGCTTAATGCATAAGATATAATATAAATTTTTTAGTATACATGAGCGGGGATTCCCAACAAACCACAGCCAGGATTGGTGCTTGCTATCAAGGGGATTGAGTATACATGAGCGGGGATTCCCAACAAACCACAGCTGATAAAATGGGGGAACTTTTATTTCCCCAAGTATACATGAGCGGGGATTCCCAACAAACCACAGCAGATCCTTTAGAATCCATTTCATGAAATAAAGTATACATGAGCGGGGATTCCCAACAAACCACAGCGCGCAAGGTTACTAACAGCAGCTTGACCAAGTATACATGAGCGGGGATTCCCAACAAACCACAGCGGGTTGGGTATTGTCAACAGAAATGAATTTAGTATACATGAGCGGGGATTCCCAACAAACCACAGCTGCGTACAGGCGAAACATAACTGAATTTATAGTATACATGAGCGGGGATTCCCAACAAACCACAGCAAAGCTTTTGCTATGTCTGACCACGGATAAAGTATACATGAGCGGGGATTCCCAACAAACCACAGCACCCCTAATACACCACTTGCCCCCGTCGCCAGTATACATGAGCGGGGATTCCCAACAAACCACAGCCTAAATGATGTTCTTCTAATATAGTCTTCTAGTATACATGAGCGGGGATTCCCAACAAACCACAGCGCAAGTTAATTGTAGAGTTGCACCATTCTTAGTATACATGAGCGGGGATTCCCAACAAACCACAGCTAATCCCGGTGGTATTGGTAGAGCCGGAGAAGTATACATGAGCGGGGATTCCCAACAAACCACAGCAATAATACTTCGGACATCACAGGAACTTTAAGTATACATGAGCGGGGATTCCCAACAAACCACAGCGTTAGGGGAAGTGAAAAATCAATCAGCAGAAGTATACATGAGCGGGGATTCCCAACAAACCACAGCAACATTCCGGAACCCAAGCCGGTTCATTACAGTATACATGAGCGGGGATTCCCAACAAACCACAGCATTCCATATACTGAATTCCCTTGAACAAAAAGTATACATGAGCGGGGATTCCCAACAAACCACAGCCGCTAACCGGAATCATTTACCGTGCCTGCCAGTATACATGAGCGGGGATTCCCAACAAACCACAGCGGAAAAACAGCATGGTGTCGATATCGCTTGAGTATACATGAGCGGGGATTCCCAACAAACCACAGCTACGGTGGTGGGTGATAATGTAATTTATTCAGTATACATGAGCGGGGATTCCCAACAAACCACAGCCTGCGGCAATAAAAAACACAGGGTATTTTCAGTATACATGAGCGGGGATTCCCAACAAACCACAGC
>CAZIDP010000008.1:7120-83496 GCA_964537975.1 uncultured Nitrospirales bacterium | reverse complement strand
AGTATACATGAGCGGGGATTCCCAACAAACCACAGCAAGGCGAGCACGACATGAAGCAGGTACGTAAGTATACATGAGCGGGGATTCCCAACAAACCACAGCCATTCCTTGAGCTAATAAATTACTGGTGGCAGTATACATGAGCGGGGATTCCCAACAAACCACAGCCAGCCACATAGGGGTCTTTCGTCATCGCTTAGTATACATGAGCGGGGATTCCCAACAAACCACAGCCCCCGCTCCACCAGTGAGCTATCAAGGTGTAGTATACATGAGCGGGGATTCCCAACAAACCACAGCCAAAGCTGTTATATATCTAACTTCCTGGGTAGTATACATGAGCGGGGATTCCCAACAAACCACAGCCAATTTGGTAGGTGGCTACGGCGACTGGGCAGTATACATGAGCGGGGATTCCCAACAAACCACAGCATCAAGCTAAAATCAGAAATTTATTTTTTTAGTATACATGAGCGGGGATTCCCAACAAACCACAGCGCTTGGAAACAAGGCCCGGAATAAATGGACAGTATACATGAGCGGGGATTCCCAACAAACCACAGCAGGAGGCATAGGTCTCTTGGCCGGTCGGGTAGTATACATGAGCGGGGATTCCCAACAAACCACAGCAGATGGAGGTCGAGCGGCGCGAGATTAGAGAGTATACATGAGCGGGGATTCCCAACAAACCACAGCTTAAAGGTTGCAAGTGCCATGGTTGCTTTAAGTATACATGAGCGGGGATTCCCAACAAACCACAGCAAATGTTCCTCTAAGGCCTCGTTTTCTTGAAGTATACATGAGCGGGGATTCCCAACAAACCACAGCAAGGCGAAAGCGATATGAAACAAGTGCGTAAGTATACATGAGCGGGGATTCCCAACAAACCACAGCCTCCTGGGTTGTTTTGATTTAACTTTTAGGAGTATACATGAGCGGGGATTCCCAACAAACCACAGCCCTCCTCCGAAAACGCTTCAGATGTTTTGGAGTATACATGAGCGGGGATTCCCAACAAACCACAGCATTGATTTCAGTCACCTCAATTTCTGAGTTAGTATACATGAGCGGGGATTCCCAACAAACCACAGCTGATAGGTCTAAAGATATACTTGCTAAATTAGTATACATGAGCGGGGATTCCCAACAAACCACAGCCATTGCCGAGGAGATACGGGCCGCCGAGACAGTATACATGAGCGGGGATTCCCAACAAACCACAGCAGGAAGACTATCCTTTATCTGGATGTTATAAGGTCGCCCGGTGGGCATGGGGTGGTGTATGATGTAGGGAATGGTCATTTGTGATAATTATTTCACCTTGGGAGTGCTTTAACGTTATATGCTTACGGAAAATGTAGTATTGGATGCCATGCGGCATATTATCGATCCGGACTTGGGGCGTGATATTGTCAGCTTGGGTTTTATTAAGAATCTGCGGATTGAAGCGGGTAATGTCTCGTTTACGGTAGAGCTGACGACCCCTGCCTGCCCGGTGAAGGAGCAGTTCAAAACGGCGTGTCAGGCGGCGGTGGCGCAGTTGCCGGGGGTTCAGTCGGTAAAGGTGGAGATGAGCGCGATGGCGCCGAAATCGAAGCCTGGTTCACAGATCAATACACTGGACAGTGTGGACGCGGTGATAGCAGTATCGTCCTGCAAGGGGGGCGTGGGCAAGTCGACGGTGGCGTCGTTCCTGGCCCGGGCCATGCAGCGGGAAGGTTTGCAGGTAGGTCTCCTGGATGTTGATATCTATGGACCTTCGCTTCCAACGTTGATGCGTATGCCGCGACCGGAAGTTTTTATGCAGAATGAGCGCATCCAGCCGGTGGTGGTAGATGGGTTGAAGACGATGTCGCTGGGCTATCTCATGGGCGACAAGCCTGCGGTGATGCGGGGGCCGATGGTCTCCAATTACACGATGCAGATTCTGCGGCAAACGGACTGGGGTACTTTAGACTATCTTATCATAGACTTGCCGCCGGGCACCGGGGATATTCAGTTGACGCTGGTACAGCAGGCAGCGTTGGATGGCGCGGTCATTGTTACCACACCGCAAGCCCTGTCACTGGTAGATGTGGCGCGGGGCATCCAGATGTTTGAGTCGGTAAATGTGCCTGTGTTGGGTATTGTTGATAACATGGCTTATTTTATCTGTGATAACTGTGATAAGAAGCATTTTATTTTCGGCAACAGTACGCATACCTTGCAGGAGCGCTTCGGGCTGGAGGTGTTGGCGCAATTGCCAATATTGTCCGGTGTCCAGGATGCTGCGGACAAGAATGCTGGCAACGATATTCCTGCTTTTGCCCAGATGGCAGACCAGTTGCACCGCCAGGTGGGCATGCGCCGTATAGAGGGCGATCAGCGTCCGGTAGTCACGGCGGAGAAGGGACGGATTCATATCCAGTGGCCGGATGAGACAGAAAGCCGTATCGCCAATAAGGCGTTGCGTGCCTCGTGCCAGTGCGCGCTGTGTGTGGATGAGTTTACTGGTGAACCGTTATTAAAAATCGAGTCGATTCCGGAAGATATTCAGGTAGAAGCAATTCAACCCCTGGGCAATTATGCTGTAGGCATCAACTGGTCTGATGGCCACAGTTCCGGCATCTTTTCCTGGAAACATCTTCGCAAGGTTGCCGGTCTGCCGGAGTAAACTGGCAAGTTACATGGGACTATTGAGTGGCCAGGCGCGTACGCAGTAATGATGTACTTCGTTTCAGCTATGGAAATTTGCGCGCTGGCGTTGCGCTTTCCTGTAAAAATTAATAACCCGGGTAACATGGGCTACCCGGGTTTAGCTATTTCTGCATTACTACTGTTTAGTTGTGGTTATGGAAATGGGTGTTATTCCATCTGTTCGAGTGGTTCCCGATTACCGCGGTGAACACCCCCGGCGACCCGGGTGGTTTTGGCCCAGCATACGCCATTATAAATAACTTTGAGGATCATCTGGTCGTAATAAATCGGCAATGTCTCGTGGCCGGGCCGGAAGTAGAAGACTTTGCCCAGACCCCGATGCCAGCAGCAGCCACTCCGAAAAACTTCCCCACCCTGAAACCAACTGATGAATACCTGCTGGTCAGGTTGTGGGATATCAAAGTGCTCCCCATACATTTCGGCGCGTTCCAGTTCGATGTATTCGGGGATTCCGTCCACAATAGGATGGGCGGGGTCTACGACCCACAGGCGTTCTTTCTCTCCAATGCCCTTGTATTCACGCCATTTCAGGTCGCAACCGGTACCCATGAGGGAACGAAATGGTTTCGAGAAATGACCTGAATGCAACACGACGAGGCCCATTCCATCCAGTACGCGCTGATGTACCTTGGCGGCATTTTCATCCGTAACCTTGTCATGGGCCATATGGCCCCACCAGGTCATGACATCGGTGTTGTTTAAAATATCGTCGGTGAGGCCCTGTCCATCGTGGTCCAGCTCCGATACATGCACCGAGGCTATTCCAGGCTGTTTTTCCAGGTATTGCCCAATCTGGTAACCCATCCCTTTGGGATACACTTCTGCCGCCTTGGGATGCTCCTTTTCATGTACCCCTTCGTTCCACACTGTCACACGAATTCCTTCGCTCATAATGATGTAATTCCCCTGCCAGTTGTTTTGAATGCCTTAAACGTTGTGAATATTTTATCTCGTGTCATAACATATTTTGACCGGAGTTTTCGGCCGACATTGTATAACAGCATAATATAGCTCTGGCCATTCGCTAATCAACCGACCCGGCATGAGAACCACCTGGGAACTGTTCATACCAGGTGTGGGCCAAAGCTATCTTGTGCTGATCAAATTTGCGAAATTTTATGAATCCTGGCATATCCAGCGCAGGTACTGGCGGCACATATTGCAAACAATCAAAATGGTGCAAGGTGCAAATATCCAGCTCAGACTTGACTTCGGCATTTTTAGATGAGTTGAACATTTGCAGGCACGCGTCGGCATTTTCCGGAGTCACGACCAGAACCAGATCACCTGCTGTGCGTAGCTGACTTGATGCATACGTCAGGGTACTTTCAAAATCACCAAAGTAAGATGGAAACGCACCAATCACAACCATATCAAATCGATGGGTATCATCTTCTGGCATGGTAGCGGCAGGCCAATGCAGCATTTCGTTATAAAATCGCCTGGACTGGTGTATCGCATCCAGGTTGGAGGAAGCACCGACAAGTACCTGAACGCCCCGTTTTCGCAGCGCAATACTGTATGCTGCCAGATTCAAGTTAAGATCAAGCAGTCTCATAGTCCCTGGTCGCACGGTATGCACCAAGTGTGGCCAGGAAAATTTGGCTCGCTGTTGGCAGAAAGTATGCAGAAAATCTGCTTTGTAACCGGCAATAATTTCGACTAATTCAACGACCCGATGTTCATAGGTGTGCCGAGCACGTACCAGATTGTAAGCATCTGTGGCTATGCGTAGTCGCGCAGTCGCGTTATTCAAGTATTGTGATGCCTGGCGCAACAGGTCTTCATCGGAATAGCCAATGAAATGATGGTCTTCTTCAAACAAGTCCAGCAGTCCGTTGGCTTCTGCATCTCTGTTTGTGAACAACGGGCACCCCATGGCCATAACTTCAAAGACGCGCATGTTCATATCCTGCGCAATGGAACTATTGAAACCCAAGCGGCAACTGGAATAGGCCCGACTCATTTCTTCCGGACCAATATCGGAAAACACATCGATTTTATACTGTTGATCCCGCAAGCGTTGAATACGAGCACGACGCTCACGGTTCACCTTATATTTCAAGGTGCCTACGAAGATAAAATCCAGATCAGCCTCAGGAATTCTTGGTCGATGATAATAAGGGTCACAAGCCAAAGGCAGCCAGTACACATTACGACAGCCAGCCACTTCGAAATAGTTTATAAAGGCCTTTTGCGCGACAAATACAAAGTCATAAACCCGAGCATAATCCAGTTCGTTCGGATCATGCCAGCTATCCACAGAAATATAAGCGGTGACACAGGGCAGTGTGGCTATATCCCAGTATTGCACCGTACCAGACTGTATGGCAAGAACCAGGTCCGGTTTCCAGTCCTTGGGAAGTTGGCGCAAGATATCCGACACCATGTCTGTGTCGGTCTTAATATCATTTATGAAAGGTTGAATGAAAGCGTTATTTTGCTGTAGTGGTTCATAATGCTCAGAGTTTAGCATCGGCCCTGCGGTGATGACATAAAATCTGGTGCGCAAAGCACGAACATAATATTGCGCCCAGTGGTTTACAGTTTCCCGGACCAGCACCAATATTTTTAATGGTGATTCGATTTCGGCTTCTGCAATTCCAGTCTCGCTGTATTCCGGGTCACGGTCCATTTTTACAAGGGCTTCTTCGGTTAATGTTCACCTTTGGTCCAGATAACCCGATCTATTAACGGCATATATTCTGACCATTCCTGACCCCGGTCACGGGTTTCCCGTATTATCCGGGTAAATGCTGCTGCCTGTGCATCCAGGTTGTCTATATGATGCAGCACAATAGCTTCCAATGTCTTAGGTAATACTGCTGCACCGTAAGCCAGCTCACCGTGATGCGATAAAATGCAATGCAGTAATTCCATGCGTAGCTTAGGAGGAAAATCTTCGATTTGGCGCATTCTCTCCTGGGCAATATCGGCTCCAATTTGTATATGACCAAGTAACTTGCCTTCTGTTGTGTAGTCACTGTACAGGTCATGGGTCATTTCATCCAGTTTGCCAATGTCATGCAAGAAGATGGCGACTACCAACAAATCCCTGTCAATATCAGGAAACAGGTTGCAAATGGTGTGGGCAATTTCTGTCATTTCCAGGCAATGTCTTACCAGACCACCCTGGTACTCATGATGCCACTTTTTTGCGGCAGCAGCACTGAGAAAACTTTCTGTGAAATTGCTGTCTTGTAAGAAAGCATCTACCAGTTGTTTTAGCCAGGGGTTCTGCACCGCATTCAGATGCGTTTGAAGTTGTAGAAAATCTTCTTGAATGTTATCCGGAGTAAAAACCAAATCCCCAATATCGTATTCGCCCTCTTTCAATGCTACCACCTGGTCTACAATTAATTGATGTCGATTTTGATACAGATTGACACGTCCCCGCACATTGACGACATCACCTACCTGAAACATTTTGGAGGCTTCCATTGCATTATTCCACATAATGCCGCCCATCTCACCGGTTTTGTCCCGGAAAACCATGCCCAGAAATTTACCACCGTCTTGCTTGGTTCGCAGATCGTTTCGCGCGGCCAGAAAAATGTCATTAACCGTATCTCCTTCTCGGAGATCTTTCACAAACTGATGTTTCATTGGGTACTCCGCGCCACAAAGACGCTTGTTTTTCATGTTTTACAGAGCCGATAGGATATCGACTGCAATCTTGGAGATGCAAATGCACTTGCTTTACAGGTACCATGTGTACAGAAAAGGCAATACATGTGTATGGCCTCCGGCCAAAATATAAAGAAGGAAAACCAACAAATGAAGCCGAACGCCCTTCTATATATCACCGATGAGATGGCACAGGCCTGTATTTTACAAGAAGACCGCGTCCGTATGGAAGCTGTTGCCAATATCGTATCAATCACACCAGAAGAAGCAAATGACAAGAAGCTGCTGGAAGTACTTCAGGGTTGCCAGATAATCATAACAGGTTGGGGTAGCAGGTCGTTGTCCTGGCTGCGTCATGAACAAGCCCCGCGGCTTTCACTTTTCTGCCATTGCGCTGGTTCTGTGCATGCGTTGCTCCCCACAGATATTCGGAGCTGGCCAGAGTTGATCGTGATGACAGCACGGGAACCGCTCGCACGCGGCACAGCGGAGTATGCTTTTGGCATTATGCTGGTGACCATGAAAGCTGGTTGGCAAGCCAACACTGCTGTGCGCTCAGGGAGATGGCTGGAGCCAGAGCATATTGCTGCAATGCGAGAATCCTATGGTGCTGTAGTAGGTATAATTGGTGCAAGCCATGTTGGCCGTCACATGATTCAATTGTGCCAATCGCTCCCATTGGCCGAAATACTGCTGTTCGATCCATATATATCGGAGGAAGAAGCCAAAGAATTGGGCGTAGAAAAAACTTCGCTTGACATACTGCTGCTTCGCAGCCATATTGTCTCTTGTCATGCTCCTGCTACAGAAGAAACGCACCATTTGCTTGATCGTCGTGCTTTGATGAGCCTGCGTGACGGTGCAATTTTGATTAATACAAGCAGAGGGCGATTAATTGACGAAGAAGCGTTGATTGATGAGTTACGCACCGGTAGAATTTATGCTTGCCTTGATGTGACTGACCCCGAACCCCCCGAAGTGGACAACCCATTACGCTCATTACCGAATTGTATTGTGACCCCTCACATTGCAGGCGCACTGAAAGAGAACCGTTACATGCTAGGGAAACAAGTAGCGGACGCCTTGGAAGCCTGGGCGCAAGACAAGCCGGTACCCGGTGTGCTGCCGCTACACAGAAGGGCTAACTTGGCCTGATACCTACCTAAAATCTAATTTGCCAAACTTCCGCAGTTATTTTTGTAAGTGGTTGATTTTATTGAATCGGTGTCCAAAAGTCTTCACTACATTTTATGTATTTCGAGTTTTCTCAACAATTACAGTCCAGGCAATTACAGTAGTATTGTTTGGGAGCCGTTGGCCTTACCCCGCGCTACGGTGATGTAATCGCTCCGCGATAGGAACAAGCAACGGGACGCTCATAAAATGCACACGACACGTGGCCACTCACATCGTCATACCCGCACCTATCCCCAGTGAGGTGAGCAGACATCGCTTCACCGACGATCGCATTCGTCTACGCATCACCTCCATTTTCAAAACCTGTATTCATCGGCGTAATCTGCGGAGAAGGGAGTGCGATGCGCGACCGGATTCCATCAGAGGACTACTGCGAAAGCTGGGTTGATGTTAATCCATAGTTAACCAGGGCAAATGCAGCGCTACATGAAGTACTTTTTTCTGCTCTTAGGGTTTTTATGGGCGATGACGGCATCATAAACCGGTTTACGATGTGCTTGCAGCAGTGTCAATTCATCTGGCCAAAACATTTCGGGTAACTCATCTATTATAAACCACGCCATATCATAATGATTCGCTGTGTCCAGAATTTCGCCTTTTACTTGTTCTGTATAGTACAGCCCATAATGATTGACAGACCACAAGTGCTTTTCGTAGCTGCAACGTTCGAGTGTGTCGAGATGTTTTAGAAACTCAACTGAATCAAGGCCAGACTCCTCCCTGATTTCTCGATGCGCAGCTTCTTCGATAGTTTCACCCGGCTCCACCCCACCTTTGGGCAACACAAAACCACCAAAATCTTTCTCCCGTACCAATGCAATTTGAACCATACCACGTTCAATTCTTGCAACAACACCACCCGCCGAAATGCGTTCGGCGTGCTCAGGTTTACGTTCATACCAGGAGTCGTCTATTTTGGTCATCTAATAAAAATTCCACAAAAGTAAGTTAATAAAAAAATGCCGACAGGAAATTCTCAGGCCAAACACCAAGTGCGCCAGTTGGTCTACGGAAACGCGACTGTTATTTCTCTTCCAATAGCGCTTTTTGTATCGAGATATTCGTTACCATACAGCGGTTCTGTTATCGCTTCGAGCAGAAACCGTAAAGGACCATTATAGTCAACACGCATACGCGCACGGGTTGTGGAATGAAAAACCTGCTCGATCTGCGTAACCCCAGGCAAGAAGCGCAACACATTTTCAATCTGCTCAATGCGTTCTTGACTGCCTGGGTTCTGGATATGAATGAGCACTTTGTCCTGTTCTTGTACTCCAAGCATCGCGATGATGGCAGCAATACTCAAATTATCGACAATCTTTGCGCAAGCATCGTTTACCGCCTGGGTTCCGGTATCCATGGAATCAATTCCATGTACGGCCGCCGCAGCCTGAACTTCTTCCATGATCTTGCCGTCAAACCCCCGATATACCCGGGCCTGAACCACCGCACGATGGCGTTGCAGTTGGTCTGTTTCATCAGGATTGTCAGCCTGGGCAACAGCAGTACCGACGATGACGACATCCGCCAGATTCTCACGGGCAAAATCAGCGCCTGTATCTACATCGCCCTGTACCAATGCAATCAGGTCAGCCTGTGAATAGACATCAACAATACTGTCTACACCGGACACGGTCAAATCCTGATTTTCAAGTGCCTCACGAAGGGTAGTTTCTGCAATTCCAAAATCTGGCACAGCAACAATACGGTCCGGGCCAATACGTTCCCCCATCACCAATAAAATATTCGGGGGATGTGGCAGTCGTGGCAGCATTACCCTGGCCAAATCGCGAAACAGACGTTGCTCCAGAATATGCACATCAATTTCCACGCGTGTGCCATTTTCGTCCTGGTCGTGTCGCAACAAGTCATACCGTTGGATATATACCTCGGGATTTTGCAGCATATCCTCCAGCAAATAGCGTTCGGTATAAGGTAAATAATTCTCCAGTACTTCCAATACAGCTTCCCTACATGCCAAAGCAACAGCCTGGTTTCGAACAGCAAACCCAGTGCCGGGAGCATGTCCGGTGGCCCGTACCAGAAATGTAGCGGGGCCTTCAGCGAATACTCCTGCGCCTGTAAGCACACCAGAACTCATGAGCGTAGTGCAGAAAAAAAACAAAAGCGTCGACCTGATCCTGTGATTGGGCCAACGCATTGGTGTCAAAATAGTGTTACTACCCATTACGTAATGGTATCCACTCCCTATTTTTGAGTCAACAAAGTTATGTGTCAGTCACGCATCCGGGCAATCATGATGAGGCGGATAAGCTCCAGGACAGCGGCAGTTGCGGCAGCAACATAGGTCATCGCAGCGGCATCAAGAACTTTCTTGGCACCGTGCAGCTCGTCCTGTGTCATGATACGTCCATCATTCAGGGCAACAAGCGCCCGTTTGCTTGCATTGAATTCTACCGGCAGCGTAATGACAGTAAACGCAACCGCAGCAGCATACAGGTAGATGCCCACCGTCAGCAACCAGGGCACAGAACTGATAAAAATTCCGCCCAGGATTAATGGGAAGGCCAAGGTAGAGCCAATGCGTGATACCGGATACATGGCACTGCGTATATGCATCGGAGTATAACCGTGGGCGTGTTGAATAACATGGCCTATTTCATGCGCGGCAATACCGAGAGAAGCAATGCTGTTGCCGTGGTACACCGCTTCTGAAAGACGTACCACTTTGGCTCCCGGATCATAATGATCGGTCATGACACCAGGCGTCAACTCGATATCCACATCAGAAATGCCTTCTTCTGCCATCATCCGCCGCGCAATCTGTGCGCCTGTAATTCCAGAGCGGACACCCACTTTGGAATACTTGGCATATGCATATTTCACTTTGCCTTGTGCCCAGAAACTGATTAACAAGGACACACCTATAATCGCAATGTCAAAAGGGGTAAACATCATCATCATTTTTTATTTTCGCTCCTCTGTGCGGGGGCACGCATCGCGCAGACCCCGTTCAATATCGCTCCATCTTCCATTACCAGCGCCCGTGCCCGGATATCTCCCGTCACTTTTGCGGATGAAGCCAGACGCAGGCTGCCAGGAGTGGTCACATTACCATACACTTGCCCTGCAAGGTTTATTCTCCTGCCAGACAATACATCAGCATTCAACCGGCCTGTTTTCTCCAGTTCCAAATCTTCTGAACATTCCACATTGCCTTCCACCAAACCTTCTATAAGGCAGGAACCTGCGCGAACATCTCCGGTAACCAATGCTTCAACACCAAGATACAGACGACCTTCCACGGACAGATTCCCTTCTATCCGACCCGATATTTCGGTGTCTGAACCACCGGTAAGATGGCCTTCGATTATAACACCCTCCGGTATGACCATTTTAACCGTGTTTACGTTACGGGCACGCCGTATCGCCAGATCATCGGCCCGAACTTCTGGTCGGTTTCTTGATTCAAGCACAGCATTGCGTTCTTGACGGTTGCCCCGGCGCTCTTGCAACAATTCATTAAACCGGGCACCCATACGCCCCCACCATCCTTGCTGGGTTGCTTTTTGCAGTGCTTCATAATCGGCATCCGGATTAAAAGAATCCTTGGATTGCAATGGTTCCTTTTCAGAAGTATTATTCTCTTTTTGCATGGCGATTTGTTCTCTGCATTTACTGTTCCCTGTAAGCCTGCACCCACAGGATATATATTATGTCGAGGTGCGGAACACAAGGGTACAGTTACGGGTTAAAATCAAAAATATACAGCTATGATTTGTGCTATCTGTTGTCAATCTAGTCGTTTTGAGGCAATTCAGTGCTGGTATGGATAACTAAGTCGGCACTGAACCCTAAAAATATCCCAATCGGTTCGTAATGTCCATGACACAGGTTGAAATATTCATCTGTGGCCTACTAACGATAAAAGGAACTCCCGAGTTTACCGCTTCAGAAACGAACTTATCAAAGAATACATAACCCAGATATTCCGGATCGACCTTCAGATACTGCCGTGCGTATTTTGCAAGGATATTCGCAGCGATCTTCGCTTCATACCCGTTACTCACCTTATTGACTACTATACGGGGACAAAATGATTCTGCCAGTCCCAAAATTTCCTGGACAAGGGTTTGTTTTATATCTTCTTCAAAATGGTCTGAAGCTTCAAGGCAACGGATAAAATCATCAAGTCGTTCATTTCGGTTCAGCAGCAACCCAACTTCTTTGCTCTGGTAAAATCGTTCTATCCTACGAAATAGTGCCGCCCGCAGAAATTTGAACGCGTTGTCAATGCTGGTGCGTTCTGGGGTAATAACCACCAAACCGTTGGTTTCAGTCATCAGAAAAAAATCCAGCGTATTCAAATGGGCGCCAGCATCCAGGTCAACCACCACCAGGTCTGCATCCAGCTTGCGCAGTTCTCGTATCAGCGCTACTTTCTGTTGAAAGCGTGGATTCGCCACTTCCAGCAACCCAGTGGTCCCGGGTACAATGCGCAAGTTCTCATACGGAGTGTCACATACTATATCGTGTAATGATTTCGGTCCCGATTGATGAAAAAACGCATCCAACCGGGTAACAGGTGTAAATCCCAGCACAGTTTCAATATTCGAGCAACCCAGGTCCGCATCAATCAAAACGACCCGCCAACCACGTCGGGCAATTTCCACCGACAGGTTTACAGCAAGGCATGTTTTGCCTACACCACCCTTACCGCCTCCAACCACCAGCAATTCTGCCTGAGATTTCGGTATGGACTGTGCTTCTTCGCTCGAATGCAAAAAGGTCCGCCTCCGTGATTTATTTTTTTACTCAGTATCATTGTACCTCGCCATTGTAACACAGACTATTTATTATAGTTGGAATATTTTGCAATTATTCCTGTTTCCGCCTCATCTTCTGTAGATCGTTATGTTTTATTACCGCTGGTGTATTTGACTTGATTTTCGAGTTTATGTCATAATACAACTGGTATGAAATGGAGGCATGACATGTATTCTCTGTAATGCTGGAACAACCGTTCTAGCGTGGAAGTACTGTAACCATATCAAGCCCAAAGGAAGCATGTACCTACGCCAAGCAACCAGGTACACTGCAACCAGATAACGGCTGTCCAAAAAGATGTTTTTGGGGTTACAGTTCATGCAATATAAGCCATTTTCTCCAAACAAGTTACTTACTCCCCAAACGTATTTTCACCTAGGAATCATGTTTAGGGGATGATCTGTGGGTCAGCTATATACCTCAGGCGGGGGCACAACGCTGGCATAAATCAACGACGAAAGGACTATTAGATTATGGCAACGAAGGTTGGAATTAATGGATTTGGCCGGATTGGCAGAAACGTATTCAAGCTTTTAGAAGCTAGCCCGGATTTTGAGGTAGTATTGGTTAATGATTTGACCAACGCCAAGACCCTGGCCCATCTCTTGAAGTATGACAGCGTCATGGGCCCCTATGACAAAGCTGTAGAAGTCAAGGACGACGCAATTGTGGTCGAAGGCAGAGCAGTCAAAGTAACCGCGATCAAGAACCCGGCAGAGCTGCCCTGGGCTGCTGAAGGTGTGGAACTGGTCGTAGAGTCCACCGGTGTCTTCACCTCCAAAGAACAATGCTTGCTGCACGTTCAGGCTGGTGCCAAGAAAGTTTTGTTGACAGTACCGCCGAAAGATGCCGTAGATGCCATGATTGTCATGGGTGTAAACGACGATACCCTGAAGCCAGAAGATATTGTTATCTCAAATGCAAGCTGCACAACAAACTGCCTTGCCCCGGTTGCCAAAGTACTTCACGAGAACTTCGGCATCAAGCGTGGCCTGATGACCACGGTGCATGCGTATACCAATGATCAGTCCGCACATGATATGCCCCACAAAGACCTGCGTCGTGCCCGTGCCGCCGCTGTCTCCATCATCCCGACCTCAACCGGTGCTGCCCGTGCAGTTGGCAAGGTATTGCCTGATTTGAACGGCAAACTGGATGGTATGGCATTGCGTGTTCCTGTGATTGACGGTTCTGTTGTCGACCTGGTCGCAGAAATGGAAAAGCCATTGACCAAGGAAGAAGTCAACGCAGCCATGAAAGCCGCCGCTGAAGGTCCATTGAAAGGCATCTTACAATACACCGAAGACGAGATTGTGTCTGTGGATGTTATTGGCAACCCCCATTCAAGTATCTTTGACGCCAATTGCACCAGTGTAATGGACGGCAATTTCCTGAAGATCATTTCTTGGTACGACAACGAATGGGGTTATTCCAACCGTTGTATCGATCTGCTCAAGAAAATGGCTTCCTGAATTACGCATCAACAACCCATACCAGGGGATGCAACCATGAAAAAACTAAGTATCGAAGATTTGGCCCTCAAGGGCAAGCGCGTACTGATGCGGGTGGACTTCAATGTCCCGCAGAAGGACGATGGCACTGTGCGGGATGATACCCGTATAAGGGCTGCGCTAAAAAGCATAAATTACGTGTGTGACCAGGGTGGCAAGCTCATCCTGATGTCACATTTGGGACGCCCTGAGAACCCGGATAAAGCCGAGTCAGAAGAAGCACGCCAGGAGACCATCAAAAAGAACGTCAAGTTCAAGATGGACCATATTGCCACGCATTTACAAGGCCTGGTTACTGCCAAAGTAACCAAGGTTGATACCATCGTCGGCCCTGAAGTCGAGGCAGCAGTAAATGCAATGCATGAAGGCGATATTATTCTACTTGAGAATACCCGCTTTCATCCTGGTGAAACCAAGAATGACCCGCAACTGTGTGAACAACTGGCGAAGCTTGCCGATGTCTACATCAGCGATGCCTTCGGCACTGTTCACCGTGCGCATGCCTCTACTGAAGGGGTGACAAAGTACGTACAGCAGAGTGCTGCGGGGTTCCTGGTAGCCAAGGAAATGGAGTATTTCGGCCAGGTGTTGACGAATCCCACCCGGCCGTTGGTTGCCATTCTCGGCGGTGCCAAGGTGTCAGACAAGATCACGGTAATTGACAATCTCCTGAACCTTGTGGACACCTTGATTATCGGTGGTGGCATGGCATTTACCTTTCTCAAGGCCAAAGGGTATGAAATCGGCAATTCGCTGTTGGACGAGCCCGGAATTGAGGTAGCCAAAAAGGTCATGGAAAAGGCAGCAGCCAAAGGTGTCAACCTGTTGTTGCCTGTGGATGCCGTTGTAGCGGATAAATTCGCCAACGACGCAAACCACAAGGTTGTCGACGCGGATTCCATTGAAACTGGATGGATGGGACTGGATATTGGCCCGAAGACGCTGGAGCAATTTCTGACTGCCATCAAAGATGCCGGTTCCGTGGTTTGGAATGGACCGGTGGGTGTGTTCGAAATGGAGAATTTCGCCAATGGCACCAAGGCCATCGCAAACGCCATGGCTGAAGGCGATATGGTAAGCATCATAGGTGGAGGTGACACAGCAGCCGCAGTGACTCAATTCGGAGTAGCGGATCGCATGTCACACGTATCCACGGGAGGCGGCGCTTCTCTGGAAATGCTGGAAGGAAAAATTCTGCCAGGGCTCGCAGCCCTTACGGACAAATAATTTGCAATTTGCAGTAAACGATTGTTTGGATTTCCTACCAAATTATGTAGTATGAAACATTAAATAACTGGCGATTATCCGCTCGGTTATGGTACTATTCAGAAACTAGGGCGTACGGTGTGTATCACCGTACGTCATTTTAACAATTACTATGTACTGCCCCCAGCTCGGATGACCGATTTCACCGACGGCAACCTGGGCTTCGGGCGAAAACAACAAAGGTGAATTGCTATGGCAATGACGAAAGAACTCAAGCAGGAAATTATCAAGAAATTCGGTAAAGCTGAAGGTGACACGGGTTCTCCTGATGTCCAGGTTGCTTTGATAACCGAACGTATTAACCAGTTGGCTGAGCATTTTAAATACCACAAAAAAGACCATGCTGGTCGACGTGGACTGCTCAAATTGGTGGGTCAACGCCGCAACTTGCTGGCCTACATCCGTCACAACGATGTAGAGCAGTATCGCGCACTGATCAAAGAACTCGGGTTACGTCGCTAATTCCAAGTACAGAGATAGCAACAACTCAGTGTGACATCGTGTATCATCCCCGGAGTGGTTCTCTATGTATAGACCACTTCGGGGTTTTGTTATGCTCCCTGGTTTGATTCTGGGGGGGTAACATTCGTTAAAATAGAAGTTAATACGGATTAAAAAGAACAAATCTTAAATTACATGGATTGTCGAGGACGTAGTGGGAGACGCTCTTGTAACTATCCAACAGGAAAAGAGTACCTATGACAGAACGTCTCTCAGTTACCATTGATGAGGTTACGATCGAATTCGAGACCGGCCGCATCGCAAAACAGGCCCACGGTTCCGTGATCTGCCGATCCGGTGACACGATGGTCCTATCCGCCGCTTGTGTAGCGCCGGAAGCAAACCCCAATCAAGACTTTTTCCCGCTGACGGTAGATTACCGGGAAAAATTTTATGCTGTCGGGCAAATTCCCGGCAACTTCTTTCGACGGGAAGCCCGACCCTCAGAACGGGAAATTCTTATCTGTCGTATGACCGACAGACCTTTACGTCCCTTATTTCCCAAGGGGTTCTATAACGAACTTCAAGTGTGCCAGACGGTGCTGTCGTCTGACAATCTGAACAACCCCGATGTATTGTCCATTAATGCCGCTTCCGCCGCACTGCATATTTCCAAGATTCCCCTGTTGGAACCTATCGGTGCTGTCCGCGTCGGTTATCTGGACGATCAACTGGTAGTAAATCCCCAGAATGATCGCATGTCGGAAAGTGATATTGACATCATCATTGCAGGTACCATGGATGCCATAACGATGGTAGAAGGCATGGCCAACCAAGTACCAGAATCGTTGATGCTGGATGCATTGGAATTCGGCCACAACCACATTAAATCCATTATCGGATGTATCAATCAACTGCGTGCTAAAGTCGGCGTTGAGAAGATGGTAGTGGAAGAGCCACAGCTCAATGAAGAAGTCGTAGCGGATGTAAACTCATTTTGCCGCGAGCGACTTCGTGAAGCACTGGCAATTCGTGACAAGCAAGACCGTTACACCACCATGGACGCACTTAAAAAAGAAGTCAAAGAAGCGTTATTGGAAAAATATGGCGAAGAGCTGTATCTTGAACGCGAAAAAGACATTTCTAATGCGTATGGTGATGTGAAAAGTGAAGTTATGCGCATGCAGGTCATCAATGACCATGTACGCCTCGACGGGCGTAGTCTGGACGAAATTCGCCCCATAAGCATTGAAGTCGGTGTCTTACCGCGAACCCACGGTTCCGCGCTGTTCACACGTGGCGAAACCCAGGCGTTGGTAGTAACAACACTGGGCACCAGTCGCGATGAGCAACTCTTTGATGAGCTTACTGGCGATGAATATCGTCGATTCTACCTGCATTACAATTTCCCATCCTGGTCAGTGGGTGAAGTCCGGCGTATGGCGGGACCTGGTCGTCGTGAAATTGGGCATGGCAAACTGGCAGAACGCGCTTTGCGCGAAGTCGTACCTTTTGTCGAAGCAGAAGAAGCACTGGCCAATCCAGAATTGAAAAATTTTCCCTATACCATCCGGATAGTTTCTGAAGTTACGGAAAGTAATGGTTCAAGTTCCATGGCATCTGTATGTGGTGGTACCTTGAGCATGATGGATGCCGGTGTTCCAATTAAGGCACCTGTTGCAGGAATCGCCATGGGCATGATCAAAGAAGGGGATGAAATCCGTATTCTTTCGGATATCCTGGGCGACGAAGACCATCTGGGTGACCTGGATTTCAAAGTTTGCGGTACTGCCAAAGGCATTACAGCATTTCAAATGGACACCAAGATAAAAGGTCTGTCCCGCGAAGTCATGCAGAAGGCATTGAGTCAGGCCAAACATGGCCTGGACCATATCCTGAACAAAATGCAAGAAGCGTTGGCGGAAACGCGCACCGATATATCTCCTTTTGCCCCGAGAATTTTCTCGATCAAAATTGACCCGGATGACATTCGTGACATCATTGGTCCGGGAGGTAAAGTTATTCGGGCTATCCAGACGACCACTGGTGCAGAAATTGACATCCAGGACGATGGATCGATTAACGTTGCAGCTGTCGACCAGAAGAGTGCCCAAGCCGCCATTGACATGATTAAAGAAATTGTGGCTGATGTGGAAGTGGGTCAAATCTACAAGGGCACCATCACGCGTATCATGGACTTTGGCGCATTTTGCACGGTGATTGGTACCAAAGAAGGGCTTATTCACATTTCCGAACTTGCCCCCAATCGGGTAGGTCAGGTAACGGATGTGGTTAACGTTGGCGATGTCGTTGACATTAAAGTAATGGAAGTCGACAAGATGGGCCGTATAAACCTTTCCAAGGTGCAGGCAGACCTTGAGTTGGGGCGTGTCTCAGAAGATGAAATGCGTCAGGGTGCAGAAAGTCGTGGCCGTGGTGGAGAACGCGGTGGAGACCGCAACCGAGGTGGTGGTGACCGCGGTGGCCGTGGTGGCGACCGCGGTGGCCGTGGTGGCGACCGGGGTGGTCGCAGTGGTGGTGGTGGAGACCGAAACCGGAGTAGTGGCGGCGGTGGTGGACGCCGGTAACTTGTGTTCTTAATGACAGCGGCGCTTCCTGTTGGGAGCGTCGCGTTTTTTCATACCTGTACCCAGGCAAAACATCCCAAAATGACCAATCAAGAAAAACAAGGACTGCAATCCGTGACAATTATGCCATCAATTTCCAATGCCGTAATTCATCAGTTGCCGAATGGACTGACCCTTGCAATGGAACGTTTGCCCTACCTCCATTCTGCTTCCATGGGTATCTGGATTAAAACGGGTTCTGCATTGGAACAACCACATGAAGCAGGGCTTGCCCATTTTCTTGAACACCTGTTTTTTAAAGGCACGACTACCCGCAATGTTCACGATATCATGGCAACAATTGAAAGCCGCGGGGGGCAAATGAATGCGTTTACTTCCCGAGAATATACCTGTCTTTATGTCAGAATCCTGGATGAGCACATCAACACCGGTATTGAAATTCTCGCTGACATCCTGAAGAATTCCCAGTTCTTCGACCTGGAAAAAGAGCGAAATGTAATTTTGGAAGAAATCGCATCCATTGAAGATACCCCTGATGAATATGTCTTTGACTTGCTCTCGCAACACCATTGGCCAGACCACGCATTGGGACGACCTGTCTCTGGCTTCGCTGCTTCTGTTGCAGCACTGAACATGGATGATGTCAAGCGTTTTTACCAAACCTGGTATAAGCCCGGCAACATGTATTTCTCCATTGCTGGAAATTTTGACGAAGACAAAGTGCTGGAGCAGCTTACACGTGAATTGGGTGATATACCCAGTGGCGATGTACCACCAGAATATGAACCACCTGATTTTTCTGGAGGCATTCACCTGGAAGACAGGGACATAGGGCAGGACCATCTGTGCCTGGCATTTCCCGGACCGAATATTGCCTCAAACGATCGGTATGCCTATAACTTGTTGATCAATGTACTTGGTGGCGGTTCGACTTCACGCTTGTTTGAAAAAATACGAGAAGAGGCCGGTCTTGCCTATGCCATTTATGCGTTTGACGCGTTCTACAAAAAAACAGGGGTGATGGGGGTGTATGCCGCTGTTGCACCTCAGAACGCACAACGAACCGTTGACATGATATTTGAAGAACTGCGCAATATAAGAGACGAAGTTCTGCCGATAGAGGAAGTAAACATGAGCCGTGAACAGATCAAGGGACACATGCTCATGGCCATGGAAAGCACCTTCACACGAATGAACCGGCTCGCTAAAAGCTTGATATACCATGACCGCCTCGTACCGGTCGAAGAACTGATTGAATCGTTGGACGCCGTCTCTCCAGAGGATATCCAGGCAAGTGCCCAACGCTATTTTCTCCCCCAGTACTGTACCATGACTATTTTAGGGCCCAAAGCACCATGTGAAGGCATACAGATTACTTTATGATTGATGAACAACCCCCTCACCCGGTTAATATAGAAATTCTTCGTGACAGCAATTGCGCGGATTTGCCCTTGCCCTCCTATGCAACCCGGCATGCCGCAGGCATGGACCTGTATGCCGCGATTGACACAACCATGATTTTGGAACCAGGCATGCGGGAACTGGTACCAACTGGAATTCGGATTGCCCTGCCTCCTGGATATGAAGCGCAAATTCGTCCCCGCAGTGGTCTTGCCTGGAAATTTGGTATCTCCATGGTCAACACACCGGGCACTATAGACGCTGATTACCGCGGCGAAATTAAGGTCATACTCATCAACCTGGGCAAAGAACCATTCACTATACAACGTGGTGATCGTATTGCCCAGATGATCGTGGCACCTGTCACCCAGGTAGCCTGGCACGAAGTTGCAACGCTGTCAGAGAGTGACCGTGGTGAAGGTGGTTTTGGACACACGGGTGGCCATCACACTTCGTAATCAATTCAGCTTATATTTGCCAATCTGAGTAACACTTGCATTTCACCACAATTTTTACAAAATGCCATACATATCCAGTTAATCACCACGGCTAAGTTCAACGATTGCATGTGCTATTGCTTCACGCCGTTCCTCAATTGTCTCCGGATCCCAGGTAAACTCATTTAAGGATGATGTGATATCGGAAGGCACTTCAAGTAATGCTCTGTATCGATCCAATGCTACTGTTTCCATGGATTCTTGGTGCTTGTTTATCAACTCTTGTAAGATTGCCAGGTACTCGTAGTCTTCGATACCATCGCGCAACATATCCAGACGAATCGAACCTATAGGAGGTTCAAGGACCGGTTGCTCCGGGTTGCCATCGGCGGCTGCCAACGGAGGATATAAGAAGCGGCCATCGCCATTGCCCCAGGGGTGTTTGGCGCCTGCCGGGATCAGGTCTCCCAGGATATGACACCAACTCATGGGGTCTTCATAAGGATTCTGCAAACTGTCGGGATATGCAGCGTCGCTGGTCCACCAATGGGTATGCCAGATCAAAATGCCTTCTATATCTCGTTGCCAGGTCTGCCACAGCCAGACCCGTAGCTCGGTCGCGGGGTGATCAATAAACAACGTGGCATACGGGGCTTTTGGTGCCGTGCAGATATACCACCAGAAACGTTCACCTTCTACACGTCTGGCATTAGCCTCTTCATGATCATACTCGTATGAAATGGGGCACCATAGATTCGGCCCACCAATTAACTCGGGCATGACTTCTTCGGTCAGCTTACGTTGCAGATCAGGCGCGGCCTGTTTTATTTGCTGATTACCCTTCATGACAAAATCGTAATCTTTTGGCTCCGGTTCATCGAACCAGTAAATGAAGGCTTTTTCGAGCCAGCCCTTTTCTCGTAAATGTTCCTGCACCGTGTAGTACCAGGCATGAAAAGCTGCCTGATATTCAGGCGTATCTTCCGTATACCCTAGTAAATTGCCTGGTATGTTGTCGTGCTGCGCCCAGCCAGCACCAAAACCCAGTCCAGGCGTACGGAGTACAAAAGAATTAAAATGATATGTGTCCAGAATATGATTCATCTTGTCGTCCCAGGATTCCCAGTCGAATTCCGGGCGAAATATCTGTTCAAGTTCTGCTTCTGTGTAAGAGTTAAATGTGTCTTCAAACAGGACTACATTTGTACCTGCATTTGAAATATTGATACTGTCAATCCAGACCAAACCGGTGGTGGAACCATCTTCCACGTACAGTGTGGGTTGGAGTTCAAACATGAACTGCTTTGCTGTGTCAGGGAAATCCGTAACGATGGTCTCGTATGTTTGCCATTCAACCTTACTGGTTATCTCAAGCACCGTATTGCGGCCTGACAACCACTGATTGTTCTGATCATAATGCATTAATACCAAAATGAACGGATGATCACCGATTTGTGTCTTGTGTCGGAATGTGATGTGCAGCCCTTCTTCAGGGATATCTATTTTCTCTTCATATCCCGCAGATACTGCTGCTGACCTGGAAGTGTCCTCCAGAAACAAGGCACCTCCCCCAGTCGCGTCGTCGATACGCACACGCTCTCCCCCCCGCCATTTCGGCAGGTATGGCCAGGTGTATTCCAAATCCGGGTACAGGAGTTTTGGCCCCAGTTCATAGGGAGAAATGTGATGCGCGCTCAGTACATCCATGTAATTCCTGGCCAAGGTCTGGCGGTCTTCCTCTGTTTCCACGCCATGGTAGCGCAAGACCAAACTGCCATCGAATCCAAACGCGGTCTGACAGGTCATGCGGTCTGGTAACGTAAAATCAAACACTTCAATTTCGAGGGGTACTTCCGTCTCCCATCCTTCCGCCTCAAATTGGATAGTACCAGCATAAACGCCAGCCTGTATATCATTCGGAATACTCACGCGTATCCAGAACGGTTGATTCTCATTGGCTCGCAAATTAATTTCTTGATCGATTGGTAACAAGGGGTCTGGCCAGGGTGCAGTGGCGCCCAGGGAGTCTGTCGGTATAGCTATGGGCACAAACCCTACCTGAAACACATCAATGGCAGACTCGGGAATCCTGTCACCTGCTTCATTGCTCAACGGATTTGTTTTAATGCGTACCGCATTTACCGGGATGCTGGGACGCAGAACGACTTGCGCGGCTTCACTTTCATTACGAGCCGCTTGAATACGTACTGCGGAAGAAGTCGCATCAGGCACTGCCCGGCTTTGGCTGACTTTCCATCCAGAAGAGGCCCACCACACAGCGACGTCATCAGTGGTACCTGGCAGCAACGTGCCATAATTCTGAGCATACAATGGCGAGATATAGAAAGTTGTCTCCGCACGATATAGAACTGCTTCACGCAATTCAAAGGTCAAATTAACTTTGCCGATATCTGCAATTTCATACTCTACCGTAAAGCTTTGTGTTGTTTTCGCATCAAGCAGAATTGATGCGGCATCGGTTTCTGTGTGATACCTTGAATCGGTAGTAGTCGTGATGCGCGGAGTAATGCTCAAAGGAAGATTCGTTTTGTTCGTCAACTCAAATTGTATTGAATTGATTCCTGGCAAGCATGCTCCCAGGTCGGTAATAGTGACATCAATCTGTTGGTCTGCATCGGAAACAACCAAGAATTGTGTCGCGCCTGTATAATTTCCTTTGCTTTGCGCAAGCGTAGCATTGTATTGATATCCATATACCTGGACCGAACCACCGATGTCTGCAATCTGCCCTGGTTCTGTCTGTGTTTTGGTGCGAAGACGCACCCATATATCTTTGGCTGGAAACAGGTGATCAGGAAGTGAAAATGTAAACGTACCGCGACTGTCTGCCATTCCCAGGGATGTCCAATTCTGACCATCAGGTCCTGCTTCTATTTCCACAGCTCCCCCTGTGTAGTAGCCGATGTATAATTCCAAATTGGCAGCAAGTTGCTCCAGGTCACCTACGCGGTGTTGGTAAATAACCCAATTGTCTTTGGCAAACACCCAACGCGGTTTATTGAAATAACAGTCAAAGCTGTGTAGCGTACGCGCATGGTTCATTGAATCGTCATGTAAAGGTGCAGTGAATGTATATTCCGTATCAGCAATACGTTCACCAGCTCCGAGAACAATATCACCCCATCGACGGTACACAGGAACTGTCTCAAACAGTTTTACCGCGTCAAACGCGACGGTGCCATTGATGTCCCACTGTCCAAAACGCAGTCTGGAATCTTCTTCACGGATTCGTGTTGGTGTGATGAAGTTAGTCGTGAACAGTTGCCATGCACCGGTCAGCTCCGGCAAGTCGCGGTTATTAAACATTGGGCCACTGAACAATGACCCTCCAGCACCTTCAACAAACCGTGCTTGAAATTGTAATTGATAACTTTTCTCTGGCTTGAAATCAATGCCTTCAGAAATCCAAAAGTTCGCTAATGAATCACTGCCGTTACCAGTTACGGCGATAGCGCGTTTACCATCAGCGGCCGCTTCAATCCATTCCCCATCACCAAGAACAAGCTGCCAGGTATCTGGCATAACATCACCTGTTTCAAAGGAAGGGTTGGGTACCGCCAAAGGTTGCGCGAATGCTGGTGTTGCGACACATAGCATGGCAACAAAAACAGTTACCGCGAATCCATGTAAAACCAGTTGTAAAGTGCTCATTATTGATCTCCCGCGCTGGTTATATCTTGAACAACTAGAAAAAACACATTAGGTGATGAACTGTAATTTTTGCAGCCCCCTGCTGGTGATTGATTGCGTGGTGTACAATAAAATGTAGTATACAATCACTTTATATTAACAGTATATCAGTATCACCATACGCTGTATATATTCGAATAATCAACTTTTTTATTTTTTTAGTGAGGTTAATTATTATTAAAATATTGGGATACGACTCGGTGATTTACTGCACATTATTGATTGTATCTGGCTTGTTGTTTTATTCTCTTTTCATCAACCATACGTTATAATCTTTTAGAAGTATACTTAACAATTTAAACTACAATGAGGAGTTCCAACATGAAGGAACCAAGCTTGGTACAGGCAATCGAAGCTACAAAAGATCACGTATATTTCCACCTGTCCGGGTTGGAGCCAGGCATAAAAGTACACGTGCATGAATCATTGCCGTTTGCTGCAGAGGAAGGGACTCCTTCAGGCTATGGAGCAAATCCAGTAGAAGAACTGGTACAGACTCGTAGTGGCAACCCGATAGTCATGATGAACCGCTTTGATGGTAATCGAGACCGCCTTTACTCAAGATTTTACCTGGCTGTCGATGGCACGCTGCTGAAGGGAGTGCGTTATGTTACCCGTCTGACCGATCTTGCCCTGCATCATTTTGAGTACCCGAAACCTGGAACCATAAAAGGATTGCAGGTTCGTGAGAACTTTGTTGAGGATGCCGTAAAATTGGGTGTGAAGCATGCCTGTATCAATTTGAACCAGGGCGACATCATGATTCCAGGTCCGGAGGGCAATTACAGTACTTGGGAATTGGATGGTAAAACCTATTATTTTGATGAAGACTACTTGCAACGGTTTGACAAGACGATCAAGAACCTTTCTGATAATGACATAATCGTCAGTCTGATTTTATTAAACAGTCCAAACTGGCGTCGCCCCATGCATGAAGAAATGCGATCTATCTTGCTCCATCCAAATTATGACGAAGAAGGCTTTATCAGTGCCTTTAATCTTACCAATGATCAGGGCCTTCAACATTTCAAGGCATTTGTAGAGTTTGCTGCGCATCGATATAGTGATCCAGAGCAAAAACATGGCCGGGTATATGGCTATATTGTCGGAAATGAAATAGACAGCCAATGGGTTTGGGGCAATGCCGGAGAAATGCCGATTGAGCAGTATCTGAAAGAGTATCATCTGGCGATGCGTATGACGTTTTACGCCACACGGAAATTTTACGGCCATGCCCGGGTCTACATTTCACTGACCCACCTCTGGACCATCAGTCATCTGGACAATCCCCTGCGCACCTATCCAGCGCGGCGCTGTCTTGAACTATTGAACGCGTATGCGAAGCAGGAGGGCAATTTTAATTGGTCTTTGGCATTTCATCCTTACCCAGAGGATTTACGATACCCCGATTTCTGGAACGATGAATCTGCCACAGACAGTATTGATTCACCGCGTATCACATTTAAAAATATTGAGCAGATAGTCCATTTTATGAAACAGGAAGCCTTATTGTTTGATGGGCGATGCCGCCACATTATTTTATCGGAGCAAGGATTCAATTCACATCACACCGACGAGAGCGAGGCTTTTCAGGCGGCGGCGTATGCCCTGGCCTATCGAAAAATTGCAGCCTGTCCGGAAATTGAGGCCTTTGTGTTACACGCGCATATCGACAACTTGCAGGAGTTTGGGTTGAACCTGGGGATTTGGCGCGTGGATGATAACAATGACCCCACCACGCCCAAACCAATCTATGAGGTTTTTCAAAAGATTGATGGCCCGGAAGGTGATGCCGTGTATGAAGCTGCATTGCCGTTTCTGACCAAAAAAATGGACCGGGGTGGTGAGAAGAAACTGTTCTGAATAAAAAACGCGTACACTGTATGGCATGAAAACAATTGGTTTCCTGGTACATTGTTTCCATGCCACAGTTGTTTATCCGACTCTATAAAATACCTTTTTTATCTTGTCACCCAGAGTACTTTACCCGCATACGGCAACAGGTTTAGTTCATCTCCTGGTTCTGAATCCAGTTGCTGTCCGGTTTCAGGATCAAGCCATATCGAATCACCTTTCGTGCGCACCGCAACCTGGCAGTGTACCGGCTCCGGGCCTTCATTGGTAAAAAAGTACGCATTCACCGTATCAGAAAATGCCACGTGATGATACCGGATATCGCGCAGTCGTGCTGTGGCCGCTTGGGGAAGTATCCTCAGACGGACATCTTTGATAAGCAGTGCGTTGAGTTTTTCTTCCAGTTGCTCAGGTGTCCCGGCCACTTCCGACAAAGGTGTTGCGGGTTGCCCATACGCGAAAACACGACCCGCGTCTATCATAGGTTGCAGCTTTCGTTGTGCCGCCGCATGCAGTGCCTGGGGATGGTCCACCAGTAATACCTTGTACTGCATTTTCCCTATGTGTATTCCAGTTTCATCTACCCGGGCATCACGGCACAAGGTTTCATTGTCGAGGTAATTGAAGTCCCATTGATGCTCAAACAGCGCTCCGGCAGCAGTCCAGGGCAAAAAGTATGGGGTTGATAAAATTGCGATATCACATACCTGATGACCTTCAGCCAGCAACCAGGATACACGACGGCAGTAATCAGCATAGGGCTGATAACGATCCCACCAGACATTGTTTGGGCCCACATCTGGTGGCCTTTCATCACGCCGAGGCCCACGAACAGAATAATAAAACGCGTGAGGTGATATCAGGTTTACACCACGCACCAGGAGCCAGTTGCTGAGCCAGCGCATTTCTTCATACGTAAATTCCCAGCCGAACGCCCCAAAACATTCGTTCAGATTCCGTGTTCTGTTGAAATGTTGCTGCGCCGAAAGACTGCATTTGGCCATCGTGGAATGTTCTCCGGAGAGCGCGCTGTCCTTAAACGGTTCGACATAACGCCAGACCACATCCTGGCCGGGAATGTGAAAGTAACGCAGGTGTCCCAGGTCCATGGAGCCTGCCGGGTGTCCCGTCAATGCAATATGGTGGGCTTCACACCAGTCATAATAAGGCTGATAAAAGGCACTCCGTAAACGCTCTTGCGTTGCTTCACGGAAATCCTCCCGATAACGGGCTGCATCTGGGTATTCCTCATCCCACAGGGCCGGGAGGTGCTCTACTATATCGTAGCCCTTCAAGCTATTAAAAAATTCCGGGAATTCCCAAGTCCAGGGCTGAACACCGCGTTTATGACCCCGCCCAAGCATATGCGGTTCATCCGTAAATATGGCACTGATAGTATTGCCGAAATATTCGCTCAGTACTTCATAATGGCGATCATGCACCAGATGCAGAAAGCTTGCCACCGCTTCCGGGTTCAAAATATCACCTGATGGCGGAGCACCCGGTTCGCCGTCGTCCGTACCAAAATGAACTCCCCGGATGGTGCCGCCCGAGCGGGTGTTGATATACCACCAGTCTCCAATTTCTGCAATAAGTTCCTCATCTTCGACCAGTTTTCGGGGAGTTGAACGTTCCAAAGCCCTGGACGCATGGTTTGGATTGGCCGCCACGACCTGGCCCGCGCAGGAACCTGACGGGTACATGCCTTCATCATAGAGAACAATCTGCAGGTCCCGTTCAGCAGCATGATCCGTAATCACCTTCAGAAAATGAAGATACCGATCGGACATAAAAGCAATTTCATCCGGCAATCCGATTCTGGCATGGGGGACAACCCCATAAACGCCATGGTCTGCAAAATCGTCCATCTGCCGTTTGAGTTCATCCTCATTCAAGTCATCGTTCAAGAACCAAAAGGGAATGAGTGAATAGGTGCGAGGTGGATTATAAAATTGCTGTAACAGTGCCATTGTCCCCTCCTTGTATTAAATGAATCAGCTTGTAATTAAAACTGAACACGTGTCACAAGTCACAATACTATATTCTGGCGAATATTTCTACTTTCGGCTTGTGTAAAAGAGGAATTTATACCTGGTCTTTTTCAGGAAGCGTACCGGCAGCGCGGGCAAGTTCAGCTTCATAACTGGTATATTGATTTGGAATGTATGCGCCAGCAGAGACGATTAGTTTCATTGCATCTTCGACAGTTACATGCAACGTTATTAACTCCTCTGTGGGTAAATAAAGCAGAAAACCAGAAGTTGGATTTGGGGTTGTGGGTAAAAAAATAGCTGTAAGGTCTTTACCCGTGGTGTCTTGTATAACGCCCTGATCACTGGAAGTTACAAAAGCGACAGAATAAATACCTCTGCGGGGATATTCAATCAATACTACCTTTTGAAACACAGACCCTTCACGGTTCATGAAGACATCCCGTATCTGCTGTGCGGCAACATAAATACGGCTCATGAAAGGTATCTTGGCAACAATCTGCTCACCTGCCGCAATCATTTTGCGTGCTACCAGGTATCGGGTAACAAAACCGGTTGTTAAAAACAGCAAGATAGCAGAAAGGAACCCCATACCGCGAAAGTATTGATCGCGCATAATCTGGATAATGTGAATGTTAGAAAAACCTTCGGCAATTATATTCAGACTACGCTCAATAAAACGCTCAATTCCAAATCCCAGATTGTATAACACCCACCAGGAAACCCACAGAGATATTATCAATGGAATCCACACCAACAAACCCGTCAACATATATCGCTTGAGTTGGCGAAAGTACAAGACCAGAAAACCACTACATCCCACAAACTGATCTTCATCTTTTCTATGATTGGAATTTGGTATGTTATTTTTGGTATTGCTTCCCATGTTACTCTCTGAATTCTGGTAATATTTCCAGTCGAATAGAGGATACCTGATTCGCGCCACCGCTGAGCACGGTAATTCTAAATCGCCCCTCTACAATGACTTCACCTTGAACCGGTATTCGTCCCGTTAAATGCATCAACCAGCCACCAATTGTTTCCACCTCATCATCTTCCAGAGAAATTCCGATGGCTTCTGATACATCTTCAAGTGACATACGCGCTTCTATAACATAGGCGTTTGGACCAATCCGGCGCAACAGCCGCGTTTCTTTGTCATGTTCATCATGAATTTCACCAAATATTTCTTCAAGAATATCCTCAAGTGCAATCAGACCATCTGTGCCGCCATATTCATCAATAACAATAGCCATATGCACTTTAGAACCACGTATGAATTCAAGTAAATCATCCAGCTTCATAGTGTCGGGAACATGGAGTATTCCAGGTTTTATGAAACGTATGATATCATCTTTTTCTGGCTCTTCATCGGTTAATACGTCAAATGCATTGACCACACCGATAATATCATCTATTGATTCTCTGAAAATTGGAATACGGGTATAACCACTGTCTTTTAACAAGTCAATCAATTCACTCTTAGAAGCTGTTTCCGGTAAAGCTTTAATGTCAATTCGCGGCACCATAATCTCTTGTGCCTGCCGGGTTTGCAGGTCAATGACCGAATGGATCATGTCCTTCTCTTCTTGCTCGATGGTACCATGGTCTGCACTTTCATCCACCAAATGCCGCATATCTTCCAGAGATGTCATCAGCACCCGCATATCCTGGGTTGCACCACTTGCCATTGCGACAAAGCGCTGCGATATCCAGGTTGTCGGCACAACAACAGGTGCCATGAGGCTGTCTACCAGCCGTATTACCGGTAAGAGCTTCAAGGATAACTGCGTCGGGTGGAGCCGAAACATACTTTTTGGCACCACTTCGCCGAAGGTCAGAAAAAGTGGTGTCGCAATAACCGTTGCCCAGAACGCATCCAACTGACTGCTGATCGCGGCCGTTCCCATTACCAGGGCCAGGTTCGTACCCACCAACACAACGGTTATCATGCGGTCTGGAGTATCTATGTAGCGAAGTAAATGAATCGCATTTCGGTTTCTTTCTTTTTCAGCCAGGTAACGTACCCGAATCGGATTGCTTGAGACAAATCCTGTTTCATATCCTGCAAAAAAAGCATTGAGCAAAATACCTATTACAAACAACCCCAATGCCAACATAAAAATACTCATGAACTCACCTCTCCGTCATCATCGGCAGCTTGCGATGGAACTTTTACGCGTATTTTGTTTACCCGGCGGTTGTCTACTTCAAGTATTTCAAAAATTATCCCCTCATGATTGATCGAATCACCTTCTTCCAGCAATTTCTCTGTTTGGTCCATCAGAAAACCGGCAATTGTTGTGTGTTCATCATCTACCAGTGAGATACCTGCCAATTCATTGAGCGCGTCAATTGAAAATCCACCCTCCAACTCGTAAACACCATGCCCCAGGTCATGGCAATTGTTTTGCGTTTCTTCTTCATCGCCAATGACATCACCCACAACCTCACGCAATGCATCCTGCAAGGTCACCAAACCTTCTGTACCGCCATATTCATCGACCACGATGACCAGATGGGTGTGCAATTGTTGGCAAAAACGTACAAAATCAGCAATGCTGGTCGTTTCCGGAACAAAATGCACTTTCCGCATCAGGGGCCGTATCGGGTCTTCATATGCTTTCGCGGCCAATTTATGCAACAGGTCTTTCGCATAAAGAAGCCCGATGATATGGTCCAAGTCTTCTTCATACACCGGAATACGCGCCAATTGCTTGTCACGGATCAATTCCAGTGCCTCAGCTACCGTTGCCGTCTCAGGTAACACCACCATGTCCGGACGTGGAACAAGTATGCTGCGTACCTTCTCATCACTCACATCAATGATACCTTGAATCATTTTTCGTTCATCAGTCTCAATAACACCAGAAGCTTCACTTTCGGTCAATACCGATTTGAATTCATCATCGGTCATAAAAGGCGCAGGTGGTAGCTCACTGTAGCGGGTTACCCGAAACAAGAATCCAATAAAGGCAATCATGCCCAATCGTAATGGGCGTATAGCATAGTCGGTTATCAGGACTGGAATTGCGGCAGCATTAGCAAAAGCACGTGCCTGTCTGACAACCAGTATTTTGGGTAATATCTCACCAAAATAAAGCAACAGACCTGTGTTTACCATCACTGCAGCAATAAAGGAAACGGTAGTTGAGAAACCAATTACCTCGTCAAACAATTGCTGCATAGGTTGTGCAAGAAAAACACTGAGAGACACATTGGTGATGGAGTTACTCATGAGAATCGTAGTCAGGAGATTTCCTGGGTGCTCCATGAGACGGGCAGCGAGATTGTCCAGCGCATTGTCACTTTCACGCATACTGCGTAAATGCAGCCGATGAAGCGAAAAGAAGGCGACTTCACTTGCGGAGAAGAACCCCGAGATAAGAATTAATATTATCAACAGCGTTATTCGCCCGGGACCAAAAATATCATGCCAGGCCATATCTATAACAGACTGCTGGTCTTGATATTCTACAGACGTTGTTGAAGTGCTGGGCTGCTCACCTGGGGATGCCACATCATGCTGTGCAGATATATTGCTCCCTGTTGCTGCATTCGGTGGCATGCTATCTTCTGGATTTTCACCTGATGATGTACTTTGCACAATTCCGGCAAAGAGCAACAGTAGCGAAACCCAACACAGCGTTATAAACAACTTGCGCATGCTACGACTTCGGGATTTTTTCCCGCTACTATCAACGTCCAAGGACTTCACAACTCCTCCTCGCACGCCCGGATGTAGTCGCCGCGAATGCAGAAAACATTTCGCTTAATTGCGTACCGGACGCCACGCGGTCTCCAAGTCCAGACCAAGATAATCGGCCTGGCGCTGATTCATTTCCGCTGCCAAGGATGGGGTATGATGTTCATAACCCAAAAGGTGCAGTACACCATGACAAAACAACAATAATACTTCCTGACGCATGGCAATCCGCTTCCCGTAGCACCGAGCACATACGGTATCCATTGATATTACCACATCACCCAATACCTTTACTGCCCCTTCAGTTACCCAGGCAGAATCTTGTGGGAATGACAACACATCTGTTGGTTCTGCCTTGTCCCTGTATTTTTTGTTCAACATGGTGATATACATATCATCGCAGAACAACACACTTATTTCCAGTGTTCCCTCACAACCTTCACCCGCGCATATTCGTTCTGCCAATTGGTGAAGTGTCTTGCTTCGACAAGGTAAAGGACCTGTGTTGAGATTAGATATAGCTATTTCCACAACCAGCTTATCCGCCATTGGTACCACCATTTTCTGACATGGTAATAGCCGGGTCCAGGCTCTTTTCAGATTTCATATCCGGATATGCCACGCGTGTGTGCAGATTAATAGAAATTCTTCGCGCAACTACGTCTGCAATGATGTCGAGTTGTCGCAAGGTCAGGTTACAATCATTAAATTGACGATCATTTATTCTGGCAGCAACAATTTTGTCGACAAACTCACGCACACGCTCTTCATTCGGATTCTTTATGGAACGTATTCCTGATTCACATGCATCACATATCATAAGGATAGCTGTTTCAGGATGTTGAGGCTTTGGCCCAGGGTATCGAAAATCATCTTCCTGGACATCTCCATGTTTCTGCTGTTCTATTGCCTGTTGATAAAAATAACCTATCAAAAAGGTACCGTGGTGTTCCAAGATGCCATCGATTATGGGACGTGGCAAATGGTATTCCCGGGCCATTTCCGCACCCTGGGTTACATGCGCTGCAATCGCACGGGCACTCAACCGGGGTGAAAGTGCGTCATGGACATTGTGCCCATTCTGGTTTTCAGCAAAGTATGCCGGACGTCGCATTTTTCCTATATCGTGATAATACGCACACACACGGGCTTTCAAGCCATTGGCGCCGATGGCATCGGCAGCAGCTTCGGCCAATTGACCAAGGAGCAAACTGTGTGCATAAGTACCCGGGACTTCAATTGCCAGTCGATTCAGTAACTCGTTATTCAAGTCTGAATATTCCAGCAATTGTATGTCGGTAGTGATTCCGAACAAACGTTCAAATGGGGACAGCAACGAGGGAACCAGCATCAGGCAGACAGCGCCATTCATCGCTACCAACAACAAGCGTCGCAAGGCAGTATCACTTACCAGGCTGTCCATGGCAATCACTATTGCCAACATCGTAATCAAACCGACAGCCATGGCAGTCAATGATGCCCGTGCCATGTCACTTCGCAAACGAACCCTGAAAATACTAAATACGCCCCCCAAAGACATGACCTGGCCAACAACCAGTAACCGCCAGTCAAATTGGTATTGAGCAGACAAAAGCACGGTTGCAGCAATGCTTAGTACAACGGCCAAATGCACATTGACGAGAATGGCAAAAAGGATTCCAACAGCAGCTACAGGAATCACAAACCCGCTTGGTTCGAAATAACTCCCAATCCACCCGGTGGTTAAAATGAGCAGCAGTAAAATGATCGCCAGGTTAAAATAACGCGCAAGATCAGCTCCGGCATCCGTTAAGATAACCCGAAATGCGCGGTAGAGTCCGACAAGAATTATCCCGACGAGTAGCGAACTAGCCAACAGTGTGCTAATGATGCGACGTCCAGGTTGTGTATCCCCTTCCAGAATTCGATAATACTCTTGTAAATCCGCAATACTCTGTGAAGTCCAGGGTTCACCACCTGCCTGTATTTTCATGTTGGCGCGAATTTCACGTGCTACTGGTTCAATCATTTCTCGCGCACGTTCCCGTGAACCTGCGGTATATACACGGTCGAAACGTAGTGTATCTACGAGAATATCTTCTATGATCTCCAAAGCGGCTTCATGTAGTTTAGCCCATTCTGTAGGCTGGTCTGTTTTCTGTGCAGCCTCCTTGGAGAGATCAACCAGATATAGCTTGAGCTGTTCCAAGGCTTCCTGAGGGCCCGGTACATCAAATAACGACATTTCCGATGAAGTTACCTGTTCTCCCGTCATCGTTATTCGCGAAATGACAATTATTTCACCGGGATTATCCGGTGTTTCTTTACGTATACCCTGACGCAATGTATGTTCCACACTACTCAAGGCCAATTCACGCAACAAATCCCCATAGGTAAATGTTATTACCGTATTTGTCAACGGTTCCAGGCGAATAACCTTTCGAGGTGTATCGGGAGGTGAACCGTCTGGCAGTTCTTCAAATATGCGGATTGGTAAAGTTTCAAGATTTGGTGACAGCCAAAGAACAAGGTTGGCAGTTGACATCAATTCACCCCAGATTGCCTGGTCTTTCAAACCTGTCACAAAGGTATTGAGGCTGCGTTGTACTACGTCTTCTTTTGACTGCGCTGAATTGGAGTCTTGGAGTGCTTCAAATACTGCTTGCACTACCACTTCGCGTTCCGCTTCGATCATCTGGATACGCTGCTCCAGGAGCTGCAAGCGATTGCGTACGCGAATCTGGTCTACCTGGTAATAATTCGGTACCCGTGCAGCAGATTCGTCTTGCGCTGTTCTGGTTGCAGCGAGATCCACCGATTTGAATGAGAATACTGCCCGGATATCATCACGTGGAATTATATTGGTATCAATTTCTGCCGGCAGGGTAGCGACTTTGCCCGGTTCATGCAACAGCAACAAGACCAACAGGCAGAAAGCCACGGCAATAAAGGCTTGCTGTAAACGTCTACGCGTATGGGATTCCCGGTCCTTTTTAGGGGCTAGAACACCCGGTCGCGGCTTTATGGTTCCGCGCCGTATTTTTTTCATGCCTGTGCCAGTCCTTTGTCTATCAGCAAGTCACCATCGCTGGCATCAGATGTGTCGTCGTCCTGGTTTCCCTCATACGCGTTGATAATACATTGTACAAGCGGATTCCGCACAACATCTTTTTTTGTCAGATAGACAATGCCAATACCGGGAATATCTTTTAGCAGGTTGCGCGCATCCTCGAGCCCGGAACGTGCGCCACGGGGCAAATCACCCTGGGTAATATCGCCAGTAACCACCATACGCGAACCTTGCCCAAGCCGTGTAAGAAACATTTTCATCTGGTCTGGCGTGGTATTCTGCGCTTCATCCAGAATGATAAAAGCTTGGTCCAGAGTACGCCCACGCATAAATGCCAAAGGCGCCACTTCTATGCGTTGTTGTTCTATCAGACGTTGCGCACGTTCCATGTCGACCATGGAAAACAAGGCATCGAACAAGGGACGCAGATACGGATTGACCTTTTCTGCCATGTCACCGGGTAAAAATCCGAGACTTTCCCCTGCCTCCACAGCGGGTCGGGTCAACACCAGACGCTGTACCTGACGATTCAACAATGCTGATACGGCAGCAGCCATGGCCAAATAGGTTTTTCCGGTGCCTGCCGGGCCAATACCAAGGGTCATTTCACTGTTTTGAATGGTGTCCAGATAAACCTTTTGGCCGCGGGTACGTGGGCGGATATGGATGTCCTTGCGAAGTACCGTTGTATTGCCACCAAAGACTTCTCCAAGTCCCTTGACGTCTTTATCACGGGCTTCACCCAAGGCATATTCCACATCTTTGATGGTGGGTGTGTGACCACTACGCACAGCAGATAATAATTCGCGCAATAAATCACCGATGATTTGCGCGTGCTCGTCGTCACCAATCACCACAACCTTTGCGCCTCGGTCCACAATGCGTACCTGGAATTGATCTTGAATATAACGGCGAAGTTCACCGTTTTTTCCGAGGAGTCGTATTGCTTCCTCTTGATTATGTAGCAAAATTTCTTGGCTCAGGGCCGTATCCGCTTCCTCTTATGTCCCGAAATAAAAATCATTGATAAAATATAGAACAGATAGTTTTTCAGTTTTGAATTGATGAGAATCCTGTTGGGCTTGTCATTCCTGATGGTCTAGTGGCCGCTCTTCAATGCGAAACACAATTTCACCATCCCGTACAAACTGATTCCAATAACGAATGGATGCCTCAATTTCCAGCGGGTCCTGGCTGAGTCCTTCCAGACGTTGCTGCTCTTCTTCCAGCATGGCTTGGAGATTGACTACTTCACGTTCGAGATTCCTGATGGATTGCTCCCGTTCCCGGTGATTATCATACCGATCTGGTAAACGCCAATGGCGTGCATACACCACAGTGAATGCTGTAACCAATATCATTGCCAGAAAAAATCGTAATTTACTTGGTCGTTCCATAATCTTGCTCCGGGGAGGTTGATGCCTCCCCGGTTAAATCACAATAAGGTTTATTCATTATTACTGAACAACTGTACTCAATCTCGTGTCAGGGTATCAATTTCAGACCCATAACCACCGCACCAAACGTTCGGCACAATGATTGTGAACACTGTTTTGTTACCAAATACATTGTACGATGCCAAGTGTTTACTTGTCGAAATTTTAACCTACACCATTAACAATTAATTACAGTGAAATATTGTAAAAAGCGTCTTTACCCAAATATGCTGCCTGGTCGCCCAGGTCTTCCTCAATACGTAACAGTTGATTGTACTTGGCAATACGATCACTACGGGAAGCAGAACCCGTTTTGATTTGACCAGCATTAATAGCAACAGCAATGTCGGCTATGGTGTAGTCTTCCGTTTCGCCACTACGATGAGAAAGCACTGTGGTGTATTTTGCGCGGTGCGCCATCTGGCAAGCTTCCAGTGTTTCGGTCAAAGTACCAATCTGGTTTACCTTAACCAGGATTGAATTGCCAACACCTTCCTTAATGCCACGATTCAAATATTCTGTATTGGTGACAAACAAATCATCACCCACCAACTGAACTGTATCACCGATTGAATCGGTCAATTGCTTCCATCCAGCCCAATCGCCTTCATCTAATCCGTCTTCAATGGAGATAATCGGGTATTTACCCCGTAATTCTTTCCAGAATTGTATCATATCCGCGGAAGATTTTTCTGGTTGCGCTTCGGCTTCCATCTTATAGACGCCATCTTTGTAAAATTCACTGGCCGCCGGGTCCATGGCAATCCAGATTTCTTTGCCTGCTTCATAACCGGCTTGCTTGATGGCCTGAAGAATAACTTCTATGGCTTGGGCATTGGAACTTAAATCAGGAGCAAAGCCGCCTTCATCACCAACAGAAGTATTCAACCCCATGCCCTTCAAAACAGATTTGAGCGCGTGGAAGACTTCGGCGCCCATACGCAGTGCTTCTTTAAATGTCGGGGCACCAACTGGCATGACCATGAATTCCTGAATATCGACATTGTTGTCGGCATGCGCGCCACCATTGAGGATATTCATCATGGGTACGGGCAAGGTATGCGCATTGACGCCACCAAGGTACCGGTATAACGGCATCTCCAGCGCTTCTGCTGCCGCCTTGGCCGTTGCCATGGATACACCTAAAATCGCATTGGCGCCCAGGTTACCCTTATTCTTTGTACCGTCCAGTTTGCACATGGTCAGGTCAATTTCACGCTGGTTCAAAGCATCCAGGCCCATAAGTTCCTGCGCCAGAGTTTCATTAACATTTTCTACAGCTTTGCTGACACCTTTGCCAAGGTAACGGCTTTTATCACCATCACGCAATTCAACTGCTTCATTCTCACCTGTAGATGCACCGGAGGGTACTGCGGCACGCCCAACAACACCAGATGCCAGGTAGACATCAACTTCTACTGTTGGGTTACCACGTGAGTCCAGGATTTCGCGTGCTTGAATACCAGTTATACGAGTCATAATTTTCCTCTACTTTCTGTAATCTGCCCCACGTTCCCCCAGTGGGCATCGTGAAGCCAATCTCCAATTGGTTCTATGTCTGAATACATGACAGATTAGCTCATGATATGGACAGTTGCCCGGAAGGACAACAAAATGGCAATTTTCGCAATATCTTAATGTAAACAGGAATATCAGGACCAGTTCTTCTCTGTTCTGCTATACTGAACCTGTATCTGCAAATCAGCTTTTCCAAGGGTAAAAAAAGTCCCGCGCACCCCGGTTTAAAAAATCATCTTCCTCGTCATTATACAAAATAGTTGGCCGGCGCAGTAAGTCATCTGCATTTTCTGATGCCAGTCCATCGTATCGTCGAGACATCATTTCATACCCACTGCTCACCACCACCACCAAGGGAGCCAAAGAAAACAAGAACAATACGGGTGGGGCCAGGGAGGCTATTCCAATTATAAAGCACACCAACGCCAGGCCCAGTGTTTGTTTCAGATTACCTACCACCAGCAACGCGCTGAGCTTAACTGTTTCTATTACACCAGCACCTTTTTGTACCAATGTTACTGGCGAATACATGGCAGTCAACGCAACAAAGGCTGCGCCCCACAACGCGAAAGCAGCAAAAGTGAATCCCAGCAAGGGATACGACTCAGAAAAAATATCGACATACAACATGGCACTGACCAGCAAAGCCCCAATGGAACCAGTGGTCACAAGGCCAATCATTATGGCTCGCAAGGCAAACCGACGAATACCCAGGAAAAAGCTGCCAACAAAGCCTTCACGCGTTTCGATAATCTCTTTCGTCATGAAAGCCAGACCCGACATCATTATGGGCAATAAAATGCCAAATATAACACCAAATGCCAGCACGGCACCCAGTATAAACGGTGGCGAATCCTCCGATATAATGGCACCATAGAAAAAAACACCCACAGGTGTCAGCAGCAAAATACACAACAGATTGATCAACATCAACTTGAGCAAATGATCATAAGCCACCCAAAAGGCCATTTTTAAGGTTCTACTGAACATGATTGCCCCTCGGCCTCCACATCAACATTTCCCTGCTGGAAATGCAGGAGAATACGCGAGAAGATGTGTGCAATGTCGGGAGGCTTATATCAGCACCCGAACACGACTGCGGTGACGCAAGTCGTCCATCCAACGACGGTATCGCTCATCAGCGCGTTGTGAACGCAACATGGGCTCGATTTGTGTGCGAACCTGATCGTAGGTGGGAACACTTTCCCCTTCGCGGGCATCTACACGCAGCAAATGGAATCCGAAATCTGTTTCGACAAGGTCACTGATTTCCCCTTCTGGGAGATCGAATACGACAACTTCCAGTGCCTCCACAAGATCATTGCGTTGTACCCAGCCTACCAAACCGCCATTATCCGCATCGGGTCCTTCAGAATGGCGGGTAGCCAACGTGGCAAAATCCGCACCGAGCAACAACTCATCACGAAGCGATTCCAATTGGGTGCGAACACGGGCACGCTCTCCTGCTTCCTGCCCGGCACCAAGGAAAATACGGCGAACCTGCACCCGCTCAGAACGCACAAACTGGTTGCGGTTGTCCTGGAAATATTGGGCCATATCACTTTCAGTGACTACCACCTGCTGTTCAAATTCACGACGCTTCTGCATACCAAAAGAAATTGCCATGATTTGCTTTCGCATACTATCACGAAAATCACTCAAGGTCTCACCTGATTGTTGCAAAATCCGATTAAATTCTTCTTCAGAATCATATTGCCGCCGTATCATGGTCAGCCGTTCTTCAATGGCATCATCTGGAACCTGCATTCCCATCTGTTGTGCTTGGCGATACAATATTTTCTGATCGATTGCCTGGTCCAGCGCATCACGGAAAACTTTCTCAAGCTCCCGATTAAAGGCTTCCTGCGATGTTATGGTTGCCTGAAGGTTCATGATTAAAGGCTGGATTTCATCCAGTATGTCGCTGCGCAAGATCGGTTCTGAACCAACAGTCGCAACAATTTCATCGACAATGGTGGTTTGTCCAACTGCGGCACCTGTAAACAGCATAATTCCCACACAGAGCACACCCAGCGTTCGAAGCATCATAATAACCCTCGCAAAATGCCCCAGGCATCTTTATTTTGGCTTGGCATTGATTAGATAAACGGGTGGTAGTATAGCACAAATCAGCATTTTTAAACAAAACCACGCTTCAGAAAATATGCGCACACCTACCGGAAGCAAAATTGCTTGCGTATGGGATATATAGCTGTTGGATAAACTCGAAATCAGCCATTTTAAATCATCGGCAAGCACATTTATTCAGAATCTGATGCATCCGAAACTTCTACTGGCTTTACAGCGGAAGTAAATGCCCTGAGCAACTCATTGTGGCGGAGCGAAGTACTGCGCCGGCTCTCGTCCAGCCGATGGGCTACAAACTGGGCACTGGGGCTGCCACCCCAGATTTCATACGCACCTACATTCCGGGTTACCACACTGCCCGGCATAATCACCGCCCCCTCTTCAATCACCACCCCCGGCATTATGTAGCACTTAGCACCGATAAAGCATTTCGCCTTAATCGTTATAGGGTGGATGATCGGAGGCGTATACCGCCAGTGCGCATCCGTCCCCTGGAACACATGATTGTTGTCACGCAAAATGCTGTACGGCCCGATATAACAGTCATCTCCTATCATGATCGCTTCATTGCTGTGCATCATCACATAATCACTAATCACCACACGATGCCCGATATGGATCGTACCCTTCTTTTTCGTGTCCAACACCAGATTGTTGCCCAACACAACCTGATCACCCAGATGGATGATACCACTGATCTCCATCCGGTCTCCCAGATAAGTACACGACTTGCCGACCGAAGTAAATTTGCTCCAGATACTTTTTCTCCGGTAATTTTCCAGTAACTTTACCCAGTTCATCATTTCATTCCTTCCGCTCCGGATTTTATTGTATCCCAGAACCAGAACCCGGATAAACCTGAAAGCAGTTGGCACTGATTTTTAACCAAGTTTTGCCACATCAGACAGTGCCAGACAGGAGTGGTGAGAGCCGGAGCCAGCCGAAGGAAAAAGCTTATATCTGTGTTTGATTCGCCGAATGCATTTCTATTTTAGTAATGCATGAAGAAATTAAAATGGACTTTGGAACCATACCAGACAATGAATGCGCTGGGTATGAAAACGAATAGAAGTACATGTGCAGGAAAGCTTTAAAGTAAATATTTAATGAGCAACGCAACTATATTCGAGCAGATGAGGGACAAATACCTCAGTCGCGTTGATGAATTCTATGCCAAAGTACGTAAGAGGATTGTAGAATTAGATCCCAGTGCCGAGTTCAGCAAAGAAGTAGTCACGCTCAACGAAGAGCTGGTTGCTCCATATCAAGCCAGGATACTCATTATCAATCGCCCTACATATAAACCGGTGCGCTTAATTCCTCGCAGAGCATGGTTCATTGGAGCCAAGGGCTGTGTAGATATGAAGAGTGACCTTGGTATAGAAACGCTTGTATATGTTTCGGAGGGCGGACCAGCCATTAGAATTGACATGTTTGCCGAAAATGGAAAAATACTCAAAAAAAGTGAGATACACCCCATTGAAAACGATGTAGCCAAAGGATGGGTATTCGTCCAGAATCGCCAGATAGGCATGTTACCTTCCTTGGACGCTGATTTATTATACCGTCTGCTGGAGGTACTTGGAAAATGACGAATCCACTGGATGAGCATATCGAAGCATTTCAAACTGCGTGTGATGCGATCAAAGTAGCCAGAAGAGTTCTCGATCAGCGTCTGAATCCCGTTTCGAATCCCGGTTTTTACGGACGAACTCTGGAAGAAGGCCACGATATGCTGGATCGAGTGGAAGAACAACTCAGCAAGATTATCGCCTTCGCTTTGTTTGCCACTTTCGATCGGTCCCTCCGAGTTCATATTTCCACCAGCCTTCAACCTGTGTCTTCAAGTTCGACAACGCCAGCCGAACTATCCTACTTAACCACCAACAAGAACTACCCCATGGGCGAATGCCATGAAGAATCTGGCAAGCCAGTGAGATAAGAACATGGGGGAAAGGGGGAGTTGTATCTACACATAGAAACATCGGGCGAATTGCTCACCCAAACGGTCTGTCAACTAAAAAATCGGCTCCATGCGAGGCTTGAAAAAATATAAAAAACGGTTAGATATCCGGAATGCCTCACTGATACAACATCATTCGTATGAGACACAAATCGCGCCGGAGTATACCCGATTACAGGCAGCTTCCGGCGCGATGTCATCCAAACTGAACACTATGGTTTAGGGTTGACTACATTAAAAATATCTGCGCATCAACCATAACCACCCATTACAGCCATCCAGGTACTTAATTGCTCACCACCGACACCAGCGACTGAATTCAGATCGGTGCTGTTGGCAACCGGGAATTTGGACTTGTAACGCACAAATTCCACATGCCCATCCATATAGAGCACATTGGAACCACCGGGTACATGGTTGAAGGTAACAACAGCACTGCCCTTACGGTCTGTACCGATGTCCCAGATACCCCGGTCCGCCCAAGAGTCAAACATCACCACCAACTCACTCTCGGCCGCTCCCGCAGCACCGGGATTGTTGATGTCTGTAATGAAGAAACGACTCACACCTTCACGTAAACGAGGATAACTACCGGGCAAATCCGTGCCATCGTCATCAATAGAGCCAAAACGACGATTCAGAGGTTTTGCATCACCATTGAGTCCTGGCCATTGAGGATTTACTGCCAAGTCAAATATGTCTTCAGGAGCCATGTCCGGTGTAAAGTCACACCCCTGTGGTTCCCAATAAGCACGGTTGTAAATGGTTCGGTTATTGTATTCGGGCCAATCTGAAAACATCCAGTTATAAATGGTCATGAGGTCCATGAGTTGTGAAGGGGTCTGTACCGCATGGGGCAAGTATAAGTACGAGACCGACAGGGACAGCATGAAATCCAGACACACCGGACGTTTGTTGGGATTGTTGACCCGATCCTCGGCTGTCATCTGGGCGATGCGCTCAATTTTACCGGGATAATCTCCCTCAATATTAAAGAAACCTTGCCAATACCCACTGTGAGAATCGGACGGACAGACATTGATCGCCGGATCATTCCAATAATCCGGGTATAATGCACCACCGTCAAAATTCATCAAAGCGGTGGTGGTTGAAGTTTGAACCAAGGATGCTTTGCTGGGATACATGCCATTGTTTTCATTGGAAAACATCTTGAAAATAATACCAAATTGCTTCAGGTTATTTGCGCAGGAAGCACGACGAGCGGCTTCTCTGGCACGGGCCAATGCAGGTAGCAGGATAGCTGCAAGAATGCCAATGATAGCAATCACCACCAGCAATTCAATGAGCGTAAAGCCCTTTTTCTTTTGCATAAACATGATGAATAGTACTCCTAATTTTTAAAATAAATAAATAACTAATAATTATATGACTACTAATTATCACAATACTTTTTCTCTTATAAGCACCTCCCTTCCGGATTCATATCCGGTGTTGTCTGTTGCGCCGTTGTTATTTGGATCGACGGTGTCCGCCTTCAAGTTACATGACTCGCGAACCCGAAGCCTACCCGGTAGGTATATCACCCTGCCTGGCTCTGCTTGGCCTTCCAGTTCTGCAAACAACTGGCGTGTTGTTTCTGCTGCCAGTTGCTGAAAACCGATATCAAATGCCGTTAATGTCGGGGTCATGTGCTCAAAAGCATGATCATCCCCATATACAATCAATTCAATGTCTTCAGGGCATCGAATTTCCCGATGCTGCATTTCCCGGAATACATAAAAGGCTAAATCGTTACGCCCGATGATAATGGCAGTAGGCAATGGTCTGTGGTCAAACACTGCACGGGCGATATTCTGCATGTCTCTCGGTTTGAATGAACCAAACAATACAGGCAGGTTTACAGTAGAAGTGCCCATTTCTTCCAGGGCCAAATGGAATCCGCGAAGCCGTAATATGCTCAGAGGAGCATCAAACTCTTCGGCCAATAACAAGCCAATCCGCTCGTGACCAGCTTCGACAAGTGCTTTGGTTATCTGATAATGCACTGTGGTGTTGTCTATACAGACGGAGGTAATCTGAGATTGTGTTGGATTGGGGCCAATAAACACCAAGGGTAGCCCGGCACGTATTGCATCTTCATATCGGGGGTACTTGGGGTTGGGGGTGGCGTAGACCAGACCATCAACAAAATCCAGCCGGGGATCACTTCGGTATGCCGCTCCATCCCCCCGATATTCATATCGTTCAAAAATATGGATGTCGTGATTACTTGGATGCGTTACCATCTGGACACCACACACCAGTTTTCCAATGTGGGCGGTATGCATTTCGACCCAAGAGTCTTGAAGTGGGTTAGGCGGCATATAGCTTGGTATGGAAAGCCCAATTATTTCTTTTCGCTGATTACGAAGACCTTGGGCCAGGCGATTCGGATGATACCCCAATTCCTGAATGGCCTTGTAAACGCGTTGCTTTGTTTCGTCGGTAATCTTGATTGTTGAGGTTTTGTTATTCATCAACCGGGACACAGTTGCACGGCTAACACCTGCCTGTGCGGCCACTTCACTCATAGTTACCTTGTTTTTACGTATTCTCATAAAATTAATATAAATCACCCATATCTCATATAGAAATGGTGTTATGAATTATGGAAAAAACGTTAATAATATTATGTAATTAAATGTGACATATATTTATATGTTGTCCAAAAAAAGTTACACGTGTTACTTAATCATAACCTGTCGATTTCCATTTGTCAAGTATTTTTACATAAATTATTATTGATAGCAAAATAATATATAAGCATACATTAAAACAACTCTTTTCTCGACAGTAATCGAAGAGCAATGACAATTAACGTAGCTGGCTATGCGAATTTTGCTTCCCAGCTCATGAATAGATCTGCGGAATAAGTGATTTAAAAAGTTAAAAGGTTTCTGTTGAAAATATAGAAATGGGCTGTGGTCCAGGGGGGGACAAACGTGAGTTTCAGATGAAATATAAAAATGAACTTTGTTCTGGAATAAGCGTATTCTGGATCAGGAATCTTTTGTACGGACAAAACCAGTAATAAGGGGGAAACAATCATGGCCAAGCAAAAATTATTACGATGCAGCTACCGGGAATTATTCGTCATACTGTGCTTGCTTACCGTAGTCTTCCTTATCATCGTCGTGCCACTCGTCAGCGAGCATCGCCACACCGCCGCCCGGAAGTTTTGCGCTAACAACCTCAAGCAATGGGGGTGGGTATTCATGATGTACAGCCGGGAAAATAGAGGCCTCTTCCCACCTGGAACACGTATTTATCCCTATCATAATGACCAGCCACTTACCTGGTTGTCTGGTGTGGATATTGCATCGTTGTATGACGATTACATTACCGACTTTACCATTGCTGTATGTCCATCTGCTCCAAGGCAGGATCATGATCCCTTCGATATAGGAGGGTTTCGTATCCCACGGGATTATGGACAGCACATGGCGCGTTTAAAGGCACTGGCTGAAGAGCACAACGATCGAATTTGTCTGGATTTTTATGGATCATTGCCGATTTTCTATTTCTACAACAGCCATTTAGTTGTACACCCGACGCAAATGCTTGAACTGGCATTGATTAGCAATCACATGTGGCAAGAAGATACCCAGGCAACGATTCGCGATGCTTCATCTCTTGAACCACTCGGTTGTGGCCACCTGAACCTTTGGCAAGCCCATACCTTTAACAGAGAGAACTATAGCGCTGAATTGTTGGATACACTGGAGGCCGACAAGGGCCTGACTATGGTTTCCCGGATAAGAAGCAACCCGTTATATAGAGGTTCATTCAATGATCATTCTGGACCGCATCAATTTTTTCCCGTCATGATGGACGTGTATTGGGACACACGCAATCTTCCGGAGGAGATACCTGCGGGACTGAGAAAACCACAAGCCACCTTCCGCGCTGCGCACGCCTCCAGGGGCATCAATATCTTGTATTCCCAAGGAAATGTAAGTTGGTATTCACTGGAAGATTATAACTCCTTCATGAATATTGGCTACAGTCATCAAACTTTTGAGGCTGAGTATGGTAGTAATTTTTATATATCCCCTTTTGGAGAGACCATGCGCAATGCGTGGGATATGGACGAAATTGAAGGCCGGTATGAAGAATTAAAATACCTTCTGTACTACATGGGCGGGCACGGTTAATGTTGACGTATTAATCAAACTGTAAAAATTCCGTTACTACCGTGCCTGAAAGTAATCATGAAACTCGGTGGCTGGATATCGTATTGTATTCTCAAGTTTGATACGATTGGGACGCTGCTCAGTTCCTTGGAATTACTGTCCTGATTCATTTATATATAGCTTCAGCCTGGGAGGAAAAACAATGATCTACCGCGCACTACCTATACTTATAATGCTGATGTGCCTGGCGCTACCTGGCTTTACACTGGACTTGTTTGTAGCGCCGGAAGGCGATGACAGCAACCCCGGTACCCGGGAAGCTCCCCTGCAATCATTGGAGAAGGCCCGTGATCTCATCCGGGAGTATCGCGCGGATGCGTCTGTTTTACCTGACACAAATATTCAGGTCATTCTTAGGGAAGGCAGGTATTTTCTGGAACACACGTTTGAACTCACTCAAGAGGACTCCGGCACTTCCGATGCTCCGGTTATATATCGAGCGGCTGAAGGTGAAAGCGTTTATCTTGATGGGGGCATACTGCTTGATCCTGCGTTGTTTGTCCCGGTTACAGATGCGTCTATTCTGAATCGTTTGCCCGTTGCTGTACACGATAAAATCGTTCAAATTGATCTTGGCGCATTAGGCATCACGGACTATGGAGAATTCGGCCCAAGGGGCTGGGGACGCCCAACGGCATCCGTGCCGATGGAGCTGTTTGTAGACAGCGTCCCGCAATCCATTGCCCGCTGGCCCAACGAGGGCAGTATTCCGCTGGGGGAAGTCCTGGCGGGAGGGCAGGATGAATCCGACCAACCGGGTGTTTTCAGGATCACAACAGACCGGGCAGAACGTTGGCAAGAGGCCGAAGACCTGTATATAACCGGATTGTTTGGTGTGACGTGGGCACATGACATGGTTGGTATTGCCGCAATGGACCTGGAAGCAGGTACATTCACCACACGGCAGCCACATTCATACGGATTTCGTCAGCCCGGTTTTCCTTCCAATTTTACAACACAATACCATGTCATAAATTTACTGGAAGAGATTGAAGTGCCTGGCGAGTATTATCTCAATCGTCATACCGGCTTGTTGTATTTCTATCCTCCGCACCCTTTGGATTACTCAACAATTCAAGTTTCCCGTCTTGCAGAACCGTTAATTCACCTTGAAAATGTTTCACATGTTCATTTTGAAGGCTTAACGCTGGAAAATGGCCGAGACCTTGGAATCGTTATTTCAGGAGGTACGGGAGCACGCGTTTCAGGTTGCACCCTGCGTACCCTGGGTTTACGGGCAATTACCATCAATGGCGGCAATGACCACGCTGTTATCGCATCCGACATTTACCACGTAGGTATGGGCGGCATTGCATTGAATGGTGGCACCCGAGAAACCTTGACACCGGCTGGTCATGTTGTACGGAATTGTGACATACATCGTTACAATCGCTGGGTTCAATTTTACAATCCGGCAGTTTCAGTCTCTGGCGTCGGTAATCGCGTGGAGCACTCTCATATGCACCACGCGCTGCACCAGGCGATTACTTTTGGTGGCAATGAACATGTATTTGAATACAATGAAATTCATCATGTATTGCAGGATATTTCGGATATGGGTTCCATCTACGTAGGCCGCGATCCCACCTTCGCTGGCAATATCATCCGTCACAACTTCTTTCATCATCTGTCGTTACAACATGAAGGCGGACCAGGGGTTCAAGCGATATTTTTTGATGATGACACCATATACGTGGCGCTGGTATATGGGAACGTTTTTTTTCAGACCGGTTCTACTGGTGTTATTAAATTCCATGGAGGCGGTGGTTCTTCAATCGTAAACAATATCGCAATCGACAGTCCCCAACTCGTGCTAGATGGTCCGGGTGATGTTGAAGGGATTAAGCGGGCTATCAGTAAAATGCTCACGGATGAGCCACATCAACACGGTTTTCCTGCCAAGATAGAGGCGATGAACATTGCGGAGGAACCGTATCGCAGTCGGTACCCCTATATTTATGAAACGTATGCGGAAGGGTATAACAAAGGCACACCACGGTGGAACAATTACGAAGTGAGCCAGGACTTAAGCTTCTTTGTCGACCCGGAAAATTTGGATTTTACCTTGCGGGAAGATGCAGCCGTATTGGAGTGGGTTGCAGAAGATGTCTATGACCGGGTCTATGGTGTTGATGGCGAAGACATACCTTTTCAGGCAATACCCTTTGACTTAATTGGCTTGAAGCAGGATACCTACCGGACAACTCTCGGCCCAATGCCATTCAAGAAATCAGGTCCACTGAAAGGAGCCCTGGACATAAACAGAGAAAGTGGACTCCTGTGGTGGGAACCATCACACAATGCAGACGGTTACCGGGTACGCATTGCACTTGATGCGGAATTGGAATTGCTTGTGGTGGATACAAAAGTGGATAAAAATTATTTCGAGATAACGGATTTGGAACCGTCAACACAATATTATTGGCAAATTGATGCGATAATAAACCTGTCACGATCAAACCGTGGAACGCGCGTTGCCGATGCTCCGCCCTGGCATTTCACAACAGACCATTCGGAATAGGGGTAAACATATTAAAGAGTTGTTTCAGCCTGGAAGTAGTAAGCAGTGACAAATGCTACATTATGTTGTTGCTTTTGTTGTTGTTTTAAGAATTAACAACATGCTGCGATAAACTGATTCATCAGACTAAAGCGTACTTAGTTTTCTGGAGCGTCTTCGATTTCACGCTCCAGAAGCAGATTGACGCCCCCTTTCCACGAAGCCAAGCTGCGCAGGTCAATATTCCCATAGAGCCTGTTTAGCCGCCATCCCTCGCTTCCTAATGCATTGAGGGTATCCAGAAGCTGCTCTTCTTTTTGCTTTCCCGTCATAAATTTTAAAAATTCAATCCGATACTCGTATCGCTTCACGATATTAGCCTCCATTCCTTGAATTATATATACCTTGTCTTCGATACACCAGATCACGACTGTGACATACCGTACATCGAAGCGGTCGGGTTGATTCAATTTCGAGAATCATCTGGTCGGCTACAAAACGCATGGCGTGTGTCTGGTAGCCTTTCAATCCATATTCCCGATACAGTTAACCAGGGATTTTGAGCATATTGCTTCAATTGTTTTATATGAAACCTAAAAAGGTATCACATGCTCTTACCATGTCACAAATGTATGCTAATTCCGGATGAACCGAGAAACTACATTCCAAATATAGTACTCAATACCCGCGTGGTGGGATAGGACGTCCCATCAGATGGCAGCCATAAGCTTTAACACGTGCAGTGATAAAAATCCATTCCATGTAGAGTGCCATCCAGAACAAGTCCTTCGGGAAATAACGTGGTACCCATAAAGGGGTTACCAGAAAACGTAACATTGCATAGATGACATAAGGAAACAGCGGCGCACCAAGTCGGTGCTGGATATAAACCCCCAGCGCGCCAGTTGCCCGCATACGGCGTATGGCACCGTCTATACTGGATTGATAGCGGTGCGTAACCGGCACACTGCCGTCGTAGGCAATCCGGATGTTTTGTGAACGCAATCGCAAACAAAACTCCCAATCTTCTGCCGCCTGAAGCGGTTCATCCAGGAATCCCCCCACGGCATTAAACGTTTCGCGGTCAATCATGAAATTCATCATGGGTGTCGCACGCATGGTACGGCCCGAAGCGGGAATGCTTATTTTGTTGCGGTAATGCAGGTAACGCTCAACAGGTGTTTTTTTTGAGTACGAGGCAACGCGCCCGGAAACGGGTCTCCGTTTGTGTTGTTGGAACGCAGCTACCATGCCAGTTATCCAATCCTCAGGTACCAAGACATCATCATCTGTGAACAACAGCACATCACCGGTTGCCAGCTTGACACCTGCATTGCGGGCAGGCCCCGGTCCCATATTGTCTATATGCACTGCCCGGAAAAACTTTGGTGCGTATTCCTGGTAATTGTGCAAAATTTCTGCTGTTTCATCGGTTGAGCCATCATTCACATACAGAATTTCAAATGATTCATAATCCTGTGCCAACAATGTGTCGATATTGTCGCAAATCAGAATACCCCTGTTATGTGTGGGTACAATCACACTCACACGAAGCGGTATTTCGCTCATTCAAAACACTCCCTTTCCCATTGACACGGTCTTGCTTTGGACGAGTATTCACCAGTCCAATGGTGCTACTGCGATGCTATTCGCCATATACCGTGATAACCACAGTACGCTGGCGCGGCTTTGTATCGAACTCAATATGAAATATCTGCTGCCAGGTTCCCAAAATCAATTCTCCCTCCGAAATTGGTACGGTTAATGAAGGTCCCATCAGTGTCGCCTGCAAATGAGAATGGCCATTACCATCATGCCAGGCTTTTTCATGTCCGTAATGTGTGCCCGGTGGGAAGAGTCGGTTCAGTTCACGTGGCAAGTCCTCTTGCAGTCCCGGTTCAAACTCGATGGTGCCGACAGAAGCCGTGCTGCCGACATTGAACACATTAACCATTCCTGATTGCACACCAGCACGCCCAATAACAGCCTGAACCTGGCTGGTAATATCTTGCATTTGGCCTGACTTGCTGGTACTGAAGGTTATTGATTCCTGAAAAACCATGTCGAAATGTTCCTTCTTTATGGTAAAGAGTAATCTATATGTACAGTGTAGTTATATCATCTTGTGACAAAATTGTCATGAATACAGCGTCTAATGCATTATCTGATTAATTTTGATGATATACTTTAATTAGCGTTGATTCGTACATTGCATCTATTTTATTGCACTATAGTTTCATTATATCAGGAATTTGCGATGCATTGTCAGTTGTCAATAGGGGAACTGATTCTCAATGTTGATATTTTGGTCATGTAGCTAAAGTCCGAGGCATGTAAAGATGATTCAGACCAGATTGAAATCACTACTGGAATCCAACACGATGGAAGGTGCAGCCGCCCTCACATTTGAGGAGCAAGATCAAGTTGTCCGATGTGTGGCGTGTGGTCATAGGTGTCTGATTCGTCCCGGTAAAGCCGGTATATGCCGTGTACGCTTCAATGAAGCGGGACATCTGCGTGTGCCTGCGGGTTATGTTGCTGGGCTTCAGATTGATCCCATTGAGAAAAAACCTTTTTTTCATGCTTATCCCGGAAACAATGCCCTGTCTTTCGGTATGCTGGGCTGTGATTTACACTGCTCGTATTGCCAGAACTGGGTTACCAGCCAGGCTTTACGAGATGATGAAGCAGTAGTCATGCCGCGTTTCGTATCTGCGGAGAAACTCGTGTCGATTGCTCTCGAGCATGGAACACCTGTTATGGTGAGCACCTACAACGAACCTTTGATTACAGCAGACTGGGCTATGGAAGTGTTTCAATGTGCCCATAAACACGGTATCGTGTGTGGGTTCGTAAGTAATGGTAATGCGACCCCAGAAGTGCTGGAATACTTGCGTCCCTGCGTTGCGCTGTACAAAGTAGACCTAAAAAGTTTTCGTGACAAGGCGTATCGCAGCCTGGGGTGTACGCTGCAAAATGTCCTCGACAGTATACACCGCCTGAAAAAGTCAGGTTTCTGGGTAGAATTGGTTACACTGATAATTCCGGGCTTTAACGACAGTGCAGAAGAGCTTCGCGAAATGGCTGAATTTATCGCTGATGTAGATTGCAACATTCCTTGGCATATAACAGCATTCCACCCTGATTACAAAATGACTGATCCGCCACGAACTTCTGTTGACTCGCTGTTACATGCATATGATCTTGGGCGAGAAGCCGGGTTGCACTTTGTGTATCCAGGAAACCTGCCCGGTCTGGTTGGTAATCGCGAAAACACCTACTGCCCAACATGTAAAACGACGTTGATAGAACGCCAAGGCTTTTTTGTACAAAGCAACCATCTAAGCGCTGGACACTGCCCGAAATGTGACACTGAAATTCCCGGGGTCTGGCAAGCCAATGCCCCAGCATCAAGTATAGGTGATGGATTGCCCCGCTCCGTACACTGGTAAACCCAAAATCTGGTTTGATATTGATGGAATAGCAATATACTGTGTGTTAATTTCGATATATGTATAGACTTGTAAGCCCATTATATATTTTGTCTGGTTTACTGATAAGGAAATCGCCTGATATATAACTGGACAGGTGAACTGGCTGTATATGTGACAGCTAGTATTGGTGGCGAATCAGGTCTTAACTTAATAACAATTGATTACCAATTGCTAAAATTAACAGCTGTATACAAGATTGAATGAAATCAATATTACTCGGTTGATTCAATAGGTTCTGCCGCTAGAGTACGTGGAATGAGAATCTCACTGCCGAGAGCGATGATGTCCGGGTTGCGAATATCATTCAACTCGACCAGTACAGTCATTGGAACGCCATGTCGATCGGCAATGCGCTGTAGACTATCACCTATCTGAATGGTGTGGCGAATGAATTCATCGTTATCTGTAGTGTGGGCCTGTTCCTCTTCTTGCTCTGAATCTGGCACTGGTGTTGTGTCATTTTCTTCCACCATATCCGGTGTACTTTCTGGCGCAATTTCTGGTGTATCTTCCAGCGCAACTTCCTCAGAAGGTTCCGCCCCGTCTTTTTCTGAAAGGTGTATTTCAAGTTTATAACCTTCTTTGACAACATCGGAATCCAGGGCATTCCATCGCTTAATATCTTCTGGAGTTACGCCATAGCGTCGGGCGATATTATACAAGGTGTCGCCGGAAGTAATGGTATGGGTGACCGTTTGTTGTGCATGGTCTGTATCAAGGGATGCTTCAGTATCCTGTTCCGGGACATAATCCAGTTCTGGCGTTTCCTGGGTATCCGTTTCCTCTGGTTCAGGTTCCTCCTGATAGGGCAGGTCTGCTTCCTCAACATCCTGGTTGTCATCTTCAACCAGAGACGTCTCCTGCATTTCTTCAGGAGCCTCCGGCTCAACAGCTTCGGTTTCCAGTTGATCTGGTGCAGTCGATTCATCTTGCGGTACGGGTGTTTCCGCTGGTGTCTCTTTTACTGGTAACTGTTTCCGCCAGGCAATGAGACGGCTTTGTGCGGTTTGTATGTCTGCTTTCTGAATGGTTTCGGATTCAACAGCTTGCTGTATAGCTTCAATGACCGATTCCACAACTTCAGTTTCGACATCAAGCAGAAGTACAGCATCGCACCCTGCTTGCAAGGCCTGAAGGACTCTTGGCATCGGGTTGGCACCTAAAAAACTTATATCTTCTGCCAACACCACACCTTTGTACTGCCATTGTTCGCGCAAAATACCGGTAACCAACCTGGGTGACAGGGCTGCCGGTCGATCAGCATGGTCTATGTCCAGACCGGGTACTGCAACCTGGGCAACCAGCATGGCGCCTATGTTCTCATCAGCAGCCCGTGCAAATGGAAGGAACGATAACGCCAACTGCTCAATATTCGTTTCTTCAATTCGCCAGATACCATCTTCACCCAATTGCGCAGCACCCAGACCAGGGTAGTGCTTAACGACGGGCAACACACCATTTTCCAGTAATACGCTGGCATAATGGATTCCCATTTCGGCCACAAAGTCTGGTGAAGCACCAAAAGTATACTCTTCCAGATCAAGTAATGGGTGTGAAGTACCGGGAAGATAATAATCAAGCGACGGGCTGATAACCACGTCTATCCCAAGGCGTTGTGCGGCGATACCGGTTATACGCGCACTTTCTGCTGTTGCTTCCACGTGATTTAATTCACCCAATTCTGCTGGACTCGGTGGCGTATCGATAAGCAGTGGATTGCGAATACCCCCATCCTGAATTACTGCAATATAAGGGGGAGTGGAATGTCCGGTCGATGCTTCATGAATCGATCGTATGAGTGAAGTTGCTTGCACATCGTTTTCGATGTTTTCTTCACGCAACACCACGCCACCAACGGGATACCTGCCCAGCAAACTCCGGGTTACATCATCCAATTCGTTTCCGGTAATACCAATAAAGAGATGGCATGCAACAGAGTCTGGTTCCCAATCAGGTTCAGCCAGCAAATCAGAATCAACTTCATCAGGCTTGCTTTCCATGTCTGTGGTAGCATCGCTCAGGTGAGCTGTGTCCTGCGACCGTGTACCGTTTTGTCCGGAAAAGTCCGTACCTAAAGTTTCAAAGAAGGCATAGCACAACGAAAAACCAACGCCGATGCCCAGAATGAATGTGACTACCAGGGTTGCAGACGCTTTAAATTTTTTTCTGGGAGATTGCGAATTCACGGACTCAACTCCACAGGCCAATAAAAATTACCTGGCCATTGCATGGGTGTATACCCCCGACAGTTAACATTGTAACATTGCGTTTACCTTGATATGATACCAGCAACACTAGCACAATTATGATACAGAATGAGTTTAAAGCCAATAATGACTCGACCAGGCAAGTATAATCTGTTAAAAGAAATACTTGCTGATAAATTTACCGACACCATGCACCATGGTGCCTATCAGACCACGCCTAATTTCCACACGTCCACTACGAACAGCCATCCGGTAATCATAGGCATGCCGTAATATCCCGACAGCAGATGTGAAAGTTGGCTCGTTGACCTGAGGCGGCATGGACTCAATATCGTTTGGCAATCCAACACGGGCTGGCACCTGAAATATAGCTTCGACCAGGCGTTCCTGGTTTTTAATGGTGGCAGCACCTCCGGTGAGGACCAGGCCCCGTACCAAATGTTTTATCTGGTTGCGGCCATGCAGATAGTTGCGCACCATCGTCATCAACTCACGGGAGCGCTCGAAGATAATCATGTCCAATTCAGAGCGTTTAACAATTTGTGGCGCACCCCGCACCGCGCTCTTGAGTTTTATTGTTGTTGACTGACGCGCAGCGTCCGTTGCCATCGTATGGTGGTTAATAGTCGGAGTTTGGTTGTCATCCTCATCTTCATCTACTTCATCTATTGTTTCTATCAAGGACTCAGAAATACCATACTCAAGTATAAGCTCGACAGCTTCCTCATATGAAATTTGAAGACCGGCCGCAACGTCCCGCGTGATGTGTACACCACCAAATTCAAAGGAGTTGGTGTTGATAATCCGGCGATCACGATAGATACTCAATCCGGTAGTAGTACGCCCCATATCCAGCACCCCTACACCCAGTTCTATATCCTCAGGTGTCAGGCATCCTATGGCAGAAGCAATTGGCAAGTATACAACATCTTCGAGTTCCAGGCCGTTTGCATCAATACACTGTGTGATATTGTTTTCTATCACTGTGGGTAGCAGGGCAAAATGCACTCTGGTCTTGAGTATGCTCCCACGAATTCCTACCGGTTCCGTGACGCGCAAGTCGTCAACATACCACTCTTCAGAGGTAACCGAAGATATCGGGCGTTTGCCTGCGGCCAGAATGTCCCGTGACGCCAGGTCAAGTGCTTCCTGAAGGTGCTCAATTTCTACTATCTCCCGCTCCAGCTTGACTTGGCCTTCACGAATATACGTTTCAACATTCCGCCCGTTAAGACCACAAAAGATGGAGTGAATTCGCACACCAGCTTCTTTTTCCGCCAATTTCAAGGCTTTCTTCAGCGCGGACTGTGCAGCAGACAAATTTTGAATGACACCTTGTGAAACACAACCACGGCTGTCTGCAACGCCATGGCCCAATATTCTCATTGAACTGTCATCTTTTGCGCGGGCTATTAACACACGCACTTGCCGGGAACCAAAATCCACAGCAGCTATCAATTCACCTCTTCTACCCAAACTGCGATCTCCGTTGCAATTCGCTGTGTCTATTATTACGGCACACGCTTGTGCTGTCGTTAAACAGGTACCCGGCTTTCTTGCATCGTATTAAACTGTCCATTCTTGCGGAAATACCAAATCGCGATAACATTTATTCTTCCAGAGATTGGTCGGCAGTTGTATCATCTTCAATGTTTCCAGAAAACATTTTAATCGTTTTTCGGATGTCTTTTTCTGAACTTTCCTGCTCACGTAACAAATTACGGGCTGACTCCAGTTCGAGCAAGTGATTCGCACGCTCTTCTTCGAGTCGCTTCATACGTTCTTCAGCCATTTCGAGCGCTGTTTTGCTGTTGTTACCGTTTTCTTGCAAAGTTTTTGCTTCTTCTTCTATACTCAACTCAACTTTTCGTACCTCACCGATTTGTTCCTGTACAACATCCAGGCGCTCTATTTCCTGTTCACAGCGTTGTTGCAACTCGGCGATTTGGCGCTCCAGATCATCTATACCACTCTGGATGTGCTCAGCTTCTGCCTGTAGTTGTAATAAGGATTCTTGCTGTTTTAAAAGCGCAGCATTCTTTTCGCCCAAGAGCCATTCACTATCTTGTACGTCTTTTTTTACCTGCTCATAAGCTTCCTGAGCTTTTTCTATGGCATCTTCATCCAGTGCGAGTTGGTCTTCAAGTTTTTTTGTATTATCCTGCGCCTTGCTGACTTCCAAGTGTGCCATTTGCGCTGCAAGTTGTAGCGCTATAACTTTGGCATCAGACACATTTCCCTTGCTGAATGCTGCCTGAATTGTTTGCCATAGAGCTTCAGGAGAGTCTGGGGCAGGAGAGGCCGTTGCAATTGCTGATTCCATTTCTTGTTGCTCATCAGACAACAGTGTTTCAGTTTCCAGCTCAGCTTCACCTGCTGCTTCATCTTCACCATCGGGTTCATCTATACTGTCCGCCAGGGAGTCCTCTTCTATATTGGCTTGATTCAGGGTAAACTCACCTACCATTGTGTGTAAAGATTCCTCTTCTTGCACAATGTCCGCGGATACACCATCTTCTTCCAAGGTTTCATGCAACGCTTGACTTGATTCGTCATCATGTAGCATTGAACCGGTAGTATCAATGTATCCCATGCTGTCTTCGACCCTGAGCGCGGCTTCCGCGTCAGGTTCTTGAGCAGGTTGTTCGGTGTCTTCCTCTTCCCTGAGTGATTCTTCATCTATGTCCAGGTCTTCCGGTACAAAATCGACCCGGGAATGTGTGAGGATATCCATTTCTGAATCTGCCAATTCATTCAATGCCTCGTCCCAATCGTCCTTTTGTTCATGAAACAATTCTTCTACAAATTGCTTATCAGGTACACCTTCACCCATACCCGAATCATATGTTTCGCGCTTGGAATCAGATTGAATTTCATTTATCATGGGATTCGATGCTTCCATCATCAGATCATCCAATGCTGGTGCCTCTGTGTCAATGGAACTATCTTCAATTTCATCAAGCTGGGATTCCCAGGTGCTGTTGTACACATGCTGTACATTGGGTGGTGTTTCGAACGGTGACGCTGAAACAGGGTCCTCTTCGTCTTCGGTAGTATCATTAGGAGCCATACCATGTTGATCGTCATCAGTATCGTGGGCTTCGCCGTACGACTCACGGTAGTTTAAATCAGTTGAAGCGGCATCCTGGAAATCATCTTCTTGCTCCTGGTAATCACGGCTGACAGGTTCTGATACCGTTGGGGCTGATGAAACTCCGGATTCAGTTATCTCATTGGGTTCATGGGAGGATTCTTCAGATTCATCTTCAACCAGGGTCATTCCCGCAGCTTCTACATCATCCACTGCCTGACGATACCGATCACGCCACTTGGTCAATACCCCTGATCGCACATTGTCAACGAGAAGGTCCCCAACCATGAGGCAGAGAATTTCATACGCATCTTTTAGAAATGGCAATGCTTCTGAAGCCCGCTGGTATTCTTCATAGGTTTGCAGGATGCGTGCAGTATCAATGAGTGCTTCACGTACATTGTCCCATTCTTCAGAAATGGCGATTTCCAGACCAGCAATTACTTGCGTCATGCAGGCATCGCACCAATCCTCTTGGGAAGCACTGTTTTCTGCACGGGTTACCTGTCTTTGAAATCGCCCCAATGCAGTCAACAGGCGTTGCGTAGGATCTCCCGTAATTACAGGTTCTTCATCATAGGCGGACATCATGGTGTGGTTCTCCAGCTCCCCCGCCATGCTGGGGATGTGTTCTTCTTCAATCAGGGCTGTAGCCATGTCTTGGGGTGCGAACCTATCCGCCAGGAGACGACGGCCAGCAGCAGCCCAGTGTCTTGTTCTTTTTCCGAATCGCACCTTATACTCCTCCAGCCTTGGATTGTAGCATAGTTGGTGCGCTGACACAATACATATTGTGTATAATTTGAAAATAAATTATATTGGAGCACAAGATAGCAGATGTCGTGGTCTGGAGGTAAAGCTGTGCTAAAAATAATACAAGTATTATTTTAAGAGATATTCAATGCGGCAATTGACAAGATTTTTTAATAATTGGAACTGACAGAAATCGGTGCCTGGCAAAACTTTACTGACCAGGGTTTTGTGTCGGTGTTGATTAAAATATATTCTGCATCAGAAGTCATCAACTCTTTCGACACTGGTGCAGCCCCAACAAATAACATGCCGTTGACCCATTTATAATATGCTTCTGTTGTTGTGCCGCACAATACGATTGCAGCTCCAGCTTTTTCTCGTTCACGTTCAAACCGAATCATCGGAGTATGGGAGGTGAGAAAAGAAAATGGGCTGGTAGGCGATCCGTGACACAAAAGAATTTCAATGCCTTCCAGTGTTAAAAAGCGTTGACGGGGCAAGGTGCGTAAGAATTCAATATTTGATGTTGAAACAAATTCATTGGCACTGGCAAGTAAAACCTGGTCTTCCATTTCCAAATTTGAGGTGCGGTTACGTTCTCGGCGGTAATACACGAGGTGACGGTCCATCCCCCCCTGTATAGATATTATATTTCGAGACTTCATCATTTCTATGGTCAGATTGCCTTCTGCTTGACCAACAGCGCAGTTTCCCGTGTGTAAAACTACGTCGATTCCTGCATCGTCTATTGCTTGCATTATTGCATCCAATGCGGAAAAGTTACCCTTGATGTCACCAATCACAGCAAAAATCATATAAAATCCCCCCGTTTGTTACAGGATTTCATTGGGTTTTTAAATTTCTTTCTATAAGTAATATACCCGCTGTTCGTCGAGAATACAATATTTTATAACTATTTTAAAACAAAGCACTTACAAAGAGTTAAATTCTTTACTGTCAGTACTATTTTCAATAAAAGTCAGTATGCATGTAAGTTGAGGCATAATAATTTTTTTGTGATTTGCAAAAAAAGGTTGACAAACAGCTATTCATTAGGTACTAAATAACCCGGTTTTACAAGGGTAAAAATGGCATTACCTGTTTTTTCCCCTGTAAAATCAAGCTATCTCACGATTGGATATTGTGTGATGCGAAATAATACACCCTGAGGGGGAAATGACAACGGAAACATAGGAGGAACCCACCATGCCATTCAAGAAGGCAAAGAGCACGGACAAACCCCTGACAAAAACGCAGATTCTGACCATGCTTGCCGAGGAAACAGAAGTACCCAAAAAAGACGTGATTACCGTCTTGAACGCACTTACCGACCTGGCTTACACCCAGGCCAACGTTGGCTTCACCATTCCTGGGTTGGGAAAACTGGTAGTTGCGAAACGCAAAGCACGTAAAGGTCGCAACCCGGCTACCGGCGAAGCAATCAAGATACCGGCCAAAAATGTGTTGCGTTTTCGTATTGCCAAAGCAGCCAAGGATGCAATTACACCTACAGCACCTGTTAAAAAGTAGCTGATTGTCAGGCCACCAACATATTGGTATAAATTGAAAATCGGTCCGGAATATCAAATCAGGCATTCCGGGCCGATTGATCTGAATTTGATGTACTGGTTTTATACTTAATCGCTGTAAAGCATACGCACCTATAAAAATCAGACCATTTTCTATTAATTGACCACAAATGGAAAAGAAGATAGGTTGTCCATGAGCATTGTTGCACAAGAAGGTTCAATTACCACCATTGATTGCCATTATCTTCAACCCGGTAAAGCAGCTGCTTATCTCTTGGTTGAACGCGATGAAGCTGCATTCATCGACAACAACACCGTGAATGCGGTACCCCGATTGCTGAATGCATTGCAGCAACAGAACTTGGCCCCTGAGCAAGTGCGCTGGATTATTGTGACCCATGTACATCTCGACCATGCTGGTGGTACGGCAGCCTTACAGCAGGCCTGTCCCAATGCGACCGTGATCGCGCATCCCAAGACGGCTCGGCATCTCATCGATCCAGCACGGCTCATTGCGGGTTCCATCGCGGTATATGGTGAAAGCGACTACTACAAACTCTATGGCAAGATTGATCCTGTACCTGAAGACCGTGTCCATATTATGGAGGACAACAGTCAGCTGCCTTGGGGTAGTCGCACCCTGCACTTTTACAATACTTATGGTCATGCATCACACCATTTCAGTATTTATGATGATCTGTCAAACAGTATTTTTACGGGCGATGCCTTCGGTGTGGGCCGTACAGAACTATCTCGACCAGGGCCGGGGTTTCTCGTGTTTTCCAGTTCCCCAACGGATTTCGACGCGGAAGAAGCACGCAAAAGCGTTCAGCGTATACTGAAAACCGGTGCGGAACGGGCTTACATCACGCATTTCGGATGTTTTACCGGGTTACAAACGCATGCAGAAATACTGCTCCATTCAATACATGATATGGAAGCCATCATGGAAGACATGATCCACGCAGATGACACTGAGGAGACAATACAAGCATGGGGTGAAGCACGGGTTGCCACCTCGCTGGAGGCGCAATTGCAGCGCTGCAATGTTCAGGATTTTGCTGCCGACCGTGCCTGGCTTGACAACGATGTACGTCTGAATGCCATGGGATTGCTCTTCCAGGCAGGACGCCGTCGTAAAAATACGTAATCAGAACAGAACATGTTCTCAGCACATGATCATGATCAGCACAGTTCAGATGATACTCTGGAGCCTTGTTCCTGGTTGGCCCCTTGCGCGTTGAGTGTTTTGTTATACGAAGTTGGACTCCCACGAAGCCAGAGCAGCAGGACGTAGCGGCCTTAAATAATACGTCATCTAGAAGTTACTTTGCGAATACTTAACTGTTATAACAATTACGCATCTAGTATATTCATCTACTCTATAAATCACAGTAAAATTTTTGACGAATAACTGACGATAACCCTTATTTGCATAGATCCCTGCTTTTCTTTCCGATCCCCTATACGGAAATTCTTCAAGACTTAAAATTGCTTCCTCGATAGATCGAAAGATATTTTGGGCTGTATTGGGCTACATAAGCTCATTCTTAATATAGTCAAAAATTTCATCAATATCCCTGTAAGCCTTGGGAAGTAATTTTACATCATACTTCTCCAAAGTGCTTCCTCCTTAAAGCAGATAAGGATTTTTTTGCGTCTAAAATGTTTTTTTCATTTTTGTATTCAGCCTTTGCCTCGGATATAGCCATATCCGTTTGATTTACTTCAAGCATTTCCTCATAGGTCTCTATACTCATGATAACAAGATCACCATATCCGTTTTTGGTTATGAATATGGGCTCTTTTTTTGAATGGCATATCTCAGAAATTTCATTTGTATTCCTAAGATCTGTGATAGGACGAATATTTGGCATAACAGAACCTCCTTATGTACATTATTGTATCATTATTATGTACAAATCGCACCCCAAATATCTGGCCTCATTTACGCCACCGGACACGTCATCTATAATCTATGACATTTAACGTTTTGCACTCGCGACATGACTCAGCCTTACAGGGAGCCGCTCATGCCAAGCGAGACTTCGCAGGCTAATGCGGCGAACCGACTCGGTCAGGCTGAGACATGTGGGCAGATGGTGCTCCTTGTGCTGAGTGTGTTGTTAAGTGATTGGCTCTGCCCCACGAATCCAGAGCCACACGTTGCGACGCACTACGACATAACGCCGGAGTCACGTCTGCTTTACCACAAGGTCAGGTTAGCAACCTGATCCGCAGGTCCGGTAATGCATACTTTATTTTACAAACGAAAACATGTTATTTTTTGTTTGAAATTGAGAGCATATATTATGGCGCAAAGCATTAAAAATAAAATACTTGCGAGGATTTATGGGAATGGAAGGGGTTGGGCCTTTTCCAATGTAGATTTCATATATCTGGCGAAGAAAGAGACGATCCGTTGGGTTCTGTATTGGATTACGCAGAAGGGAACGATCCGGCGGGTTCTACAGGGTTTGTACGACTACCCTCGATTCAGCGAGCTGCTACAACAGTCTATGCCACCCGATATGCACCAGGTAGCGCAGGCGTTGGCGCGTAAGTTCAGCTGGCGAATTCAGCCCGGTGGTGCGGCAGCATTGAATCTGATGGATATCTCGACGCAGGTGCCCAGCCGTTTTGTTTATCTGTCAGACGGCCCCAACCGGACTTACCGAATAGGTGAGACTGTGCTTACTTTCAAACACCAAGTGCTGAAAGAGGCAGGGTTGCGACACCATGAAAGCGCCGTGTTGGTTCAGGGACTGAAGGAACTGGGGCAGAGCTTGATCACGGACGAGGTGATTCATCAGATGCGTGTTTGGCTACCCGCAGGCAAGCGAGTGGTAGTGCTGCGCGACGCCAAGGGCGTGACGGCCTGGGTGTACGAAGCAATCAGGCGTATTTGCCAGGAGGACAACGATGGATAAAGTGGCGCAGCTGCCGGGGCAGGACCGCAGGGATCTCTTGGTTTTTGGAAACAAGCATTAAGGTGATGACCTCAAGACCCCGAGTGAAATGTATCATGGATTTGATTTGCAAGGCTACCGGACACGCGCCTCGCACTTTGGGTCGGGCAAAAAAAATTTTAGTGATTGGTGTTGATGTTTTTAAAACAGGCGTAGGCCAGTTTCTTGCCTTTTTGCCAAATCAAGCTTCCGCAACACAAACTAATTTATATGATAGTTAATTGTGGATATTGTGAATAAGCAGGATGAATATTTGAGTTCAGTATTCATTATTGTGTGATCGTGTTGTCCTGCTTGATTTTTCGATCCGTAACAGCCCATGCTATAGCTTGTATTCCTATATATTCTGTATGATAGGAAATACTAAAAACATATTTATACAGGTCGTGACAATGACCGGAGGATTAACTGGAATGCGTGAAGTAAATCGAAGAAAATTTTTACACATGTCCACGCTGGCAGGGTTAGGCGTGGGAATCGGAACAAGCTGTGCGAGCACTCCTGGAGATCGGGCAACAGATATGCCTTTCCAGGTGGCACAAGCAGACATCCCAGCTGTGCAGGCAAAAGTGGCACCGGGACGCGTGACAGCCAATGATAAAATTTCTTTGGGGTTTATCGGTGTAGCGGGTCGGGGTATGTACCTTCTGGACCGCTTTCTAAGCCATGACGATGTCGAGGTTGTTGCTGTATGCGATACCTATCAGAAGCATATGGATGCTGCGGTAGAACGTACCGGTGGCACAGCGCGTGCTTATAGTGATTTTCGCGAGTTACTGGATCAACCGGATATTGATGCTGTGGTTTGTGCTACACCACCACATTGGCATCCCCTGATTTCAATCATGGCTTGTGAAGCAGGGAAAGACATTTATTGTGAAAAGCCCATGAGTTTCAGTCCGATTGAAGGATTGGCCATGATTAAAGCTGCGCGCTTGAATCACCGGGTTACACAGATTGGAACACAAATTCATGCCACAGACAATTATCACCACGTGGTAGACATCGTTCGTTCTGGTGTATTGGGCAAGATATCGCGTGTTCATTGTGTATTGAATATGAATGATGCCCCGCACGGGCTTGGCAACCAACCCAATACCCCTCCACCAGAAGGTCTGAACTGGGATATGTGGTGTGGGCCTGCTCCCATGCTTCCTTTCAATGAAGCTTTCTTTGTTGATGGACGTCACCGTTATGTCCGTGAATTGATCGGTAGCTGGATTCATGAAATGGGACCGCACATCGTAGACTTGCCGGTCTGGGCATTGAACTTGGGCGAACCTAAATCGGCTGTAGCGATGGGTGGAAAATTCGCCACAGATGACATCAGTACAATTCCCGATACCTTTGAAGTGATTTGGGACTATGGTGACATGCTCATGACCTGGACCAATCAATGTGCCAACAGTCATGGTTTGCAATTCCAGTCTGGCCGTGGCATAGGGCGTCGTCTTGGGATTTCATTCCATGGAGTCAATGGTACCTTAACCGCAGATTACACCAACAATGAAGTCATCAGTGAAGGGGAACGGATAGATCCATCTGACTTGCCACCAGCTCCAGAGCGTACTTGGCCAGAGCATGACCGTGAGTTTTTGAATAGCATTAAGACTCGGGAACTGACCAGTTGTGATTTCGGCTACCACTATAATGTACACGCGGCATTGAATCTGGGGCAGTTGGCCTATGATATGGACCGAAAGCTCCGTTGGGATAGTGAAAATAAAGCAATCATTGGTGATCCTGAAGCCGATGCCGCATTGTATCCAAAGTACCGCGCACCCTGGGTGTTGCCGGTATAGTGGCTGATTTAGAAACAACCAGATAATGGAGACCAATTCATGAAGGTTAGAGGAGTTAATCGACGTGACTTCCTTGTGCAGGCAACGCTGACGGCGGCTGGTGCGGGGGTGGTTGGCAGTGTTGCAGCAGGAACTACTTTGGCTAGTGCCGGTACTCCTGGCAGCGCTGCTCAGGTGTTGCATACTGCAATGGCTGCACCACAAGAACGCCCGGATACCTATCCTGTACTGAAAAAGGGAATTCAGTGGGACAAGGCACCCAATAGCCGAAGCGATGCAGAGCGAATGGCATTGATCAAGGAAGCAGGCATCGACGGTATCGAAGCCTATCCGGTGGAAGACCTGGACGCGGCGAAGATGTTTGGCGAATTGGCCCGTGAGATAGGAGTTCCGGTGCATTCCATAACGTATGGCGGTTGGGGAGCACCAATGTCCTCCCCAGATCCCGAAGTCATCGCACGTGGCCATGCGGAGATTGAACAAGCCTTGCGTACCGCTAAGGCAATGGGCGCAGATACGGTGTTGCTGGTTCCTGCTGTTGTAACAGAGCAAGTCCGTTATGGCGAAGCCTGGGAAAATTCACAGAAGAACATTCGTCCCATGATTCCGATAGCTGAAGAACTTGGTGTTGTGATTGCTGTGGAGAATGTGTGGAATCGGTTTTTGCTGAGCCCACTGGAATTTGCCAGTTATGTTGATGAGTTTGACAGCCCCTGGGTTGAAGCCTACTTCGACATTGCCAATGTGATACTTTTCGGGTATCCACAGGACTGGATTCGTACGCTCGGCAAACGTATTCGACGTATTCATGTGAAAGATTTTCGGCGGGACGGCATGCATTGGCCTAATCTTCCCTATGATGGCGATGTAAACTGGCCGGAAGTTCGACAGGCCCTGTATGAGATCGGGTATACCGGTTGGGGAACTGAAGAATTCGGTGGTGGTGATGAAGACTGGTTATATGAGCTTTCACGTCGAATGGACCTGTTCACTGCTGGTGCTGCGGAAGCATAACAAGCCGGAAGGCTGATAAAACTGTTAATGCGTTTTAAAACTAGTAGACTAAAAAAAGATCAAGGCGTTTCAGGTAGTAAGAAGCATGGCCCCATCGGTTTGCATGCCAATGAGTCTGTACTGCCACAAATAGTTAATAAAACCAACAATACTCCAGTAATACCCACTACTGCGGAGTCGACGCATATTGATTACCGTCGACTCCGCGATCGTTTGGGTATTTTTCTTTACCGACAACGGATGAACATGCAGTTATATCATGCCGCACAGGTAATGGGTGCGGGTAGAACCCGGTTTCATCCGGAAAACATGCCGTTGTTAAGAAGGGTATTGTCTTTGGGGCTCAAGGCTACGGGTTTGTACTGGTTAGGCAATCGCAATGCACGCAGGATTCGTGTACAACATAATGAAGTTGCATTGCGGCGACTGCCGGATGTATTTATCGGTTATCGCATTCTGCAAATCAGTGATTTACATCTGGATATTGACCCCGGAATAACCGATGCGCTGCTGAAGAAATTAGACAATATCGAGTATGACCTATGTGTGATCACAGGTGATTACAGGGCTGAGACCTATGGCGACATCACACCAGCCATGGAGCAGACCAGAAGGGTCATATCCAGCCTGAAAACACCCGTGTTGGCTATACTTGGCAACCATGATTTCCTGGAAATGCTACCCTGCCTGGAGTCTATGGGGGTAAAGATGCTGATGAATGAGCATGTACCTGTCTCGGTAGAAGAGCAGGTCATTTACGTCGTCGGTATTGATGATCCCCACTTTTACGAAACCGAAGACATTGAACAGGCAATTAAGGGAGTTCCCCCGGAAGCCACCACCATTCTATTGGCACATTCCGCTGAAGTTTACCGTAAAGCCCTTGCGTGCGGCATCGATTATGTCTTGTGCGGACACACGCATGGAGGCCAAATTTGCCTGCCGGGCGGTCGTGCCATACTACACAATGCACATCACCCCAGACAGATGATCCGGGGTGCTTGGCGGTACCATGATTTGCAAGGCTATACATCCACTGGTACCGGTTGCAGCATGGTTCCAGTGCGTTTTTTTTGTCCGCCTGAAATAGTGCTGCATACACTTCGGCGTGCTGGCACCCAGTTGCCACAATTTCCCATTCCTGGACTGGATTGAATAGTCTGAGTGGGTCATCCAGAACATATACTGCACCGTTCTTGTGCCTGCAGTTCAATAAAAGCTACAATTCCCTGAATACAGGAGTCTCTTATATTTATGAATGACCGTGGTTATGTCAATTATTTTGAAATACTGGAACTGGATCACGACTGCAAACCAGGCGAAGTGCGCAAGAATTACAAGAAGAAAATGAAGGATTTGCTGGTTGAGATCAGCCGTAGCAATCTGAATCAGGAAAGACGTAATCATTTTCTACTGGATATTGCGCGATATAATGCCGCATTTTATATTCTGCGTGATAATGAACGAAGAGAAAAGTATTGGCAGGACCGCTCTACTGTCATTGAGCTGGAAGAATCCTGGCGTGAAGCCTCGGAAACCAATTCGAATGATGCAGAACGTTTACGCCGTTCCTATGAGGCTGCATTACGGCACTTTCTTTCCACCTATCTGGAAGAATATATGCTGGTTGCGGGACGGGATGTGGAATGTGTTGAAGCCAGTAATTGGGATGTGGCTCATGAGCGGCATGCAGGACCAATACTGCGTCACTACCGACAACGCATGCACCAGGAAATCCTAGAGCGCCTTCCATTTTATGCCGTTACCAAACCTAAAGTGGATTGGGAAGAACGTACCCGGACTGTAGCAAACATACTTGCTGGATGAACAAGGATTGTAATCGAACGACCTATGGCAAAAAAAAACACCCCAATACACACCGTATCTCAGGATATGATTGAACGCTGCCTGGCGAAAGCGGTTGCGCAAGGCGATATCGTGAATTTCCAGTTTATGTTTCTTCCCTTGTCCCCCTTACGGGATGACAATACAGAAGAACTAAGTCAGGATAAGTATGCTTATCTTCTAGCAGAAGAATTCGAGACCTCTGACAAAACATACCTGGAAGCATTGGGTGAAATTAAACGACCAGACATTAAATCATTCATACAACAACAACTTCAGAAAAAAGCTGGCCTGCCACAATTACCCGCATCCTGCGTACTGCAGTTGGCAGACAATGCGGTGCGGTTGAGGAAATACACCAGTGCAGCACAAGCCTATGAGTTGTTGCGGTTAAGACGTCGCATGCAGGAAGAATTTTTTAACCAGGCTGATGCCGCGCTGGAAAAAGGCAATATTCCAAAAGCTGTGCGGGGATACCGCATCGCGACGGGCTTGAGCTATAATTATGCTGCGTATCCCGAACCCATGCCTTCTGTACCCAATTACCAAACCAAAGCACTGTTACTACACGCATTGTATCCTCAGAAACCTGAAGACAGTGTCACTACATTACCACTTGAACAACAGTTAAAAACAGCCATAGAATACCTGCTGCTTGATGGTGAATCCGCGTCACGGTTGGAGAATCTGTCGCAAGAGGTCAAGATAGCGTTCATAACGGAGTTGGTTAATCAGATCGATCCGGATTGGGAAGAATTCCGTAAGCGTTATCGTGAGAGTCAAGCGATTGTTAAGCAGCTAAATACGTTGCTTCAATCCAGAGAGAGCAATGGTAAAAATCCAGATAACAACGGTTTGACATTGATGGAAGAAATACAAGCACAACAGGCCGAAGTTGATTTTGAAGCCATACCGGAACTGCTTCTGGGCCGTAAAATTCCCAATGGCGAATGGTGGCAATATCTTAAAGAATTGGCCTATGTGCATCCTGCCGCAGTATTCTTTGTCATACGTCAGTTTGTAAGCCGTGATTTGGAAATTATCTTGCCACCCATTATACAAGGTTCACCCTTGGTACAGGCATTGGGACTGGATACGGTATAAAACGGGTCAATTACAATATATGTCGTCAAAACAGATCAGTTTTCGTGTGTTGTAACAAAATCTGGAATTAACGTTATAATACTCTATAGAGCATACCATTCGAACTTGATGATTGGCTGATGGACTATTTCATTTCGTGAGGTGTTGAGTTATGCCTGATGTGTGAAAAACATCAATGTACCGTACACAATGCATCATGCAGCATTCATTTAATTCAGTAAATGTACGTAATATTACACAAATTAGTATCATAATAAGGGTTTGGAAACAGTGGAAATAAGAAAAGAGCTTACCACTTCTGACTCTACAGACTCTACGCCTAAAGAGGATGTAAAGCGCGAAGTATACGAACTGATGAAGTTGGTAGTGCTGTTCCTCCTGATATTCTGGGGACTAAAAACATTTGTCGTCGAAGGCTATGAAGTCCAGGGGGCTTCAATGCAGCCCACATTGGTCGACAGTGAGCGTATTCTTGTCTTCAAACTCGGAAACCAACTGTCCCGTCTGCCATTCCTGGCAAACCTTGAAACAGTTGATTCTGGCGATGTCATCGTGTTTGATAGCAATATAGAAAACAACAAGCGGTACATCAAGCGGGTTATTGCAAAAGGCCCACCCAATGAGTCCGGTAAAAAGGCTGTTGCACACCCGATTGAAAGTACATTGCCTGGTCTTTATGATGTCAATGTGCGCTTTGAGCAGGGCCGTATATTTGTGGACAATCACCTTCTACAGGAAGACTATCTCCTGGATGAAGAACGTTATTCGCCTGAACGTGACGAACGCTACCTGAGACCCGGTGAATATTATGTTCTAGGTGATAATCGAAGTGAAAGCAAGGACAGTCGCAGCTTTGGTCCGGTTCACCAGGAACAGATAATCGGCAAGGCAATTTTCCGTTTTTGGCCAATCAGTAAAATTGGGTTGTTGTGAAACAGACTCTGATATTTTCTGATGTCCATCTGCGGGTAACGGAAGATGACCGTTCCCGACAAGACGCATTCATTCAGTTTCTCCGTAGCTTTGATCCCGCCTCACTGGACAGCATTATATGTCTCGGTGATCTTTTTGATTTCTGGTTCGAATACAAGCAGGTCATTTTCTCGGGTTATTTTCAGACATTGCGCGCACTGGCTGAATTTCGAGAAGCGGGTGTAAAGCTGCATCTGGTGTGTGGAAATCATGACTTCTGGGCCGGTCGCTTTCTTCAGGAGGGCCTCGGTATGGTGATTCATACCGAAGGTACTACCATGACTTTCGGAAATAAACGTACCTACTTTCATCATGGCGACGGCATCAATCCCCGGGACCGGGGGTATCGGATTTACAAACGCTTTGCGCGAAACGCTTGGGTCATCCGTGGATTTCGTCTCCTGCACCCTGACTGGGCAATGCGCTTGGCACAGTCTGTAAGTCACAGTAGCCGCACAATGCAAGAAGCAAAAGACCCGTCCGAAGGCGCCGAAGCACAGGCACTCCGCAAGTATGCGCATTCTTTGCTTACGAATGGCGATGCCGATGTTGTCCTTTTCGGACATGCCCATGCACCCTTACACGACGTAGTTAACACCACTTTCGGCCAGGGTCATTATTTTAATACAGGCGACTGGCTCACCAACCGCTCTTATGTGCTTTGGGATGGTGAACAATTCAATCTCAATTACTACGACTCGGCTCAACAGACCCCGTAGCATTTTTACTGTGCGAAACTATTCTCCCCGGTCTACCGAACAGCAACCAGCTTGATAAAGATGCATATGCTGTATGGATGCATGCTACAATGAACTCCCTGTATTATGTTGACTCGTGGTTTTCTATGAATTGAGGTGACGTATGCACATTTCACGCCGATTATTTTTGGGAGTTTGTGCCATGACCGGATATCAGGGATTGCGTTCACAACCAGGACATGCCAATCCGGCGATATCCTCCACTTCTATGTCAGTATCCAAACCCAGTCCCAATGGTGTTCGCGCATTTCACATATGCCTGAACCCGGACTCCCTCGATGGGCATCCTGAGTTGCTGGACATCATGGTAAGTGCCGGGATGGACCAAATTTGGCTGCCAGCCTTTTTCTATGGCTATTGGCCCTATCCAGAAGAATCACGTATGAAGTGGCACCGTACCATTGAAGACAGAGGCATACAAACCGGCGTTATCAATATTCCTTTGGGCCACCCCGGTGACTCGCTTGGCGCGATGCATGGCAATATCCCACTGACACCACCAGAGCACTGGTCAATGGGGCAGTATCCTGACGGCAGACAATTTTCGGGTACCTCACTGCATCCCCCTGCATCGGAAGAAAATGTAATGGCAGTCCGGAAATTGGCAGAAGAAGGTGCAAAAGAAATTTTCCTGGACGATGATTTTCGGCTCGCTGTAACTCCCGGCATGATCGGTGGCTGCTTCTGTGATAAACATAAAAATCAGTTTCTGGATACGGGCGGTTATGAAGAATCCGAGTGGGAATCACTGCTTGACGCGGTACATCACCGGAATCCGACGACACTGTTGCGCAGTTGGATAGAATTTACTTGCGACGAGCTCACTACATCATTCCAGCAACAACAAGCAGCGGCACCGGATGCCATGCTCGGTAATATGGTGATGTATTTCGGATCGGAAAAAGCCGGTATCCGTCTTGACGATTATCGTAACGCATTGTTCCGTGTGGGTGAATCAAAGTTCAGTGACCCCCTGTTTACACCCGTAAAAGGCAAAACCGACTCCTTGTTTAGTTGCCTTTTTCATCGTCGCTATGCGCAACCGGAGTTGGCCTACAGTGAAACGACGGCTTACCCTGCGGATCAGTTGTCTGCCCGAAATATAGCTGCAAAACTCGCCATCAGTACCCTGGCCGATGTGCGGAATACCATGTTTATGAGTGGGTTGACCCCTTATCCCATCGAACACTGGGACACCATCATACCTGCCATGCGCCACAATGCCGCCTTACACGAACATGTTGCAGGCTATAAACCACAAGGTCCGCTCAAGCATTACTGGGGCGACTACAGCAGGCTGGTAGGCAATGATGACCCCTATAGCCTGTTTCTGGCATTGGGCATTCCCTTCGCGGTATGTGATGCGCCAGCAGATGAGGGTTGGACCTTCCTGTCCGATGCTGACACCCAGGGCTTCAGAGATGGCGCGTTTAAGGCTGCAGGTACTCGGTTTATTACGCGCCAGGAAACAACAGGCAATTCTGATGGAAATGATTTGCGCACGATACCGGAAAACCTGGAAGCGCTTTTCTCCCTCAAACACGAAATTGTTCAACAACTCGACGCATCGGTTCCATATGTAGTTGAAGACGTACCAATAATCTGTGCCTGGTATCCTGAGGCAAACACAGTACTTGTATGGAATCTGGCGGAAGAAGCGGTTTCAGTCACCTTGAAACTTGGAAAATCAGACTACAGCATCAATTTAGAAGCACTTGAAATAAACCGCGTAAACCTGTCCTGATTATAGGTTTGGACAAGTATGCCTTGTAAAACAATGGTGCCATGCAAGATTGCAGGGTTGCCCTACCTGCACATTTTGCTTGCCGCTACATCCAGTTGCCCCGTACCGGATGTTGCAACAGCGCATTGGCTTCATCGTCCCCTTCGAATTGCTCTATATCTGGATTCCAACGTAAGGGACGTGCGACTTTTACGGCTATGAGTCCAATCTGACACAATGAAACCGTGCGATGCCCCACTTCTACCGGTTTAATGGTTTTTCCACCGGTCTGGATAGCATGGAGGAAATCTTCCTTGTCTTCCATTGTACCGCTCAAGTCCAACTCATCCGCACCAGGGCTTTCTTCCAGCCAATCTGGATTCGATGCTTCTATGGCATTGGGATAACCCACACGTATCCAACCTTCTGAGCCTCTGAATGCAACGGTTGGGGTACCTCCCATGGTGTAGTACAGCTTGACTCCGTTTGCGTATGAATATACCAGGTCAAAGGCAGTTATGGTGTCCCAGAGTCCCTCAGAAAACGAACCACTTCCAGATACCGATACTGGCCCGGACCGATCACTGTTGTTAGCCCACTGTACAATGTCATTCAGGTGGCTACCCCAATTAGTAATCATACCGTTCGTATAGTCGGAAATACGCAGCCAGCCTGGTCGCACCCGCATTTGGTTTGGCGGATGAACCCGCAATTCTGTGTACGGAGCTTCCGGCGCCGGCCCCAGCCAAAGGTCATAATTCAACCCTTCGGGTATATCCATCGGCTCGGGATTCCCCACCGGTTCGGTATCGCCGGGGGTACTTACACGTACTTCTTCGAGTTGGCCGATACGGCCATTGCGCACGATTTCCACCGCTTTCCAGAAATTGGGTAAGGAGCGGAATTCGCTGTCCGTCCGGGTTACCAGACCGGTTTCATCAGCGACATCGCAGAGCATCCGGCCATGGGCGATACAGGTACTGAGCGGCTTTTCTATGGAGGCATGTTTACCGGCACGAAGCGCAGCAATCCCCATGGGTACATGCCAGTGGTCGGGCGAAGAGATCATGACAGCGTCGATATCGTCCCGGGCCAGTAATTCCCGGAAATCATCGTACATCTTACAGCCATCATAGCTTCCATTTCCGTTGGCCTCAGCATAGAAATTGTTGACCTGGTCCCGCTCCTGCTCCATACGCCAGCGGTCCACATCACACACGGCAGTTACTGTTGCACGGTTAGATCGCAAGAATTGCGGCACATTAATCACATGCGACTGACGCCCAGTACCGATTATGCCTACACTGATTCGGTTGGAAGGTGATTCTGCACCCAACATGCCCGAGCGAAGAATTAACGGTGCTGCAATAGTAGCCGCAGTACCTTTAAGAAAAGTGCGCCGTGTACAAGTTGGATTAATCGTATTCTCAATCATAAGGTGCTCCAGTATATTTGCGAGACAATGTTTCTGAGTAAAATCATCCTACACCAAACAGACATTATTCGCAAATATCTTGGCTGTATGCTCTAAATCCTGGAGGTGAAAGTGTATTTCAGCAAAACATGACCACGTTAATGATGGCAGGAAGTCCGTTGTCAATATGGTTCGAAAAAGTATAATTCTTTAGAGCACAAGTCAAAATGATGATATACTTGATTGAAACCATTTTTTATACAATTTTCAATTAAGGATAAAGTGATGATGCGTAACTTTACTGGATTGACTTCGCGTTGGCTAACACAAAACCTGTTATTTATACTGTTCTTTGCTGCATTCTATCTATCATTCAGCATTTTTTCGTTGGCAGCAGAAGAAACCCTGATAAAGTACTATCCGCACACCGGTGAAGTGGAGCTGGTTTCACCGGATGCAGAACACCTTAAAAAGAGTCTTTTCTCTGACACCATAATAAAAACCAAATCCGTTAATCTGGTGATTGACTATCTCGACGAACCGGGGCATGGCTTTTTCGATGATGCAGATGGTGCCAACCGTAGAGCGCGATTGGAAGAGACGCTGGCTTATGTGATGGAAACGCTGAATATAGATCCCGACTTTAATATCACATTTAAAGTCGAAGTCCAAGAATCTGTAAACGATCCAGAAGTTAACATGCTCGCGCAAGGTGGCACCTATTATTCCAGTTCAGACCCATTTACAGGTGGTTTTGCGCACCAAAAGCTTACCACTGGTTCACGATCTTTCCCTCAGTATCCCGATATATTTATCCAGGTAAATTTTGGTAGAAATTTTTACACCGGAACCGGGTCACCTGCAAATAATCAGGTCGATTTCAAAAGTACGCTGTTACATGAAATAACGCATGGACTCGGATTCGCTACCGGATGTGGGGCGGATGGTGAGAGCCGGTTAAATGGTTTGTTTACAATTTATGACACCAACTTGGTTCGCAACAGTGATGGCGCGGTACTTTTTGACGGAGACCCTGCTACTTTACAACTGCCACTCTCAACACTGACAAATCCGGTTGATTTTTCTGGCGATCAAGCTTTTTTAATGTATGATCAAGGAAAGCGTCCCCCGATTCATGCGCCCAATCCCTTTGCTCCAGGGGGTAGTCTCAGCCACTGGGACCAGGATATAGAGGGTGGCGCAGTTATGACGCCGTTCACTACCTCAGGAACATCGCAGCATACGTACTTGCCCGTTGACTTGGGTGGGTTGTATGACATCGGCTACACGCGTATCTTCGACGCGCTTGTACCACGCTATTCACTGGACATTACGACTGAAATAGGTGGTTCTGTTAATATTCAACCACCTCCCGGTGACGATGGTCGCTATGAAGAGGGCACGGTCGTGTCGTTACATGCCATACCCGACACAGTCAATGGTTTCTTTTTTGATGTTTGGGCTGGTGCGGACGTGGATGACATAGCAGATATCAATGCGGCAGAAACCACCCTGTTAATGGACGCAGATAAAGAAATAACCACGATATTCGGGCAATTGCCGCCGGAAGTCGTCATCGGCACGCCATCGGCCACATTGGCGAGTACTGGCCCGGTTTTATTTACAGTCACATATGCCTACGCAGAAGTAATAACACTACAGTCCAACGACATACTTACAGACACTACAGGGGATGTAGACTTTGATATCTCCGTCACCGGAAGCGGTACGACCAGTCGTACGGTGACATTGTCAAACATAACAGGGGATGGCAGCGTTGCCATCCGAATAGCCGCGGGAAGTGCTATCAATCAACTGGATATTCCTGCAGCAGAAGCTGGCCCGAGTGATATTTTTATTGTGGACAATACACCGCCGGAATCTCCCGAAATACTGACTGATGGTGGTGAAGGTCCAGGAGAAGACTTCACAACAGACAGCCCATTAATCGAATTGTCTGGTGAAGCAAGTGCCGGTACGGTCATTGTGCTGATAAATGATTCTGACGAGGGTATATCGTTTGATCCTGAAAGTGGTAACTGGGAATTTTCCGGGCGCTTGTTACCGGGTGAAAATGTTTTTGTTATTACTGCCATTGATGCCGTGGGAAACAGGTCATCAGGCACGACACTGACGATCACCTTCTTGCTGGCAGATGAATATTTTGTGTCTGTCGACGGCAGCGATGAGGCGGGTACGGGCAGTGAGTCTCTGCCCTGGCGCAGTATAGGGTTTGCGCTGGATGCCATAAAGGATTTCGCTACTGAAGACACACCAATAATTGTGCGTGTTGCTCCGGGTATATACGAAGAAGTACTTGTCTTGGCACCCCATGTACAAATTATTGGTGCCGATGAGAATGACCGCCGTGCAGTAACCATACGCCCGACCATTCAACAACTGAATTCTCAATCGGAGCTCCCGGTCGTCGACGCGGCACCTGATACCTGGATAGAAAACCTGACCGTGCAATTACCAGAAGGTACACCAGAAAACATGGTGTTGATACGCAATCAAAACGCCGAATTGATCCTCTGGAATACCATACTTGATGGCAATGGAACCGTTGGCAGCAAGGGCTTGCTGGCATTGGACAGCGCTGCGTATGCGCCTGAAGTTTTCCAAACTTTGTTTATTAATTTGGCAACTGGTATGGAGACTTTTGGTGTGCCTGTCAATGTCTTACGAAGCCGCTTCGAAAACATAACAGATATAGCCGTTGTGGCCCATGATGCCGGGAACAAGGATTACAAAGATACAACTACTTCAACACCCATGCTTGGCGATGTCTTCAATGCTGAGCAAACAGGGGGTAACCAGTTCCGAAATGCAACGCTATTTATTGTAAACAATTCATCAGAGCAGTTATTGGCACAGATAAACGATTGGGGTACCGATGATCTTGAGGTGATTGGCAGCAAAATAAATGGCAATGTGAACTACACTCCATTCCTGCGCACCCATCCCATTATACCGGCAGCCATTTTTATCACCGTCAGGGACACACAAACCACGCAACCAATTACCAATGCTTCGTTAAATCTGACACCCTCCGCATTCAGTACAGTCACGTTTAACGTTGATGGTGTCTACAGCTTTCAACCAGTATCGGATGGTTCGTATACTGTTTCTGCCTCTGCGGACGGGTATCAGCAAGGAACCCAGAGTATTTCATTGAATTCTGGTGAGTTACGGTCTGTGTTTATCGCACTAACGCCAGTTTCACTAAGTACGGTGCCGAACCTTGTCGGTCGCACACAGTCAGACGCTGAGAATGCAATACTGGAAGCTGGACTTGTGACGGGAAATCTCGCATTTGAAAACAGTGATACAGTCGCTATTGGTAATGTGATTTCGCAGAACCCGTCCGCAGGCATCCAGGTGGCTCCTGGCAGTTCTGTAGACCTGGTTATTTCAAATGGACCCGCATTGGTGACGGTCCCCGATGTGACTGGTGAGTCGTTACAAAATGCCTCATCCGTGTTGCAATCTGCAGGGCTGAATACAGGGAATGTTACGGAAGCTTTCAGCGAGACCGTACCTGTCGGGTTTGTGATACAGCAAGACCCAGCAGCAGGCATTGCTGTCAATTCAGGAACGAATGTATCGCTGGTTGTTTCTCTAGGTTCGGCTGGTGGTGAAGGTGAAGGTGAAGGTGAAGGTGAAGGTGAAGGTGAAGGTGAGGGTGAAGGTGAGGGTGAAGGTGAGGGTGAAGGTGAGGGTGAAGGTGAGGGTGAAG
>CAZIDP010000008.1:0-7020 GCA_964537975.1 uncultured Nitrospirales bacterium | reverse complement strand
GTGAGGGTGAGGGCGAGGGCGAGGGCGAGGGCGAGGGCGAGGGCGAACTACCAGATTTACAATTGGTGTTTGGTGCTACTACTGATGCCTTGCTGGCAAAATACCAGATGCTTGCCTTGACATTTGAAATAAATGTTGATGACTTGTCTGGAGATGGCCTTCCCGATGCCTATGCGATGGCCCTTGTACAGCATGTAACTCAGGAAGGCGAAAGTACAGCACTGTGGGGCGCTAGCCTGAATGCATTTGAATTGAACTATATGGTTTTACAGCTTGAACCTGGTCTGGATGCGACAGATGAAGAGATTGAATTGCTGGCTGTACTCCTAATGTTAAGTTCAGCGACACAAGAAGCCTTGGTAGAACATCTGGCGTTACAGGGAATACTCTTAACTGGCAATTACGAGGTAGTACAGTGTGATTTTACCGGCAACTGTATGCCCGCAGCCAACGACAAGTTCAACCTTTGGGAAAGTTATCTTGTCTTTGAGAAACAATCCGACAACACCCAGGAGCCATATGCCGCAGGAGGCGATTTGGACATTGATAGTTTCAGCAATGTCATAGAGTATGAAAATGTGCAGTCCTGGGGAGGTACCATAGATGACTTTGTTGCAGCAGCCACGAACCCAGATTGGGATGGAACATTTATAGGAGGTGAGGGTGAGGGCGAAGGTGAGGGCGAGGGCGAAGGTGAGGGCGAAGGCGAAGGCGAAGGCGAAGGCGAAGGCGAAGGCGAAGGCGAAGGCGAAGGTGAGGGTGAGGGTGAGGGTGAGGGTGAAGATGAGGAACCTGAAAAAAGACCTTTACCCATTTGTGGGTCAGGTTACCAGCACCCAACCATGCTGAATACAAATGTCATGCTGTTTGGATTATTAATTATGCTGCTGAGCAAGAATGCCATACTAAACAGAAAGCATGCATGTAGAATCAGCCGGTAGACAGCGTGTAAGCCATATAACCAATATACATCAGTACCATCAGCACACCTTCAACACGTTGTAGCTGGTGACGCGGTTTACCAATCAACATAAACATGAAGAGCAGGACACTGGAAAACACCATAACAGCCACATCAAGATTGGCACCTTGATCAAAGGGCAAGGGGTTGATCGTGCTGCTGACTCCTAAAATAAGCAGCAAGTTGAAAATATTAGAACCGACTATATTGCCCATGGCAATCTCTGCATTTTTCTTAAATGCAGCGACAACTGAGGTTACCAGCTCCGGGAGACTGGTGCCAATGGCTACTATTGAAATGCCAATGACTCGTTCGCTCATTCCAAGATTTTCTGCCAGATACACAGCACTCTGTACCACCCAATACCCACCAAGAATCAGAAATGCCAGTCCAACGCCTATCCAGATACATGCAGACAGGGTACCGGTGGATTTCATGGTTGATTTCATTACTGAATCATTGTCTTGAGGTACAATCCCAGTAGTAGAGCTGTCGCCCTCTCTGAACACGTTGATGATGTAATACAGGAAAATCATGAAGAAGGCCAGCAATATCAATCCGTCACTTCTCGTGAGACCAGAGAAATGGGAACCATCAATCCAGCGATCATTGACCTGAATTGCGACAACAATGGAAGCCAGCACCATAAGCGGTATTTCTTTCCAGACTGTGCCACGGGTAGCAAAAAGGGGATAAATAATCGAAGTAAGCCCAAGTATCAGCAGAATATTGATAATATTACTGCCCATCACGTTACCAACACTGATGTCAGCATTATTTTTTGCACTGGCCAATACACTGACGATCATTTCGGGGGCAGAAGTTCCAAATGATACAATGGTAAGACCAACCAGTAAATCAGAGACTCCCCAGCGACGGGCCAATGCCGATGCGGCACCGACCAGCCAGTCGCCGCCTTTTATCAGCAGACCAAAACCAATTATCATCAATAGTAATTGAAAAAGCATATATAACTTTCGTCGATAAAATTTAGATGCAAAAGAACATGCAAGAAAGGCATAAGGCGTTCATGATTGACACTGTCTATTAATAAATCAAAACATACTTCAGAATTCCATTTGCATACAGGCAATGCAGTGTGTAAGGTATCTTATTGTATCAAACTTGGCCATTCCAAACATTTTATATTCAGCAAGTTCAGGTTTCTTTATGGAAAGGGTTGAATCGTGAAACGTAAATTAGGACGTAGTAATATAGAAGTAAGCGCTGTGGGTATGGGTTGCTGGGCTATTGGCGGTCAGGCCTGGCGCGACGGGAATCCGGTTGGCTGGGGAGAAGTGGACGACAACGAATCCATTCGTGCCATACATCGCGCATTGGACCTGGGGGTGACTTTCTTTGATACAGCCGATGTGTATGGTGCTGGTCACAGCGAAGAGGTTTTGGGCAAGGCGCTTGCGGGCAAATGGGAGCAGGTTATTCTCGCGACCAAGTTTTCCATTTTCTATGACAGAGAAACGCGCGTTCTGAGCGACAAAAGTGTTGAACCGGAGTATATTCGCTGGGCTTGTGAGCAAAGTCTGCAGCGACTGGGTCGTGATTACATCGATCTTTACCAGCTACATTGGAATGACTGCGAGATAGAAAAAGCAGAAGCCTCACTCGAAACACTGGAAGCGCTGGTAGATGAAGGCAAGATACGTTATTACGGTTGGAGCACGGACGACCCCGATCGTGCCCGCTGTTATGCTCAAGGCAAGCATTGTACTGCTATCCAAATGCATCTCAATATTTTCGGAGGTAATGAAGAAACGTTGGCTGTCTGTGAAGAGGATAATCTGGCTTGTATTAATCGCGGACCCTTGGCGATGGGTATTTTGACGGGTAAATTTACCCAGGACTCGACGTTGCCCAAGGACGATGTGCGCAGTGGCTTCAATTTCAAAGAAGGCCCATGGGCTGACCAGATTGTGCAATTGGAAAAAATCCGAAGCATACTCACGCGAGAAGGCCGAAGTCTGACCCAGGGTGCATTGGCCTGGTTATGGGCACGCAGTGAACAGACCATTCCGATACCCGGCTTTAAATCGGTGAAACAGGTGGAAGAAAATGCCGGGGCCATGGAGTTTGGTCCGCTGACTTCGGAAGAAATGTCACAGATCAACGAAGCCTTGGGGCGTTAAATAAATAAAGATACTATAAAAAAATCTCCTGGTTCCGACATACCGGGACCAGGAGACTATAATTAAAAGCGCAATGATTACAGGTCATCCACTGGGACAGGAGGTTCTACCCCCTCAACCAATTCACGGGTTGTTTCATGATTGGGAATCATGTGTTCCGGGTCCATATAGCGCTGTTGTAGTTGTGTCCCAGCTTTACCCGGTCCAAGCTCTGCATCTAATAGGGAATAAAAAAACTTGGTTCCCGCACCTTCATGTAATTGCAATGTACCATTAAGCAACACCGGTTCTTGGTAGAGTTGCGACGTGCTACCGGGCTTCATCTGCACCAGCATAACATCACGCATGGGGGGAATCTGGCAAAAATAACATTCAATGGGCAACGGAAGAATCATGAATTCATCCATGTCGCGAAATTGATTGAGTGGTTGCATAAAACCAACGATATTTATTTGATTGTCATTTTTTGCCAAGAGCTCTTCAGTAAAGGTCGGTCCGCTCCGTGCAGCTCCTTGTGTGGTGCGGAGTAGATTCCATCGCAAGACATCCAAGCCTTCGGCCAGGCGTTCATGTTCAATTTCTCTGCGAAGCGCATCCATTCTGTCAACCAGATCGCTTCGCGTATAGGCATAATTTACAAAAGTAACTGCACCCAGTATTATAACCAGGGCAACAATAATGCTCAGGTCCCGTTTAGCTCTTCTTCGCACGTTATTATTGGATACCTCATTTTATTTCTTCATATCAACTTGATTCTCTATCCAAACGTAACATAACTCCACAACGTTAACATCAGGATGAACTTGGCATATGTACTTGCGATTGCTGGCTAATATTATTGCAGACTGGAGAGGTCTCGGGCGACATCACAGTCATAAGCCTGATAAGCCGGTAATATGCCTGCCAGCATGCCCATAAATGCAACGGTAGCGAAAGCGGTCAGTTCTCCCTGGTTTAATCCAAATGAAGTAATGACCAGACCATATTCACGTGCAAGATAAAAACTCAATACATAAGTGCATGCATTACCTATAAACCAACCTCCGGCAATTCCTAGTAACGTGACCCATAGCGCTTCTATGAGTACTGCACCAAAAATTTCATAGGAAGATGCGCCAAGAGCACGCATGATGGCCAAATCACGCTTTCGCTGAAGGATGGACAAGTACAACCCAATCAAAATAGACAGTGCTGATATGGCAACTACCAGATAACCAACTGCTAATAACACAGTCTGCACTGGGCTGAGAAACTGATTGTATAACTTGTTAATTTCTTCAATCGGCACAGCCGCCATGGCTATGGTGTTTTCAAGGATGTACTGCTTGTACTGCCAACGATAGCCCGGGCTTTGCAGTTGGACCAAAATTGCCGTTATTTCAGATTCAGGGTTGGCATATACATCATCATTTTGATTTTGTAGTTCGTGATCGTGATCATGATCATGATCGTAGTCATGATCATGGTGATTGTGGTCATGGTCATGGTCATGGTCATGATGTTCGTGTTCAAGTTCGTGATCATGGTCGTGTTCATGGCTATGTGCCAGCCATACCGATTCCAGGGAGCTGTAGATGGCACGGTCAAAAGGAGAATTAGATGCTTCCATGATTCCCACGACCGTGTAGGGCATATCCGAGTGGTCATGTTCTTGAAGTTCTGTCGGAATCTCAAAAAAACCATGGGTACTGATGAATTTATCACCTACCTTCAACCCGGTTTGCTGTGCGACCAATGAACCCAATACAGCTTCAAAATCTTCATTAAAAAAACGGCCATCATCAATAATAAAAGGATGTCGTGGTTCCTGATCAAAACGGCTGGTCCAAGTATGGTTGAATAATTCCGGCAAAGTACCAATGATCCTGAAACCACGATAACTGTCTCCCATATTAATAGGGTATGCCGCTTCTATATAATCATCTGGATCTTCCAGTATGTCATGATAAATCGCAATATCAATGTTGCCAGTTGGCTGATCCATGAAGTAAACACTGCTCAGAACCATCTGTAACGGACTGCCTTTGGCACCAACCACAATATCAAAGGCTTGTGCTTCTTCCTCGAAGCGTTTACGCGTTTCATCACGTAAAGTCAACACAGCAGAGATAAGTCCGACTGCCAGGGCAACAGAAAATATCGTAAGGAAAGTCGTGAACTTCCGGTTCCACAAATAACTCCAGGCAATAAACCACAAACTCATGTCAAGTCCTCCTGAATAAGCGAGGTGCAATCAAATAATCGCGGCAAGCGCTCAGCAATACTGCGTTCATGTGTCACCAGCAACATGGTAACTTTACTTTCCTGGCAAATCTCGATAAGGAGATTCATAACTCCCTCCGAATTATTGGGATCGAGGCTGCCAGTCGGTTCATCAGCTACGATCAGTTTTGGTTTGTTTGCAAGCGCGCGGGCGATGGCAATACGCTGTTGTTCACCCACACTCATCGTGGCAGGTTTACTGTGCAGTCGATGTTTCAGACCAACACGTTCCAGCAGCTCTGTTGCCCGCGATTTCCAGTCACGTCCGGGAATAGTGTCACTGAAGCGCATACCAAGCATGACATTTTGCAAGGCGGTAAACGGTGCCAGCAGATTAAAAGTCTGAAAAATAAATCCCAGACGTTCCCCACGAAATCTGTCCAGGTCTCCCTCCTTCAAATCCTGAATTTCAATGCCATCCACGACAATTTTTCCTGAATCAGCTCTTAACAGTCCAGAAATCAAGTTAAGCATGGTGCTCTTGCCACAACCACTTGGCCCCCACAAAGCAACATGCTCCCCAGGTTCTACAGAAAAAGATTCACAGTGAAACGTTACACTAGGTCCCAATTTGCGATTACAAGCTTCCAATTGAACCATGATACTACCTCGCAGTCCTATTCGGAACAAAAATTAACGATGAATTACTGGCAAAGTACTGCTGAAAACCAGCGAACCAACCAGCCCAAAATGATAAGCATTTATCAAATAAGCATTATAGCAACGTTTCGTCCTGTAAGCAAACAGATTCTACTGGTGTCTCAAACTCAGGAATTCTAGAATTCAGTAATTCATATGTTTGACACCAACAACCAGATTTTGCTACTGTTATTGCTCCCATCAACATTAGTGGTTGTTATTTACCTTGTTAAACATTGAAGAATTACGGTAGTGTTGCTTACTAGAAGTCAGCAACCATAATCAACATAAGATTTTGATGTCCATCCGGGTTCAGACAACATATTTTAGAATAAATTCAGTCGATTGGCTGGCGTAGCTCAGTTGGTAGAGCAGCTGACTTGTAATCAGCAGGTCGGGGGTTCGATTCCCTTCGCCAGCTCCATTTTTAACTTGTTGAATACCAAGTTCATACGGGATTACCAGTATTGTGTTGCAGCGCGACTTGTATAACCGATTTTCACGGAAATTCCGGGAAATCATGCTCAGATACAACTAGAAAGAGCACCAAACCTGCCCGTAGAACTTCCAGTTCTATTGCACGAAAAGAACAAATTCCGCCTTCATGTGGTCACATGGCAACCGGTTATGCTTATGTTCACAACAATGGTGAACGCTGGTACCAGGTTGCACCCTGCGCTCCTGCTGGATTCCCGCCTGCGTTTACCAAATGACCACCTGTACGAAGCACGGCCTGGATTCTTTTTTCTGGCACGCCCTCCGGGGTGCGGTGCTAACCCATCTTCCGCAGTTATGAGGTGTCAGAGGCGTATTTCCTAGGAGATATGCCATTATCAGAAAATTTTCTGCACTACATTTTGATTGATTTTGGTTTGTTGGGTAATGGAAACTCCAGCTTTTGAAGCAGGCAGGCCAGATGCTCTTCTGGTCGGCGTCGGTAGGCAACACCACGTCCAGAGAATGCACTTCGGCCATTTCCTCGATCAATTTTCGAGGCGCTGTGCCCAGACCACA
>CAZIDP010000007.1:106650-133647 GCA_964537975.1 uncultured Nitrospirales bacterium | reverse complement strand
ACTTACAGCACTTCGTGTGATAATTTTCCTACCGAAACTGCATTATCTGGGTTTAATATATGAAGTCATGTTACCAAGATGTAAAAAGGAAAAATACTGTACTATTCTTCCTTTTTGCTTATTGCTGCTATATACATGTAGCTCTTGTCAATATTGTCGGTCGCGGGCATGGGAAAGACGCAATACTTTGTCTGGTGAATTCAGTACGACATAGATGGCACCATCCGGTCCGGAAGCCACGTCACGTACACGCCCCATACCTTTCAAAATAACTTCTTCATGAATAATACGGTCTTCTACGATACGCACCAGAGCCACTTCCTCAAAGCGTAATGCGCCTACCAGTAAATGATTTCGCCACCGTGGAAATTGATCTCCACGATAGAAATCGATTGGACAGACCGCAGTTGATGGTCGCCAGTAGTAATTCGGCTGCTCCATACCTTCCATCTCGGTCAGTTCTGTAATAATCCTGCCATCATAATTGCGTCCATATGAAATAACTGGCCAACCATAATTTCTACCTGCACGTATCAGGTTCAACTCATCTCCACCCATCGGGCCATGTTCACTTTCCCACAACTCATCCGTGACCGGATGTATCGAAAGGCCCTGGGGATTGCGATTACCATAGGAATAAATCGTGGGCAGTGCTCCATCTTGATTTACAAATGGATTGTCGACAGGAATTGAACCGTCTCGATGGATACGATGTACTTTGCCATTGGGCAGGCTCAAATCCTGTGCGTGTTCCATAATACCCCGATCACCTATGGCAAAATAGAGGTAGCCTGCGCGGTCAAAAACTATACGACAACCATAATGGTGCCGTGTGGTCAAGTAGGTCTCATGGGGTGCTTCATATATCACCTGCTGCTCTACCCAATGCCCATCTTGAATTTTCCCACGCACGATACGGGTCATCGCAGGAGGCCGGGGATCGTTTGCGTCTGGTTCAAGTGCGTGGCTGTAGGCCAGATAAATCCACCCATTTTCATCATAATCCGGGTCAACCGCTACATCCATCATGCCGCCTTGGCCTTCATGCAATACTTCCGGAGTTCCTTGAACAGGTTCTGGATTCATCACGCCATCAACAACCAGACGAACAGGCCCTGGACGTTCTGTAATGAGCGCGGTACGTGAGTCCATGAAGTCAATAGCCCAAGGGATTTCCAGTCCATCTACCCATTCTTCCACCTTTAATAAATAATCAATGGTTTGTAATTCATCAGGAACTGGTGGCCGCGTTGCGCCTATAGAATGTTCTTGGGAGAGTATGTATTGAATAATACTACGAATTTCTGAATCACTGAGTGCTTCTTCATAGGCTGGCATGCCCAGGTGTGGTAGACCATGCTTGGTGTTACGAATCATATACCCAGGCTCGGCACCATACATCCATTGTCCATCAATCAGACTGGAGGCACTGCCTCCGCTCAAATCCGCGCCATGACATTGCGCGCAGTGTTGCTGGTACAGCAACGTTGCAGCAGCGTGTTCCTCTGCAATGACAGGTGAATTTAAAAATGTACCTAATAAAACCGTTAAAATGATTACTTGAAGTGTGCAAAATAAACGCATATTGATTTGTCCTCCTTTAAAGGACAAAACGCATGGTTTCTGCAAAGCATTCCTTCAAAATAATATGCAGGTTTTACAAGATTAAATATATGTCCCGTTGTGTGGCTCTGGTTCCGGAAGGGATGTCGAACCATCAGGCTCTGATTCTGTATCCGGGACACGATTATAATTATCATCCCACTCCGGTAATGGTTTTTCCTGCAATATGGCCAGCAGTGTTTCCTGCATCATTTGCAGTGTCTTGGAGTTGGGGTCCAGCACTATGCCGTCTTCTACAAACAGCAATGCACGTTCCATATGCTGTCGTAAAATATGCGGAGGAATACGGTATGAAGTACCCTGGTGAAAAATACGCATGTGCAATCGGGCAAGCTCTGTATAAATAGTCGCAATAAAAGTTTCTGGAGTATAAATGGCATTTAATGGCCCCAGGATGTCTTGCTGTTCTGCTTCTTCCAATGCTATAAAAGAATTTAACGCAATATTGAGTTCACCTTCTGCTGCCACGATATAAGGATTGGCAACGCGGGCATAACTTGTTCCCAAAAGAAAGTGTCCGACAGGATGGTGTGGGTGTTGTAACAACAGTATTCGGGCCAATGGTGTAACCTGACCCCAGCGGTCTTCTTGACCTTGGGTATGGGCCTGAATCAACAGTACTTCATCATGATCAGAGCGTGGGGTACATCCGGCCAGAATAACTAGCAATAAAACAAACTGGAATGTGTAAAGCTTCTCCGACAGCTTCTGGAGCAAGCTGCCGGAGTGCTTGGAAATATGTGCAATATTAATCACACCACTACTCATTTGTTCCCCACCGTGGCTCCAGGCGGAAAAACCCGGTCGCATTACCAAAACGGGCAAAAACAGCTACTTCATTTGGCCGTTCTTCTTGTACACGTTCGACCGCTTCCTGAAAATCGAGTAATGTTGGTGTCGGGAAATTACCCAGTGTGAGGATGATCACTCCCGGGCGCATGCGTGCGAGTTGCGCAACACTGCCGGAACGAACACGTCGTACAATGACACCTTGAACATCTTCAGACAAGTTCAAAGCTATGCGTACGTCTGTGGTGAGTTCGCGTACGGTGAGCCCAAAGATGGGGTCTTCAAACTCTTCGGCATCACGTGCCATAATAGGCCTTGTACCCAAGAGAATGGTCTTTTCTTGTCGCTCGCCGTTTCGAACAATAACTATATTGGTTTCCTGGCCTGCTCCTGCCTCACGTACCAGTTGGGTGAATCCCAACACTTCCCGGTCCAATTTGGCACGAATAGGAATTTCATTGAATGCTACTATAACATCGCCAGGTTGCAGGCCAGCATTTGCCGCAGGAGAACCTGCTACAACGGTGCTGATAATTAAACCACCTGTTTTTTCCAGTTCCCAATAGGTGGCAAAGTCATCCGTGAGTGGTTGCGTATATACACCAAGCCAGGCTTCTTCAGTTACTACCTGCTCTTCATCGGTACCGGGTGGAGAGGCTATATAACGTTGGAATAATTCTGACTGAAAAATCAACGGGTGCCCGCTGCGAATATAGAGATCGCCGCCTTCATTCGGACTGAGATCAAATCCAATCACCCCGATAACTGCCCCGGCAGTGTTAATTACCGGCCCACCTACATAGCCAAACCGAACTTGAATATCCAGGCAATAGGTCAATCGTGGTTTTTCCAACACGGCACCGACACGCCCTTCCAGAATCGCGGGAATATAATCCAGGGTATCTCCAAGTAAGCCCATGACGGTTACTGGTGTCCCTAAGTTTAAATTACTGTTCGTTGCAAATTGTACATATGGGAGGTTCAATGGTTCATCAGATTGAAGCCGTAGAAACGCCACATTCACGTCAGAGGGCTTTTCCAGTAACACGGCATCGAATCGCTGCTCATTTCCTGAGCCAATACCCAATGTCAGCCGTATATTGAAAGGTTGAGAATTTTCAAGTACCAGATGTCCGTGCGTCATGACCAGGCCGTCAGAAGAAACGACCAGTCCCAGCGCGTTGTTGTCACGTCGAATAATCTCACCGGTGTTAGGATTGGTTATTTCCGATGAAAAGGTCAACAGACCTATGGCAGGATATAACCGGTCGTATGCCGACCCCAAGGTGGATTGCGCAAAAAATTCTGAAGCACCCAAACAGGCCTGGGTAAGCACCAGCAACATACCCACAGTATTACTCAATAACATCTTCCAAAACTCCTTCTTCCTCGATATGTGTTTCCATGGGTACCTCGAATTGACCGTCTTGACGCACCATGACAAAGCGAGTCAATGCGCCTCGTTTTACCGTGAGCAATACCAGTATTTGATTTGATTCCGTTCGTTCCTGATATAACCGATGGAAGTGGGCCAGATTCTGAACTTCTTCATCATCAATCTTGAGTATGATGTCGCCGATTCCCAAGCCAACTGCCGACGCGATACCGCCGGGTTGCGCGCCAGATACCAGGATTCCCATACGTGACGGCAACTGGGCACGCCGTGCAATATCTGGAGTAACTTCCTGTGCCGTAAATGCCCATTCAGTGAATTCACGCTCGGTACCCCGTATGTCACTGAGCTCTTCTGTTACGATGCTGAATGACATGGTTTCTTCACCACGTAACACAGTCAGCACGGCTGGTTCATTGACCGGTAAATCTGTAACCAGCTTGCGGACCACAGGTAAGTGTTCTTCAAAGCGTGCATTGACAGGTGTTTCATTGACACGGATCAAAATGTCTCCAGGTTGGAGTCCACCTTCTGAAGCAGGGGATAAGGGGTCTACATCCGCAACAACAACCCCCTTGCGTTCCAAGTCATCGGTCATGGCCATCATTTCCTGTAAATCAATGCCGACATGACCACGTATGACACGTCCATCTTTGATGATGGACGCGACAACTTCGCTAGCTATATCTGCCGGTATGGCAAAGCCGACGTTGTCCGCGCCTATCAATGCACGGGCATTTACACCGACAACTTCGCCGCGTAAATTGACCAATGGTCCACCGCTGTTTCCCGGATTGATGGCGGCATCGGTTTGTATCCAGTTATTGAAAGGAGCAGATCGAGGCCCTTGATCGCCCAGGTATCGATCCGTCACACTGATGATACCCAGTGAAACCGATCGGGCAAGTCCATGCGGACTGCCAAGAGCCAGCACCATCTGACCGACCTCGATCTGGCGCATATCGCTGAATTGTACATAAGGAAGGGCATGGTCTGTTTCCAGTTTCAACACAGCCAAATCGGTATAGCGGTCTACGCCCACCACGCGGGCTTCCACTTCACTCTGATCGCTCAGCACACATTGTACAAAACTGCTTTCGCCCGCGACATGCTCGTTTGTAACAACATACCCATCTGGACTGATAATGAATCCACTGCCTATAACTGGTATCTCTTCCCGTCGCCCCTGGGCAAAGACCTCTTTCACCGGTCGAATATGCACCAAGGCGGGAGAAACCCGGTTTTTGGCACGGATAACGACGTCCTGAGCTCCCATGCCAGTGGTGGCACAGCTTGTAAATAATACGGACAATAAAATTAATGAAGCCAGATAAAGCGATAATGTGAATCTGTATACATTCCCGGGAAGTCCTGCTCCAGGATTTGTATGTGTGATGTTCAATCTATGAACTCCTTATAACCTGTAGTATACTCAATTTGTTACCAGCATTCTGCCGGGATTTTGAATTATAACAAAAGAAACTCTATCAGAGCGTATTAATCTACGCAAGGTATTACTCTGTTGTATGCTGGTAGCGGGAAATTTACCTGTGTTTATGTTTGTCAAGGTGCAAAACAGAGGTTAAGCATGTTATTTTGTGAACTCAATATTGGCGTAATCAATTTGTTCAGGTATTTTCAGGTATTCACATGACCCTTCTGCTCATTATTGCTGCAGCCTGGTTTACAGGTGGCATGCTTATTCAACACAGCTCTTCAGATAACAGTTTCCTGTGGGGATGTATTCGCCTGCAACTAGGATTCTGCCTGGTGGGTTTGATTGGTCTTGTGATTGGGAGTTTTTCATTAGCATGGGCCCAGGTTGTGTTGGCCATTCTGGTCATTTTAGGAATGGCATGGGAGTATACCCACAATAGAGATGCGGGAGTTGGCCTAAAAACGATAAAGCACCAGAAAGTTTTTTTCATACAGGGCAAATTCAGTATTTTTTGCTCACTGGTGCTGTTGCTCACATTGATAATTGCATTCCTTGCGGCACTGGCTCCATCAACTGAAATCAATGCAACTACTTATATCCTGGCACTGGCTGAATCATATGCACAAACCGGCTATATAAACTTGGTTGTAGGAAATGAAAGTGCAACTGGCCCCCATCTGGCACAGGTCTTGTACACGCTGGCTTTATTCCGAGGCAGTGAACTTATGGTTACACTGCTTGCCTGGAGTTTCGGCCTGATTGTATGTATTTTGTGTTATCAGTTGGGGCATTGGGCTGGTGGCATATCTGTCGCTGTTACCGGTACTGTTTTTTCTGTAACGGCACCTGTTTTTTGGTTTCACTGGAATAATCTATCGAGTATTTTATTTACCTCCGGTTTAATATTGTCAGCATTAATTTTGTTACTGATGAACAGCCATAAAGAATCAAATAAATTCAGTAATTTGGCCATTGCAGCATTATTTCTTGGAAGCGCAACAGGTGTTGATTCAAACTCCTGGATCGCATTACTGTTGTGTCTTCCGCTGGTAATCCAATATTCGGGAAAATTATGGCTGAAACACTGTTCTTGCTTTTTGGGCATAGCTGTTCTGGCTGCATCACCCTGGATTTTACGTAACACCCTGCTTGCCGGAGAATTTTCACTGCCCATTTTACATTCATATTTTACAGCCTATATGCCAGACATACCACAATCTACAGAAGCAGAACCAACTATCCGCCAATATTTGATGTTGCCCTGGGACCTGGTATTTCGGCCTGAGCGATGGGGCGGCACCTACTTTGTCCACAGTGTTTGGCTGTTACTGTTTGGGTTACCAGCATGTTTTTTGGTCAACAAAAAGGGTCTTGTTTTACTTGCATTCTCTATTGCCGGAGCAGCAATAACCTGGTGGTTTACCACCAACCCTGTTGTGCTTTTACCTTATCTATTACCGTTGGGGCCAGTTGCGGCAATGTCATTACAAAAAATGGGGCATGTCCGCAAAGTGCTCCTGCCAGCCGTTATATTGTTATTGGCCTTTCAACCCATACATCAATTTATAGTCAGTCGGGAAGCACTATACACTGTTGTGGGCAAGACAAGCCGAGAGTCCTACTTGCGCGACCAGATTCCGAATTACCCTTTGTTCACACAAATAAGCCAAGTGCTTCAATCGGCAGATACAATACTGCTACCATTACCGCATACATGGTATGTGCGAGGCAAAGTATATGCCGATCGGACAATGATGATGGAATTGGTTTCATTGCCAGTGGCTATTCAACACAGTGTGCTTCGTGAAAAAAATATCAATATGGTTATTGTCCCGTTGCAAAAGGATGCTTTGGCTGACTGGCTGTCACCTGAAATACATACCATGCTCCTCAATTGGCGACATCATCCAGAACTCTTTCGTCAAGTGCGGCTGTTAGATTTCCCCAGGCCACATGCACCGGGTGTAAACCGGTATGCCTTGTTGGTATTGGCTGATACACCATTGGAAGACTGAACAGGAGCAATGCAAACTTGAAATTGGCCCTGCTGAAAGGAACCCATTATAACCCGTGGCATCTCGCCCCGTTTGCCGGATTAGACGACAGGCCTGAGGTGGTAGTGTATTTGTCTGAAACCGGAAAGATGCGCAAATATCATCGTGAAGATTTAACATCACTCGGGTTTTGTGTTGAACCACTACTATACGAGCATCAGACCGGCCCCTGGATAAAACGTTTTCGCAGCCACCTGCAACATCGATTTCTAAAGCATGAACCCAGAATAGCTGCTTTTCATGACAGCCTCCAGTCCTTTGATCTGATACAATCCTGGGAATTGTATACAGACTGGACAGCGGAAGCATTAAAGGCGCGACGCAAGTGGTCGATTCCTGTTTGTGTCATGGTTTGGGACAACATCCCTTTTAATATGGAACGTAATGTAGTTCGTCGACAACTAAAAGAAACTGCTGCAAAAGCGGCAGATATATTTGTCGTACACACAGAACGTTCCCGGCGGATGCTGGATGTCGAAGGCGTTGAAGAAAACAAGGTCATTCACATTGATCCAGGAATAGACACCATCCGATTTGGGCCCGGTGCGCGTGCGCGCAAGCATTATGGACTTGACCTGAACGAATTCGTCATTCTATTTGTGGGCTGGTTGATGCCGCGAAAAGGGGTTGAATTCCTGTTGCTCTCATTACGTGAATTGATTCGTGATTCCTCATTGCGAAAAAAAAGACCGGTGCGTCTCTGGGTAGTAGGTTCTGGCCCTGGTAGTGACCGAATTCAAGAAATGGCAAAAAGGCTGCATGTTGAAGACCATTGCACATTCACAGGTCTTTTACCCTATGATGCCATGCCGGCAGTTTACCGTTCGGCAGATGTATTTGTTATGCCCAGTATCATAACACCGGAATGGCAGGAGCAGTGCGGTATGAACATCCTCGAAGCTATGGCCTGTGGTGTGCCGGTGATCTCGACGCATTCTGGCGCTATTCCCGAATTGGTGGAAGATGCCGCTGTGTTGTGTCAACCTAACGATTTTGTTTCTTTATATCAAGCATTAAAAAAATTCATCCAAGAAGCTGCGCATGAAAAAGAATACGCAGAACGAGGTAGATCACATGTGATGCGGCGTTTTAATCTGCCACGATATACAGAAGCAATGGCCGTAGTATACCGAAATATTTTGAATAGATAATTTACCTCAAATCAGCGTTGGACTAAATATATGACTAACAATCCTTATCCTTTATTTTCATATTACCCCGCACTTGCTTCGGTCTTTCCCGTATTGCCGGTAGCGAATTTACCAACACCGGTTCAACGCTTAAAAGCAATGGAACAAACTTTATCTCTTGATGACATCTGGTGCAAGCGTGATGATCAAAGTGCTTTGCCTTACGGTGGAAACAAAGTGCGCAAATTGGCATTTTTGTTAGGTTGGGCAAAGGCACAAAACTATAATTCTATTTTGACCTATGGTGCCGCTGGCTCTAATCACGCCTTGGCTACGGCCCTGTATGCGCGACAACATGGTTTTACATGCCACGCACTGCTATCTCCGCAAGAAAACAGTCCAGCAGTCCGTAAAAATTTGTTGGGGCATCTGGCTGCTCACACCCAATTACATCCAATCGAAGGGCGTCGTGATGGGGCGTCTGTTACCAGAGAAATAATGCAAGAAGAATTCAGGCAAACCGGAAAATATCCTTTTATCATTCCTCCGGGTGGTTCTTCACCTCTGGGGATACTTGGGTACATAAATGCCGGCATAGAACTTGCCGAACAAATTAAAAATGGAATGTTGCCGGAACCCGATTTTATATATGTGGCTTCTGGCACGATGGGTACCTGTGTAGGGCTCTTGATCGGACTTCAGTGTGCTGGCCTGTATTCTGTCAAAGTAATTGCTGTGCGGGTTACGACTGCGCCGTACACATCCCCTGAGAAAGCACGCAGTCTGTATCATGCCACATGTCATATGCTCCATGATTCCTGTTCTGAATTTCCGAAATTTGATTTTCCGGAAACGCAATTTGCCTTGGACGATACCCAACTGGGTACGGGGTATGGTATTCCAACAACAGCCGCCAAGTCTGCTGTAACAATGGTACAAACACAAGAAAACATCCCCCTGGAAAGTACATACACTGGAAAAGCTCTGGCAGGATTGGTAGCACAAGCGAATATGGGAATGTTTCATGGAAGGAATGTGCTCTTCTGGAATACCTACAATTCTCAAAACCTGGATACGCTTATAAATGAAAAGCTTTATAATGCGTTGCCTGAAAAGCTACACAGCTATTTTCTAACATCAATGTAAACAGGCTCTGCTGATCAAGCATTCTGACGTTAAGGCAATAATCAGAAGTTGGTCAATTTTGATGATTATTTTTCTAACCTGGTCATAATACGGGAGCTCATTTCTCATACAATTTGACATTAAATACAAAATAAGCCGGGTTAACACAAGAAAACGCTACAACTCCGAGTGATATGATTTGTGGCATGAGTATTGCTCATCAGCAATTACAGCTCAACTAAGTAATCAGGTTGTGAGTTGTTTATATACACGGTTATAAAACTAATTCATACTCTTATTATCCAGTCCCTTCTCCTTCCTGCGGCTGCGGCTAGTTTATGCGCAGCCGCAACCAGAATCTATGTAGTGCTCTTAGTATATGAATCTGAGCGTGATTTTTATGCTTGATTCGTACTATAGCTGCACGCTATACTAAGCTCTCTTATGCCGGAGTGGCGAAATTGGCAGACGCACCGGACTCAAAATCCGGCGGTGGCGACACCGTGGGGGTTCAAGTCCCCCCTCCGGCACCATTCGAAATAAAAATCCCTTGCAGACTATAGGTCCGTAAGGGATTTTTTATTGAAACACTTGGGTATTTTTAGAATTTTCTAAATTTCGCCTTGATGATATTACCGGTATCGGATGATTGTTGCTTTGGGTTCTGTTTTGCTGTCGTCTTCTCTGTTTGATATGCCACCACTTCCACGCAGGTGTACGCTTTTTAACGGATGTTGGCCATCAGAGAAAACAACCACACGTACAGCATCAGCCACTATTTTAGCATCATCAACCCCATGCCAGTGAAAAATTCCCGTATTGAGCCAACCACCCTGGCCTTCCTGCAAGGTATGCCAGGAATCCTGATACCGGTATTCCACTTTCCACCGGGCAAGTGGTTGAGGTTGGTTCTGGTAAGTACCACCGATAGTGATTTCATTGATGCTTTTTAGATTATTCCAATCAACCTGCCAGTAAAACGGGTCATCCTCAGTGACTATGCCCAAGTCTTCCTGATATGCAACACCGTACTCGTTCCAGTCGGTTACAGTGCTGTATGCATCGCTGGCAGGATCATAGAGGATGTCTGCAGGGGTACCTCTTCCACTGTCAGACGCGACACTACCACTTACAGTAGCGGATTCCAGCAGGGCCAGATTTACATCAGGGTTTTTGTCGTTGTCGCCTGTGGAAGTACTCGCTGGTACTATCGAAATTAAGTTTCGATTGCTGTAAAATGCCGCGCCATCTTCAAATTCTGCATAAGCCTGAAACACATACATTCCAGGAGTTTCAATGATATGCGACGATTCTAAAGCTCCTGTTTTTTCAAATACCTCGCCATACTTGCCAATATGAATGACTTCGTTTTTAAGGTTAGAAGACGTTCCTGAATACTTGACTTCCAATGGTATTGGCTGGCCTGTTTTATAAGCGGCACCTTGTGAAGGATGTATTAACATAACATGGGACTGGGGTGCTTGCACCATCAGCGCTTCGATCAGGGCTTCTGTCTCCTCGATGGGCATTTCCTGTACCATTCTAAAACGATTGGCATTCGGGTTGTCTTCAAACAGGGTATGGCCTTCATCTGTGTAGGAAACAGAAATCGGCCCTTCCAGACTCCATATCGGCTGCTCGTTGTGTTTCAATCCGCGTACCGCATAATAAACCGCGGTCTGGTCCCAGCTTGCGCGGTTGCCAATATTGCCCACCCCGCCTTCGGTATGACGGTATAATTCGTAACTCTTTGCCACCGGGTTAAGTTCGGGGTCTTCTAATGTACCACCAGTATTTATAACCCATCCAATTTCAAATCCAGAGTATACAATTCTACCAGGCCATTCTTCTGCGACCAGCTTTGCTGCCGGCACATCGAGTATCACATTCCATTCCCGATGATCGGGATTTACGAAGCTCGCAGCCATCAACACCAGTTCTTTGACCTTGGTCTCGATGAGCACTTTGCCTGTTTTATCGATTGAGCCATCACCTTCGTAATCTGCATCTGAAATCAGTAATTCATATACACAAGGTTGGCCACCGATGACCACAATGCTGACGCTGTTATCCGGAGATTGGTTCAATAACCTACGGTAGAGTGCCGTGCTTTCGACTGCTGTTTCATTAGAAACCCGAGATGGAAACCAACCGGGATCACCAACTACTGGTGCATATCCGTCTTCTCCCCGAATACCGATACCATGGTATAAGCCGACTGGCAGATCGGGGCGTCCATAAAAATTGTTAATGGCACCAATCACCGAGGCAACGTGTGGTCCGGTAGTACTGGCTATAACGCCCAGTATCTCACATTCACCATTATCCGCTAGCGCGTGCAACATGGCCAGCGCGCCAGCATCATCACAGTCACCACGTATATCCGTATCCAGGATGATACGCGGTATTTCTTCCGCTGTTAAAGGGGACATCACCATTACAAAGATCAAGCCAAATACAATCAACATAAAAGTGTTAATGGGGAGCATGACAGCCTCCTGTGGTTTTCTGGAATACCAGCCCGGGTATTCCAGAGATACCTCCCGACTTGAAAATTACATTCTCACTATTTTTTTACACCTAGCGTAACTTGGTCGCAGCATTGCGCAAAGCTTCACGTAAATCATTCACGGATTGTATTAGCCCTGCTTGCAATTCCTGGAACGCGCCGCCACTGTCTTCTTTAAGGCGGTCCAGTTTTTTACGGCTATCTTCATACCGTCGCTGTACCTCTTCCAGAATGGGCTGTGCCTGGTCTTGGGCTTCTTTCTTGCCCAGATGCGCTTGCAGCTTCAGCTCGTCCATATAACTTCGAAGCAAGTCCAGTTCACTTCCCAGACGCCCTATCATTTTATCTTTACTCAGGTTCGCAAAATCTTCTATCAAAGATTTAAAATTGGACGCCAATTCCCCAAAGTTTTTTGCCGGTTCCATGTGCGGGTTACTCCTTTTTTAAAATTTGCATGATTCAGCAATATCTATATAAACAACAACAGAATACATTACGGTGTCATGAAGTTACACTTTCTGAATGAATGAAACCATGGCAGCTATTCAAAGATGTAAAGCAAGCCTGAATATTCTTCAATCCAGTCCTCCTCAGGATTCTCGGATTTGCTATAACGCACGAATACCTGTGTAATATATGCTTCTCTTCCATCATAGGCGATGCCCATACCTGTGTGAGTCCAATTTTCGTTCAGTATATTGGCACGATGGCCGGGGCTGTTCATCCAGCCGTCGACTGATACAGGAACCGGATCGCTGTGCCCAAGCGTCCAGGCAAGGTTTTCTCCTGCCCCCCTCCAAGGGACGCCAGCTTCGGTTAATCGGTCGCCAACTCCTTGGCCCTCTGGACTTTCATGGGCGAAGTAGTCTCTGGCCATCATGTCTTCACTATGCGCGATGGCTACTGCATCAATGGCACTTTCGCGGATCAGAGCTGACAAACCATGTGATACTCGAATCGCATTGACTTCATTAAATGTGCGCGTTTCAAAACGTCCAACGGTAGTAAATGGACGATTTGGGTCTCCTATTGGCAACTGGCTAACCGGTGGGCAGCCAGAACCTGCTAAGAGAATAAACACTGCAATAATTCTCACCCAGTTTGTTTGTACATTTTGGGAAGCATTATTTACTATCGATGGCATTTTTTTTGTATCTCAGTCGCTGTTCCTGGTTGATGTACACTTAAAGTTCACAGTTATACAATACAGGATTCAATTCAGATGCTGCCAGATCCCCTGGTTTACATCCAGGCAACCAGGTTTTCAGATCATTGGTGCGCCCGATATTGTCTGGCTCAATACAGCGGGCACCATCAGCAAAATAGATGATGGTCATTACTTCACGGGTTAGATCGCTGTTATTACCAGGTGCGCCATGCAGGGTCCATCCGTAATGAAATGTGGCATCGCCTGCTTTCATTGCTCCATGATTGGTTAAGGAATACCCGCGTTCATTTACTAGATCAATTATCATGGATTCTGATTCATCTGAAATTGGTAAATCACCCAGATAGCCAATCTCGTGCGATCCAGAAGCAAAATTCATGGTTCCCATGGACTCGGTTACATCGACCAGTGGCATCCACATGGTGATGGTTTTGTCTGTGTCCAGTGGCCAGTAATGCTGGTCCTGATGCCAGGGTGTAAAACCGCCACCAGCTTCCTTGTATAAAGCCTGATCATGGTACAATCGAATGCTTTTTACCCCCATGAGTTCGGCTGCGATTTGCGCAAATCGTTTGGCAAAGACAAAGCGTCGTAATGCTTCTTCTTGTCTCCATAAATTCATAATCTGCAGGAATGCCTTGCCATAGGTGTCACGTTCTTCCATTGGTGCGATAGAATGTGCTCGTTTTTCAACGGCTTCGGCAAAAAGTGGTTGATATAGCTCTATTTCGTCCGGCGCACAAACCCCCTGCAAAATTGTGTGACCTTGCGACTGAAATTCTTGTATTTGTGCCTCAGTCAGTGGGTACGTTTCGTTCAATTCGGGTAATGTATTATGAATAGCCATGTCAAAGAAGCTCCATTATTGTTGACTAAAAAAGCAAATTATGTAATATTTACAAATCTTACCGGTTGGAATGTCGCAGTGCAAACAGACGTTCAACTATACGCTACGATACCCCTTGGAGTTTTATTTTAATATGACTGTAAATAACGATAACCGGATAGCTCCTATTCCGCCCGATACCGGCATAATTCTTGTCGATCACGGTTCTCGAATGCAGGCCGCGAATGAGATGATGTGCTATGTACTGCAACTTTTTGAGAAAGTGACCGGGGCCACCATTGTGGAAACAGCGCATATGGAGCTGGCAGAACCGACTATTGCACAAGCGTTTGATCGTTGCGTTGCCCGCGGAGCCCGCCGGGTTGTCGTTCACCCTTATTTTCTTTCCCCAGGAAGACACAGCACAACAGACATTCCAAATTTGGCAGCAGAGGCAGCAGCAGCACATCCAGGCATACCCTATCACGTCAGCGGACCTTTGGGGCTGGATGAACGCCTCGCACAGGTAATTCATCAACGTGTGGTTGAAGCCCTGGAAGAGCATTCAATGGATTGAAACGATTATTACCTCCATTATGAGTTAAGGCAAGCATCGACGCTTTGTACTTTATCCTGCTGTATCAGATTTTGTACACTAAAGAAGTGAAAAAAATGCGCTCTGGTGGCAGGGCATAGCATTGCGATGCAACATGTTGCGCTTGTAAGTATGCTTTTTTACTCGATGATGTTTGAAGCAGTAGCAGTCCAGAGGGAGAAAACGCACATGGGACAACTAGCAATACTCGGTGGAAAAATGGCCCGCAAACTACCGTTTCCAAAGTGGCCAGTTTATGGGGAGGAAGAGGAAGCGGCACTGCTGGAGGTGTTGCATAGCAACAACTGGGGTCGATTGAGTGGTACGCAGGTCGACCGCTTTATCTCGCGATTTGCGGCATACCATGGCGCGGAACATGGGGTGGCCATTTCCAGCGGTTCGGCTGCGTTGCGTATCGCTTTGTTGGCACTTGGGTTGGAACCTGGCGATGAAGTCATCGTACCCCCCTACACATTTCTGGCAACAGCCACTGCAGTGATCGAAGCCAATGGAACGCCTGTCTTTGCGGATATACAAGCCGACACCTTCAACCTTAATCCAGATTCCGTGCAAGCTGCCATCACTTCACGTACACGAGCTATCATTCCAGTACATCTGGGGGGATTACCCGTTGATTTTGATGCCTTGCGTGCCATTGCCGAGGAGCATGGACTCTACATCATTGAAGATGCCTGCCATGCCCATGGCGCACGTTATAAAGATCGCTCTGTAGGCTCGCTGGGGGATATGGCCTGTTTTTCATTTCAGTCAACCAAAAACATGACCAGTGGTGAAGGTGGCATCATTCTCACCAACAACACAGAGATGTACCAACGGTGTGCGTCGATTCATAATTGCGGTCGCGTGCCAGGTGGTGCCTGGTATGAACACCATACCATCAGCGGCAACTATCGTATGACCGAGTTCCAGGGGGCAGTTTTAAATTGCCAGCTCGATCGTCTGGAAGAGCAAGCCAACAGAAGAGACATCAACGGTCGATTGCTTGCAGAGTTACTGGAGCCAATCCCGGGCATTACACCGCAACAACGCAGCACGGAACATACGCGCCACGGATATCACCTGTTTGTATTTCGGTATGATGCACAAATTTATGGTGTGCCTCGAGCACGATATCTGGAAGCCCTGACTGCCGAAGGCATCCCTGTGTGTGGGGGATACGCAATACCCCTGTACCGACAGCCCATTTTTTTAAACAAGGCTTTTGGTCCGTATACTGGCTATAAAAGCGTACGAACCGATCTTGACTATTCACATACGTCCTGTCCAGTTTGTGAGCGCATCTGCGCTGAAGAAGGCGCCTGGTTTGATCAGCATGTATTGTTGGGCAGCGATGAAGACATGGATGAAGTTGCCCAGGCTTTTGAAAAAATATATGCGTGTAGAAATGAATTGGCTTGATCGAGTTATATATTTATTGTTCGGGAGGGATTGTAGATGCGTGCAGGTGCAGCGAGTGTTGATATAACTCCGGAAATCGGTTGTGAACTTTCAGGTTACGTGGCACGTGAGCAACCATCGGTTGGTTTACATTCTCGACTATACGCACGGGCATTATATATTGAACATAATACATCGTGTATTCTTTGGTTACATGCCGATATCATCGGATACAACACCGATGATGCATCTTCTTTACGTCGAGAAATATCCAGCAAATTACAAATGCCCATTGATGCTGTAGTATTGTCTGCAACCCACACCCATGCAGGTCCCGCAACCCTCCGTCTTCTTAATTGCGGTACCTATGATCCGGCTTATGTCGCGCACCTTGGCAATTGTCTTGTAGAACTGGCCTATGAAGCCAAAAGCAAGTTAGAAAGTATTCAACTTGTTTTCGGTGAGGGACACAACGACTTATCGATTGATCGCCGTGGAAAGCCTTCAGCGCATGTGGACCATCGCATTGGGGTCATAGGGTTCCAACGTAATGATGGTAGTTATACTGCCCTTCTTGCCAATTATCCCATTCACAATGTGGCACTGGGTTCAGAAAATCGTTATATCAGTGGCGATCTGTTTGGTTGCGCAGCCAAAACATTGCATGATACTCTGCCGGGCAATCCGGTTGTCCTCTTTACCAACGGTGCCTGCGGCAATATGAATCCTCCGGATCATGTTACGGACTTCTCCATCCTCGAATCCTGGGGGACAACATTGGCTGAAAGTGTATTGGATATATTGACTCAGGCAGAGTCGGTTACGGAACCAGCATTGCTACATCGGTGCAGCCATATAACGTTGCCCCTGGACAGTCACACACCGGAATGGATAGACCATTGGGTCGAAAAACTGGTAGCGGAAACAGGCACTTCCGGAGGGTATGTCGCAGACCGTGTTCATGATGCTGCCAGCCAATGGAAGATACAGATGTTGGCGCTTTATGGTTCAGGGAAGGTACAGACAAACCTGCCTTTTGAAATTCAACTGCTGAAGATTGGTCCAGTACGACTCATTTGCCTGGGGGCAGAAGTCTTTTCTCGATTCACGGACGAATTGCGACAGGTTATCCCGGGACCGTTATTCCTGGTGGGTTATGCCAATGGCGATTTTGGATACTTACCGACACCCGAAGCATTCAATGAAGGGGGATACGAAACAGACAATGCTTTTATCTTTTACGGGGGGTACCGCCCGGCGCCAGAGGCCTATAATGTGCTTATGCAATCTGTTTTGTCGCTGCTTTCAAGCTCTCCGACGAACTCATTTATCTCGCCTTACCTGTGATCAAATTGAAGCTACAAGCGCAAGGGACATTTCTGGAACGCATAACTAAAGAACGTTTCGGAGGTAGTGGTAATCACATCGCATTTCCAATATTACGCCTATACACGGGTAAAGTTTAGCTCCTAAAAATGTAATAAAATATACGCATAGTAAGAATCATGATTCACATTTGCTGTGAATACATGGTAGTATATAGGATGTGCTCACCAATCTGTTGTTGTGAGCAAGCATAATATTCGGGGTGTTCGGGGGACTGGCTCATCCCACTTCAAAGCATACCCGAATTGTATCTCATACTAGTTTTTTTTGAAAGGGTAAGTAATGGCTGAGAAGAAGTGTGTTCGTATTGGATTCGTTGGCGTAGGAGGAATGGGTCAGTGTGCCCATTTGAGAAACTATGCTGTGTTGCCCGATTGTAAGGTAGCAGCAATTGCAGAGGTACGCGAAAAAACCGCAGCAAAAGTGGCTCAGCGGTATGGCGTTCCAAAGGTGTATACCAGCCACCAGGAAATGCTTGCAAATGAAGAACTGGATGGCATTGTGGCTTCACAACCATTCACCCGGCATGGCATCCTATTACCAGAATTAATCCAGTCTGGAAAACCCATTTTTATTGAAAAGCCCCTGTCCAGCACCTTGGATTCAGGGAAAAAAATTCTCCAGGTGTTGCAAGATTCAGCAGCCTGGGTAATGGTAGGCTACCATAAAAGAAGTGATCCGGCGTCTATGTACGCCAAGGCGGAAGTGGAGCGTCTCAAGTCCTCGGGTGAATTGGGCAAGATGACCTATATCCGCATCCTAATGCCAGCAGGCGACTGGGTCGCCAATGGTTTTCTTGATCTGATTGATGAAGGTGATCGGGTTGATGGCACCTTTGAGTTTGAAGCGCCACCAACCGATATGGACAAGGAAACCAATACTGAATTCTGGACTTTCGTCAATTATTACATTCACCAGGTCAACCTGCTGCATTACTTTCTGGGAGAGTCGTACAAGGTAACCTTTGCAGACCCGGGCGGCGTGCTGCTGGCAGGGCAGAGTGAAAGTGGCGTCACCTGTGCCATTGAGATGTCACCATACCAAACAACGGTTGACTGGCAGGAGTCTGTGCTTGTCGCATTTGAACGTGGTTATGTCAAGGTTTCGCTTCCCGCGCCGATGGTTCGGAATCAGCCAGGAAAAGTGGAGATACTTCGTGATCCCGGTGAAGGCAAAACACCTGTGACAGAGTTTCCACAAATGCCCTGGGTACACGCGATGCAACAACAAGCTTCAAATTTTATTGCCGCAATTCGTGGTGAACGCCCACCGATGACTACTGCGCCTGAAGCAATGGAAGACTTGAAAGTAGCACGTGAATATATCCGTAAACTCAGAGGCAAGTAATACGACAATTACGGTATAAATTTTGATTATATAATTTTTAAATTCGATTGTGAAAACGATAAGGATTCTGATGCTATGTCATTGAAATTTAGAAAAGTATTAATCGCCGACGAACGATATGAATCGGTCGGTGTGTTTGATGTCAACAATAATGGCATTCTGGATATTGTGTCTGGGGAATGGTGGTATGAAGGTCCTGATTTTAAAAAGCGTCACCGTATAGGCACCATCAAAACTGAAGGAGAGTACTACGACGACTTTTCAACCATACCCATGGACATCAACGGAAATGGACGGTTGGATTTTATCACAGGGGGCTGGTGGGGCAATTCTATCCGCTGGCGTGAGAATCCAGGTGATCCAGAAAAAGAATGGCCGGAACACATCATTGCTGAAACTGGAAACGTGGAAACCACCCGTGCCTGGGATATGGATGGGGACGGCATGCTGGAAATCGTACCCAATACACCCGGCGCTCCATTGGTAATCTACAAACTCATTACGGATTCTCAGGGAAAAGGAACCGGCAAGTTTTCCGCACACAAAGTTTTTGAAGGCCCACAAGGTCACGGGCTTGGTGCCGGAGACATCAATGGCAATGGCCGCATGGACCTAATATTGAATCATGGCTGGCTTGAAGCACCGGAAGACCCATTGCAAGGTTCGTGGACCTGGCATCCGGAATTCAAGTTGTTTCCGTCGGCCAGTGTGCCAATCCTCGTCGTCGATGTCAATGGTGACGGATTGAACGATCTAATTGTAGGTGGTGGTCATGAATATGGCTTGAGCTGGTGGGAACAGCAAAAAGCAGCAGACGGTACACGCACCTGGAAAGAGCATCCGATGGACCCCTGGAATTCTCAGTACCATGATCTACAGTGGATTGACATTGATAATGATGGTGTCTGTGAACTCGTAACGGGAAAACGGTATCGTGCTCATTGCGGCATGGACCCCGGCGCACGCGATGATTATGGATGCTATTATTTCAAGTGGAATGGGGACCATTTCGTAAAGCAGGTAATTTCCTATGGCCCATTGCGCGAAACCACCGGGCTCGGGATATATTTTGCGATGGTAGACCTCTCTGGAAATGGGATGCTCGATATTGTAGCACCTGGAAAAGATGGGTTGTACATTTTGTATAACGAAGGTTAAGAACCAGATTTGTATTTAGACTATAGCCGATTTGCCGCGGAGCAGGTATCTTCTTCAGTACGGTGTCTGCGTTAAAGTTTTATTGATTTTGTGCTGGAGCAGCCTGAGGTTGTTCCAGCACATTTTACAAGGGCACATATCTGCAAACATTATAGACATAAACTTGACAAATAATAGACAGCATGGTAATATCTAGCCAATGGAACATTACGGTGCAACATTAATCCAAGACTAACCAGGCGCAATTCTTTACTAATTGGACTTGGTATGAATGTTTTTCATATTACTTTCACGGAAAAACTAAAATGCACATTGCTGTAATTGGTACAGGCATATCCGGTATGACGATCGCATATTTATTGCAACCGGAACACACGCTGACCGTTTATGAAGCCAGCGATTATATTGGTGGTCACACCCACACGGTTCCGGTCACAGTTGATGATGCGACGTACAACATAGATACCGGGTTTATCGTGTTCAATGATTGGACGTATCCAAATTTTATCCGGCTTATGGACCAACTTGGGGTCGAGTCCCGTCCTACAGAAATGAGCTTTAGTGTCCGGTGCAATGTGAGTAATATCGAATATGCCGGTACTTCAATAAATACGCTGTTTGCCCAACGTCGTAACCTTCTTAACCCATCTCACTGGCGCATGATTTACGATATAGTGCGATTCAATCGGAAAGCAAAGGCACTGCTGGCAACAGGTGTTTTTTCCGGTACCCTTGGAGAGTTGATTACGTCATCTGGATTGTGTGACGCATTCAGAGACCGCTATCTGACTCCGATGATCTCTGCAATATGGTCGGCTGATCCAGCTGAAGTTATGGACTTTCCTGCGCAAAATTTTCTTACATTTTTTAACAACCATGGCCTGCTTAACATCAATGACAGACCGCAATGGCGTGTTATTAAAGGTGGTTCCAGTGAATATATAACGAAATTGACAGCGTCTTACCAGCATAAGATTCGTTTATCTACGCCAGTGAATTCAATACGCCGGGATGCTGATGGAGTTTGGGTTTGCAGTCAAGATGGCAAAGAGGATAAGTATGATCAAGTAGTGCTGGCAGTGCATAGCAACCAGGCTTTACAGATGCTCCTGGACCCAAGTGAAGCCGAGAAAGAGATACTCAGCGCTATTCCATATCAGGATAATGATGTGTTGTTACATACAGATTCCAGCATATTACCCAAAAAACACCTGGCTTGGTCAAGTTGGAACTACCTGGTAGATAAAGAACCAGATAATAATCGCGCAACAGTAACCTACAACATGAATATTCTTCAAGGTGTTGATGCGCCAGTGACCTTTTGTGTCACATTAAATCAAAACAACAAAGTAAAACCGGACGCCATATTGGGGCAGTTTCAATATGCACATCCCGTATATTCAATAGCTGGTGTAACAGCCCAAAAGCGTCATGCTGAAATATCTGGGGTAAACAACACCCATTATTGTGGTGCCTATTGGGGATATGGCTTTCATGAAGACGGCGTTAAAAGCGCGCTGGAGGTAGCCAAGGCTTTCGGTAAGGACTGGCCATGATGCAGAGTTGCATTTATACCGGTGAAGTTCGACACCGTCGTTACCTGCCTCGATCCCATGTTTTCAATTACTCATTGTTTATGATGTATCTCGATTTGGATGAACTGGACACCATTTTTCATGGTCGGTGGTTATGGTCCAAAGACCGTATTGCGCTGGCGCGCTTTCGGCGGGAAGACCATCTGGGAGACCCAAAGCAACCTTTATCAGAAGCAGTGCGAGATGCAGTGGAAAAACATACTAAAATTCGTCCAGCAGGCCCAATTCGACTTTTGACACACTTGCGTTATTTTGGTTTTGTGATAAACCCGGTTAGTTTTTATTATTGCTTTTCTCAGGATGGCACCCAGATTGAAACAGTATTATTGGAGGTGCATAACACGCCCTGGAATGAGCAGCATGTATACATAGAACAAATCTCCGAAAATGATGCCAACCGAACATCGCTGAAACTGAATTTCAGCAAAGTGTTTCATGTCTCGCCTTTTATGGCAATGGAAATGAACTACCAGGGCATTATGAATAAGCCGGGTAACAGTTTGGTTGTTCATCTTGAAAATATTGAACATAACTTGAAAATATTTGATGCAACATTGATGATGAAACGCAAAGCGATCACAACGGCATCATTGAACAGTATGTTGTTTTTATTTCCATTTATGACAATGAAAGTGTTGTTTGCCATATATTTTGAAGCGTTGAGACTCTGGTGGAAAAAGATACCCTACTGTCCACACCCCGGCACATCTGCGACGACAAGGGAGCACGACGTCAAATGAAATCCGAATCAATCGTAGATTTAAACGACAAAGAACGAATTACCGACACAAAGCCATGGTTTTTCTTGCATAAAGAAAATGGATGGCTTGATAGATTCACGCGACGCTCTGTGTTGCGCCTGGCTTCTCAAATACAGCTTGGCGCGTTAGTTTTGCAGGATGATGATGAAACATTTTATTTTGGCCAGGATACAGCTACCGCAACGCTTGTTGCTCGGATAAACATACATGATACACGATGTTACCGGACTGTTTTCCTGGGGGGCAGCACCGGAGCAGGCGAAGCGTATATAGAAGGATGGTGGAGTTGTGATGACCTCGCTAAACTGGTACGTATTTTTATAATGAACACCGATGTTTTCTTTGGTATCGACAAAGGCTGGGCACGTTTTATGGAGCCATTCAATAAAGTTTTCCACTGGCTGCATCGAAACACTATCACTGGAAGCCGAAAAAATATTTCTGCGCATTATGATTTGGGAAATGATTTTTATGCCTTATTTTTAGATGAAACTATGGCCTACTCCAGTGCCTATTTTAATGACGATAACGCCAGCTTAAAAGCGGCATCCATAGAAAAAATTGATCGACTTTGCCGTCAACTGAAATTATCTTCCGATGATCATTTACTGGAAATTGGCACTGGATGGGGAGCACTGGCCATACACGCTGCACAGACATATGGTTGCAGGGTAACTACCGCCACTATATCTGCTGAACAATATTATTTCACCCTTGAAAAGGTGCAAGCTTTGGGTCTTGATGATAAAATTACGATACTATTTGAAGATTATCGGAAGATCAGGGGAACTTTTGACAAAATCGTATCTGTAGAAATGCTTGAAGCAGTCGGTCATGCCTATTATCCAACATTTTTTTCACACTGCTCCAAATTGTTGAAGCCATCTGGCTTGATGGCCTTGCAGACCATAACCATTAAAGACCAGCAATATGAAGCTTCAAAAAATTATGTCGATTATGTTAAACGCTATATATTCCCCGGTGGCTGTCTGCCCTCTGTAACAGCTTTGTGCCATGTAATGAACCGACATACCGACTTTGCCCTGGTACGGCTCGAAGAATTTGGACATCATTATGCCAGAACATTACGCATCTGGCGTGAACGCTTTCTGGGGAACCTGGACAAGGTGAAAGCCCTGGGATACGACGATAAGTTTACCCGGTTGTGGGAATATTACCTGGCTTATTGCGAAGCAGCATTCACTGAACGGCATATCGGCGTCGTTCAATTGCTGTTTGCCCGACCTGAATACAGGCATGATATGTAATATTAGTCATCTCCTGTCTCAGTTGCTGGAACGCTATCTCCTGTTTTGTAAAGGTCATGATTCAGTATACCTGTTGCCGCGCCTGCGCCAAAGTATGTTAATATATTCATTACAGTTGCTCAGTAAATAGTACTTTGTACACAGATGAAACAAATCATGATCGCAAATGACCCAGGGTAAACTTACAGCCCAAGCGAAACAGATACCATATCAAACAAAGCATAATTGCTTTTCAAACAGGAGCGGCGCAATATGACGCATGATCAATCCAGTCCAAACAATAATAGTACTTCCAGTGAAAATGACATGCGATTGGCTATTATTCGTGATGCCGATTTGGAAAAGCGCAAAGAAATGCAGCTTCGTGTGGTTTATATGCTGCTAGAGGCTAATCTCCTGACTAAGAGTCAGCTTGACGAGGCTATTACCCTGCAATCAAAAATGGAAGACGATCTGATTGAAGCTTTGTTCGTTTTGGAGTATCTGACCCCGGACACCTTACTGGATTTTTTGATTGATCATCCGGGCGTCATCAATTCTGACATCACCTGCTTTGAGATAAGTCCCGCCATAATAAACATCATTCCGGCTTCCATAGCTATCGAACATCAAATTTTACCCATTGATCTGGTAGGCAAGGTGTTAATGATAGGGTGTTTATACACCATAAAACCAGAAGCTATTGAAGAGGTTGAAAATTATACCGGCTGTAACGTGAAGACTGTATTTTGTCGTGCGACAGATGTGCATGCGGCGATTCAACGCTATTACGAATCTAAGACAACTCCGAATATAATAACAGAAGCGCCAGTGACTGAAACATCAGCGCATTCTGCGCTTGATATTGATGGTTTGCGTCAACCGCTTCGGTTATTGCATGTTCCGCAGTTGATTCGTGAAATCAAATCATTGCCAGTCTTGCCCGAAACGGTGGAGCAGGTGCGGAATGCAATGCAGAACCCCAACAGTTCAATCAATGCGGCTGTTGACATTATAACACTGGACCCCCCTATTGCAGCCAAGGTGTTGGGAGTTGCCAATTCTGCTGCGTATGGGTTTGTTCATCGGATACATGATCTGAACCATGCTGTGGCCCTGTTGGGACTACACGAAATCTACTCCATTGTACTTTCGGCTGCGGTTGCTGATTTGTTGCAGAAATGGAAGCATTTCGATTATCAGAGTTTTTGGTTTGACTCAGTCTGTTCTGCCATTGCTTCCCGAATAGTTGCCAAGGCCTCCGGGCGGCGTCAATTGGTTGGTATTTTCTCTGCGGGATTGTTGCACGATATTGGTATTGCTGCTTTATGGGAAATAGCCCCACTTCGCTGTGCTCAAATAGACCCGGCATTGACGGGGTTGGACCGTGTGGCAGCCGAAGAAGATTTGTTGAGTCTTTCCCATACAGAAGCCGGTTATGAACTGGCAAATCACTGGGGGCTGCCGGTTGAAATTACAGAATCTATCCGTTTCCATCATCAGCCACAGAACGCGCCCAACTCGAAAATTCACGCCGCAGTAGTATGCCTGGCTGATGTTATGTTACAAGCCAGAAATATAGTGCCAGACGATTACCCCGAGTTGTTTAAACCCTATGAAGTGCCAATGGCAATTCTTGGTATAGACGCCGAAACAGGCGAAGCCATGCTGGAAGAATATCTGTCGCGACATTCTTCGGCTGCCCGGGAAGCATTTGGTTGATCTGTGGACAATTCCTGCACATTGATGGGTGTAGCAGGGTAAAAGGACGTACAACTTCAGTAAATCATTCAGCCTGTGGGTACCCGAATGGAATGATGAAGAGCGGTTACTCTTCTGCTTTTATGCCAGGAATGTAATCATATTATCTTGAGGAGGATAATCAGGGCAGTCTGGTTTCAGCATACCCGGTATATTTACTCGGAAACGAAAGTTTTCGGAGAACGAGCTTCTCTGAAGAACAATGCCAGCATGAACGTTATGATGAAACCAAGAATCGCCGGTACCAGCCAGAATGCGGTGAAGTTAATTTCAGTCGTTCCTGAGTGCATGAAAATTTCTGCGGTTTTACCTGCACCAAGATTCCCGAATAAACTACCCAATCCCAATATGAGTATGTTGAAAAATTGTTGCGCCTTGCTCCTTTCGGAAAGGGGACTTTGCCTGTCGACATAGATATACCCTACCGTAAAGAAAAAGGCATAACATATGCCATGACTGGGTATACACAACAAGGTAAGTGGAATGGAGCCGGTAGCAAATGCTACACAACGGGCAGCTTGCGCAAAAGAGCCGATAACCAGCGTCCACTTCACACCAAACCGAGTCATGAAATAACCCAAAGATGCCAACATAAAAACTTCACCGAGTTGTCCCAGGCTCATTGTTGGCATGATGTAACGATCACTGAAACCTAATTGGCTTAAAAAGGGCCCCATACCATAATAATAGAATTGGTGGACAATACCATTTACAAAGGTTAGTATACTCAACAATACCAAATCAGGCGCGTGAAATAACCTGAGATGTCGCCATTGTGTAGATACGGTGTCTTTCTGGATTTTTAGATCAGGTGATTTGGGAAGTGTCAGGGCGAAAGCAGCCAAAGCAAAAGAGCACAAACTGGAAAAGACCAGGGCATGCCCAAGACGGCTGGCAGCTTCTTCCGGGCTGCCGTGTAACCACAGCATACTGAAGGCCCAACCGACAAAAACCCAACTGATTGGCCCCCACATACGTATCTTGCCAAAATCACGTTCCGCATCGGCCAGATGGCTGAATGCTACGGTATTGGTCAGTGAAAAGGTGGGCATAAATACGATGCCATAGAGCAAGTAGAGCAATAAGAAAACATAAAAATTATCTTGACGTGACAAGATAAGCATAAGTATGCCCGCGATTCCCTGGTAAATAACCAGATGCCGCTCGGCCCGAATTCGGTAGGTATCGAAAGGTGCCAGTATAAATGGTGCAATTATAGCAGCAATCGGAAGCATTGCCAGTACCAGCCCAACTTGAAACGGTGAAAAACCTAAATGATTTTTCAGGTAATGGCTCATGATAGGAAGAATTAACCCTGAAACCATGTATTGGAGAAACATCATGATGCAGAGCGAAGTGCGTATTTTGGGGGAGACTGGCAAAAGTAAAGACACGATTATCGGGTGTTCATTGTGTTGTGATGTGCAAATATTTCCATCTGGATTCAGGTTTCCAATATGTAGTATTGGCGGCCCAATCGAAATTATCCCGGATTGAACCGCCAACACAAACGTTTATCAAAAACAATGAATGAAGTGATGTAAAAGACGAAAGGTGTTATACACCTACAAGCTCAACCACTGCGCCTGCTTCTTCCAATTCACCTTTGAGTTTGTTGGCCTCATCCTCAGGTACATTCTCTTTAATTGCTGCCGGGCAGCTATCCACCAGGTCTTTGGCTTCTTTCAAGCCCA